>CANASP010000004.1 GCA_947364365.1 uncultured Alistipes sp.
TGGTCTTCTACTTCAACACCTCGCCCGGCGAGCCGCGCGAACGCGACTACGTCTACGCCGGGTCGTTCTACGCCTTCTCGATCTGGATCGGCTTCGGCGTGCTGGCGCTCTACGAATTGCTGGGACAGACGCTCCGCCGGAACCGCACGGCGGCCGCAGCCGCCGCGACCCTCGTCTGCCTGGGCGTCCCGACGCTGCTCGCGGCCCAAAACTGGGACGACCACGACCGCTCGCACCGCACCATGGCGCGCGACATCGGCTGGAACTACCTCCAGACGACGCTGCCCAACTCCATCATCCTCAACTACGGCGACAACGACACCTTCCCGCTCTGGAACAACCAGGACGTCTACGGCGTGCGCCCCGACGTGCGCGTGATGAACACCTCCTATCTCGGCGGCGAGTGGTATATCGACCAGATGAAGCGCCGCGCCTACGAGGCTCCGGGCGTTCCCTTCACGCTGCCCAAGCACAAGTACACCTACGTCAACGACCAGGTGCCCGTCTACGAGCGCATCGACCGCACGGTCGAGCTCAAGGAGGCGATCGACTTCATCCGCAGCGACGACCCGCGCACGCAGGTGCGCCTCGACGACGGCACGGCCGAAGGGGCGCTCACCGACTACTTCCCCACGCGGCGTCTGGCGCTCCCGGTCGACAAGCAGAACGCCATCGACGCGGGGATCGTCCGCGAGGAGGACCGCGACCTGATGGTCGACACGGTCTACATCGACCTCAAGCGCAACTCGGTCGACAAGCCGCAGCTGATGATCCTCGACATGCTGGCCCACTTCGACTGGAAACGGCCGATCTACCTCACGCAGCCCTACATCTTCGAGCAGCTCGGGCTGATCGACTACCTCCAGTTCGACGGCTACGCCTACCGCCTGGTGCCGATCCGCACCGAGGCGACGGACTACCGCGAGATCGGCCGCATCGACCCCGACTACGCCGCGCCGCTGCTGCGCGACACGTTCCGCTACGGCAACCTCGCCGACCCGCGCGTCTACGTCGACCACTTCATCCAGTACAACCTCGAAGCGGCCCACGCCCGCGACGCCTTCGCCCGCGTGGCCAAGGAGCTCCTGCGCCAGAACCGCACGGCGGAGGCCGTCGAGCTGCTCGACCTGGGGCTGGAGCGGCTGCCCGTGGAGACGATCCGCTTCACCGAGGACAACACCTACCCCTTCGTCGAAGCCTACTACGTCGCCGGAGCCCAGGGCGACGCCTCGGCCACGGAGAAGGGCGACGCGCTGCTGCGCGCCTACGTGCACAACATCATCGAGTACGTCGAATACTACCTGCGTTTCGACGGCGCGCAGGCCGATCTGGTAGCCGACTCATTCACCCGCCGGCTCGACGAGCTCAACCGCGCCTACCTGCTGGCCAACTACGCCGGCCGCCGCGCGATCGTCGACGAGATGAACGACTACTACCGCACGCTCGGCGTCGGCGACGACGACCTGTTCCTCTCCGACGACGACCGGCTCCGGCCGCTCGACACCGCAGCGCCCGCCGAGGAGTAGGCGCACAGGTCCCGCTACGCGAAAAAGGAGCTTCCGTCGATCGGAAGCTCCTTTTTTCGTGCGGCGCGCCCTTCGCGCTCTTTCCGGCGCGCGATGCCCGCCGGGACGCGGGCCGTGCGGCACCCGTCTGCGACACCTCCGTGCGGTGCCTGCCTGCGGCGGCAATCCGTACAGGCCGGCCGACGGGGCGCTACCCCTCCTTGATCGAGGAGATCAGCTGGGCGGGCGTCGCCTGGAGGTAGTTCTTGCAGAAACGGCTGAACTGCGTGTAGTGGCGGAAGCCGTATTTGTCCATCAGCGCCTTGGTGCTGTCCTCGCCGTCGCGGATGTCCGAGAAGATCTTCATCGCCTTCTGGCGCATCATCCAGTGGTAGACGCTGTCGTTGAAATGCTCGGCGAAGCGGCGCTTGAAGACCGAGAGGCTCATCCCGGCCAGCGCGGCCAGCTCCGTGACACCCTGCGCCTTGTCGTAGTTGTTGCACACGAAGACCCGGAAATTGTCCTGGGGCTGGATCATCGACTGGAAGAAGTAGGCGTGTTCCGTAGGCGTGTAGAGCACCTTGATGAGCATGAACAGCTCGGCGGCCTTCATCTTGTGGTAGCGCGCGCAGTCGTAGAGCTCCCTCACGGCGAACAGCTCGCCGAGCAGCGCGGCGATCGACGGATGGATCGTCAGCGTCGGTGCCGCCTCGGTCGGGACGGCCGTGTCGTAGGGCATCGTCCTATCGAAGATATCCTGTTCGCAGAACTCGATACGGTGGATGAGCGAGAGCACCACCACGCGCGTATCGTCGTGGGCCGTGGCCTCGTAACGCTCGCCGCGCGCCAGACAGACGCACTGCATCGAGGTCGCCATGCGCGTATCCTCCTCGTGGGCGATCATCAGCGAGCCCGACAGCACGAAGAGGATGCGCACCATCCGGTCGCCGGGGAAACAGACGCCCTCGCCCGTGCGGTATTTCACCTCGGCGAAACGGCAATAGGTCGAATCGCCGATCCGGCGAAACGGGGCGGGAAAGGTCGGACAGCTGCTGCAATCCGCCGGACAATTCTCCTTCAGGGCAGCCTCCACGAACTGCGGTTTGGTTCTCTCCATGGTTCGGAATGGTTCGGTAGTGAATATCATTTATAGCTGATGACCAGCACTTTCGACGACTCCCAGAAACGGTCGGGATCCACGATCACGAGCTTCTCGACCCGCTTGTCGGCCCCCGTCACCAGCTCGTAGCTCCCCTCGGGATGCGACGAGACGACCTTGACGCGCCGATGGCCCACGGCGATCTCGCCGAGCAGCCGCGCATCGGCGCTCGTGAAGCTCTCCACGCCCGCCGACCGGCCCACCGTGAGCGTGCGGCCGATGAAGCCCTGCTTGTCGATGATCTGGGCATCGCGCAGCTCCTTCTCCTCGCCCACGATATAGTAGACCGTGTGGAGATGGTCGATCCGCTCCTCCAGCTCCTCCTTCTCCTCGTGGAGTTGCTCGACCTCGGCTTCGCGGAGGGCCACCTGCTCGACCAGCTGCTCCGCCTCGGCTCCCATCCGGGCGATCTCGGCATGCAGCCGCTCGATCTCGCGGCTCTTGTCGTCCAGCCGGGCTTCCAGATCGCGGATCGTCTTTTCGAGCGCCCCGATCTTCACGTCGGCACGGCGCAGCTGCGCCGCCGTCCGCTCCAGCGAAGCGATCCGGGCGCGGTTCTGCTCCAGCAGCCGGTCGATGGCGTCGATGTCGCTGCGGATCTCGTCGATCGGACGCCGCACGCCCTCCTCTGCGGGGGTGTTTATCAGGTTCTCGCGCGTGCGGATGCGGGCGAGGTTCTCCGAGATGGCGTTGATCTGCTCGAAGACGGCATTGATAAGCGAATCCTTCGACACGACCACCGACGTGAGCGAATCGCGCTGCTGGGCAACCTCCAGCACCACCTGCTTGCGGATGCACGACCCGAGCAGAAGCGCGAGCCCCGCGACGACAAAGATGCGTTTCATGACTGTATGCTTTTGGGGACCATATACGAAGCAAATATAACCATTTATCCCTTCCGCTGTTCAGAAAACGGGATTATCCCCTGCAATTTTTCGGGGCGCACGACTCTGGCGAGCCGAATCGAGAGAGCGACCGGCCCGTAGCCGGCGGAGGCCGGTTTTCGGAGCGACAGCGACAGAAACAGCCCTCCGCCCGGGGCGGCTACGGGCTGTGCGGCTGAAAAGCCGCAGAGTGCCGGGACGGCGGCCCCGCCGGCTCTCCCGGGTCCTCAGACCCCGGGGCCCCGCCGCGCAAAAAACAGACGGGCCGCACCCTCGGTGCAGCCCGTCGTTCGGCGAAAACCGACGCGAATTACTTCGCGGCGTTCTTCTTATCGTAGCGCTTTGCGTAGCGGCTCATAAACTTATCGACGCGGCCGGCGGTGTCAACCAACTTCATCTTACCGGTGTAGAACGGGTGCGACGTGTTGGAGATTTCCATCTTGTACACGGGATAGGTTTCGCCGTTCACTTCGATGGTCTCTTTTGTCGAAACGGCGGACCGACACAAAAACACGTGGTCGTTGGACATGTCCTTGAACGCCACCAAACGATAATTCTCCGGATGAATACCCTTTTTCATTTCGTTTTTTGTTTTTGAATGTGATGTTTAATCGGCGGCAAAGGTACGAATTTATTCCGAACAAACAAGCGCAGCGCGGAAAATTTATGCCGCACGGAAACCTTTCCCCGCAGCACGGAAGGCATACGGCCCCTCCATCCGATATTTTTTCGCCCGTCACGGCGTAAAATTGCGGATTCGGAATAGTTTTCCTATCTTTGCCCCGCAAAACGATCCGCGGATCGTTCCGGACCCATAGCTCAGTCGGTCAGAGCAGCGGACTCATAATCCGAAGGTCGTGGGATCATGCCCCTCTGGGTCCACCTTATCAGTCAAGAGGTTACGAATTGCCGTAACCTCTTTTCCTTTTCCCGCAAGATTTACGACAACATTTACGACGGGAATAACGACCTTGTCCGGGCGCTTCACAACGCTCCGGCTCCCGCGCAGGGCGCCCGGCCTGACGGGCCCCGAACCCGGCCGCCGCGATCCGCGGCGCCCCTTCGGCTCCCCTACGGCACCGCTTCCACCGCCGCATTTTCCTCAAAGGGAGGGTAACATTTCGGTCTGAAAAATTGTTTATTCTGTCGTTTGATCGTACTTTTGTCCGATACCGTCCGGGACCGCCGATCTGCGGCGGCCGGCGGCGACAAACCACTCATCACCGATATGCGTAAAACACTCATCGCCCTTTTCCTGGCTTTCGGCGTCGCACCGACGCCCGATGTCGCGGCGCAGCAGCCCGTGACCAAAGCCAACTACGCGCTGGCCGAGCAGTTCTCGCCCGCGAAGATCGACCGCATGGTCTACTCGACCGAGGTCTCGCCCCACTGGTTCCGCGATTCGGACCGCTTCTGGTACAGCTACCGCACCTCCGAAGGGGTGAAGTACTACCTCGTCGACCCCGTGGCCCGCACCAAGCGCGAGCTCTTCGATCTGGCCGACCTGGCCGCCCGGATCACCGAGATCACGGGCGATCCGTTCGACTCGCAGCACCTGCCGCTCGCTAAGCTCGAACTCAAGGACGACAAGTACCTCACCTTCGAGATCCGCAGCACGCTCGACGAGGAGAAAAAGGAGGAGGAGAAGGACGACAAGAAGAAGGGCGACCGCAAGAAACCCGGCAAGAAGATCTTCCGCTTCCGCTACGACCTCGCGTCGGCCGCACTCGCCGACATCACCTCCGAAGAGAAGGAGAAGGAGTACCCCCAGTGGGCCAGCATATCGCCCGACGGCGAGTGGGCCGTCTACTGCAAGCGCTACGACCTCTACTACATGGACCGCGAAAACCTGCTCAAGGTCATGAAGGACGAGAAGGACTCGACGGTCATGGAGCACCGCCTGACCACCGACGGCGAGCGCCGTTTCTCCTACGGCTACACCGCCTACGACCCCTACGCCACCGACGAGGAGATCGACAAGCGCACGGGGGCGGGCATCGTCTGGTCGCCCGATTCGCGCCGCTTCGCCCTGGTACGCAACGACAGCCGCAAGATCAAGGACCTGTGGGTCATCGACGTGCTGGCGCAGCCGCGTCCCAAGCTGGAGACCTACCAGTACCAGATGCCCGGCGAGGAGGGCCCCGTGGCCTCGCTCTATCTGTTCGATTTCGCGAACAAGACGAGCCGGGTCATCCGCGCCGGCGCCTTCAAGGAGCAGACCGTCGAGATCCAGCGCAAGGCCCGCACCCACGCCGACCGCTACGAGAAACCGGCCAAGCGGCTCTGGCTGGGCGATGATAAGACCTTCTACTTCACCCGCACGAGCCGCGACCTGAAGCGCATCGACCTGTGCGCCGTCGATGTCGACGCCGACTCGTGCCGCACGGTCGTGGCCGAGAAGATGAACACCTCGATCGAGAACCGCGCGCCGCGCCTCGTCAACGGCGGGAGCGAGCTGCTCCACTGGTCTGAGCGCAACGGCTGGGCCCACCTCTACCGCTACACGGCCGACGGGCGGCTCCTGAACGCGCTCACGCGCGGCGAGTGGCACGTCGACCAGATCCTCGGCGCCGACGACAAGACCCAGACGGTCTACTTCACGGCCAACGGCCGCGAGGAGGGCAACCCCTACTATACCTATGTTTACAGCGTCCGCTACGACGGCACGGGGCTCAAGCTGCTGTGCGACGTCGACCTGGAGCACGGCATCTCGCTCGCCGACGACACGCGCTTCTTCGTCGACAACTCGTCGCGCGTCGACACCACGCCCTCGACCGTGCTTCGCAACAGCCTCGGCCAGAAGGTCATGGATCTCGAAACGGCCGACTTCAGCCAGCTCCTGAAGACGGGCTACCGCTTCCCCGAGCGTTTCACCGTCAAGGCCGGCGACGGCGTGACGGACCTCTACGGCGTGATGTACAAGCCCTTCGACTTCGACTCCACGCGCTGCTACCCCATCATCGAGTATGTCTACCCGGGTCCCCAGACCGAGGCGGTCAACACCGCATGGAACCGCTCGATGAACCGCGTCGACCGCCTGGCGCAGCTCGGCTTCGTCGTCATCACGGTGGGCAACCGCGGCGGCCACCCCTCGCGCTCGAAGTGGTACCACAACTACGGCTACGGCAACCTGCGCGACTACGGCCTGGAGGACAAGAAGGTCGCCGTGCAGCAGCTGGCCGCCCGCCACAACTTCATCGACGGCGAGCGCGTGGGCATCACGGGCCACTCGGGCGGCGGCTTCATGTCGACGGCCGCGATCCTCAAGTACCCCGACTTCTTCAAGGTCGCCGTCTCGTGCGCCGGCAACCACGACAACAGCATCTACAACCGCTGGTGGAGCGAGAAGCACCACGGCGTGAAGGAGGTCGTCGGCGACAAGGGCGACACGACGTTCCTCTACAGCATCGCCAACAACCAGCAGCTGGCCCGCAACCTCAAGGGGCGCCTGCTTCTGGTGACGGGCGACATCGACAACAACGTCCACCCGGGCAACACGATGCGCGTGGTCAACGCACTCATCCGCGCCAACAAGCGCTTCGACATGCTCGTCCTGCCGGGCCAGCGCCACGGCTTCGGCGACATGAACGAATACTACTTCTGGCGCATGGCCGACTACTTCAGCGAGCACCTGCTGGGCGATTCGCAGAAGAGCGTCGACATCCCGCAGCTCAACAACGACTGACGCGGCGCGCCGCCGCAACGCAAAAGAGGGCCCCTTCAGCGGAAGGGGCCCTCTCTGTTGTATCCGGCCGGCGCTACTCCTCGGGGGCGAACATCGGATCCCACGCCGGCAGCAGCACGGGCTTCTCGCGCGCAAGGATCTCCAGCACGTCGGCGGGCACGTACTTGCGCTCCACCACCACGCGGAACATGTACTCGTCGAACCACTCGTCGGTCATGATAAGGCAGCCCTTGTAGCCCGACGTCGGGCCCCAGCTGTTCTCCACCATCCACTTGCGGGGCGTACCCTCGGCGTCGAGATCCACGGCGATGAGCGTCATAGCGTGCGACGAGCCGCTGGCGAAGGTGCGGATGCGGTCGCGCTTGTCCATGGGGAACTTCGTGTCGAAGAGCGACTCCGTATCCGTATTGGCGATGTCGAGCACCCCCTTGGTGCGGTCGAGGAACTTGCCCACGTCGCACGAGAAATACATCGCCGTGTTGTCCTTGATCGAGGCGATGGCCATCTGCTTGATCCGCTCGAGGGGCAGATTGACGTAGAGCCAGTTCTCGCCGTCGTAGACGTGGCGGTCGTACTCGATCTCGTAGACCTTGCCGTACTCGCGCGAGGGGTCGTTCATCACCATCACGTAGTTGTGCTCCAGATCCTCGCCGATGAAGGTGTCGTAGAAGCTGCGGGGCGTGTAGGTCGCCGTCGAGAGCACCTTGCCCTCCTTGTCGCGCATCGTCCACTCGAACTCCGCGGGCGGCACGCCCAGACACTCCGCGAGGATGCGGTAGATCTCCGTGAGCTGCCCGGTCTTGCGCTCGGCCGCCTCCGCGGGGCGCAGCCCGCGCAGCTCCAGCGCATATTCGCGCAACTTGAGCTTGAGCACCGCGATCATCTGCGACGTGTTCTCGCTCTGGTAGGTCTCGGGCATCACCGACTTGGGCACCACGCCGTACTTCATCACCAGGTTCGACACGCCGGTGAACTGGCCGCCGTCGCCGATGGGGTTCTTCAGCAGCCACTCGACCTTGCGGTCGTCGAGCGGCAGTGCCCGCGTGTCGACGATCGCCTGCAGGAAGAGGTTCGACTTCTCCAGCAGGTCGTGGAACGAGCAATAGTTCTGCGAGAACTCGAACTCGCCGAGGTCGTACTTCTGGATCATCTTCGACCGCAGGACGTTAAGCCCCGTGAAGAGCCAGCAGCGGCCCGACGAGCGCTGGTTGGTGATGCCGCGCGTCTCGACGCGGTCCGAGAAGTGGGTGTCGCACATGGCCAGACGGTCGGCGTTGACCGTCAGCGCCGAGATGGCGTTCGAGGCCAGGGCGTTCCTGGCGGCCCGCTGCTCCGTCGTCGCCGCATAGCCCTGACGGATGCGCGCGAGCATCCCTTCGTCGATGCCTCCCGTGCGGTTCTGGGCCCGAAGGCCCCCTGCGGCGGCAAGGAGCATCGCCGCGCACATAAGCTGCTTTTTCATATTCCGTGTTGTTTTTGAGGTTTTCGTTTCCTGTCCGACGAAGATACGGATTTTCGTCCAAAAGGCCAAAAGCGGCTCCGCACGGCCGAAAATAATCGCCGGCCATATGTTTTTCCCGAAACTTTTCTTAAATTTGTTACGATGGACCCGCCGCGCGGGAGGCGCCGCAGCCACCCGCCGGAGGACGACCGCAACTTAATCGACCTAAAAACCTCATACGATGAAAAAGTATCCGAAAATCGGTATCCGACCCACGATCGACGGCCGCCAGGGCGGCGTGCGCGAGAGTCTGGAGGAGAAGACCATGGCACTGGCCCGCGCCGTCGCCGAGCTCATCTCCTCGAACCTGAAGAACGGCGACGGCTCGCCCGTCGAGTGCGTCATCGCCGATTCGACCATCGGCCGCGTGGCCGAGAGCGCCGCCTGCGCCGAGAAGTTCGAGCGCGAGGGGGTAGGCGCCACCATCACCGTGACGTCGTGCTGGTGCTACGGCGCCGAGACGATGGACATGAACCCCCACTGGCCCAAGGCCGTCTGGGGCTTCAACGGGACGGAGCGTCCGGGTGCCGTCTACCTGGCCGCCGTGCTGGCCGGCCACGCCCAGAAGGGGCTCCCCGCCTTCGGCATCTACGGCCGCGACGTGCAGGACCTCGACGACAACACCATCCCCGCCGACGTGGCCGAGAAGCTGCTGCGCTTCGCCCGTGCGGCGCAGGCCGTGGCCACCATGCGGGGCAAGTCCTACCTGTCGATGGGCAGCGTCTCGATGGGCATCGCCGGCTCGATCGTCTCGCCCGACTTCTTCCAGGAGTACCTGGGCATGCGCTGCGAGTCGGTCGACCTGACCGAGATCATCCGCCGCATGACCGAGGGCATCTACGACAAGGAGGAGTACGCCCGCGCGATGGCCTGGACCGAGCGGCACTGCAAGTGCAACGAGGGCGACGACTTCAAGAACCGGCCCGAGAAGCGCAAGACGCGCGAGGAGAAGGACGCCGACTGGGAGTTCATCGTCAAGATGACGATCATCATGCGCGACCTGATGGAGGGCAACCCCCGCCTGCGCGAGATGGGCTTCAAGGAGGAGGCGCTGGGCCACAACGCCATCGCCGCGGGCTTCCAGGGCCAGCGCCAGTGGACCGACTTCTACCCCAACGGCGACTATTCGGAGGCGCTGCTCAACACCTCGTTCGACTGGAACGGCATCCGCGAAGCCTACGTCGTCGCCACCGAGAACGACGCCTGCAACGGCGTGGCGATGCTCTTCGGCCACCTGCTGACCAACCGCGCCCAGATCTTCTCCGACGTACGCACCTACTGGAGCCCCGAGGCGGTCAAACGCGTCACGGGCATGGAGCTCACGGGCCGCGCCGCGGGCGGCATCATCCACCTCATCAACTCGGGCGCCACGACGCTCGACGGCACGGGCCGCCAGAGCGACGCCGCGGGCGCCCCCACGATGAAACCCCACTGGGAGCTCACCCAGGAGGAGGTCGGCGCCTGCCTCGAGGCCACCACCTGGTACCCGGCCGACCGCGACTACTTCCGCGGCGGCGGTTTCTCGTCCAACTTCCTCTCGCGCGGCGGCATGCCCGTCACGATGATGCGCCTGAATCTGGTCAAGGGGCTCGGTCCCGTGCTCCAGATCGCCGAGGGGTGGACGGTCGACATCGACCCCGAGATCCACCAGAAGCTCAACGTCCGTACCGACCCCACGTGGCCCACGACGTGGTTCGTGCCGCGTCTGTGCGACAAGGCCGCCTTCCGCGACGTCTACTCGGTGATGAACAACTGGGGCGCCAACCACGGCGCGATCAGCTACGGCCACATCGGCGCCGACCTGATCACGCTGGCCTCCATCCTGCGCATCCCCGTCTGCATGCACAACGTCGACGAGGAGCGGATCTTCCGCCCCGCGGCGTGGAACGCCTTCGGCATGGACAAGGAGGGGGCCGACTACCGCGCCTGCGCCACCTACGGACCTATCTATAAATAACCGAGCGCCCCGGCCGTGCGTCGCGCGGCCGGGGCCTTCGCCAAAAAACCACCGACCATGATCCACCGTTTCGTCCTCAACGAGGTCTCCTACTTCGGGCCCGGCGCCCGCGAGATGCTCCCGCAGGAGGTCCGCCGCCTGGGCCTGCACAAGGCCTTCGTCGCCACCGACGCCGACCTGCTGCGCTTCGGCGTCGCCGCCAAGGTCCTCGACGTGCTCGACCGCGCCGGCATCCCCTACGAAGTCTTCAGCGACATCAAGCCCAACCCCACCGTCGCCAACGTGCAGGCCGGCGTCGCCGCCTTCGCCGCCTCGGGCGCCGACTTCATCCTGGCCATCGGCGGCGGCTCGTCGATCGACACGGCCAAGGCCGTGGGCATCATCACCAACAACCCCGAGTTCGCCGACGTCGTCTCGCTCGAAGGGGTGGCCGACACCCGCCGCAAGTCGGTGCCCGTCATCGCGCTGCCCACCACGGCCGGCACGGCCGCCGAGGTGACGATCAACTACGTCATCACCGACGAGAAGAACCAGAAGAAGATGGTGTGCGTCGACCCCAACGACATCCCCGCCATCGCCATCGTCGACGCCGAGCTGATGTATACTCTCCCGCGGAGCCTCACCGCCTCGACGGGTCTCGACGCGCTGACCCACGCCATCGAGGGGCTCATCACCCGCGGCGCCTGGGAGATGAGCGACATGTTCGAGATCAAGGCGATCGAGATGATCGCCCGCCACCTCGAACGGGCCGTCGCCGAGCCGACCGACGCCGAGGCGCGCAACGGCATGGCCGTGGCGCAGTACATCGCCGGCATGGCCTTCTCCAACGTCGGCCTGGGCGTCGTCCACGGCATGGCCCACCCGCTGGGAGCGATCTTCGACATCCCCCACGGCGTGGCCAACGCCCTGCTGCTGCCCGTGGTCATGGAGTTCAACGCCCCGGCGGCACCCGACAAATACGTCGACATCGCCCGCGCGCTGGGCGTTCTCGCCCCCGACATGAGCCGCGAGGAGGCGGCCCGGGCCGCCGTCACGGCCGTCCGCGAGCTCTCCGTCCGCGTGGGCATCCCGCAGCACCTCTCCGAGCTGGGCATCCGCGAGGAGGACCTCGACCGCCTGGCCGAGGCCGCAGCCGCCGACGTCTGCACCCCGGGCAATCCCCGCGAGGTCGACCGGCAAACCATTCTCCAACTCTACAAAAAAGCCTTATGATCACCGACGAACAGATCCGACAGTTTCTCGACCAGGCCCACCGCTACGGCGCCGCCCGCCTGATGCTTTGCAGCAGCGGCAACCTCTCGTGGCGCATCGGCCAGCAGGCCCTCGTCTCGGGCACCGGCTCGTGGGTCCCCGACCTCCGGCAGGAAAAGGTCGCCCTGTGCGACATCGCCACGGGCGCCTCGCTCAACGGCGTCAAACCCTCGATGGAGAGCACCTTCCACCTGGGCATCCTGCGCGAGCGTCCCGACGTCGACGTGGTGCTCCACTTCCAGTCGGAGTACGCCACCGCCGTCGCCTGCATGAAAAACAAGCCGACGAACTTCAACGTCACGGCCGAGATCCCCTGCCACGTGGGCAGCGAGATCCCCGTCATCCCCTACTTCCGCCCCGGGTCGCCCGAGCTGGCCCATGCCGTCGTCGAGGCGATGCGCAACCACAACTCGGTGCTGCTCACCAACCACGGGCAGGTGGTCTGCGGCAAGACCTTCGACCAGGTCTTCGAGCGCGCCACCTTCTTCGAGATGGCCTGCCGCATCATCGTCCAGTCGGGCGGCGACTACAGCGTGCTGACGCAGGAGGAGATCGACGATCTGGAGACCTACGTACTGGGCAAGAAAAGCAAGTGACGCCATGAAAGCGTGCTATCTCGCCGCCGACTTCGGCGGAGGAAGCGGGCGCGTGATGGCCGGCCGTCTCGTCGACGGCCGCCTCGCGCTTGAGGAGGTCTACCGCTTCGCCAACCGCCAGATCCGCCTGGGCGACCGCCTCTGCTGGGACTTCCCGGCGCTCTTCCAGGAGATGAAGGAGGGCATCGCGCAGGCGGTCCGCCGCGGCTACCGCGTGCGCAGCATCGGTATCGACACCTGGGGCGTCGACTTCGGCCTGGTCGACCGCGCGGGCGACCTGCTGGGCAACCCCGTCTGCTACCGCGACGCGCGCACCGAGGGCGAACCCGAGCGTTTTATGGCCGACAACGACCCCGCGGCCCACTACGCCCTGACGGGCATCCAGACGATGCCGATCAACACGCTCTACCAGCTGCGTGCGATGCGCCGCGCGGGCGACGTGAGGCTCGACGCGGCCGAGCGGCTGCTCTTCATGCCCGATCTTCTGAGCTTCTACCTCACGGGCGAGGCCGGCAACGAATACACCATCGCCTCGACCTCCGAGCTGCTCGACGCCGCGCAGGGCACGTGGTCCGACGAGACGATCCGCCGCGCCGACCTGCCGCGCCGCCTCTTCGGCCCCATCGTCCGCCCGGGCACCGTGCGCGGCACCGTGCGGGCCGACATCGCCGCCGAGCTGGGCCTCGACCCCGACGTCGCCGTCGTCGCCGTGGGCTCGCACGACACGGCCAGCGCCGCCTTCGCCGCCCCCGAGGCGGGCGAGGGCGGGGCCTTCCTCAGCTCGGGCACCTGGTCGCTGCTCGGCGCGCTGGTCGACCGCCCCGTACTCTCGGAGGAGGCGCGCCGCGCCGGCTTCTCCAACGAAGGGGGCGTGGGCAAGATCTGCCTGCTGCAAAACATCACCGGACTGTGGATCGTCCAGCGGCTCATGGCCGAGTGGGAGGCCCGCGGCGAAGGGGTCACCTACGAGGAGATCAACGCTGCGGCCGAGCGGTCGACCGTCGCGGTCACGATCGACGTCGACGACCCCTCGTTCGCCAACCCCCGGTCGATGGAGCAGGCCGTCCGCGCCTTCTGCCGCCGCACGGGGCAGGAGGAGCCCCGCACGAAGGGCGACTTCATGCGCACGGTCTGCCTCTCGCTGGCGGCGCGCTACCGGCGCGGCATCGGGGAGATGAACCGGCTGCTCCCGCGCCCCGTCGAGCGGCTCAACATCCTCGGCGGCGGGTGCCGCAACCGCCTGCTCAACCGCCTGACGGCCCGCGCGCTGGGCATTCCGGTCTACGCCGGTCCGGTCGAGGCCACGGCTCTGGGCAACCTGCTGCTCCAGGCCATCGCCCTGGGCGACGTCGCCCGCGAGGAGGCCGCGGCGATCGTCGCCCGCAGCACCGAGCTCGAACGCTTCGACCCCTGATCGTTTCCACCGCACACCACCGACCTACTACCGACCCATGAAACCACCCAGACAATCCATTCTCTCCAAGGACGGCGTGAGCTACCTCCTGCCGTTCGTCCTCATCACCTCGTGCTTCGCGCTGTGGGGCTTCGCCAACGACATCACCAACCCGATGGTCAAGGCCTTCTCCAAGATCTTCCGCATGAGCGTCGCCGACGGCGCCCTGGTGCAGGTCGCCTTCTACGGCGGCTACTTCGCCATGGCCTTCCCCGCGGCGATGTTCATCCGCCGCTACTCCTACAAGGCGGGCATCCTGCTCGGCCTGGGACTCTATGCCGCCGGCGCCTTCCTCTTCTACCCCGCGGCGCTCACCGGGAGCTACTACCCCTTCCTGGCGGCCTACTTCATCCTCACCTGCGGCCTCTCGTTCCTCGAGACCAGCGCCAACCCCTACATCCTCTCGATGGGCACGCCCGAGACCGCCACGCGGCGCCTCAACCTCGCCCAGTCGTTCAACCCCATGGGGTCGCTGCTGGGCATGTGGGTGGCGATGAACTTCATCCAGGCGCGGCTCCACCCGATGGATACCGCCGACCGCGCGCTGCTCTCCGACGCCGAGTTCGCCGCCGTGCGCGACGCCGACATCGCCGTGCTGATCGCCCCCTACCTGGCCATCGGCGCCGTCATCCTCGGCATGCTGCTGCTGATCCGCCTGACGAAGATGCCCAAGAACGGCGACCGCAACCACTCGATCGACCTCCTGCCGACGCTGCGGCGCATCTTCTCGCTGCCGCGCTACCGCGAAGGGGTCGTCGCGCAGTTCTTCTACGTCGGCGCGCAGATCATGTGCTGGACCTTCATCATCCAGTACGGCACGCGCATCTTCATGGCCGAAGGGATGGCCGAGAAGGCCGCCGAGGTGCTCTCGCAGCAATACAACATCGTCGCCATGGTGATCTTCTGCGTCAGCCGCTTCGTCTGCACCTTCCTGCTGCGCTACGTCAACGCCGGGCGGCTGCTGGCGCTGCTGGCCGGCGCCGGCATCCTGTTCACGGCCGGGGTCATCGGGTTCCACGACATCCGGGGGCTCTACTGCCTGGTGGCCGTCTCGGCCTGCATGTCGCTGATGTTCCCCACCATCTACGGCATCGCCCTCGACGGCCTGGGCGACGACGCCAAGTTCGGCGCCGCGGGGCTCATCATGGCCATCCTCGGCGGGTCGGTCCTGCCGCCTCTCCAGGCCGCGATCATCGACCGCGGCACCGTCGCAGGCATGCCGGCCGTCAACCTCTCGTTCGCGCTGCCGCTCGTCTGCTTCGTCGTCATCGCCCTCTACGGCTACCGCAGCATCCGGCGCTGACGGCGGCCCGCGAAGGAGAGAGCGGGCATCCGAAAGCGCATCCGCAGGCCGCGCGCCCGGACTTTGCGCCGACGCCCCCTCCCGCCGCATCCGACCCCGCGCCGCACGGTGCGGGGCTTTTTTCGCCGAAAAGAGGCGGGCGAAGCGAAAAATTCGCTACCTTTGTCTTCAAATCAAAAAACAGACAAGCTATGGAATTCGAAGGAACCGTTTACAAAATAATGCCCGTGACGAAGGGCACCTCGGCGCGCGGCGAGTGGCAGCGCCAGGACGTCGTGTTCGAGATGCAGGACGGCGCCTACGCCCGCAAGATCTGCGTGACGTTCTTCAACCGGCCCGACGACGTGGCCCGGCTCAAGGAGGGTGCGACCTACACCGTCTCGGTCAATATCGAGTCGCGCGAGTACAACGGCCGCTGGTACACCGACATCCGCGCTTGGCGTCTCCAGCCCAAGCAGGTCGAGGCTCCCGCGCCGATGCCCGACATGCCGCCCCTGGGCGACGAGCCATCCTACACCGCAACGCCCGCCGCCGAGGTCGACGACCTGCCGTTCTGATCCGGCGCGGACGCTTTCCGACAACCCGACCGGCCGCCCTCTTATGGGGCCGGCCGTTTTTTCATCCGCCGGGGCAGACTTCACCGGAGCAGACCTCGCCGGGACAGACCTCACCGGGACAGACTTCGCCGGAGCAGACCTCGACGGGACAGACCTCACCGGGACAGACTTCACCGGAGCAGACCTCGCCGGGACAGACTTCACCGGGACAGACCTCGCCGAGACATACTTCGCAGCGCGCCGTTGCGGAGAGGCTAATGCCGAAGGATCCTTTGCCGGGGGAGGTTTTGCCGAGAGGGTTTCGCAGGAAATCCTTCGCCGAAACGCTCCTCGCCGGAACACACCCCTGTCGGTACACTCCCCTGTCGGAACACACCCCTGTCGGAACACACCCCTGTCGGTACACTCCCCTGTCGGAACACACACCTGCCGGAACACGCCCTGCCGGAACACTCCTCGCCGAAACACACACCTGACGGACCGCTCCTCGCCGGAACGCTCCCCTGCCAAAACACACACCAGCCGAAACACACACCAGCCGGAACACGCCCTTGCCGAAACACACACCTGCCGGAACACGCCCTTGCCGGAACACCCTTCGCTGCGCGGCCTATGCGGATCCCGGCTCCGCCGGCGGACGCAGGGCCTCGCAACCTCATACAAACACAAAGGGCATCCTTCGCGGGATGCCCTTTGTATTTCAAGCCGAGGCCTGAAAATACGCTTATTTCTTGCCTTCGAAGAAATCCTTGACCTGGTCGTTGGGGATGATACCCTCCTTGAACATATAGGCGCCGGTCTTCTCCGACTTGACCATCTTGATGCACTTGGTGAACTGCTTGCCCGTGCCGGTCTTCAGCGTTGCGACTACTTTCTTTGCCATAAAGCTCTAACTATTTGATTTCACGGTGAACGGTGACACGCTTCAGGAACGGGTTGTACTTCTTGCGCTCCAGACGGTCGGGGGTGTTCTTCTTGTTCTTGGTGGTGATGTAACGGGACATACCCGCAACACCGCTCTCTTTCTGTTCGGTGCATTCGAGAATCACCTGAACGCGATTGCCTTTCTTTGCCATTTGTTACTTCGGTGTTGTTTAGTAAACGCTCTTCGGGGCTACGGCTTCGCGCAGGGCGACTTCGAGACCCTTCTTGTTGATGGTTTTCATACCGGCTGCCGTGACCTTCAGGGTGATCCAGCGGCCCTCCTGCTCCGACCAGAAGCGCTTGGTTTTCAGATTCGGGCTGAATCTGCGCTTGGTCTTGTGGTGCGAGTGCGAGACGTTGTTGCCAACGACTGCGGTCTTGCCCGTGATTTCGCAAATTTTCATTGTGAGACTGAATTTTAGTTAAAATGCCCGTAAGGGAGTGCAAATGTAATGAAAAATCGCCAATTAAAAGCGAAAAGCGGGAATTATTCGTTCGAAATCTTCGCTTTCTCCTCCTCGCGCAGGGCGTCGCGCAGCAGCGAGACGGCCTGGGCCGAGGCGCGGTCGACGATCTGGCCGCGGTCGGTGCCGCACTGGCGGCAGACGGCCACGGTGCCCCGCGGCGTGGCCACGGCGATCCACACCGTGCCCACGGGCTTCTCCTCCGAGCCCCCCGAAGGGCCGGCGATGCCGGTCGTGGCGACGGCGTAGTCGGCTCCGGCGACGCGGCGCGCGCCCTCGGCCATCTGGCAGGCAACCTGCTCGCTCACGGCACCGTGGCGGGCGATGGCCGCGGGGTCGACGCCCAGCAGGTCGCACTTCGCCTCGTTGCTGTAGGCCACCACGCCGCAGCGCAGGTAGGCCGAGGCGCCGGGCATGGCCGTGAAACGTGCGGCGATCGTACCTCCCGTGCAACTCTCGGCCAGAGCCAGCGTCAGGCCGCGCTCCGTCAGCATGCGGTGGACGAGTTCCTGCATCGTGGCGGTCTCGAATCCCACGACATAGTCGGGGATGAGGCGTTGCAGCGCGGCGAACCGGCGGTCGATCTCCTCGGCGACCTGCCGGCCGTCGACCTCGTAGGCCGACAGACGCAGCCTGACGGCTCCGGGGTTGGGCAGGTAGGCCAGCTTGAGATAGGGCGGCAGAGCCGCCTCCCACTCCTCGATCCGTTCGGCCAGCATCGACTCGGCCAGCCCCGCGGTGATGAGCGTGCGATGGACGATCTGTCGCAGGGCGAAGCGCGCCTTCAGCCGCGGCATCACCTCGTCGAGCATCAGGTGTTCCATCTCGAACGGCACGCCCGGCAGCGACACGACCACCCGCCCGTCGCGCTCGAACCACATGCCCGGGGCCGTGCCGTGGGCGTTGAAAAGCACCGTGCAGCGCTCGGGGACCATCGCCTGCCCCCGGTTGAGCGCGTTGAAGGCGATGCCGCGCGCCGCGAGCATCCGCTCGACATGGGCGCCCACCGTCTCGTCGTAGCGCATTTCGCTCTGGAAGAGCTTGGCCAGCGTGCGTTTGGTGATGTCGTCCTTGGTGGGGCCCAGTCCGCCGGTGAGGACGACCACCTGCGACTGCTGGAGCGCCCGTTCGACGGCGGCGACGATCTGGGCGTGGTTGTCGCCGATCGAGGTGCGCTCGCCTACCGTGACGCCCGCGGCGTTGAGCTGACGGGCGATGAATACCGAATTGGTATCGACGATCTGACCGATGAGGATCTCGTCGCCGATGGTGATGATCGTAGCTTGCATGGAGCAGAGGGTTTAGGAGGGTTCGGAGGAGGAAAGGTCGTCTCCCGGCGTTCGTCCGGGGTCGGCGGAGGGCATGGCGGCGGCCGCTTCCTCCCGCATCGAGGCTTCGGCGGCACGCATCGCGGAGAGTTCCCCGTCGTAGGAGAGCAGCTCGCGACAGATGTCGCGGACGAACCCCGGACCGTTGTAGATCAGTCCGGTGTGTATCTGTACGAGGTCGGCGCCAGCATCGAGCATCGCCCGCACGTCGGCAGGGGTCATCAGGCCGCCCACGCCGATGATCGGGTAGGCACCGCCCGAACGGGTGTGGATGCGGCGCACGAGTTCGAGGGCCCGCTGCCTGAGCGGAGCGCCGCCCAGCCGTCCGGGGCCGATCTCGTCGGTGGCCTCGACGCTGGTCCGCAGCCCCTCGCGCGAGCGGGTGCCGTCGGTGGCCACCACGCCGTCGAGCGGCGTTTCGATCAGGATGTCGGCCACGCGGTCGGCCTCCTCGTCCGTCAGGTCGGGCGAGACCTTGAGCAGGATGGGCCGGTACTGGTTCTGTCCGCGGCGGAAGTCGAACAGCGGGTTGAGTATGCCGAGCAGATAGGCGCGCGTATAGGTGCTGCGCTCGTTCGAGGCGTTGTCGCAGCCGACCTTCACCGAGAAGTAGTCGGCATACTGGTAGAGATTGCGGAAGAGCTTGAGGTAGTCGCCCGCAGCCTCGTCGGGCGGCGTCGAGGCATTGCGGCCGATGTTGCAGCCGACGATCACGCCGTGGCGCGGGCGGCGCAGCCGCTGAATCGCCCGCTCCAGCCCCCGGTTGGGGTAGCCCAGGCGGTCGACGACGGCGCGGTCCTTGGGCAGACGGAAGATGCGGGGCCGCGGATTGCCCTCCTGCGGCCGCGGGGTGAGGGTCCCCACCTCGACGAAGCCGAACCCCAGCGCTCCCAGCTCGCGCACCGCCTCGCCGTTGCGGTCGAAGCCGGCGGCCAATCCCACGGGGTTGGGGAAACGGCGGCCGAAGACCTCGCGTTCGAGCGCGGGGTCGTGCTCGGCGCAGCACTTGTCGACGAGCCACCGGCCGCCGGGAATCCACCCCACGGCACGCAGCAGAAGCAGCGCGAGGCGGTGGGCCTGCTCGATGGGCAGCGCGAAGAGCAGCGGTCGGAGAATTCGGTTATACATCGTGCGGAGCGCTATGAGACGGGGCGAAGATACGAAAAGTCGAGCGCATAATCAAGCGTTTCGCCTGCTTCTGTCTCGGAGGGTGCATATTCAGGCTCGCTTCGGGCCTCCCGCAGTGCAGCGGATCGCAACCGCCCGGCACGGAGGGCCGCTCGATCCGGGACAATCGAGAAAAACGCCGGAGAAAGGGTCGTCGCCCCGGGCACGCACCCGCCGGAGGCTCCGCGAGGAAGGACCTCCGCCGTCAATCGCCCCACCCGAGCACGTAGGGGGCGTTGTGGAAGAATCCGCACACGAGGGTCAGGTAGTCGGGCATCCGCCCGTCGCGGCCCCAGCGGAGCTCGATGCCGAAAAGCTCGTCCAACGTGCGCCCGATATCGAAGCCGTACGCTTCGAGCGAGGGACGCACCAGCTCCGGGTGACGGCACGCAAGCCCCGCGGAGCGGGTGCATTCGCCCGCGGGGCAGTAGAGGCACTCGCCGATGTAGGCGCATGCGCGGCCGCCGTACCGCCGCTCCAGTTCGCGCAGCCGCTTTTCGAGCCGGATGCGCTCGGGACGGATCAGCTCCTGCGAGGCCGAGAGCGGCAGACCGGGTCGCTGCGGGGTGATCTTCGTGGCGATCAGCAGCAGCGAACGGTAGCCTCCCAGCAGCTCCGCGACGTCGTAGCCGAAGGGCGGGCAGCCCCAGCTGCGGCCGTAGTTGGGGCAGGCGCGGCAGCAGTCGATGAAACGCCCGGCATCGCGGAAGCGGGCGACGTAGTCGGCCGCGGCGATCGGGAAGGTGAAATCCTCGGCGAGGTAGTCGGTCATGGGATCAGAGCGAGGCGAAGAGGTTGAACTGGTGCAGCAGCGTGCAGGTGAAGAAGATCCCCACGATCAGACACAGGACGAGGAGCAATGCGTCGAGCACGCGCCGCGAGGGTTTCGTCGGATGGTCGGCATGAGTCCGGACATACTCCCGAAAGAAGATATAGAGCGCCGGAACGGTGCTGCAGGCCAGCAGGTAATCCTCGGGGATACCGAAGAAGTAGACCTTCGACAGGCCGATCAGCGCCCAGTGGCAGAGAAACATCGCCAGCACGATGTTGACGCGCTCGGAAAAGGCGAGCATCACGCCGATGGTGAAGACCGCCACCGAGCAGGGCATCACGGGCATGGTCATCGCCGGAAACCCGCGTCCCAGGGCCAGCGAACAGAAGGGGTAGAGGAGCGGCATGGCGAGCAGCAGCACGGCGAAGCCGTTGTGCTGGCCGGTGCGTTCGAGCGAGGCGTGCTTCACCAGCAGGTCGTAGACCCAGATGCCGCCCATGACGGCCCAGAAGAGCGCCAGCATGCCGTGGTATTCGCGCGGCTCGCAATAGACCATGTAGTAGACCCCGGCGATCCAGAAATTGAGCGCCGCCATGAAACACTTCATGGCCACTCTCACGGCCGGCGTCGGACGGAAGTAGAGCAGCACGAGCAGCACAAACGCCAGGAGCGCGAAACCGATCTGCACGGGCCACGTCGCAGCGTTGTAGGCCGCGATCGTATTCCAGAAAATTTCCATAACCTAACTGATTTTCAACCTGAATATCCATTCATTTACGCCGAGTCATCGAGAAGGCCCGGCGACGGAAGACGAAGATCGGCAACGTGGCTCCGGCGGCGAGCAGCGCGATGACGCTCAGCGACACGGTGGCGTTGAGAAAAAACTGCTGCATGTAACGCACGCCCCCGTCGGCCCGGTCGAGCGACTGGAGAAACATAATCAGAGAGAAGACCGTCCGATAGGCATAGACGCCCGGCACCATCGGCAGCAGCGCCGGAATGTAGAGGCAGGTCATCGGGCAGCGGATGCCCCGGCCCAGCCACAGGCTGCCCATGCCGATGACGAGCGCGGCGACGAACGAGGCCGACGCGATGTCCGCACCGGCATGGCGCATCAGACAGAAACGCAGCGCATGGCCCGCGGCGGCGAGCAGCGCGATGCGCGGCAAAGCGCGCATCGGAGGGTCGGAGATCGCACCGAACCCGATGGCGGCGACGGCGGCGAAGAGCCCGTCGAGCAGCATATCCGTAACGATCATAGCAGAGAATCCTTAACCATCAGCAACGTGACCGAGAGCCCGGCGGCGATGCAGACGATGAGCAGCATGGCGTTGACCAGCCGGCTGACGCCCATGAGCACGTGGCCCTCCACGATGTCGATGACCCCGTTGATGAGCGGCACGCCCGGCACGAGAAACAGCGGGCTGGTCGCCAGGGCGATCTCGGCCGTACAGTCGAACCGCAGGGCCGCCGTGGCGCAGAGCGACGCCACGAACGCCGAGCCGGCGAAGAGGAGAAAATGGTTGACGCCGTGCGCCTGCATGCGTTGCTTGACGGCATAGCCCACGAGCGTCGCCGTGAAGACGATGCCGACCGCTGTCCAGTCGCCGCCGAACAGCCGGCAGAACGAAGCGTTGGCCAGCCCGACCACGGCGAGCGTGAAGATGGGATCCATGCGCGGTTTGTCGACGAGCGTGCGGTAGCGCCGGCGGATCTCGTCGAGCGCGAGCCCCTCGTCGAGCGCCTCCCAGCTCAGGGCGCTCAGGTCGGAGTTGCGCTCGAAGCTGATCGGAAGGGCCGGGATCGCCGCCACGCGCGTCAGGGCTTCGCCGCTTTCGGGGTCGAGGACCGTCAGCACGGTGCTTTTCTGGAAACTCGACAGCTGGACGTCGACGCCCAGCGCCTCCCCGATGCGACGCGAATTGCGGACCGCCCGCGAGGTGTGCACGCCCGAGCCGAGCTGGTAGGTGGCGTACCGGGCGATGAAGTCGAGGATCTCCTTCAGTTCCTGTTTCGTTTTCATGTTTTCCGGAGTCGTTTCATCGGATCTCCACCCGTCCCGTCGCGGCGTCGAACCGCACGGCGTCGTTGCTGAACAGCCGCTCGATGCGGCCGCTGCGGATCATCTCGGCGACGGGCAGGTGGTGGAGCTGCGGCGGGTCGATCAGCGCCACCGAGTCGCACAGCGTGAGGGCGATATCCAGCTCGTGGGTCGAAAAGAGGATGCACTTGCCCTCGTCGCGGGCCAGCCGGGCCAGCAGCGTACAGAGCTCGTAACGGTTCGGGAGGTCGAGAAACGACGTGGGTTCGTCGAGCAGGATGATCGGCGTCTGCTGGGCCAGCGCACGGGCGATCATCACCCGCTGGCACTCGCCGTCGGACATGCTGTCCATCGTGCGGTCGGCATAATCGGCCATGCCCACCTGCGCGAGCGAGCGGGCCACCGCGGCGGCATCCTCGCCCCGCAGGCGGCCGGTCCAGTCGGTGTAGGGGGCCCGGCCCAGCCCCACGACGTCGCGGCAGCGCAGGTCGGGAATGCGCACCCGCTCGGTGGTGACCAGCGCCACGCACTCGGCCCGGCGGCGGGGCGTCAGGCCGTCGATCTCCTTTCCGGCGAGCAGGATGCGTCCCCGCTGCCGTTCGCCCAGTCCCGCCAGCGCCCGCAGCAGGGTCGACTTGCCCGTGCCGTTGCGGCCGACGAGCGCCGTGAGCGCACCGGCGGGAATCGAGGCCGAGACGTCGTCGAGCAGCGTGCGGCGGCCGTAACCGAGCGTGAGGTGTTCGAATCGGATCATATCAGGAGGCGGATTGGTAACGGACGACGACCCACACGACGATCGGGATGCCCAGCAGGGCGGTGATCGTGTTGACGGGGAGCGTCAGCCATTTGGAGACGATATCGCACAGAAGCAGCACGACGGCGCCCGTCAGCGCCGCACCGGGCAGCAGCACGCGGTGGTCGGCCCGGCGGAAGAGCAGCCGGGCGACATGCGGCACGGCCAGCCCGACGAAGCCGATCGGCCCGCAGAAGGCCGTCACGGTGCCTGCCAGCAGCGTCGTGGAGAGGAAGACGAGCTGCCGCGAACGGCGCACGTCGAGCCCCATCGTGCGGGCGTAGTGCTCGCCCAGCAGCAGCAGGTCGAGGGGTTTGACGACCGCCACCGACAGCGCCAGGCCGAGCCCGACGGCCGGGAGCAGCAGCGCGAGCTGTCCCGACGTGACGTCGCCCAGCGACCCCATCGTCCAGATGACGAAGGCCTTGAGGGCATCCTCGTGGCTCAGGTACTGGAGCATCTGCACCACGGCGCCGACACCCGACGAAAACATCATGCCGAGGATCAGGATCACCATGATGTCGCGGATCCGCCGCCCGACGGCGGCGATGACGACCAGCACGGCCGCGGCACCCGCCCAGGCGGCACCGGCCATGCCGAGCGTCGAGAGTGCGGCGCTGCCCGTCGCCCCGAGCAGCGGAGCCCCGAGGATGAAGAGCGCCACGCCGAGGCTCGCGCCCGAGCTGATGCCCAGCACGTAGGGGCCCGCCAGCGGATTGCGGAACAGCGTCTGCATCTGAAGCCCGCTCACCGACAGCGCCGCACCCGTCGCCACGGCGACCACCGCCTTGATCAGACGGATCGAGCGGACGATCTTGGCGGTCGCGGGGGCCGTCTCGCCCCCCGTGAGCGCGGCCCACACCTCACCGAGCGGGATCGCGACCGAGCCCGTCGCCAGATCGACGACGAAGAGCGCGGCGACGGCCGCCGTCAGCAACGCGAAAGTCAGGGGAATCCGGTGTCTCATCATCGGGCGGGTTACTCCAGTCGGCGGTAATAGCAGAACGCGTCGTCGACCAGCTCGGGGTGGAAGATCTTCACCAGATCGCGCAGCACCCGATCGGGCCGCACGGCACCCGACTCCCAGTAGTCGTTGCCTCCCGCGGCGTTGGTACGCAGATCGGCGTTGTAGACCTGGCCGCTGCGCACGCAGCGCGCATCGGCGAACTTTGGAAAGCGGCGACGCAGGTCGTCGAGCGAGGCGGCCTGGGCGTTGATCCACATGTCGGCCGCACCGATGAGCAACGCCGCCTCTTCGAGATCGATCGGCAGCGAGCGGCGGGTGTCGTTCTTCGTATAGATATAGGAGCCGCCGGCGTCGGCGACCAGCCGGGCGACGTAGCTGCCCGTCGAGGCCATGAACCACGTGTCACCGTAGGGGGTGTTGAGCATCACCGAAGGGGCGTCGAGCGCCGCGGCGGCCACGCGCTCCCTGAGCGCCAGATAGCGCTCGGCGATCGGGGCGAAGGCCCGTTCGGCCTCGGCACGGCGGCCCACCGTCTCGCCCACGGCCACCATCCACTCGGCCTTTCCGAGCGGATCCTCTTCGAGGTATTCGCCCACGTAGGCGAAGGGGATGCCCAGCTCGGCGAGCTTCTCCTCCATGCCGCTCGCGCCGTTCACGCCGTAGAGCAGCACCAGGTCGGGATCGAGCGCCAGCAGCCTCTCGTAGTCGACATTGCCCTCGTAGCCCACCTCGCCCACGCTGTCGCGGCGGGCGGCGATACGGGGATTCGAGAGGTACTCGACCCCCGAGGCGCCCACGATCCGATCGGCGGCGCCCGCGGCGTCGAGCAGGGCGACATGGGTCGACGACATGCACACCACGCGTCGGGCGTCGCCCCGCAGCACCTCGCCGGAGAAGCCCGCGGGAATCGGTTCGTCGTCGCGGAGGATCAGCAGCTGCCGCTCGACCCCCTCGGCACCCTGCCACGGATCGCGCACGCGCAGAAGGGTGCTGGCGGAACCCTCGGCGCCCGCGATCTCGAAGCCCGAGGCGTAGCGGGGGGCGTAGAGCACCTTGTCGAAGTCGGAAAGCGACGGGCCGCTGCCTCCGCAGGCGGCGGACAGGAGCGCCCACAGGGCGGCAAGCGGGAAAAAGAGTCGTTTCATGGCTGATGGCGTTTGCCCCATCGGGGCGTTATACCGACGAATAGCTCGAAGTGGATGCCCGGCATCGGACGCGAGAGCACCGAAAGATACTCCTCGTCGAAGAGGTTGTTCACTGCCCCCTTGACCGACAGATCGGCCCACCGGAAGGCGAAACGCTTCTCGAGCGAGAGGTTGTTCATAAAGTAGGCCGGCAGGTGGCCCGTCAGCGTGGTGTCGTTGCTCGACATCGTATAGCGCCGGCTGTACCAGCACCACTTGTAGAGCAGCGTCCAGGTGCGCCACGCGAGCCGCCCGGTGAGCGCCGCCGAATGTTCGGGCACATAGGGCAGCTGCTTGCCCACGGAGCGGTCGTCCTCGGTCATCGGCTCGCCGCAGTTGATCGACGGGGTCCACGAGTAGGTGCCGTCGAGTCCGAGCCGCCACGCCTGCGCGAGAGCTACGTCGAGGTCGGCCTGCAACTCGACGCCGTAGGCGTGGACCCGCTTGAGGTTGCGGGGAGAGAAGAAGCCCTTGGTCGTCGGCAGCCAGACGATCCAGTCGTCGACGTGCGAATCGAACCACGTGGCCGAGCCCGAAAGCCGGTAGGAGCCCGCACGGCCCGCGGCGAACGAAAGGCCGGCGTCGTAGGTCCAGCCCCGCTCCTTTTTCAGGTCGGGATTGCCGCCCGGCAGGAAATAGAGGTCGTTCAGGGTCGGGAAGCGGAAGTTGCGCGAAAGGGAGGCCTTGACCGTCAGGTCGCCCCGCTCGGAGAGTACGCCGTCGACGAACAGCGCCGGGATCGGCGGCGTCCACTCCGTGCCGAAAAGCTCTTCGCGCAGCACCGCCGACACGCCGAACCGGTCCGTAGGGCGCCATTTGGCCGAGAGCGACCCCGAGAGCTCGACACGACGCTGGTCGTATCCCACCACGGCCTGATCGCCGTCCTGGCGGATGATGTTCCGGTCGCGGCTCTCGACCAGGTGCTGATGGGCCGCGAGCGAGGCGGTGAAGAGCCAGCGCCGGCCGATGCTGTACTGGCCGTCGACCTGCCCGTAAAAGGTATCGACGCGGCTGCGCGAGCGGGTCATCGGGGTCATCGTGCCGTTGCCCGGGTCGCGCTCGTAGTCGTAGGCCATCCGCGTGTGGATATAACCGGCGCGGGCGGCTACCTTCCAGTCGCGGCGCAGGTGGTCCCACGAGACCACCCCGCGGAAGGTCCGCTCGCGCTGGCTGTTCTCGAACGCCGTCCGGTCGGCATAGTCGGTGGTGAGCACCGGCAGTTCGCGGTCGGAGTCGACGTACCACGCATTCAGGCCGAAGCGGTCGCCGCGGCCGGTGTTGTAGTAGACCTCCTGCAACAGGTGCAGGTCCTTGAACGCACCGCTGCGGTTGCGCTCCACGGGATAGTAGGAGCCGACGATGTTCATCTCGTCGTCGTAGACGTTCTCCTTCTTGTCGCGGTTGCGGTAGGGGTAGTCGTTGGACGACGAGGAGTAGACGGCACGCGTCGAGAGCTGCCAATGGTCGTCGCCCCAGGTCATACGCAGGAACTCGTCGAAGGTGCCGAACGACCCGAAGCCCTGGACATATTGCAGCGCGAAGCCGCGGGCCTCGGCCGGCCGGGTCGCCAGCTTCACGGCACCCCCCAGGCCGCCGCCCGTCTCGCCGACCGACGAGGTGCCGTGCAGCAGCGAGGCGTCGTCGATGAAGTACGAGGGGATCATCGAGAAATCGGTCATGCCCAGCATCGGCGAGTTGATCTTCATGCCGTTCCACGTCACCTGCGTATGGGAGGGCGACGTGCCGCGGAAGGCTGCCGTCGAGAGCGTGGCGCGGCCGTAGCTCTTGACGAAGATCGACGAATGGAAGGTCAGCACGTCGGCCATCGACAGGGCGATGTTCTCCTTGAGCACGGCCGAGTCGAGGCGGGTACGCTGCACGCCGACCTCCCCGATCGGGCGGCTGCCCACGACCTGCACCCCGGGGATGGCGTGGATGCGGCGGGACCAGTCCTCCTGCGGCGCAGGTTCCCGGGCCGCGAGCCCGGCCGGAAGCAGGAGAAGGAGCAGTACACGGAGTCGCTTCATGGTCGGTCGGGTTTATTTCCAGCAGAAAGCGCCGGGCGTCACGCCCGCATAGAACCGGTCGAGCAGCTCGCCCGACGACGCATAGCGGCGGACGACGCCCTGCTGCTGGTAGTCGATGGCGTCGGCCACATAGACATCGCCGCGCTCGGGATCGACCGTCAGTCCGTAATATAAGGTGCCGTCGCCGCGGACGAAGGGTTGCCCGGGGAGGCGGTCGGCAGCCGTCTCCATGCACCAGATGTCGTCGTCGATCCAGTAGAGCCGATCGCCCGCGCCGTTGAGCCGCATCGCCGAGGGGGAGCTGCCCAGGCGGAACTCGAACCGCCGCTCGACGGCGAAGGTCTCGGGGTCGATGCGGCAGAGGGAGGGGGCCTCATAGCCGTAGGGGCTCCCCTCGTAGCCGCCGTCGGTGAGCGTCCACAGCTTCCGGTTGCAGTCCATGACCAGCGACACGGGCTGGATGCCCACCGTGAGCTCGTCGACCACCCGGTCCGTCTCGGTGTCGATCTTCAGGATGCGGTTCTGGTACGACCAGCAGTTGACGTAGAGGTAGCGGCCGTCCTGCACCATCTGCTCCGTCGAGCCGCTCTCCATCGTCATGCCCGGGCACTCGATGTAGCCCATGATGCGGTAGCGGCGGGGATCGACGACGAAGATGCGGTTGTCCCACAGCTGCGTGACATAGGCCTTGTCGTCCGAAAGGAAATGGATGTAACGGGGCGAGGTGAGGTTGGTGATGCGGCCCACCTCGCGGAAGGTCGCCAGATCGATGGCGAAGATGACGTGGGAGTTGTTGACCACGATCCACCCCACGTCGCCGCGGACGGTCATCGACTGCGCCACATCGCCCAGCCGGAAGCCGTTGGCGCGGCGGAAGAGTTCGTTCTCGACCCGCCGCGTCTCGGGATCGTAGAACGAGAGCGTGGCGTTGCCGTACTGGAAGTTGCCCTCGTTGAGCACGAAGAGCCCCCGGGCCGGAGCCTCGAACGTTTCGGTCGAGCCGTAGTCCCATTTCATGCAGCCCCCCAGCAGGAGCGCCGCCAGCGTGGCGAAGAGTATGCGTCGTGCGGTTTTCATGTCGATGTACGCCAATTTCCCGTGGCCGTGTATCCGATCAGGGTCGGGCAGGTCTTCTGGCTCGTTCCGCCCGTCGCGCCTTCTCGGCGGATGGCCGCCAATGGCAAGCGTGCGACGGGGTGTTGCTGGAACTTACAGCTGCGAGTACAGCTCCGGATTCGCACCGGTATTCCCTCCTCTCGGCCGCCGACGCGCAGGCGACGGCGGAACCCGACGCCGCGAAGGTACGAAAATTCCGTCAGAAATACTCGCGGCGGTAGCGATAATTGTCGCGCAAGTGCTCGAAATCAGCGGGCGACGCCTTCAGACGCCGGCTCTCGGCCTCGATGTCGTAGACGTCGCGGATCGTCCCGCACAGCGCCTCCCACGCGATGGGGCGCGGAGCCGAGGGGGCCGCCTCGGCGGGATACCAGCCGCTAATCGGCAGATCGAAGCGGCGGGCGACGGCCTCGACGGCCATCGCCGTGGCGGTGGCCTTGCCCTGCTCGGAGTAGCCGGCGATGTGGGGCGTGGCGATCGCGGCCCCGGCGAGCAGCGCCGGGTCGATCGCGGGTTCGCGCTCCCAGACGTCGAGGCAGTAGTCCAGGCCGCTCCGGCGGAGCGCATCGCCGTCGACCACGCCGCCGCGCGAGGAGTTGAGCACCGTGGCTCCGGGCTTCATCGCCCCCAGCAGCGCGGCGTCGGCCAGGTGGCGGGTCGAGGCGTCGAGCGGCGTGTGGAAGGTGAGGATGTCGGCCGCACGCGCCACCTCCCCGATCGGCCGGAAGCCGCACCCCTCGCGCGCCTCGCGCGGCGGGTCGCAGCAGACGACGCGGAAGCCCCACGCCTCGGCATAGGTTTTGACGAGCGAACCGACATGCCCCACGCCGACCACCCCCAGCGTGCGCTCCGAAGGGTGCCACCCCCCGCGGCGGGCGAGCGATTCGAGCGCGGCGGCTACCCATTGCAACACCCCGCGGGCGTTGCACCCGGCAGCGGTGGCCACCTCGATGCCGTGCGCAGCGCACCACGCGCGGTCGATGTGGTCGAAACCGATGGTCGCGGTGGCGACGAGCCGCACGCGCGACGAGGCGAGCAGCCGTTCGTCGCAGCGCGTGCGCGTGCGGACGATGAGGGCGTCGGCGTCGCGCACGTCGCCGGGAGCGATCGCAGCGCCGGGCAGATAGCGCACCTCGGCCCAAGGCTCGAGCACGCCGCGCAGAAAGGGAACGGCGCTGTCGGCGATGATTTTCAGACGGTTCATTTTGTCGGAGGGTGTTGTTTTTTACAGGGGCAAAGATACGCTATTTTTAAATTTTTTGTAACTTTGCTCGTTACATATCATCGCAATGCGCATGGAACAGAAAACATTCGATCCCGACGGCGTGGGTGTGGCCAACGGCGCCTACTTCGGTCTGCCGTTCGAACCGGACTCGGCCGATCTGGTGCTCATTTCGGCGCCGTGGGACGTCACGGTCTCCTACGGTGCGGGCACGGCCTACGGCCCCGATGCGATCATCGAGGCCTCGACGCAGCTCGACTTCCACGAGCCGCTGGCCCCCGAGGCGTGGCGGCGCGGCATCGCGACGGCCGACGTCGACTACTCGCTGCTGGAGACTTCGCAACGGCTGCGGGCCGATGCGGTGCGGGTGATCGAGCACCTCGAAGGGGGCGGCGCGGCCGACGACGACGCGATCCTGCGCAAGCTGCGCCGCGTCAACGAGGGGTGCGCCGCGATGAACGCCGCGATCCGCTCGCAGGCGGGCCGCTGGCTCTCGGCCGGCAAGCTCGTGGGGCTGGTGGGCGGCGACCACTCAACGCCCTACGGACTGGTGTGCGCACTCGCCGAACGGCACGCGTCGTTCGGCGTGCTGCACGTCGACGCCCACATGGACCTACGCGTCGCCTACGAAGGGTTCGAGTTCTCCCACGCGTCGATCATGCACAACCTGCTGCGCGACGTTCCGCAGATCGAGCGTCTGGTGCAGGTCGGCGTGCGCGATTTCTGCCGCACGGAGGCCGAGGCGGCCGAAGGGTCGGAGCGCATAGCGTCGTTCCCCGGCTTCGACCTTTCGGCGGCGATGTTCCGCGGCGAGACGTGGGACGCGCTCTGCCGCCGGATCGTCGAGACGCTGCCCCGCGAGGTCTACGTCAGCTTCGACATCGACGGATTGAGCCCCGACTGCTGCCCCCACACGGGAACCCCCGTGCCGGGCGGGTTGTCGTTCGACCAGGCCGTGTGGCTGCTCGACACGCTGGTGCGGTCGGGCCGCCGGATCATCGGCTTCGACGTGGTCGAGGTGGCGCCCGCCGGCGAGGAGCGCATCGACGCCATCGTCGGGGCACGCATGCTGTGGAAGCTCTGCTCGCTGACGCTCAAGCGATAGCGCATCGGCCGAGCCGATACGCCGGCGGATCGCACGGCGGCCCTGCGGGCCGTGGGCTCCGGCGGTCGACGGCCCCGAAGCCGGCAGACGAAGAAACGATACCTTTAATAATAGTATAACACTATGCGTCTATTTTCAATGTACCGCTGGGTCCGCACACGCCACGAGCTGGGCTGCCGCGGACGCGGATTCATGGAAGCTCCCTGGGCGGGCGGCGTCGTGCTGCTCGCGTGCGTGGCCATCGCCATGCTGCTGGCCAACCTGCCGTGGACGGCACCCTTCTACCGCCACCTGCTGGAGACTGACCTCTCGCTGCTCGTCAAGTCGCCCGACGGGGTGATCGACTGGGCCTTCCCCGAAGGGATGACCGTCGAGAAGCTCATCAACGACGGTCTGATGGTGATCTTCTTCTTCACCGTGGGCCTCGAAATCAAGCGCGAGGTAGTCTGCGGCCACCTCTCGTCGGTGCGTCAGGCGATCCTGCCGGTGATCGCGGCCGCAGGCGGCATGCTGGCTCCGGCGCTGATCTTCACGCTCTTCAACCACGGGACGCTGGCGGCCAACGGCTGGGGAATCCCCACCGCCACGGACATCGCCTTCGCCGTGGGTATCCTCTCGATGCTGGGCGACCGCGTGCCCGTCTCGCTCAAGATCTTCCTCACGGCGCTGGCCATCGCCGACGACCTGGGCGCGATCCTGGTCATCGCCCTCTTCTACGGAGGCGAACTGCAATGGGGCTGTCTGGCCGCCTCGCTGGCGATCCTGGCGCTGCTCTACTTCATGAACCGCATGGGCGAGAAGCGCATGTTCTTCTACCTCGTCCCGGCCTTCGTCGTCTGGGGTCTCTTCTACTACTCGGGCATCCACTCGACCCTCTCGGGCGTGGCGATGGCCCTCGTGATCCCCATGCGGCCCCGCTTCCGCAAGGAGTATTTCATGCACAAGATGCCGTGGCTCAAGGAGCGGCTCCTCAACGCCAACCCCGACCGCAACGGCGACGGCGTGGAGGACGACTTCCCCAACGAGGAGCACCGCTTCTACATGCGGCAGATGCAACGGCTGGCCTCGGGCTCGGTGGGCATGAGCTACCGGCTCGAACATGCGCTGACCCCCTACGTGACCTTCCTCATCATGCCCGTCTTCGCGCTGGCCAATGCCGGCGTGGAGATCACCTCGGTCGAGTACTTCAACATCTTCCACCTCTCGCCCGAGCTGGGCTCGGTGGGCATGGGCGTCTTCTTCGGCCTGCTGGTGGGCAAGCCGCTGGGCATCTTCCTCGCGAGCTGGGCCGCCGTCAAGACGCGTCTGGCCGTGGTGCCCGACGGAGCGTCGTGGCGGATGCTGCTGGCCGTGGCCTGCCTGGGCGGTATCGGTTTCACCATGTCGCTCTTCGTCGACTCGCTGGCCTACACCGACCCGACGCTGATCGACCGCGGCAAGATCGCCATCCTGATGGGATCGACCGCCGCCGCAGTGGCCGGCATCGTGCTCATCATGCTCTTCTCCAGAAAAAAGGCATAGGACGATGAGACGATCCGCAATACTCCTCGCCGCGCTGGCCGCTCTCGCCGCCGGAGCCTGCTCGAAACACGGGGGCGGCAGCGCAAGGATAGCCTCCGACAGCGATTCGGTGGCCTACATTCTCGGGATGAACATGGGCCTCACGCTCCAGCGCATGGACTCGACGCTCAACGTCGAGGCCGTGTGCGCGGGGATCCGCGAGGCCTTCGCCGGGACGACGCGGCTCACCATGGAGGAGGCCAAAGCCTACTACCTGCGCTACATGAACCACACGCTGCCCGAACGGGCGCGGGCCCACGAGGAGGAGTTCCTCGCCGAGGTGGCCCGCACCAACCGCTCGTTCGCCCGCACCGAGTCGGGCGTGACCTACCGCGTCGCGGAGGTGGGCGACCAGGAGTTGCTGCCCGAACGCACCACCGACAGCGTGGCGCTGCGCTGGGTGATCCGCACGACCGACGGAACGGTCCGCTACTCCTCCTACGAGCGGGGCGACACGCTGCGCACGACGCTGGGCGAGCTGCTGCCGGGCGTGCGCGAGAGCGTCAAGTTCATAGGCAAGGGAGGCCGCATCGAGACGTGGCTGCCCGCGGCCGAGGCCTACGGCGCCGGCGGCGACGCGACGCTGGGGATCGGCCCCAACGCCACGCTCCGCTACGAGATCGAACTCGTCGACGTCGGCCGCAACACGGGACGCAAAAGGGTCGATCTGCGGCGATAGGCCGCCCGAAGACAGATGGCCCGGAGCATCCGCACTTTGACTAAAGTCGAAGATACTTCGTCTCGGCATAATCAAGCGTTTCGCTTGCTTCTGCGCTCGACTTTTCGCACTTTGACTAAAGTCGAAGATACTTCGTCTCGGCAAAATGCAAGCGAGCTTGCTTTTGCTCTCGACTTTTCGTATCTTTGGCGGTCCGTAGAAAAATAGAACCAAAAAAAGGATAAAAAAAATGAAAAAAGTGATTTTGAGTGCAGTGCTCGCCACTGCCGCAGTATTCGCCGCCTGCTCGGGCAAGAGCACTTCGGGCGTGCAGATGGGCAGCCTGTCGAAGTTCGACTCGCTGTCGTATGCTTTCGGCGTGAACATCGCCGCAGGCATGAACTACCAGATGGGCGACATCCCCTTCGACATGAAGGCCGTGGCCAAGGGTGTCGAAGAGGCGGCCCTCGGCAAGTCGAAGCTCGACCACGACAAGGCGATCGAGACCCTGCAGGAGTACTTCATGCACAAGCGCGGCGAGCGCGCCCACGCCATCGCCGAGAAGCGTGCCGCAGCCGACAGCGCCCGCCTGGCCCAGGGCGACTCGACCCGCGTGGAGTATCCGCGCGCCGACGAGGCGATGTTCGACACGGAGCAGGAGCGCGAGGAGCTGTCGTACGCCTTCGGTAACGACATCGGCTTCAACGTAGCGCAGATGGGCACCCCGCTGCAGATCGTATGGCTCAACAAGGCCATGGCCGACGTCGTGGAGGAGAAGGCCGAGATGGACGAGATGGCCGCCCAGCAGTATCTCCAGTACTACTTCACGGAGAAGGTTCCGGCCGAGAACGCCGCCGCTTCGGAGAAGTGGCTGGCCGAGGTGGAGAAGCGCTCGGGCGTGCAGAAGACAGAGACGGGCCTGCTCTACAAGGTGGTCGAGGCCGGCGACATGTCGGTGAAGGCCAACGACGCACGCGACGAGGTGGCCGTACACTACGTGGGCCGCACGCGCGAGGGCAAGGTGTTCGACGCCTCGAAGTTCGAGAACTTCTCGAAGGAGCGTCAGGAGATGGTCCGCAAGGGCAACCCCGCGCTCTTCGACGAGAACGGCAAGCTCAAGGAGGCCGAGGAGCCCGTGCGCTTCGCGCTCAACCGCGTGATCCCCGGCTGGACCGAGGGCATGCAGCTCGTAGGCAAGGGCGGCAAGATCATCCTCTGGATCCCCGCCGAGATGGCCTATGGCCAGCGCGGTGCCGGTCGTGACATCGGCCCCAACGAGGCGCTGGAGTTCGAGGTCGAGCTCATCGACGTAACCCCCTACACCGAGCCGGAGCCCGCAGCCGAAGAGGCTGCCGAGTAGGCTCCCTACCGCCCCGGACGACGCAAGATCGTCCGGCAACGCAACGACGGCCGCCCCTTTCGGGACGGCCGTCGCTCGTTTCCTCTCTCGTCGCTCGTTTCCTCTCTTCGGGCCGACGCACCGGCAGCGCCGCCGCAGCGATCGGCAGCGGTCGGCCCCGCCGCGTCAGAACTTGCGCACGGCACGCACCAGGAACTTCGCATTCTTGACGATACCCTCCATATAGGGGGGCTCGATCGCCGTGTGCGACGTCAGAGCCGACGTGGCGCTCTCCTCGGTCGACGAGTAGTAGTAGACCAGCCGGTTGAGACGCTTGCCTCCGTGATCGGTCAGTGCGGCGTTGAAGCGCGCACGCGCCTTGCGGTCGAACTTCAGGCGCGAACCGCCGTTGAAGCTGTGGCCGATGGTCAGCAGCTCGTCGATCGCGGGAAGGTACCACCCGTCGCCCTTGGCCCGGCACCACTCGAACGCCGGAAAATCGCTCCACGCGAGGCCGTTGTCGGCGATATAGCGCGCCACGGTCTGCATGTTGACCTCGCCGTCGTCGTGGGCATCGGCACCCACGGCCTTCAGTTCGGACTTGGATCCGACGCTCCAGGGCAGGTAGATCTCGTCGAGCGAGAGCAGAAGGCCGTGCGTGGCGTCGTCGGTGAGCTTGCACACCACGCCGCGCACGCCGTCGCGCTCGTAGTACTCGCCGATCTCGTAGCGGCGCACGATGTACTCGGGACCCGCGGCAGGTGCAGCGGGGGCGGGCTCGGCTGCGGGCCGGGCGGGTTTCTCCGCAGCAGCCGGTTTGGCAGGTTCGGCGGGCACGGCGGATTTTTCCGCCGCGGCCGGTTGGGTCTCCCCGGCGGGCTGTGCCGCGGGCTGCGCGGGGGCGAAGCGCTCGACCTCGCCGTTGGCGAAACGGATGTATTCGATCTGGACGGCGGGCAGCACGTAGGTCGGGCCGTCGGAGTTCGAGAAACGCTTGTAGCGCACCGTCTCGGGGGCGATCTCGGCGACGAGGGCCTCCACGCGCGAGGAGTCGCGCTTGACGATCAGATCTTGGGCCGAGGCGGCCGAAAGGCCGAAAAATGCTGCCAGCAGCAGCGCAAGGAGTTTTTTCATGGTCGGATACAATGCTATTTATACAAAGGTAACGCTTTTTTCGGAACTTCTTCGTACCTTTGCGTAAATTATCATCGCGAACGCTTATGGCATTTTTCGATATTTTCAAAAAGCGTCCCGCCGCCGCGCCGGCCGAGGCGACGGAGGCGACGGCGACCCGCCCCGAAGGGGCTTCGGAGGAGCAGGCGCGCCGCGAGCTCGACGCCGGACTGGAGCGGACCAAGACGGGGCTCTTCTCGAAACTGGCCCGCGCCGTAGCGGGCCGCACGACGGTCGACGCCGACGTGCTCGACGACCTGGAGGAGGTGCTCATCACCTCCGACGTGGGGGTGGAGACCACCGTGAAGATCATCCGCCGCATCGAGGAGCGCGTGGCCCGCGACAAGTACATGGGCACGGCCGAGTTGCAGCGCATCCTGCGCGAGGAGGTCGCCGCGCTCATGGAGGAGGCCCACGCCGCCGAGGGCAACTTCGGCCTCGACGCCCGCGAGGGCGAACCCTACGTGGTGATGGTCGTGGGCGTCAACGGCGCCGGCAAGACCACGACCATCGGCAAGCTCGCCGCGCAGCTCACGCGCATGGGCCGCCGGGTATGGATCGGCGCCGCCGACACCTTCCGCGCCGCGGCGATCGACCAGCTCAAGGTGTGGGCCGACCGCGCCGGGGCGACGATGATCCGCCAGGAGATGGGATCGGACCCCGCGTCGGTGGCTTACGACACGCTCGCCTCGGCCAAGGCCAACGGCGCCGACGTGGTACTGATCGACACGGCGGGCCGCCTGCACAACAAGATCGGCCTGATGAACGAACTGACGAAGATCCGCAACGTCATGCAGAAGGTGATCCCCGGAGCGCCCCACGAGGTGATGCTCGTGCTCGACGGCTCGACGGGGCAGAACGCCTTCGAGCAGGCGCGCCAGTTCACCGAGGCGACGCAGGTCACGTCGCTGGCCATCACCAAGCTCGACGGCACGGCTAAGGGCGGCGTGGTGATCGGCATCAGCGACCGTTTCCGCATCCCCGTGCGCTACATCGGCATCGGCGAGGGGGTGGACCACCTGCGCATCTTCGACCGCAAGGCCTTCGTCAACGCACTCTTCGGCGATGAAAAAAATTAACGTCATCACGCTCGGCTGCTCCAAGAACACGGTCGACAGCGAACACTTCATGGCGCGCCTCGCGGCGGCCGGTTACCGCGTGGTCTTCGACAGCGACCGCACCGACGCGCAGGTGGTGGTCATCAACACCTGCGGCTTCATCGGCGACGCCAAGCAGGAGTCGGTCGACATGATCCTGCGCGCGGCGGCGGCCAAGACCGCGGGCCGCATCGAACGGCTCTTCGTCATCGGCTGCCTCTCGGAGCGCTACGCCGACGAGCTGCGGGCCGAGATTCCCGAGGTCGACGACTACTTCGGGGCCCGCGACCTGGAGGGGATCGCCCACGCACTGGAGGCCGCCGGGGCTCCCGAACTCGCCACCGAGCGTCTGCTCACCACGCCGCGCCACTACGCTTACCTGAAGATCTCCGAGGGGTGCAACTGGATGTGCGGCTACTGCGCCATCCCGCTCATCCGCGGCCGCCACATCTCGGTGCCGATGGAGAGGCTGGAGGAGGAGGCCCGCAAGCTGGCAGCCGGCGGCGTGAGGGAGCTGATCGTCATCGCCCAGGACACCACCTACTACGGCGTGGATCTCTACGGGCGCCGCATGCTCGCCGAGCTGCTGCGCCGCCTGTGCCGCATCGACGGGATCGAGTGGGTGCGCCTCCACTACGCCTACCCCACGGCCTTCCCCGACGACGTCATCGAGACGATGGCCGCCGAGCCGAAGATCTGCAAATACCTCGACATCCCCTTCCAGCACATCTCCGACGCCCAGCTCGCGGCGATGCACCGCCGCCACACCAAGGCCGAGGCCCTGGCGCTCATCGACCGCCTGCGCGCGGCGATCCCCGACCTGGCGCTGCGCACGACCCTGCTGGTGGGCTACCCCGGCGAGACCGAAGCCGACTTCGACGAGCTGATGGAGTTTGTCCGCACGGTGCGCTTCGAGCGGCTCGGGGTCTTCCCCTACTCCGAGGAGGAGGGGACCTACTCGGCCCGCGAGCTGCGCGACGACGTGCCCGACGCGGTCAAGCAGGAGCGCGTCGAGCGGGTGATGGCGCTCCAGCGCGAGCTGTCGCTCGAAAACAACCTCCGCCGCGTGGGGCGCACCGAGCGCATCCTCGTCGACTCGCGCCAGGGCGACTTCTATGTCGGCCGCTCGCAGTACGACTCGCCCGAGGTCGACCAGGAGATCCTGATCCCCGCGGCCGACCGGCGCCTCATACGGGGCCGCTTCTACGACGTGCGGATCGAGCGCGCGGCCGACTACGACCTCTACGGCCGCACCGTCACCCGGCGATAGGCGGACGGAGCCGCCGAGGGATGTTCACCCGAAAATTTGTGAATTTCCGTTCTTTTTCGTACCTTCGGGACGGTAAACCGGAACTTGACCGCAACGCATGGCCGACAAAAGCGCAATCACCCTCCTTGAGAGCCGCATCCGGCAACTCCTCGACGACCACCGCCGCCTGGCGGGGCTCTGCGCGGAGCTCACGGCCGAACGCGACGCGCTGAAGGCGGCCAACCGCTCGCTCGAAGAGCGCTCGCGCGAGCTCGACGCACGCGTGGCGCGTATCGAGCTGGCCGAAGGCCTTGCGGGAGGGAACCGGGACCGGGAGCAGGCCCGCGCACGCGTCAACCGTCTTATGCGGGAGGTCGACAAGTGCATCGCGCTGCTCGGCAAGGCCGAGACGCTCCCCCCGACGCAAACGGACGAAACACGATAAACGAAACCGAAAATGGCACAGCAGGCGATCACCCTCAAGATAGCTGGCAAGAGCTATCCGCTCAACATCGAGAGCGGCAAGGAGGAGGTATACCGGCTGGCCGAACGCGAGGTCAACGCCTACCTCGCCCAGATAAAACAGAACAACTTCCGCAGCTGGACCGACCAGGACTATGTCGCGATGGCCGCCCTGAAGTTCGCCATCGCCAACGTCGCCCTGCGGCAGAGCCGCGAGGTGGGCGGCGAGGATCTCCGCAAGCTCGAAGCGCTCGCCGACGAGATCGACACCTACCTCAACGCCCCCGACCGCTGACAGCAAAGGGGCCAAAGAGAAAGGATCCCGACAGCAAAGGGCCGGAAAAGGGGCCGCCGACACCGGAGCCGGATGACCGACGCCGAAGATCGGAGCAGGGAGACGGGACAGAGAGACAGGACAGGACAGGACAGGACAGGGCAGAGACGGGACTGGAAGCGGAAAGCCGGCACCGGGAGCCGGACGGTACGCCGAAAGGCAGCCGGGGCAGAGAAACCGGCACCGGGACGGGGTTCCGCGAAGACGTCCGGCGGCCGACACCCCGGCACCGGAACCGGCCCGAAGGAGGACGAACGCAACGACAGAAAGGCGACCGCATCCGGAAGCGGTGCTACCGAAGCCGGACGAACGACAAAAAACCGACGTTCTTTTACATACCATAAGAAGAATCTTACCCGCATAGATTCCTTAAAGCTTTGCGAAACTGAACACTTATTACATTGGGGCAACTCGGGGTGTTTCAAAACCAGGCCTCGACCCGCGAGGGTGTACGCGCGACGTACCGGTGGAAGGTTGCGATTGCCGGAGACCCCACACCTGACAATCCTGCAGATTCGTCAAACGAAAGTAAGGAATCCTATGCGGTTTTTTCGTAACCGAAGTTAACACGCAATATTCACTTAAAACCCAACGACAACGATGTATACAAGCATCATTTTGACAGCCTGCATCTCGGCCGTCGTCGCGATAGCCGCCTACGCCGCCGTGACGAACCTCATCCTGCAGACTTCGATCCGCAAGCGCCGCGACGCAGCGCTCAAGGAGGCCGAAGCCGAGGGCGAGATGATCAAGAAGGAGAAGATGCTCCAGGCCAAGGAGAAGTTCATGCAGCTCAAGAGTGAGCACGACCGTCAGGTCAACGAGCGCAACCAGAAGGTCGCCCAGAGCGAGCAGCGCGCCCGCCAGATCGAGCAGAACCTCGAGAACAAGCAGCGTGACCTGGACAACCGCCTGCGCGAGAACGACCGTCTGAAGGAGCAGCTCAAGAACCAGCTCCAGCTCGTCGAGCACAAGAAGGAGGAGATCGACCAGATGAAGCGCGAGCAGAACGTGCGTCTGGAGCAGATCTCGGGCATGAGCTCGGAGGACGCCAAGAACATCCTCATCGAGAACATGAAGGCCGAGGCCAAGAGCGAGGCGGCCGCCTATGTCAACGAGACGATCGAGGAGGCCAAGCTCTCGGCTTCGAAGGAGGCCAAGCGCATCATCGTCGCCTCGATCCAGCGCGTGGCGACCGAGACGGCCATCGAGAACGCCGTGACGGTCTTCAACATCGAAAGCGACGAGGTCAAGGGGCGCATCATCGGCCGCGAGGGGCGCAACATCCGCGCCCTGGAGGCTGCCACGGGCATCGAGATCATCGTCGACGACACCCCCGAGGCGATCATCCTCTCGGGCTTCGACCCCGTGCGCCGCGAGATCGCCCGTCTGGCCCTGCACCAGCTCGTCACCGACGGCCGCATCCATCCCGCGCGCATCGAGGAGGTCGTGGCCAAGGTACAGAAGCAGATCGAGGAGGAGATCGTCGAGGTGGGCAAGCGCACGACCATCGACCTGGGCATCCACGGCCTGCACCCCGAACTGATCCGCATGATCGGCAAGATGAAGTACCGCTCCTCCTACGGTCAGAACCTTCTCCAGCACGCCCGCGAGACGGCCAACCTGGCCGGCATCATGGCCTCGGAGCTGGGGCTCAACCCCAAGGTGGCCCGTCGCGCCGGTCTGCTGCACGACATCGGCAAGGTGCCCGACGACGAGCCCGAACTGCCGCACGCAATCATCGGCATGAAGCTCGCCGAGAAGTACAAGGAGAAGGCCGAGGTATGCAACGCCATCGGCGCCCACCACGACGAGGTGGAGATGACCTCGCTCATCGCCCCGATCATCCAGGTGTGCGACGCCATCTCGGGCGCCCGTCCCGGTGCCCGCCGCGAGGTGGTCGAGAGCTACATCAAGCGTCTGAAGGAGATGGAGGACATCGCCCTCTCCTACCCCGGCGTGGTGAAGACCTACGCCATCCAGGCGGGTCGCGAGCTGCGCGTGATCGTCGGCGCCGACAAGCTCTCGGATCAGGAGTCGGAGGGCCTCTCGCACGAGATCGCCAAGAAGATCCAGGACGAGATGACCTATCCGGGCCAGGTGAAGATCACCGTCATCCGCGAGACCCGCGCCGTATCCTACGCCAAGTAGCGGCGGAGAACCGGACAGGTCATGCGACGCATCCCGACATTCCCTCCTAAATCCTCCCTTTGACAAAGGGAGGACTTGAGGCCGGATCAGGGTGAAGATCACCGTCATCCGCGAGACCCGCGCCGTATCCTACGCCAAGTAGCGGCGGACCAATCAACACAGTGTGCATCCCGCAGTCATTCCAGACTGCGGGATGCGCCGTTTAAGGAGCCACCGTATCATACCGTCAGGAACATCGTTCGAATGTTCAGGGCCGCGGCCTGCGAAGGGCGCACGAGCCGACGGCGAGCTGCGAGCCTTCGCCGGGGGAGGCTGCGGCCCGCCGGCTCCCTCGGGAGCCGACCGGTCTGCACTCGGCAAAATGCGGGCAAACCTGTTTTTGATCTGGCTTATTCGCACTTTGGCTGCGCCGAAGATACTTCGCCTCGGGAAACTCAAAACAAGTTTTGGTTTCCCCTCGCTTATTCGCACTTTGGCTCCGCCGAAGATACTCCCGCTCGGAAAAATACAAACAAGTTTGCATTTTCCCCTCGCTTATTCGTATCTTTGAAAAAACCAACCACCTAAAACCCAAAACCATGAAACTTCCCTATGCCGAACCCTACCGGATCAAGATGACCGAACCGATCCGCACCTCCACGCGCGAGGAGCGCGAGGAGTGGATCCGCCAGGCGCGCTACAACCTCTTCAAACTGCGCTCGGACCAGGTGACGATCGACCTTCTGACCGACTCGGGCACCGGGTCGATGAGCGACCGCCAGTGGGCCGCCATGATGACCGGCGACGAAAGCTACGCCGGCGCCTCCTCCTACTTCCGCCTCAAGGAGACGATCGGGCGGCTCTTCGACATGCCCTGGTTCCTGCCGACGCACCAGGGGCGTGCGGCCGAGAACGTCATCTTCTCGGCGCTGCTCCGCGAGGGCGACATCGTGCCCGGCAACTCGCACTTCGACACCACGAAGGGCCACATCGAGCACCGCCGCTGCCATGCCGTCGACTGCACGATCGACGCCGCGGCCGACACGCAGCTCGACATCCCCTTCAAGGGCGAGATGGACATCGCGAAACTGGAGACCGTACTGAAGGCGCATCCCCGCGAGAAGGTGCCGTGCGTGGTGCTGACGATCACCAACAACACGGCCGGCGGCCAGCCCGTCTCGATGCGCAACATCCGCGAGACGGCCGACCTGTGCCGCCGCTACGGCGTGCCGCTGCTCATCGACTCGGCCCGCTTCGCCGAAAACGCCTACTTCATCCGAACGCGCGAGGAGGGCTACGCCGCGAAGACAATCAAGGAGATCGTGCGCGAGATCTACTCCTATGCCGACATCATGACCATCTCGGCCAAGAAGGACGGCGTGGTCAACATGGGCGGCTTCGTGGCGATGCGCTCGGAGGAGTTGTTCCGCCGGGCCATGTCCTACTGCATCATGTACGAGGGCTACGTCACCTACGGCGGCATGGCGGGCCGCGACATGGACGCCCTGGCCGTGGGGCTCGACGAGAACACCGAATTCGAGCAGCTTGACGCGCGCATCCGCCAGGTGCGGCTGCTGGGCGACCTGCTCGACGAGTACGGCGTGCCCTACCAGCGCCCGGCGGGCGGCCATGCGATCTTCATCGACGCCAAGCGCGTGCTGCCCAACCTGCCCAAGGAGCAGTTCATCGCCCAGACGCTGGCCGTGGAGCTCTATCTCGAAGCGGGCATCCGCGGCGTGGAGATCGGCTCGATCCTCGCCGACCGCGACCCCGAGACCCACGAGAACCGCTACCCGGCGCTCGAACTGCTGCGTCTGGCCATCCCGCGGCGCGTCTACACCGACAACCACATCCGTGTGATCGCCGCCGCCTGCCGCAACATCTACGAGCGACGGGAGCGGATCACCTCGGGCTACCGCATCGCCTTCGAGGCGCCGATCCTGCGCCACTTCACCGTGGAGCTGGAGAAGATCTGACACCCGACCGCAAACGAAGCGCGGGGCCGGACGATCCGGCCCCGCGTTCTGTTTCGGGAGAGGCTGCGTCAGCCCCCTGTCGCAAAGAGGACGACCGCCATGAGGAGCACGGCCCACCACGTCGGTAGCCGCGCGTCGCGCGGGAAGAGGCGGGCGAGGCGCTCCGAACGCTCGAAGTAGAGCAGCAGCGCCAGCCATGCGGCGACCCAAAGCAGGTTGGAGAGCACGGCGGCGGAGAGGTTGCCGAGGCCGAAGGGATGCCACGCGCGGAAATCGAAAAGACGCCAGCCGCAGGCCGCAAGGCTCGTCAGGGCCTTCAGCCCCGCGTAGGCCGAGGCGAGCGGCAGGGCGCGGGAGCGCCGCTGCGCGAGGGCGACGAAGAGTCCCAGCGGGAGCAGCGCGGCCAGTACGGCGAGAAGGGAGACCGACACGCTCTGCCACGTGGCGCCCGAACCGAAAACGCCCGAAAAGAGCGGCCCCAGGACCCGGACCGCCCGGTCGAAGCCGTAGGCGCCCAGCGCCCACACGGGCCCCGGCAGGGCGCCAGCCTGCCGCACGAAGGGCGACGCGGCGATGCGGTCGACGAGGTGGTTCACGGCGCGGTCAGATGAGCGTCTCGAGGATCTGCACGGCGTTGAGTGCCGCACCCTTGCGGATCTGGTCGCTCACGCACCAGAACGCGAGGCCGTTGTCCGAGGCGAGGTCCTTGCGGATGCGGCCCACGTAGACCGGATCGTGGTCGGCGACGAAGAGCGGCATGGGATAGACCTTGCCGGCCGGATCGTCCATCAGCACCACGCCCTCGGCCGCGGCGAAGGCGGCGCGCGCCTCCTCGACCGAGACGGGACGCTCGGTTTCGATCCAGATGCTCTCCGAGTGGGCGCGCATGACCGGCACGCGCACACAGGTGGCCGACACGGCGATGTCGGAGTGCATGATCTTGCGCGTCTCGTTGTACATCTTCATCTCCTCCTTCGTGTAGTCGTTGTCCGTGAAGAGGTCGATATGCGGGATGACGTTGTAGGCGAGCTGGAAGGCGAACTTCTCGACCGGGGGCTGCCCGCCTGCGGCGAGCCGGGCGTGCTGCGTCTCCAGCTCGGCCATGCCGGCGGCTCCGGCACCGCTGGCCGACTGGTAGGTGGCCACATGGACGCGGCGGATGTGCGAGAGGCGCTCGATGGCCTTGAGCGCCACGACCATCTGGATCGTCGTGCAGTTGGGGTTGGCGATGATGCGGCGCGGCGCCTGCCGGGCATCCTCGGGGTTGACCTCGGGAACCACCAGCGGAACGTCGTCGGCCATGCGGAAAGCGCTCGAATTGTCGATCATCGTCGTCCCGTGCTTCGTGATCGTCCCGGCGAACTCGACCGAAGTGCCGGCACCGGCCGAGACGAGCGCGAAGTCGATGCCGCGGAAGTCGTCGTTGTGCTGCAGGAGTTTCACCTCCAGCTCCTTGCCGCGGAACATGTATTTGCGGCCCGCGCTGCGCTCGGAGCCGAACAGCACCAGCTCGTCGATCGGAAGCGGACGCGCCTCCAGAATCTTCAGGAATTCCTGACCTACGGCGCCGCTGGCGCCGACGATTGCGATCTTCATGTTTTTTGACTTTTTATTTATGCGGATTGACTCTTCATCTCCTCTGCCGTCAGTCGAAGAACTCGTCCTCGACGGCGGACACCTGCGTCTCCTCGATCTCCTCCTCGCAGTCGTAGCGGGGCATCTGCGCCGGACGGACGAAGCGGTCGGCGCTGCTGACCCCCAGCCCGCCGTGGGCATAGACCCGCTTGAGGAAGTCGCCCACGATGGGCAGCGCCACCACGCCGCCCTCGCCGCGCGCGAGCAGGTGGACCGACTGGTCCTCGCCGCCGACCCACGCGCCGGCGACCAGCCGCGGGGTGACGCACATGAACCACCCGTCGCGGTTCTCGTTGGAGGTGCCGGTCTTGCCGCCCACCTCCGCCTCGCGGGGCACGTACTGGCGCAGACGGCCGCCCGTACCGCCGTCGACGACGCCCTGGAGCATCGTCAGCATGGTGTAGGCCGTGCGCTCGTTGACGGCATCCTGCGACTGGGGGATGAAGCTGGCGATGAGATTGCCCTGGCGGTCCTCGATGCGCGTGACGAAGATCGGGTCGTTGTGCACGCCCTGGTTGACGAAGGTCGAGAAGGCGCTCGTGAGCTCGAAGACGTTCGACTCCGACGAACCGATGCAGAGCGCCGGCACGGGATCGATGAAGCTGCGGATACCCATGTTGTGGATGAAGTCGGCCACGGCCTCGGGCTGCTTGGCCTGCTTCATGATCCAGGCCGAGTAGTTGTTGCGGCTGCGCGCGAGGCCCCAGCGCAACGGGTGGAGCACGCCGTCGTACTCGACCTTGCCCGCCTCCTTGGGCGACCAGGCCGTGCCGCCCGCCGTCTCGATCGTCACCGGCAGGTTGGGAACCATCGTGCAGGGCGAGAAGCCCAGGTGGTCGATGGCGAAGGTGTAGACGAAGGGTTTCATCGTCGAGCCGATCTGGCGCTTGCCCTGCTTGGCCATGTCGTACTTGAAGTAGCGGAAGTTGGGGCCGCCGACATAGGCGCGCACGTAGCCCGTGCGGGGATCGAGCGCCACGAAGGCCGCGCGCATGATGCGTTTGTGGTGGAGGATCGAGTCGCGGGGCGTCATCACCGTGTCGCGCTCGCCCTTGAAGGTGAACACGCGCGTCGAGCAGGGACGGTCGAAGGCCGCCTCGATCTGCTTGTCGCTCGCTCCGGCGCGCTTCATCTCGCGGTAGCGGTCGGAGTAGCGGATGGCGCGCCGCATGATGCGCTCGCGCTCCTCCTTGTCGATGCCGATGAAGAGGGTCTTGGTGCGGCGCACCTGGGCATCCATCTGGGGCTGGATCGCCGTCGCGAGCTGGCGTTGCAGGGCCTGCTCGGCGTAGGTCTGCATCGTGGAGTTGATCGTGGTGTAGATCTTCAGGCCGTCGCGGTAGATGTTGTAGGGCTCGCCGTCGGCCTTGCGGTTCTTGTGGCACCAGCCGTAGAGGGGGTTCTCCTCGTACTCCCTGACCGCCACGTCGTAGTCCCACTCGTTGTAGAACTGGTTGCGGCGAGGCTTCTCGGCGTTCATCACCAGACGCAGCATCTCGCGGAAGTAGGTCGCCGTGCCCTCGTTGTGCGACACGGGACGGTAGTCGAGCCGGATGGGCAGCGCCGAGAGCGAGTCGCAGGCGTGGCGCGTGAGCGCCCCGGCCTTCTCCATGCGCGAGAGGACGAGGTTGCGGCGCGCGAGGGCGTTGTCGGGATTGCGCACGGGCGAGTAGCGCGTGGGGGCGTTGACCACGCCCACCAGCACGGCGGCCTCCTGGACGTTGAGCTGGTGGGGCTCCTTGTTGAAGAAGGTCTGCGCCGCCGACTTGATGCCGTAGGCGTTCGAGCCGTACTCGACCGTATTGAGGTACATGGCGGCGATCTCCTCCTTGGTGTAGTTGTATTCGAGCTTCAGGGCGGTGATCCACTCCTTGAACTTCGAGGTGACGAGCTTGGCCGTGCGGTAAATGCGGCCGCGGTTGCGCACCGTGTCGCGCGGGAAGAGGTTCTTGGCCAGCTGCTGCGTGATGGTCGAACCGCCGCCCTGCGACGAGCGCTGGAGCAGCACGGTCTTCAGCGCCACACGGAACAGCGAGGGGATGTCGATGCCCGAGTGGGAGCGGAAACGGACGTCCTCGGTCGCGACGAGCGCCCCGACGATGGGCGGCACCTCGCGCCCGTCGAGGCGGATGCGGAGCGTCGAGTCGGAGGGGAACAGGTCGGCGTACTGGACGTAGGAGCGGTTCTGGACGAAGAACGAGCCGAGGACCTTGCCGTCCTCGGAGTAGATCTCCGTCGCGAGGTTGCTGCGCGGGTTCTCCAGCTCCTCGAACGACGGGAGGCGGCCGAAGGCGCCGGCGGCCGTCAGCAGCAGCATCGCGGCGAGCAGCGCCACGGGGGCGAAAGCCGCGATCCAGATCCAGCGTATCGTCTTGGGGCCGAAGCCCTGCTTTTTCTTCTTTGCCATAAAAGAGCGAATTTGGTGCGAAGATAGGAAGAATTTGCCAAAAAACGGGCGATCGGGCCCGACAATCGCGCGCGCGAACACGACGACGGGCCGGAGCGCATCGTGCGGGACAGCGGAAAACGGGGCGAGAGAGCAGCAGAGCCGGCGGTGCGGCGGGAGGCGGCGCAACGGGAGGCGGACAGCGGACAGCGGGAGGCGGCGCAACGGACGGAACGGAACCTATGACCGCCCGGACCGCGGCGGCACATCCGCCCGCCGCAGGTCAGAGCGCCGCAGGTCAGAGCGCCGGGCGGATCCGCGGCGGCTGGATGGTCACGTAGGGGGTGCCGTTGTCGTCGCACGTGGAGACGATCCTCACGGCGCGCACCGGGCGGTCGGGACGGAGCGTGACGCTCCCCTGCTCCAGCTCGCCCGCGGGGCGGAACGTACGCCCGTCGTAGGAGACCTCGACGCGTCCCGTGGTGACGATCGTCTTGGGCAGCTGGCGGTTGCCCGTCTGGAGGAATAGCTCGCGGCAGCGCACCGGCGAGGCGAACTCGTAGAGCACCCAGTCGCCCCGGCGGCAGGCGCGGGCCGTGCGCGAGAGGCCGCGGTAGCGCTCGGCGTTGGCGTAGGGGAAGCGGCGGCTCTCGCCCATCGAAGTGGTGATCGTCACCTCGGGGGCCACGGTGCGGTGGTAGGCCTTGCCCGTCACGTAGGGGCTGCGGGCCCCGCCCCGGCGGCTGAAGAAGCGGAGCGAGGGCGAGCGCATGGCGTCGACGGGGCCGCGGTAGCGCTCCGCCTCGCCGCCGTCCTCCACCTGCCAGAGCTCCGAGCCGTCGTCGACCGAGAGGTGCATGGCCCCGTCGCGCACCTCCATCCGCGGCGGGAACAGCCGGAAGCGGATGCCCATCGCCTCCATGCGGGGGTAGTGGCGTTCGATCAGTTCGCGGCGGTAGGCCTCCCACCCTTCGGCGTTGCCGCTCCAGGCGATGCGCGCGAGGGCGCAGATGCGCGGGAAGGTCATGTAGTCGAGGTAGTCGGGCTTCTCGGGCTCGTGCGAAATGTAGGCTTCGCTGAAGAAGGCCCCGGCCAGGCCGACGACGCGGCCGAGCAGCTCGGGGGTGAAGCCCTTGGCCGCGGGGTCGAAGGCGAAGGTCTTCTGCGCGTCGAAGATCGCGGCCCAGTCGTGTCCGTCCTCGTAAGGGCTCTGGCGCATGTCGAAATAGAAGCTCTCGCCGGGCATCACCACCGTGGGGTAGCCCTTCGACGCGGCGTCGAGGCAGGCGGCGACGCTCTGCCAGCCGTAGACGCGCGTCGAGCGGTCGATCCGTCCCGTCTTCACCGCCTCGTTCCACACGGCGGGGCGCTTGCCGTGGCGCGCGAGGATCGCCGCGACGCGCTCCATGAAGAGGTCCTCGAGGCCGTGGGCATCGGCTAGGCCGCGGCGGCGCATCAGCGCCCGGCAGTCGGGGCAGCGCTCCCACTGCGAGGTCTCGACCTCGTCGCCGCCCACGTGGATGTATTCCGAGGGGAAGAGGGCGCAGAGCTCGCCGAGGATGTCGTCGAGCAGCGCGTAGTTCTCCTCGCGGGCCACGCACCACGCCGAGCGGTAGTCGTAGCCGTTGGTCGAGACCGTGTCGGGCGGGTAGGGGCAGCGGATCTCGGGCCGCACCGAGGCGATGCAGCGGCTGTGGCCCGGCAGGTCGATCTCGGGGATGATCTCGATGTTGCGCAGGGCGGCGTAGTCGATGATGCGGCGCATCTGCTCCTGGGTGAAGTAGCCGCCGTATTTCTCGCCCCACTTGCCGTAGACGGGCCTCACGGGCGAGTCGCCGCCGCGGAAGCCCCCCACGGCGGCCAGCTCGGGGTGCGAGCGGATCTCGATGCGCCACCCCTCGTCGTCCGAGAGGTGGAGGTGCAGCTTGTTTATATTGTGGAACGCCAGCAGGTCGATGTAGCGCAGGAGAGCTGCCTCGTCGATCCACGTGCGCGCCAGGTCGAGCATCATGCCGCGGTAGGCGAAGCGCGGCGCGTCGTCGATGCGGCAGCAGGCCACCCCGGTCCCGGGGGCGACGCCGCGGCCCGCGTAGACCTCGGGCGGGAGCAGGCGGAAGAGCTGCTGCAGCCCGTTGAAGACCCCGCCTGCCGTCGCGGCGCGCACGACGATGCGGTCCGGGACGACGTCGAGGCGGTAGCCCTCGGCCGAGGCGACCGCAAGCGTGTCGAGCAGCAGCGCGACCGCCCCGTCGCCCGCACGGTCCGTATCGACCCCGCAGCCGAGGTAACGGGCCGCGTAGTCGGCCAGCGGCAGCAGCGCGCGGTCGGCGACGAGGGTCGTCGAGGCGGAGAAGACGAAACGGCCCGGTGCGGCGGCGACCGAGCGCGGGGCGGGCTGCGCGGCGGCCGCGAGCGGAGCCAGCAGGCAGAGTATCAGCAGACGGAGCTTCATGTTTTCGGACGAATTGCTCCGGCAAAATTACTTTTTTCCGGCCGAATATGCTACCTTTGTCGTGATAAATGGAAAATACCGCAATGGAAGACAAACGTTTGAAAGCGACGGCCCGCCTGCTGGAGGTGATGGAGACGCTGCGCCGCGAGTGCCCGTGGGACCGCGAGCAGACCTTCGAGTCGCTGCGCAACAATACGATCGAGGAGACCTACGAACTGGTCGACGCCATCACCGACGGCAACATGGAGGGCATCCGCGAGGAGCTGGGCGACCTGCTACTGCACGTGGTGTTCTACTCGAAGCTAGGCGAGGAGCAGGGCGCCTTCGACTTCGGCGACGTGGCCGACGCGCTGTGCGACAAACTCATCTACCGCCACCCGCACGTCTACGGCGACATCCACGCCGCGACGCCCGACGCCGTGCGCGAGAACTGGGAGGCGCTCAAGCTGCGCAAGAAGAAGCGCAAGAGCGGCACGCTGGGCGGCGTCCCGCGCGCGCTGCCGGCGATGGTCAAGGCCTACCGCATGGGCGAGAAGGCCGCCGGCGCCGGCTTCGATTGGGAGAAGAAGGAGGACGTGTGGGAGAAGGTCCGCGAGGAGATCGGCGAGGTCGAGGCCGAGATGCGCCGCGGCGAGGCGGGCGACCTTGAGGGCGAGTTCGGCGACCTGTTCTTCGCGCTGGTCAACGCCTGCCGCCTCTACGGCGTCGATCCCGAGTCGGCGCTGGCCCGTACCAACCGCAAGTTCCGCCGCCGCTTCGACGCGATGGAGGAGCGGGCCGCGGCCGCGGGACACACGCTGCACGAGCTCCCGCTCGCGGAGCAGGAGGCGCTCTGGCAGGAGGCCAAGCGGCAGGAGCGCGAGGAGAAGTAGGGAGAGACGGATCGTTTCTCGCCGTTGCGACAACGGTCCGCGCTTCGGCGCCTCGGAGCGCGGCAAAAAAGCAGCCACCCGGCGCGGAGGGCAGCTCTTCTCGCACAAGGCTCGCCGCAGCCTCCGCCGGCTGCGGGCTGGAACCGACAATACGATTATGCAACGGGCCGTGTCGCGGCAAAAAGCAGCCCCGCTTCGGCTCCCCGGAGCCGGCGGGCCGCAGCCTCCGGCGGCGAAGGCCCGCCAATCTCGCTTTACGCTCGTCGGGGCCCTTCGCAGGCTGCGTCCCGACCCTGCGACGATAAAAAATGACACGATAAACGACCAGCAATGAACCCTGCAACCCGCCTCCGCATCGCCGCACCGGTCTTCGCCGCGCTGCTGACAGCCTCCTGCGGCGGCACGGCGGCACCGACCGACACCGACACAGCACCCGAAGGGCTGCCCGCGGGAGCGATCGCCTGCGAATACGCGGACGGCCACCTCTATTTCGACGCCCGGATCCGCGACACGATCCCCGCGCGACTGCTCTTCGACACCGGAGCCACGGACCTTTCGGTCGACTCGCTGTGGCTCGCCCGCTCGGGGTTCGAGCCCGAGGCGGTCGGGCAGGCGCTGCTTCGGGGCGCCGGAAGCCAGACGGTCCGCCTGCCGCTCCTGCTCGACACGATACGATTCCGAGTCGACACGCTTTGCATGGAGTGCCGTGCGACGGCGGTGATCGGACTCAAGGAGATCCTGGGCCGCCGCGCCGACGGTATCTTCGGGCTGAACTATTGGGCCGACCGCTGCGTGGAGTTCGACCTGCGGCGCGGCTACGTGCGCGCCGCGTCGCCCGACACGCTGGCCGAGGCGGGCTTCGTGCGCCTGCCGCTGCGCCGCAGCGGACGCGACCTGCTCGTCGCAGCCGAGGTGGCGCTCGGCGAAGGATGCCGCATCGCGGGAGAGTTCCTGCTCGACACGGGGTGCGGCCCGGCCGCCGTGGTGAACGCTCCGGCGGCACGCCAGGCGGGATTCGACCGCTACGAGGGCCCGAAGATCGGTTACCGGACCGTGGCGGGCGGCGTGGGCGGCCTCTCGGCGAGCGACGTGTGTCTGGCCGACACGGTGCGCCTGGGCCGGTGGGCGTTCGCGGCCGTGCCGGTCGAGGTATCGCGCAACGAAAGCGGAGTGCTCGCCCGCGAGGATATGGCCGGCGTGATCGGCATGGAGCTGCTCGAACGCTTCGTCTTCGCCATCGACTTCGATCGCGACGCCCCGGCGCTGTGGCTGCGTCCGGCCAACGGAGCCGACGCCCCGTTCCCTTTGGTCGCACCGCCCTTCGGCTCGGTCGACCGCACCGACATCGGCCGGGGATGGGTCGTCACGGGGCTCTACGAGGGGCTGGCGCCCGAAGGGCTGCGGCCGGGCGACGAGATCGTCGCGTGGGACGGCCGTTCCACCGACTCCTGCGACGATCCCGGGGCTGCGCTGCGCACGCCGGGCCGCCACCGCATGGAGGTACGGCGCGGCGGGGAGCTTCGCACCTATGAAACCGAAACGAAAAATTTATTCGATTAGAGATATGGCATTGATCCGAAAAGTGCGCGGGCACCGTCCCGCGGTGGGAGAGAACACCTTTCTGGCCGAGACGGCCGTGCTGCTGGGCGACGTGACGGTGGGTCGCGACTGCTCGATCTGGTACAACGCCGTGCTGCGCGGCGACGTCAACCGCATCGTCATAGGCGACCGCACCAACATCCAGGACGGCGTGGTGCTCCACACGCTCTACGACGGTTCGAAACACCCCTCGCAGACGATCATCGGCAACGACGTCTCGGTGGGACACAACGCCGTGATCCACGGCGCCCGCATCGGCGACAGCTGCCTGATCGGCATGAACGCCACGGTACTCGACAACGCCGTGGTCCCCTCGGGCTGCATCATCGCCGCGGGGGCGCTCGTCCTCTCGGGGGCGCAGCTCGAACCCGACTCGCTCTACGCCGGGGTGCCGGCCCGGCGCATCCGCGCCGTGACGGCGGAGCAGCGCGAGGAGATCGTCCGCCGCACGGCGCGCGACTACATGCTCTACGCCTCGTGGTACAAGGAGGAAGAGGAGGAGTAACCGGCCGACGACGATGAAACTGCGCTCCCGTTATTCGGGGATCGTCCCGAATCTGCTGGTCGCCGTGGCGATCTCGCTGGTGGTCAACTTCTCCTACCTGCTGCTGCTGCTCGTCGAACGCAACGACACGCCGCCCAAACCCGACGAAACGCTCATCGTGAGCCGCCCCGAGGAGGGCACGCTGTCGGTGAACCCCGACGGCCACGCCTACCTGGTCTATCCCGACGGCGACAGCGTCTACGTCACCCAGTCGCGCGTGCGCCGCTTCTCGCTCGCCGACGGCGACCGGCTCGTCGGCGATCTGGAGCCGCCCCGCTCGCAGTCGGGACACCCCCAGCTGGCGCGCATCGCACGGCGCAACGGCTGCGAGTTCGATTACAGCACCCTCTACAACCGCCCGTCGGAGGGCTATCAGCTGATGTTGCAGCTGCTCTACTACCTCGTCGTATCGTTCATCCTGCTGCTGATCCTCTCGCGTTCGCGCCGCAACTACTCGGCCCGCGGCTTCGCGCTGCTGTGTCTGTGGTGCGTGCCCATCGCCGCGGCGCTCTACCTCGTGGCGCCCGTCACCGAATGGCACACGGGGCGGATCCGCCTCAACTTCATGGGCGGGCGGCTCTTCGACTACGTGCTGCTGCTCAAGTACTCGTTCGTCGTCGTGGTGTCGGTGCTCTACGGCCGCATCTACGTCCTCGTGTCGCAGCAGCGGGCCGTGGAGCTCGAAAACGAACAGCTCAAGAACGAGAACCTCACCACGCGCTACAACATGCTCGTGGGACAGATCAACCCCCACTTCTTCTTCAACTCGCTCAACTCGCTGGCGATGCTCGTGCGCGAGGGCGAGCAGCAACGGGCTCTCACCTACATCGACCGCCTCTCCTACACGTTCCGCTACATTCTCCAGAACGGGCAGAACATGCTGGTGAGCGTGGAGGAGGAGCTGCGCTTCCTGGAGGCCTATGCCTACCAGTTCAAGGTGCGTTACGAGGAGAAGCTCTTCTTCGACATCGCCGTCGAACCCCGCTACCGTTCGTGGAGGCTGCCGGCGCTGACGCTCCAGCCCCTGATCGACAACGCCGTGAAACACAACGCGCTCACCTCGGCCCACCCGCTGCGGATCGCCATCCGCACCGAGGGCGATCGGCTCGTGGTGTCGAACCCCCTCTCGCCCAAGCTCGAAAAGGTCGCCTCGACGGGCATCGGGCTCGAAAACCTGCGCAACCGCTGGCACCTGATCGCCGACTGCCCGATCGAGGTGGTCGACGACGGCGAACGCTTCACCGTGCGCCTGCCGCTCCAACCCCCCGCCGACAAATGAAAGCCCTGATTATCGAAGACGAAACGGCCGCCGCACGCAACCTGAAGGCCATCCTGCGCGAGGTGGCGCCCGAGATGGAGATCGCGGCCACGCTCGAAAGCGTCGTCGAGAGCGTCGACTACCTGCGCTCGAACCCGCGACCCGACCTGCTCTTCATGGACATCCACCTGGCCGACGGCGATTCGTTCCGCATCTTCGACGCCGTGGAGGTCTCGTCGCCCGTGATCTTCACCACGGCCTACGACCAGTATGCGCTCGAAGCCTTCCGCGTCGACAGCATCGACTACCTGCTCAAGCCCGTCAACGCCGCCGACGTGGAGCGCGCCCTGGGCAAATTGCAGCGGCTGACCGGACTCCAGCGGGCCGAATACGGCTCGCGCGTGCGGCGCATGGCCGCGGCGCAGCGCGCGGAAGGCGCCTTCCTGGTCCATGTGCGCGACCGCATCATCCCGCTACCCACCGACCGCATCGCCTTCTGCTATACGGCCGACGAACGGGTATGGGCCCACGACTACGACGGCACGGCCTACCCGCTGGACAAGACGCTCGAAGCGTTGCAGGCCGCACTGCCCGAGGCGGAGTTCTTCCGCGCCAACCGCCAGTTCATCGTCGCGCGCCGCGCCGTGCGCGACATCGCCGTGTGGTTCGGCAGCCGGCTGTCGCTGTCGCTGACCGTCGAGACCCCCGAGCGGATCGTGGTTCCCAAGGCCCGCGTCCCCGAATTCAAGGCCTGGCTCACGGCGGTTCGCCCCCTCTGAAGGGCGATTCACCCCGCCATTGGGTCGTTCGACCCGGAGTGCGGCTCCGGGCCGGAGGTTTCGTGACTATCTTTGCTACGGGAGCCCCGCGCGATGCGGGTCCCGAGCAGAAACCTTTAAAACACAGATGTCATGAAACTGAAAATCACGATGGCCGCAGCGCTCGTCTGCCTGCTGGCTACGGCGGCGCTCTTCGCCCAGACCCCCGAACGTTCGAACCGCAAGCAGCCCACGGCCGAGCAGATGGCCCGCCGGCAGAGCGACCGCATGCAGAAATCGCTGAAACTCGACGCGCAGCAGACCGAGCGGGTCTACAAGCTCCGTCTCGACCAGATCAAGCGCGAGGAGGCCCGGCGCGAAGCGCTGCGCAAGGAGCGCAAGGCCGACGAAGAGGCGCTGCGCAAGATCCTCACCGAGGAGCAGTATCTCCAGTGGCAGAAACAGCAGAAGCAACAGCAGCGCCCCGGCGGCCCGGGCAACGGCATGGGCCCCCGCGGCAACGGCATGGGGCCCCGCGGCGGATTCCCGGGCACGGGCGAAGAGTCCGGGTTCGGAGCATAATGCCGCCCGGCACACGATCCGGTCGACTGACACCCCTTTTTGGGCGATTCACCGCCCGAGGGGCGGAGGTCGCCGGGAAAATGGTTATCTTCGCGAGAAATTTTCAAAACCCGATACAGACAAGATGAGAAAAGCAGTGCTAACGCTCCTGGTCGCACTCTTCGCGACCTCGGTCCTCGCCCAGCAGCGGGGAACCCTGACGGCCAAGATCGTCGACGCGGCAACGGGAGAGGGTATCCCCGGCGCCGTGCTGACGATCACCCCCGCCGCAACGCCCGACAAACCCAAACAGCTCACCTCGGGATACGAGGGCGCGGTCTCCGTGCCGTCGCTCGCCTACGGCGACTACACGCTGGAGGTCAGCTTCCTGGGATATGACAACCACAAGTCGGAGTTCAAGATCGACGCGGCGAAGGTCGACGTGGGTCGCGTGGAGATGCGCGAGGGTATCCGCATCGAGACCGTCGTCAAGGAGGCCAAGCAGATGCGCACCTCGCAGAAGGGCGACACGGTGAGCTACAACGCCGGAGCCTTCAAGGTGACCAACGACGCCGACGTCGAGGGCCTGCTCAAGAAAATGCCGGGCATCACCATCACCAACGGCGCCGTAGAGGCCCAGGGCGAGGAGGTGAAGAAGATCTTCGTCGACGGCAAGGAGTTCTTCGGCGAGGACGTCACCACGGCGATCAAGTCGCTGCCGGCGCAGGCCGTCGACCGCATCGAGGTCTACAACAAGCTCTCCGACGCGGCCGAGTTCTCGGGCATGGACGACGGCGAGGGCTACAAGGCCATCAACATCGTCACCCACGCCAACATGCGCCAGGGACAGTTCGGCAAGCTCTACGCCGGCTACGGCTACGACGCCGACACGAAGACCGAGACGCGTCACAAGTACCTCGCTGGCGGCAACGTCAACATCTTCAACGGCGACACGCGCGTATCGCTGCTCGGGCTGTTCAACAACGTCAACCAGCAGAACTTCTCGTTCGAGGACATTCTGGGCGTCACCGGGTCGAGCGGCCCGCAGCGGGGCGGCGTGGGCCAGTACATGATGCGTCCGCAGAGCGGCGTGGCCCGCGTCAACGCCTTCGGTATCAACTTCTCCGACGTATGGGGCAAGCGCGACCAGGTCAACGTGCAGGGCAGCTACTTCTTCAACAACACCCGCACGAAGAACACGCAGACGACCGACAAGTGGTACGAGCCGCCCATGCTCATCGACACCCTTTCGACGCTCGGCTATTCCGACACGCCGGCCTACAACCACCGCGCCAACGCCCGCATCGAGTGGAAGATCTCGGAAAACCAGAACCTGATGCTCCGCCCGTCGTTCAGCTATCAGACCAACGACCCGTGGAGCACGACCCAGGGCTGGCAGTTCGGCCAAAGCGGATACAGCCGCACCGACAACTTCAGCCAGTCGACGCGCAACGGCTACAACCTGCGTCTGTCGGCCGTCTACCGCGCCAAGCTGGGCAAGGACGGCCGCACGCTGACCATCGACGCCAACGGCGCCTACCGCGACAATTCGAGCACGGCCGACTCGTGGTCGAACCAAATGGGATTGCAGTCCACACGGCCGGGCGCAGGCTCGCTCATCGACGCATGGGACCCCACCGACTACACCCAGCTGCGCTACCTGCGCTCGCTCACTCCGTCGAAAAGCCATTCGGTGGGCGCCAACGCCACCTACACCGAGCCGCTGGCCAAGTACCTCCAGTTCAGCGTCCAGTACCGCTTCTCGCTCTCGCACTCGGAGCGCGACAAACGGTCGTACATCACCGCCGACGACCGCTTCGACATCACGGGCCTCGAACCCGACCTGTCGCTGTCGAACGCCTACGAGAGCAACTACAAGACCCACACCGTGGGCCCGGGTATCCGCTTCGCCAAGGAGCGCAACACCTTCATCGCCAACGTCTACTACCAGCGTGCGACGCTCGACGGCAAGGTCGTGCGCGGCAACACCGAGGAGATCCGCCACGACTACGACCGCGTGACCTACTTCATGATGGGCCAGCTGCAGATCAACCGCGAGAACTCGCTGCGTCTGTTCGTCACGTCCAACACCAACTCGCCGAGCATCACCAACCTGCAAAGCGTCTACGACGTGTCGAACGCCCAGAACATCACGCGCGGTAACCCCAATCTGAACCCCTATTACAACCACAACATCAACTTCCACTACATCAATTCGAACGTGGAGAAGGGCCGCACCTTCATGTGGATGTTCTCGACGCAGTTCACGCAGGACTACAACGGCACGCACACGGTGCAGAACCCCGGCACGATGACGATCGACGAGCAGGAGTACCGCCCCAACTACTACTCGATGCCGGTGAACCTCGACGGCTACAAGAGCCTGCGCACCCACCTGAGCTACGGATTCCCGATCGGGTTCCTCAAGAGCAACTTCAACGTCATGGCCGGCGTCTCCTACACCCAGACCCCGAGCATGCTGGGCGGCACGGTGCTGAGCGACGGCACGATCGAGGGCGGCATGCGCAACGACACCAAGACGATGGGTTACGACGGCCGCGCGGTGTTGGGCAGCAACATCTCGGAGAATGTCGACTTCACCCTCTCGTGGAACGGGACCTACAACGAGTCGACCAACTCCTACGACGGCAACCGCACCAAGAACCGTTACTTCAACCACACGGCCGAGGCCAGCATGAAGTTCGTGCTCCCGCTGGGCTTCACCCTCACGGCGAGCGCCGCCTACAACCAGTATATCGGCTTCACGAACAACTACGACGAGTCGTACCTGCTCTGCAACGTCTACGTGGGCAAGAAGATCTTCAAGAACCAGCGGGGCGAGATCCTCGTGGGGGTCAACGACCTGCTGAACCAGAACACGGCCTTCGCCCGTTCGGTGGGCTCGGGCTGGACGCAGAACGTCACCAACAGCGTCATCGGCCGCTACTACATGGTGCAGTTCACCTACAACCTGCGCCGCTTCGGCAAGAAGGGCTCGACCAATCTGAAGGACTACGGGATCTCGGACAAGTCGTCGGGCAACCGCCGCATGGGCCCCGGCGGCCCGGGCGGTCCCCCTCCGGGTGGCTTCGGAGGACCGCGGTAACCGCGGATCGGCACTGCGAAAAAAGAGGTCGGGAGCGATTCCCGACCTCTTTTTTCCGATAACCGCAGCCCCGCCTTCCGCCCGAAGGCGTGCCGGAAGCGACACCGCCGCGGAGTCTCGCGCGACACAGGGTTCGCGCGACAAACGACGCAGGATTCGCACGACGCGGGAGTTCTCACGGCACACGACGCAGGGTCTCGTACGACACACAGGATTCGCGCCACGCGGGGATTCGCCCGACGCGCCCCGGTTCGTCAGAAGGGAAGCCCGAGCGCCACGGCGAACGACGTTCCGCCCGTCGAGGGACGGTAGAGCGAGAACTTGACGGTGGAGGTGGCCGAGGCGGGCTGGCGGAAGGCGTTGATGTCGAAGACCAGGTCGCCGCCCGCGGACCAGATGCGGCGGCACTCGGTGCGCGGTCCCGCCGGGCGGCGGAACTGGGCGTAGTCGCCGCCCAGGTTGAGGCGGATGCGCTTGAAGTAGAGCACCGAACCGATACCGCCCTCGGGGTACCATACGGGCAGCTGGTAGTCAATGCGCGCGGCGACGTAGTTGTTGGCGACGATCTCGGCCGAGGTGAAGCCGCGGGGAATCAGGCTCGACGATTTGTAGCTCAGCGGAGCGTAACCCGAGGGGAACTGATAGCCGCCCACCGAGGTCTGCCACGTCGAGGCGAGTTGCAGCGAGTGGTGGGCGGCGGCACCCGGGAGGATAAGCCGGACATAGGCCGACACGAGGTCGCTGAAACGGGCGTTGGAGGGGTTGAAGGTATAACCCGCCGAGAGGGTATACCCCCAGCGGGGCGCGAAGTCGCGGTGCGCCAGCAGCGTCTGGTCGGAGAACGAGGCGCCGAACGAGAGCTTGTGCAGGCCGTGGCGGAAACCCACGTGCTGGATGTTGGTGATCCCGCCGCCCTCCGACCACTCGATGCGGTCGACGTCGGCCACCATGCCGTTGGAGTAGTTCCACCCGGCCCGCAGAGTGAGCCAGCGCGTGCGGGCGCCGCGCGGGAAGCAGAGCGGCAGGGCGGCCGAGAGCCCCGTGGAGAAGTAGCGGTCGGGGGCCGGGCACGTCTGGTAGACGGGATTGCCCGTCTGGGGGTCGTAGGACGAGAGGGCGTAGAAGAGCTGGTTGCCGCCGTAGTCGAGATCGAAGTCGAACTCCACGCCCAGGCCGAAGTAGCGGACGCCGGTGCGCACCAGCGACCCCTCGGCGCGGTTCCAGCCGTAGGAGGCGAAGGCTTCGGTGTTGGAGAGAAGGTTCTGCGAGAGGATCGTCGCGCCGAGATTGACCTCGATACGGTGTTCGTCGACCGCATCGAAGGGGTTGAACGCCACGGGCATCCAGCTGTGGATGTTGACCAGGTTGGGCAGCTTGCGGTAGCGGCGGGGACGCACGGCGGGCCGCTGCGCGCGGGCGGCCTCCTCGCTGTAACGGATCGTGTCGAGGTTGGGGACATTCCACCGGGCGAGGGGCGGATTCACCCGGTCGGCGGGCAGCCGCGCGGGAGCCACCTCCTCCGCCTCGCGCAGATCGGCCGCCGGGCGCACGGCCACGCGGTAGCCGCGGCGGTCGTAGAGCGTCACGAGCACGCTGTCGCCCGCAGGAGCGGGTTCGAAGGCGCCGTAACGCGAGGCGGTGAGGCGGTATTCGCGCCCCGAGGCGAGGTCGTAGCAGTGGGCCTCGTCCTGGCCCGAGGCGATCGATCCGTAGTAGAGCCGCCCGCCCGCAGCGCGCAGGTGGCTCAGCGTGATGTAGGCACCCGAAGTTATCGGACGCAGCGCTCCCGCCTCCGCGCGGGCCAGGTGCATGCCGTCGTCGTCGGTGACCAGCGCGTAGAGCGCCCGCGTCGCATCGTCCCACGCCAGGCCGTGGATCTCGCGCCCGGGTTCGGCCGTGCCGCACACCTCCGCATCGCCTCCGGCACGTTCGCGGAGGATGCGGTAGCTGCCGTCGAGCGCATATTCGACCCAGGCCATGCCGTCGTCCGTCCAGGTGGGATAGAGGGCGTTGCGGGCTCCGAAGGCGCAGGGCCGGGGCCGGGCATCGTCCAGATCGAGCGCACAGAGCTGCGAATGGACCCGCTGCTCGAAGAGCGTCGAGCGGCGGTACTCGGTCCACACCAGCCGGCTGCCGGCGAGCGCCGGGCGCGACGAGAGGCTGCCCACGCCGGCGACGACGCGCTCCTCGCCCGTCATGCGGTCGAGGATCACGAACCGGGCCGGACGGTCGTAGTCGCTCTTCAGGACGACGATCCGGCGGTCGTCGAGCGGCAGCGGCCAGCGATAGGTCGTGTAGTTGTTGTCGGGCAGCCGGACGATCGTCCGCGCATCGTCCTCACAGAGGGGAAGGGCGTCCCAGAAGCCGCGGAGCGCGTCGAACGTCTCGTGGAAGAGCTTCGCGACGCTGGTGTCGTAGTATTTCGACAGGGCGAAGCGCGTGGTGACGATCAGGTAGGGATTGCGCGCCCCGAAGCGCACCACCTTGTCCCAGATGTTCTCGCCGTAGCGCCGCCACGCGTAGGAGCAGATCTGGTAGCCCAGCTCGTAGTGGTCGGGGACATGGCTGCGGTAGGAGCCGCAGAACCACTTGTCGATGTTCCGGCGGTCGCGGCCGCGGTCGTCGACGCCTGGGCGTCCCATCGCCCGGTAGGCCATCGAGAAGGAGGGTTGCAGTCCGCGGCCGTAGGAGGACATCATCGTCTCCGACATCACCGCATCGCCCTCCATCGCCCAGAGGGGCATGCCGAGCAGACCGACGGTCGACCCCTGCTGGCCCAGCACGTAGCTCAATACGCGGATCAGCCCTCTGTCGAGGTTGTTGTACTGCACGGCGTGGCGGTATTCGTGGGCCACCAGCTGCTTGTACCACGGCATCGAGTAGCCCTCGACGGCCGGAGCCGTGAGAAACTCGACGCGCTTGGGAAGATACATCACCAAGCCGTTGGAGCGGAAATTGCCCGGGTGCATGACGAAGGGGATGCGCATGGGGCCGTGGGTGAAACCGTAGCCGATCGCAGGTTGCACCGTGCGCACGAAGAAGAGCGTGCGCCGTGCCAGCGGCGCGACCGTATCGGGATAGATCATCCTCACGTCGGGCGTGCGGACGGTCGTCCACTTCATCGGGGCGTCGGAGCCCCACGTGTAGTACTGCGCCGCAGCGCGGTGCGCACCGCAGAGCAGCACGAAGAGCCACAGCAGGCAGAGTCTATGTCGGACCGGGATTGCCAATTTTTGATTGTCTACTTTCGATTGCCGATCTCACCCTCCGGCCTTCTTGCAGCCGTAGCCCGCCGCCGTGAGGATCTCGACCACGCGGTCGCGCCGGTCGCCCTGGATGAGGATCTCGCCCTCCTTGGCCGAGCCGCCCACGCCGCACTTGTTCTTGAGCATCCGGGCCAGCGCCTCAAGGTCGGCGCTGCTCCCCACGAAGCCCCGCACGAGCGTCACGGTCTTGCCGCCCCGCTGCCGGCGGTCGAGCCACACGCGCAGCCGCTGCTGCGCCGCAGGCAGGGTCTCGGCCTCGGGCTCCGAGCCCGTGTCGTATACGAAATCGGGATCGGTCGAGTAGACCATCCCCAACCGTGCTTTCCAGTCGTTGTCCGCCATATCGCGTCGGGTAGGATTTTCGCCGCTCGATGCGGCATTATTTTGTGCAAATTTAACAAAATTCTTATCTTTGGGGTATCATGGCCGACAACTTACGCGAAAAATTACGCCGCATGAACCCCTTCGCCCCGGGCAAGGGGACCCAGCCGCTCCCCCGGCCCCTGCCGGCGGACCCCTGCCAAAGGCTGGTGAGGGTCTATGTCGAAGGGTACGAGGACGTCGCCTTCTGGCGCGGCATCTTCGACCACTTCCGCAACCCCTACCTGCGGTTCGAGATCTCGGTGCCCGACCGCGGCGACCTGCCCAAAGGCAAGAAGGTGCTCCTGCAGACGATTCCCCGCTCGTCGGAGGAGCTGCTGCTGTGCGTCGACTCGGATTTCGACTACCTCTTCGCCGGACGGACCGAGCAGTCGCGCCAGGTGGGAGCCGCCCAGTTCATGTTCCACACCTACGCCTACGCCACCGAGAACTACCTCTGCTACGCCCCGTCGCTGCACAACGTCTGCGTCAAGGCCACCAAGAACGACACGCGCATCTTCGACTTCGTGGGCTTCCTGCGCGACTACTCGGTGACGATCCACCCGCTCTTCGTGTGGTATGCCTACTCGGCGCAGCAGGCCACCGAGCACGTCTTCACGCTCAACGACTTCAAGTCGGCCGTGCGGCTGGGCTACCTCGACCTGGAGGACAACGGCGCCCCGACGCTCGCCTGGCTCGCGCGCAACGTCGCCAAGCGGCTCAAGCTGCTCGAAGGGCGCAATCCGCAGCTCGCCGAGCCGCTGCGGCAGTTCGAGGCCCAGCTGCGGCTGCGGGGCCTCAGACCCGAGAACACCTACCTGTTCATGCACGGCCACACGCTCATGGACAACGTGGTGATGGTGCTGCTCAACTCGGTGTGCGAGAAGCTGCGGGCGCTCTCGATCGCCCGCATCACCGCCTCCGAGAAGCGGGGCGTGGCGCTCAAGAACGAGATGGCCAACTACACCAACTCGCTGCGGTCGATCCGCGACGTGCTGCTCGACAACGAGAACTACACCCGCTGCCCGCTCTACAAGAGCCTGCGGCGCGACATCGCCCGCTACCTCATCCGCACGATCGTGGGCATGAAGCAGCGCGGCGAGATCCGCGACGACTCGTTCTGGATGATCCTCCGCCGCTTCAAGGAGGAGCGATAGGCCCGACGGGCGGAACCCGCCCGATCCCGCCGTCCGGTCCGCCATCCAGTCCGCCATCCAGTCCGCCATCCAGTCCGCCGTCCAGTCCGGCATCCAGTTCGGCGGGCGGCGGGCGGAGTGCCGCCGCGATCGCGCTACGGCCGGGGGTCGCTCGCTGACGGGATATGCCGGACGATGCGCGCGGGGTTGCCCGCGACGATCGTCGCGGGAGGCACGTCGCGCGTGACGACGCTGCCGGCCCCCACGACGCTCCCCTCCCCCACCGTCACTCCGGGCAGGATCGTGGCTCCGGCGCCGATCCACGCCCGGCGGCCGATATGCACCGGCCGGCACGTGATGACCGCGCGGTCGTCGAGGTCGTGGTTGTTGGAGATCAGCTGGACATTGGCGGCGATCAGCGCGTCGTCGTCGATCGTGATGCCTCCGGCGGCCATCATCAGGCAGCCGTTCATGACGACGACCCGCCGTCCGATCCGCACCTCGTGGGCCCGGACCACCGTGAGCGGCGAGCGGACGACGCTCCCCTCGCCCATGTCGGGAAAGATGCGGCGGAGCAGCGCGTCGTATTCGGGGGTCATCGGCAACGTGTGGTTGAGCCGGAAAACCGTCTGTTCCAGCTCGCGGGCCCGGGCCAGCTCCTCGGGGCTCTGGCGGGCGCAGTCTATGCGTCGTTCATCCATCGTCAAGAATCTTTTACGGTGCAAAGGTAGCGATCGGCCGTCGAAAAACATGCACCCGATTACGCAGAAAACAACCGAAAATACGGATCGCCGCACATCGGGGCATCGTATTTGCAGAGGAGCCGGGAAAACGAATCAGCCGCCATGAATTACCTGATCGCGACACTTCTAATCTTACCCTTTATGAATCATACCACTCCCGGCACGGCTCCCTTCGCACCGAAGGAGCTCCCCTACGCCTACGACGCCCTGGCGCCGCACATCTCGGAGGAGACCCTCCGCTACCACCACGACAAGCACTACACGGGCTACGTCGCCAAGCTCAACGAGCTGGTGGCCGGCACGCCGCAGGCCGGACAGACGTTGGAAGAGCTCGTCCGCACGGCCGAAGGCCCCCTCTACAACAACGCCGCACAGATGTGGAACCACGAGTTCTACTTCGACCAGCTCTCCCCCACCCCCGCACCGCAGCCCGCAGGGCGGCTGATGCAGGCCATCGAGCGCACGTTCGGCTCGGTGGAGGAGCTTAAAAAGCAGATGGACAAGGCCTCGGTGGGGCTCTTCGGCTCGGGCTGGACCTGGCTCGTCGCCGACAAGCGGGGCGAGCTGTCGCTCGTCGCCACGCCCAACGCGGGCAACCCGCTGCGCGAGGGGCTCGTGCCGCTGCTGTGCGTCGACGTGTGGGAGCACGCCTACTACATCGACTACCGCAACCGCCGCGCCGAGGCCGTGGCCGCGCTCTGGCCCCTCATCGACTGGAAGGTCGTGGGCGCCCGCTACGACGCGGCGTGCAAGTAGCGGCATCCCAACGCACGAAAGAAGCGAGCCTCCCCGCGCGGGGAGGCTCGCTTTCGTTTCGGGGCGGTGTCGCTACCCCCGCCGGCGCACCACGCGCACGGTCGACTGCGTGGCCTGACGGACGAAGACCTGCGGACCGCGGGCATAGCGGCGCCACAGCTCGTCGGTGTAGCCGCGAATGGTCAGCAGCTCCATGTCGCCCGACTTCATCACGTCGAAACCCGCCTCGCGCAGCGCGGCGATCGCCTCGTCGATATGCCACGAATCGTCGACGCAGAGGCTCAGGTTGACGGCCGAGTTGTGGATCAGGTTGGTCTTGATGCGGAAACGCTCCAGCAGCGAGAAGATCGAGCCGAACTTCTCCTCCAGCACGAACGAGAAGTCGCGCGAGCGGATCGTCAGCAGCACCTGGTCGCGCTTGAGGATCAGGATGGGCACGTCGACCGGCGCCGAGACGGCGCGGATCACCGTGCCGGGCTTGCGCTTGTCGCCGAAGGGGCGCACGTAGAGCGGGATGTTCTTGTTCTGCAGCGGTTTGATCGTCTTGGGATGGATGATCTGCGCCCCGCTGTAGGCCAATTCGATCGTGTCGAGGTAGTTGAGCTCGGCGATCTTCACCGCATCGGAGAAGATCTTCGGATCGGCGTTCAACACGCCGTCGACATCCTTCCACACGGCCATCGACTCGGCGTCGAGGATATGGGCCGCCACGGCGGCCGAGTAGTCCGACCCCTCGCGGCCGAGGGTCGTGGTCGTCCCGTCGGGCGCCGCGCCGATGAAGCCCTGACCGACGAAGACCGTCGCGTCGGCGCCGGCCACGGCCGAGCGCAGCAGCGGCGTCGAGGCCTCGATGTCGACCGCAGCGTCCTTGTGGCGCTGCTCGGTCAGGAAGCAGCGGCGCATGTCGATCCAGCGGTTGCGCAGCCCCGCATGGTTGAGGTACTCCGAGACGATGGTCGTCGAGAGCAGCTCGCCGTAGGCGACGATGCGGTCGTACCACAGCTCGGCATCCTCCGCGCGGAAAACCGCCTCGGCCGCCGTGCGCTCCAGCTCGGCGAAGAGCGTCTCGACGCGCTCCAGCCGCACGGGCCCGTGCCACAGGTCGGCGACGATCGCCGCATGGTAGTCGCGCAGCGCGGCGATCTCCTCCGCGGCGGCGGCCCGGTCGGCACGCTGCATGGCGCCGAAGACCCGTTCGAGCGCGTTGGTCGTCTTGCCCATCGCCGAGACGATGACGAACAGGTGCTGCTCGTCGCCGATGATCTTGTGGAGATTGCGCACCCCGTCGGCATTGCGGACGGAGGCGCCTCCGAATTTGTAGACTTTCATGTTCTTGACTTAACCTAACCGTTCAACCGATTGCGCTTATTTCGCCCGGTAGGGCACGCCGACATTCTGGAAAAGGAACGCATAGGTGTCGGCCGCCTCGTCGATACGCTTCGAGGTGGGTTTGCCGGCACCGTGCCCCGCATTCGAATCGATGCGGATCAGCACCGGCGCGTCGCCCGCCTGGCAATGCTGCATCGTGGCGGCGAACTTGAACGAGTGGGCCGGCACGACGCGGTCGTCGTGGTCGCCCGTCGTTACGAGCGTCGCGGGGTACTTCACCCCCTCGCGGATGTTGTGCAGCGGCGAGTACTTGTAGATGTAGCCGAACTGCTCCTCGTCCTCGCTCGTGCCGTACTCGACGGCCCAGCCCCAGCCGATGGTGAACTTGTGGTAGCGCAGCATGTCCAGCACGCCCACGGCCGGGAGGCAGACGGCGTAGAGGTCGGGACGCTGCACCTCGCAGGCGCCGATCAGCAGGCCGCCGTTCGAGCCGCCGGCGATGGCGAGCTTCGACTGCGAGGTGTATTTGTTGTCGACGAGCCACTCGGCGGCGGCGATGAAGTCGTCGAAGACATTCTGCTTGTTGGCCAGCATACCGCCCTTGTGCCAGGCCTCGCCGTACTCTGAGCCGCCGCGCAGGTTGGCCACGACGTGCACGCCGCCCTGCTCCATGAAGAGGATGGCCGAGGGGTTGAAGCCGGGCGTGAGGTTGATCTGGAAGCCGCCGTAGGCGTAGAGGTAGCAGGGAGCCGTGCCGTCGAGCACCAGGTCCTTGCGGTGGGAGACGAACATCGGCACCTTCGTCCCGTCCTTCGAGGTGTAGAAGATCTGCTCGGTGACGAAGAGCGAGGGGTCGAAGTCGACCTCGGGGGCCTTGTAGAGCGTCGAGGTGCCCGAGGCGATGTCGTAGCGGTAGATCGTCGAGGGGGCGGTGTAGTTGGTGAGCGCGTAGTAGAGCTCCGTGTCCTCGTCCTTGCCGCCGAAGCCGCCGACCGTGCCGATGGCCGGGAGCTCCACCTCGCGGACCAATTTGCCGTCGAAATCGTACTGGCGGATCTTCGACTGGGCGTCGGCCAGGTAGGAGGCGAACAGGTAGCCGCCGGCCGTGCCCACGCCGTCGAGCAGGTCGCGCTCGTTCTCGGCGATCACCGTGCGCACCTTACGCGGATCGGTGAGCGAGACGGCGCGCAGGGCGTAGTTCGAGGCGTCGCGGTTGGTGCGGTAGTAGAGTTCGTCATCCTTGCACTCCACCAGGTCGTAGTCGGCGTCGAAGCCCGGAAGCAGCGTACGGAACGACTTGTCGGCGACCTTCTTGCAGAGGATCTCCGTGCCCGACGTACCCTCCGAACCGACGACGAAGAGCCACCGCCCGTCGTCACTCGGCCAGGCCGAGAAGTAGCGCAGCGGGTGGGCCTTGTCCTCGTAGACGAGTTCATCGGCCGCCTGCGCGTCGCCCAGGCGGTGGTAGTAGACCTTCTGGAACTGGTTCTGCTCCGACAGCGCGCTCCCCTTCGGCGCATCGTAGGCGCTGTAGTAGAAGCCCTTCGAATCGGGGGCCCACACGGCGCCCGAGAACTTGACCCACTCGATGCGGTCGGACGTGAGCTCCTTCGTCCGGGTGTCCATCACGCGGATCTCCACCCAGTCCGAACCCGAAGCGGCCGCGGCGTAGGCGAAATAGCGGCCGTCCTTCGAGAAAGACATCTCCGAGAGGGCCACCGTGCCGTCGTCGGAGAGCGTGTTGGGGTCGAGGAAGAGCTCGCCCCGCTCGCCGAGCGTGCGCGTGCGGTAGATCGCCGCCTGGTTCTGCAAACCGTCGTTGTAGGAGTAGTAGTACCAGTCGCCGTGCTTCGCGGGGGCCGACTCCTTGGCGTAGTTCCACAGCTGGGCCAGCCGCTCGCGGATCGCGTCGCGGAAGGGGATTTGGCTGAGGTAGTCCTGCGTCACGGCGTTCTGGGCGGCGACCCAGGCGGCCGTCTCGGCCGAGCGGTCGTCTTCGAGCCAGCGGTAGGGATCGGCCACCTCGGTGCCGAAGTAGTTGTCCACGACCTCGCCGCGCGCGGTCTCGGGATAGGGCAGATGCTTGATCGTTTTCATCGGATTGCAACTTGCGAGGGCCGCTGCCGCCGCGACAAGCGCAGCGCCCCGGATGCACAATTTTTTCATAAGGGGAACGTTTGATGATTTTGAGGACAAAGGTATGAAAAAAAAGCCTAACTTTGCTTCCCGAAAAACCACAGATACCTATATTATGCACGAATTAGAACTCGAAAAGAGCGTCGAGGCCGCGTGGAACGACCGCGCGCTGTTGCAGGATCCGGCCACGCAGCAGGCCATCCGCGAGGTGGTGGACCTCGTCGACAGGGGCGTGCTGCGCACGGCCGATCCGGTCGACGAGGAACTCAGCCTCTGGCGGGTCAACGAATGGGTCAAGAAGGCCATCCTCCTCTACTTCCCCATCCAGCCCATGCGCAAGATGGAGGCGGGCGAGCTGGAGTGGTTCGACAAGATGGAGCTCAAGCACGGCTACGAGGAGCTGGGCGTGCGCGCCGTGCCCCACGCCGTGGCGCGCTACGGCGCCTACATCGCCCCGGGGGCGATCCTGATGCCCTCCTACGTCAACATCGGCGCCTACGTCGACACGGGGACGATGGTCGACACGTGGGCGACGGTCGGCTCGTGCGCCCAGATCGGAAGCCACGTCCACCTCTCGGGCGGCGTGGGGATCGGCGGCGTGCTGGAGCCCGTGCAGGCCGCGCCGGTCATCATCGAGGACCACTGCTTCATCGGCTCGCGCTCGATCGTCGTCGAGGGGGCCCACGTCTGCCGCGAGGCAGTGCTGGGATCCAACACCGTCATCACCGGCTCGACCCACATCATCGACGTCACGGGCGAGGAGCCCGTCACCTACAAGGGCTACGTGCCGCCGCGGTCGGTGGTCGTACCGGGGTCGTACCGCAAGCAGTTCCCCGCAGGCGAATACAGCGTCTCGTGCGCCCTCATCATCGGCCGACGCAAGGAGTCGACCGACAAGAAGACCTCGCTCAACGACGCCCTGCGCGATTTCGGCGTCAGCGCCTAAAACCATGATCTACCGCATAACGGAAACCACCTCGACCAACGACGACGCGCGCCAGGCGCGTTACCGCCACGGCGACGTCGTGTGGGCCGAGCGGCAGACCGCCGGGCGCGGCCAGCGGGGCCACACGTGGACGAGCCCCGAGGGCGAGAACCTCACCTTCACGCTGGTCCTCGAACCGCGCTTTTTGGCCGTCGGGCGGCAGTTCCTGCTGTCGGAGGCCGTCTCGCTGGCGCTCGTCGACACGTTCGCGTCGCTGGGCATCGAGACCCGCATCAAGTGGACCAACGACATCTACGCGGGCGACCGCAAACTGGTGGGCATGCTCATCGAGCACAGCTACTCGGGTCCGACGCTCGCGCGCACGATCGTCGGCATCGGCATCAACGTCAACCAGACGGCGTTCGACCCCGCGCTGCCCAACCCCGTCTCGATGGCCGCGGCCACGGGCCGCACCTTCAGGCGCGAGGAGGTGCTCGACGCCTTTCTCGCGGCGATGGAGCGCCGCTACGGCCAGCTGCGCGACGGCGACGCCGAAGGGCTGCAACGCGACTACACCGACAGGATGTACCGCCTGGGCGAGGAGCATGCGTTCCGCCTCGCCAGCGGGGAGCCGCTGCGCGCCACGGTGCTCGGCGTACGCCCCTCGGGCGAGCTCAGGCTGCGCCATGCCGACGGCAGCGAGCACGAATACCTGTTCCGCGAAGTGGAATTTGTCGTCAAAAGATAGCCCGATCGCTTGCCGATCCGAAAATATCGGCTATATTTGTGCAAGAAACCGAAAACCTTAAAAACAGTAGTACCATGAACGTACCCGCCAATCTGAAATACTCCAACGACCACGAGTGGTGCCGCGTCGAGGGCGACGTGGCCGTCGTAGGTATCACCGACTTCGCGCAGAGCCAGCTGGGCGACATCGTATTCGTCGACGTCCCCACGGTGGGCGAGACGCTCGCCGCCGGCGAGGCCTTCGGCTCGATCGAGGCCGTGAAGACCGTCAGCGACGCCTTCCTCCCCGTCTCGGGCGAGATCCTGGAGTTCAACGAGGCCGTCGACGCCGATCCCGCGCTGGTCAACAAGGACGCCTACGGCGAAGGATGGCTCGTCAAGGTCAAGATGTCGGACCCCGCCGAGGTCGAGGGGCTGCTGTCGGCCGCCGACTACGAGCAGCTGATCGGATAAGCCGCCGCTCCGGGCCGGATCTTGCGCCGTCGTTGTCGACGGCCGGAGGCTGACCGGACCTGCATCCACGAAAAAAAGCCGAACCTCCTTTACGGAAGTTCGGCTTTTTGTGCATATATATTGAGTGATGCTCCCGGTTTTCGCTGCCGGAGGTCGTGTGGCCGCACGGTTCCGAAACGCCGTCCATATAGCGGCTCGCAGCCAGCGGAGAGGCGCGGAGAAGGCGTAGCCGACGGAGCAGCCCTCCGCCCGGGGGCGGCTGCGGGCTGCGCGGCTTGAAAAGCCGCAAACGACCAACCGGTCGCATCTCCCGGGAACCGGCGGGCCGCAGCCTCCCCCGGCGAAGGCCCGCGGCTTCGCTTCCGGCGCGTCGGGGTGCTTCGCAGGCCGCGGTCCGAAACGGCATCGCCCCCCTGGGGCCGCTGTTTCCCCGTCAGAACGAGATCTTGGCGCCGACGAACCAGCTGCGCGGCAGCGACGGACCGTAGACATAGCCCGAGTCGCGGTCGGCGCCCCGGTCGAAATCCTTCTGGTAGGCGTTGAAGAGGTTCTGCACGCCGCCGTAGAGCTGCATGGTCACCTCCTTGTAGAGCCGCACGTCGTAGCCCAGGCGCAGGTTCGTATCGCAGAAACGCGGGGTGGTCACCGCCTCGTCGCGCTCGGTGCCCGATCCGGCCATGTGCTGCACGAGCATCTCGCCCGAAATGGTGCCCGTCACGTCGAGCGTCATGCGGCGCAGCGGCTTGAACGAGGCGGTGAAGTAGCCGTAGAGGTCGGGTGTGCGGAACATCCGCCGCACGGGCGCCACCTCCTCGTCGTCGCTCCAGTATTCGGGCTCGGCGTAGCGGCTCTGCTGCGCCGTCATGCCGGCCTGCAACTCGAACCAGCGGGTGAAGACGGCCCGCCCCTCGATGTTGACGCCGCGCACGGTGGCCCCCGAACCGTTGTAGCGCTCCTTTATGGTGCTGCCGTCCTCGGCCGGCTCGGGCAGCTCGCGCAGGGCGAAGACGTCGTCGAGGATCGTGTAGAACCCTTCGACGATGAGGTTGGTCTGCACCGACCCGAAGTTGTGGTAGAGGTCGGCCGAGAGGCTCACGCTGTGCGACCGCTCCTCCTTCAGGCCGTCGGCCAGGCGGATGCGCATGCGCTCGCCGCCCACCACGGCGATGTGCATGTCCTCGTCGAAGGCCTGCGGCGCGCGGTAGCCGCCGGCGTAGCTCGCACGCAGGTTGACGTTATCCGAGGGGTTGAAGCGCAGGTTGACACGCGGGCTGAAGATCAGGTGATCGACCAGGTTGTGCTTGTCGAGGCGTCCGCCCACGAGCAGCGACCAGCGCTTGGTCCGCCACTCGTTCTGGAAATAGCCGCCCACGATGTGCACCTTCTGGTCGGTCTCCATGCCGTAGCCCTGCGAGATGTCGTAGAGGTCGTCGTAGCTGTACTCCACGCCCAGCGTCAGTTCCGAGGGCATGAACAGCAGGCGGTCGAAGGCGTGGATGTACTGCGCGCCGGCCGCCATCGTCAGATCGTGCGTGTGGCCGTAGGCGTTGGGGTCCATGTAGCTGCCGTAGTAGCTCTTGCGCGCCGTGTTCTGGAACGAGACATAGCCGCTGGCGCGGTTGCTGCGGTCGGCCGACGAGTAGTCGAACGAGAGGCTCCCCTCGTCGATCGTGTGGTCGGTCTGCTCGGCCACCCACGCCTCGTGGGGCGGCAGGTCGAGCCGGTCGCCGCCGCGGCGGTACTCCTCGATGTGGTAATACTGCGCCGTGAGCCGCGAGTAGGCCCCCGTGCGGAAGTAGGAGCGCATGCCCACCGACTGCGAGTTGATCACGGGCAGCTCGGTGAAGCCGTCGCCGTCGTGGTCGTAGCCCGAGCGGTGGCGCGTCTGTCCGAAGACGCTGATGCCCGCGCGGCCGCCCGCGGCGACGAGCGACGCGTTGAGCATCGTCGTGTTGTCGTAGGAGTTGCTGCACCCGAGCGAGGTGAGCGTGTGCGACAGTTGGGCGGTGCTGTGCGTGGGCTCCTTAGTGATGATGTTGATCGTGCCGCCGATGGCCGACGAGCCGTAGAGCGCCGAGCCGCCGCCGCGCAGCACCTCGACCCGTTCAATCATGTTGGCGGGGATCTGCTCCAGGCCGTAGACGCCCGTCAGGGCCGAGAAGACGGGGTGCGAGTCGACGAGGATCTGCGAGTAGTGGCCGTCGAGGCCGTTGATGCGCACCTGCGCGAAGCCGCAGTTCTGACAGTCGTCCTCGACGCGCACGCCCGGCTGGAACGACAGTCCCTGCGACAACGCCACGGCGTTGGCCTTCTCGAACAGATCGGCGCTCACCACGCTCACCAGCGCCGGGGCCTCGCGCTTGAGCGTTTCGGTGCGGCTGGCCGAGACCACGACCTCGTCCATCGAGAAGCGCTCCTCGTCGACCTCGAAATTGACTTCGAGGCTCTGGCCCGCCTCGATATGCACCTTGCGCGTCTGCGTGGCATAACCCAACGCACGCACCTCGAGCGTCAGGTCGCCCTCGGGGAGATTCTTCAGAAAGTAGTGGCCCGAAGCGTCGGTCGTCGCGCCGTAGGTGGTCCCCACCACGGCGATCGTGGCGTAGGGCAGGTGTTCGTGGGTCGAGCGGTCGACCACATGGCCGTAGATATGGGCATCGGTGTGCTTCGGGGAGGTCTCCTCGCCCCGCACGATCAGGAAGGGCAGGCACGCGAACAGTGCCAGCAACAGGTATTTTCTCATAAGATGATACGGTTGACTGAAAACCCGGCAAGCCGGGCGGAATCGAAAAAAGAAGGAAACGGAGTGTCAGACCGCCGGCGGGGCCCGCAGCGTGCGGCTGTGCAGGCTCTCGCAGCATTTGCAGCTCGTAGGACGGGGCGGAACCGTCCCCAGCAGCACCGCCCGAAAGCGGGGTGCGGGCTTGGGTGCCTCGAAAAAGACGAAGAGCTGGAAATCGTCGACCGGGCAGAGATCCTTCACCTGTTCGCGGCCGTCGCAGTCCGACGATCCGTCGCCCGCCAGGGCCGCGAAGTGGAGCGGGTTCTCGCCGAAAATATGCGCGGCCTGCCCGCCGCGTGCCGCCATGAGCAGCACGAGCAGCAACAGCGCATAGCACCTATGGATCGTCACCGGTCGCATCGGGGGACAAAGATACGAATAAGTGAGGGCAAACGCAAACTTGTTTGCAGTTTGCCGAGCGGGAGTATCTTCGGCGTAGCCAAGGATCGTGCAAGGCGAGTTGCCGGGCCGATCGACTCGCTTGGCAAGGCCGGAGGCTCTTTCGGACACGGTCGGCCCGTAGCCGGCGGAGGATGCCGGCGAGCTGAAGGCGCGCGGAGCAGCCCTCCGCCCGTGGGCGGCTACGGGCTGCCGGCTCAGAGAGCCGCCATGCCGATCGAGAAAAACGATTGTCCGAATAGCCCGATCGCGACCGGCGAAGGGCGCAACAAGTCCCGGGGCGAAATCGCGGGCCCTCGCCGGTGCCGGCACGGCGTTCGTTTGCCGGGCGGAGAGCCGGAGTCCCGCTTTCGCGCGAGGCGCCAGCGCACGCCCGCGCAACGCAAACGAAAAACGCCCGGCCAAAAGACCGGGCGCGCTGTTCGCGAAACGATGGGTGGAAGAAGGGGCTCGAACCCTCGACCTTCGGAACCACAATCCGACGCTCTAACCAACTGAGCTACATCCACCATGTCGATACTATGTCGTATCGGGTTGCAAATGTAATGCACTTTTTCCGAACCTGCAAGCATTTCGCCCGAAAAAATCGCACCCGCAGCCACAAAATGACAAAATGGCAGACCCGAAGGAAACTTTGTCACGGAAAATCTGCCAAAAATGCCTTGGCACACCTATTGATCGGAATGGCCGCGGAAACCAAACAAACTCAAATAACAAGCATCATGAACGTAAAACCCTTATCGGACCGCGTGCTGATTCTGCCGAATCCCGCGGAGGAAAAGACGGCCGGCGGGCTCATCATTCCCGACACGGCAAAGGAGAAACCCCTCGCAGGCAAGGTCGTGGCCGTCGGTCCCGGCACCTCGGAGGTCAAGATGGAGGTTGCCGTCGGCGACCAGGTGCTCTACGGCAAGTATGCCGGCCAGGAGCTGCAGATCGACGGCGAAACCTACCTTATCATGAAACAGAACGACATTCTCGCAATCATCTAATTGAGTAAAGTCATGGCAAAAGAGATCAAATACAACGTAGAGGCACGCGAGCTGCTGAAGGAGGGCGTCGACGCGCTGTCGAACGCCGTGAAGGTCACGCTGGGTCCCAAGGGCCGCAACGTCATCATCGACAAGAAGTTCGGCGCACCGCAGATCACCAAGGACGGCGTCACGGTAGCCAAGGAGGTCGAGTTGGAGGACGCCTTCGCCAACATGGGCGCCCAGATGGTCCGCGAGGTCGCATCGAAGACCAACGACGACGCCGGCGACGGCACGACGACCGCCACGGTGCTCGCCCAGTCGATCATCGGCGTGGGTCTGAAGAACGTGACGGCCGGCGCCAACCCCATGGACCTCAAGCGCGGTATCGACAAGGCCGTCGCGACGATCGTCGGCTCGCTGCGCGAGCAGAGCCAGGAGGTGGGCACCGACTTCGCCAAGATCGAGCAGGTGGCCACCATCTCGGCCAACAACGACCATAACATCGGCAAGCTCATCGCCGAGGCGATGGCCAAGGTCAACAACGAGGGCGTGATCACCGTCGAGGAGGCCAAGGGCACCGAGACCCACGTCGAGGTGGTCGAGGGCATGCAGTTCGACCGCGGCTACATCTCGGCCTACTTCATCACCGATCCCGAGAAGATGGAGGCCCAGCTCGAGAAGCCCTACGTGCTGATTACCGACAAGAAGATCTCGACGATGAAGGAGCTCATGGGCATCCTGGAGCCCGTGGCCCAGAGCGGCCGCTCGCTCGTGGTCATCGCCGAGGACGTCGACGGCGAGGCGCTGTCGGCTCTGGTCGTCAACAAGCTGCGCGGCACGCTGAAGATCGCCGCCTGCAAGGCCCCGGGCTTCGGCGACCGCCGCAAGGAGATGCTGGAGGACATCGCCGTGCTGACCGGCGCCACGGTCATCTCGACCGACAAGGGCATGAAGATCGAGGACACCACGCTCGAGATGCTCGGCTCGGCCGACAAGGTGACGCTCAACAAGGAGAACACCACCATCGTCGACGGTGCCGGCGACAAGGCGCAGATCGCCGCCCGCGTGGCGCAGATCCGCGCGTCGATCGACAAGGCCACGTCGGACTACGACAAGGAGAAGCTGCAGGAGCGTCTGGCCAAGCTGGCCGGCGGTGTGGCCGTCCTCTACGTCGGTGCCGCCACCGAGGTCGAGATGAAGGAGAAGAAGGACCGCGTCGACGACGCGCTGGCCGCCACGCGTGCCGCCGTCGAGGAGGGTATCGTCCCGGGCGGCGGTGTCGCCTACATCCGCGCCACCGAGGCCCTCGAAGGCCTCAAGGGCGAGAACGACGACCAGACGACGGGTATCCAGATCGTGCGCCGCGCCATCGAGGAGCCGCTGCGCCAGATCGTCGCCAACGCCGGCGGCGAGGGTTCGGTCGTGGTCAACAAGGTACGCGAGGGCCAGGGTGCCTTCGGCTACAACGCCCGCGACGACCGCTACGAGGACATGCTCGCAGCCGGTATCATCGACCCGACGAAGGTGTCGCGCGTAGCGCTGGAGAACGCCGCTTCGATCGCCTCGATGTTCCTCACCACGGAGTGCGTCCTGGCCGAGAAGAAGTCGGAGCAGCCCGCCATGCCCCCGATGCCCGCAGGCGGCATGGGCGGCATGATGTAATGGCATGACGCAACCGACGGCAGAGGCCGCAGGGCACTGCCGCGAAACGAAATCCCCGGAGCGATCGCTCCGGGGATTTTTTGTTGAAAGGTTCTTGCTCGGGCGCAGCCTGCGGAGGCTGCGGCACGCTCGGCTCCGAAGAGCCGAGGAGGCGAAACCGATAAATACAACCTGGGATATGCGACCCGCACGACGCAGACGAGCCGCAATCTACAAGAAAAAAAGCAGCCCGTGGCCGGCGGAGGCCGTTTTCGGAGCGACAGCGACAGAAACAGCCCTCCGCCCGGGGACGGCTACGGGCTGTGCGGCTTGAAAAGCCGCAGGCCACGGCCCGCACGGCTCCGAAGAGCCGCCGTCACGCAAAAGAAAAATACGGTCCGACGAATGCCGCGACGGCACGGAACGCTGCCGCCGCACGGCTAAAAGAGCAGGCCGCCCTTGTCGTCGCCGGATTTCGCCGCCGGACGCGCCCCCGCCACCCGGTCGCCCAGCAGGATACGCGCCTGGGCCAGCGCCGCCTCGGTAATGTCGGCACCCGACAGCATCTTGGCGATCTCGCTCACCCGCTCGGCATCGGTCAGCCGCGCGATCTGCGTACGGCCGTCGCGCTTCGAGACGACGAAGTGGGCCGCCCCCTTCGAGGCGACCTGCGGCAGGTGGGTGATGTCGACCACCTGCATCGACTCCGACAGCGAGGCGATGATCGCCCCCATCGCCTCGGCGATGCGTCCCGAGACGCCGGTGTCGATCTCGTCGAAGATGATCGTCGGCAGCTGCATGCGTGTGGCCAGCAGCGCCTTGAGCGCCAGCATCACACGCGAAAGCTCGCCGCCCGAGGCGATGCGCTCGATCGGCTGGGGCGTCATGCGGGCATTGGCCGTGAAGAGATACTGCACGGCATCGCACCCCGTGCGCGTGGGTTCCACGGGGGTGAGCTCCACGCGGAAAATCGTCTCGGCCATCCCCAGCTGCGCGAGCGTCGCCAGGATCTCCTTCGCAAACAGCGGCGCCGCCTTCATGCGGGCCTTGCGGAGCCGCTCGGCCAACGCCGTCGCACGGCCTTCGGCCTCCGCCACCGCCGCCTCGGCCTCGGCCACCGCCTCGTCGGAGTGGACAATCGCCGCCAGCTGCGCGGCATAGCGGTCGCGCAGGGCGATGAGCTCGGCCTCGTCGGCCGCACGGTGCTTCTGCTGGAGCGAGAGCAGCGTGTCGAGCCGCGCGGAGAGCTTCTGCAACCGCGCGGGGTCGGTATCGAGCCGTTCGGCGTCGGAGGCGACCGAAGCCCCGAGATCCTTCAGCTCCTCGACGACGGCATGGAGCCGCTCGGCATAGCCGCCCGCCGCGGGATAATGGGCCCGCTCGTGGGTCAGCGCCGTCTCGGCCCGGCGCAGCAGCGACAGCACCCCCACCTCGTCGGCGTCGAGCGCATTGCGCAGCGTCGTCAGCGCCTCGCCGATGCGGTCGGCATGCTCCAGCACCGCCAGCTCCTCGGTGATCGCCGCCTGCTCGCCTGCGGTCAGGGCCGCCGCCGTCAGCTCCTCCGACTGGAAACGCAGCCACTCCTCGTCGCGACGCCCCGCGGCGGCCTCTTCGCGCAGCGTCGTCAGACGCCGCCGGCACTCCTGCAACCGGGCATACTGCGCCGCGTACTGTGCGAGCAGTTCGCCGTTTCCGGCCACCGTATCGAGGGCCGCCGTGCGGAACTCCTCCGACGAGAGCACCAGATTCTGGTGCTGCGAATGGATGTCGATGAGCCGCTGCCCCAGCTCGCGCAGCGTGGCGAGCGACACCGGCACGTCGTTGACGAAGGCGCGGCTCTTGCCCGCCGGGGTGATGATGCGCGTGAGGGTCGTCTCCGGGGCGTAGTCGAGGTCGTTGTCGGCGAAAAACGCCTCCAGCCCGCGCCCGGCGACGTCGAAGGTCCCCTCGACGGTGCAGTTGCGGGCGGCATCCTTCATCGCCGCCCCCTCGTTGCGGGCCCCGAGCAGCAGCCCCAGGGCTCCCAGCAGGATCGACTTGCCGGCACCGGTCTCGCCCGTGATGATGTTCAGATGCGGATCCAGCTCCAATGAGAGCGAATCGATCAGCGCATAGTTCTCGACGGTCAGACGACGTAACATCCTGTCAAAGATTGAAAATTGAAAGTTGAAAGTTGAAAATTCCAAAGTTCGGAATACGCGCCGCCCGGGCTCGTCCGAAATGCCGGAGCCGCACTCACCTCTCCTTCGTCATCACGAAATTCGTAAGCGCGACACCCCGTCGCACGACCTGCTGCTCGCGTCGGACCAGATAGCCCCGAGCCTCGAAAAACGGCCGGGCCACGATCGAAACGTGGGCGACGAACGGCCCCGGGAGCCCCTCCTCCAACGCGTCGCAGAGCAACGTGGCCACACCTCGCCGCCGATAGTCGGGATGGACATACAACCGGTCGAGGTAACCCTCCCCCGTCATGTCGCCGAAACCGACGATCCTCCCGTCCCTCTCCGCCACCAGGCAGCGGTGCCCCTCGAACGAGCGGGTCCACCGCGTCATGTCGTCGGCTCCGGCCGCCCAGGCCTCCCGCTGCGCCTCCGTATAGGCTGCGGCATCGACCCGACGCACCGCCCGGCGGAACAGATCGGCCAGCACCGCCGCATCCGAAGGGCGATAGGCCCGGACAAGCACGTCGGTCCGCCCGGTCCGCTCCGGCCCGGTCCCGGCCCCGTTCGCTCGCTGCCGACCGTCCATCACCGGTCTCCGCCCTCCACCGGGGCCTCCGCCGGCGCATTCCGCTCCGCGGAACCGACCAACGCCGCGATCCGCCCGGCGATGCGCTCGGCCACCTCGCGCTTCGTGAGCAGCGGCAGCTCCTCGCGTCCCGCACGGTCGATGAGCGTCACCTTGTTCGTATCGCCGCGGAAGCAGGCTCCCGCGTCGCGCAGCGAGTTGAGAACGATGAAGTCGAGGTTCTTGCGCGCGAGTTTCGCCTCGGCATGCGCCGCCTCGTCGTGGGTTTCGAGCGCGAAGCCCACCAGCAGCCGGCCGCCCTTGCGGCGTCCCAGCTCGGCGGCGATATCGCGCGTGCGCTTCAGACGGATCGCCATCCCCCCTTCGCCCTTCTCCAGTTTGCGGTCGGCCACCGTCTCGGGCGTATAATCGGCCACGGCGGCGCACATCACCGCCCCGTCGGCCCCGTCGAAAGCCGCCACGGCGGCCCGGTACATCTCCTCGGCCGACAGCACGTCGATCCGTTCGACTCCCGGAGGGGTCGCGAGCGCCGTGCGGCCGCTCACGAGCGTCACGTGCGCACCGCAGCGCGCCAACGCGCCGGCGATGGCGTAGCCCATCTTTCCCGACGAGTGGTTCGAGAGGAACCGCACGGGATCGATCGGTTCGATCGTGGCGCCCGCCGTAACGACGAAGCGCCTACCGGTCAGCTTTTTTTTTTCGGTGAAGAGATCCGCCAGAAAGGCCGCGATCGTCTCGGGCTCGGCCATACGGCCCTTGCCCTGCAGGCCGCTCGCGAGTTCGCCCTCGGCCGGCTCCACGATCCGCACGCCGCGCGCCGCCAACGTCGCCAGATTGGCCTGCGTGGCCGCATGGGCATACATGTCGAGGTCCATCGCCGGAGCGACGACCACCTCGCAGCGTGCCGACAGATAGGTCGTCAGCAGCAGATTGTCGGCCACGCCCGTGGCCATCTTGGCCAGCGTGTTGGCCGTCGCGGGGGCTATGAGCAGGCAGTCGGCCCACTCGCCCAGCGAAATGTGGGAGTTCCAGGCCCCGTTCTCGGGATCGAAGAACTCCACCAAAATGGGGTGCTTCGAGAGCGTGGCCATCGTCAGCGGGGTGATGAACTGCTTGGCCAGCGGCGTCATCACCACCCGCACCTCGGCACCGGCGCGCACCAATTGCCGCGCGAGCGCCGCCGCCTTGTAGGCGGCGATACTCCCGGTGACACCCAGCAGGACGCGACGGCCCTGCAATGCGTTTGCGTCCGGCGCTTGCATCTTTCCGCGGGTCGGCTTACGACTCCTTGACCGGTGCGTCGGCACCCTCCTTGAAGAAGAGCTCGTGGTCGAGGTACTCCTCCGTGGCGATGATCACGGGCTTGGGCAGCCGCTCGTAGTAGCGCGAGATCTCGATCTGCTCGCGGTTCTCGAAGGTCTCCTCCATCGTGTCGGTGGGCGACGAGAAGTCGGCCAGCTTGCGGTTGAGCTCGGTCTTGAGCTCCGTCGAGATCTGGTTGGCGCGACGGGCGATGACGTTCACCGTTTCGTAGATGTTGCCGGTCTGGCGGTCCAGATCGACCAGCTTGCGCGTGACGGTGTTGTTGGGAATGTTCTTTTTGATCTCCATAGATTCTTATTGTGATGCGGGAAATCCGTATGCGTGTTATCAGAGCTGTTCTTCGTCGTCCTTCTTATTGCGGTCGAGGAAGTTGCGGGCCTTCTCGACCATGCGCTCGACCTCCTTCAGGCGGCTCGATTCGGGGAACTCCTCGCGGAACGACAGCGCCGAGTCGAGCATCTGGAGGTAGCGGTCGGTCTGCTTGGCCTCCACCGAGTTGCTGGCCAGGCGGTAGCTCGCATCGACGATCAGGTACATGATCTCCTCGCGGTGTTTCGATTCGGGGAACTGCTTCAGGGCGTTCTTCAGCGCCCGGATCGCCGACTTGTAGCGCCCGATTTTATAATAGGTGTAGGCATTGATGTAGGCCTTGTCGTGGAGCCGCTGCACCAGCTCGTCGGTGATCTTCACGAAATCGTCGTGACGCTTGCTCTCAGGATAGTGGGCCTGGAAGTCCTCGATGGCCATCAGCGCCTGCGTGGTGGCCGTCTGGTCGCGCGTGGGACCGGGAGCCATATAGTAGAAGCAGAGGGCGTACATCCCCTCGGCATCCTCGATGAAGGCGCTGCGGCCGTATTTGCGGCGGAACTCGTCGAAGAGCTGCGAGGCGACGTCGAAGTCGCGTCCCTTGAACTTGCAGCGGGCATTGAAGAATGCCACGGAGTCTTCGCGCTCGGTGCCCTCGAAGTAGTGCTGCGCCCCCTCGAAGAGCGTCGAGGCGCGCTGCCACTTCTCCTTGTCGTAGTACTCCATCGCCTTGGCGTAGATCTGGTCGGGATCGCCGCCCTTGATCAGGGCGTTGATACCCGAGCACCCGCTCAACGCGAGCGCGAGGAGGATCGCGGCGGCGGCATGTCGGAAGATTTGCTTCATCATCGGGTTGTTTTCGGCGCTCCCGCACTCCGGTCTTGCTGTCGGACACGACCGGCCCGAAAGCCGCCGCCCGGGCGCAACCCGTTTTGTGCGAGGAGGCAAAGTTACGCATAAATTAACGATTTGCAAAAAAAATTATTGTCCTCACGGCACGGTCGTTGCGCGGGAAAAGATTTGGAAATTCGGAATATCTTTCCTAACTTTGTCTTCACAACGACGGGGTTCTGGCCTTCCCGGGCCGGGATTCTTGTTTTTTATTGTTTTTCTTATGGCAAAAGAGATTATTTATCTGACGGCCGACGGCTACAAAAAGCTCAAGGAGGAGCTCGACCACATGCGTTCGGTGGAGCGTCCGGCCATTTCGGCGGCCATCGCCGAAGCGCGCGACAAGGGCGACCTGTCGGAGAACGCCGAGTACGACGCGGCCCGCGAGGCACAGGGACTGCTCGAAATGCGCATCGCCAAGCTCGAGGATACGATCGCCAATGCCCGCGTGATCGACGAGACCAAGATCGACAAGAGCAAGGTGCAGATCCTCAGCCGCGTGACGCTCGTCAACCACAACAACGGCAAGCAGGTGGTCTACACGATCGTCGCCGAGCACGAGGCCAATCTGCGCGAGGGCAAGCTCGCCATCGGCACGCCGATCGCCAAGGCGCTGCTGGGCCACAAGAAGGGCGATGTGGTCGAGGTGCAGGTTCCGGCCGGGCTCATCCGGTTCGAGATCGTCGACATCGACATCTGATCGCTCCGGCACCGCGCAGGCGGGCCGCGCGGCCCGTCGCTGCATGACGCGGCCGCAGACATACGCCTCCGGACATCCGCCGGAGGAACGACACAGGACCGCCGGGCGGTCCTGTTTTTCATATCGGCCCGGCAGAGGCAGCCTGCCCCCGTAAACGCATCGCGGCCGGACCGCACCCGCAGGTACGATCCGGCCGCTCCAGCATTTTCGGCCTATCACTCGGCCACGAGTCTTACGAATACGTTTTCATAGGGAGCCAGCTCCATCGCCTCGGTCGGCGAACCCTTCACTCCGTCGAGAATATCCACGCGGGTAAAGGTGAGCGGCCGGCCCTTGCCGTCGACCAGACGCAGCGTAGCCCGCTCGCCCGCCGTCTCGCGCACGTTGACCACCAGCGCACCCCGCTCCTCGTGCGAGGGCACGCATCCGGTCACCAGCAGCGCCGGATCGTCGGTGCGGAACGCCGACCACTCGCGCGGCAGCTCGTTGGGCCGCTCGGCCGCCGGCACCACCCGCACGTAGAACGGGATGCGGTTGTCCCAGCCGAAGGCGGCGGCCGCCGCCTCCGAACGTCCCTCCTGCGAGGTCAGGGCGTAGCTCCACCGCAGCTCGCCCTCCTGCGAGGCGCGGAAATTGGTCGTCCAGTAGTTGTTGGTGATCCACGAGAAGAGGTGAGGCTTCTCGTAGTCGCGCGGCAGGCGGTAGGGATCGCGCAGCAGCTCGCCCATCAGGAAGAGGGGCATCTCGTCGCAGCTCACCAGCACCTGCGCCTCGTCGTTGCGCGCCGTGACGAAATTCTGCACCGTGTTCCACGACGCCGTACTGTTGGGCAGCTGGTTCTCGCCGGCCCGCAGCAGACCGCCCGGCACGTCGAAGGCCAACCGGCCCTTGTCCAACGCGAAGGGGAAGGCCACGTAGAGCGCCGACGGATCGGTCTCGGGCAGCCGCTTGAGCGCATAGCTCAGCTCGATCCGCTTCACACGGCCGTAGAGCCGCACCTCGACCTGCACGCCGAACCCTTCGTCGCAACCGTCGGCCTTGCCCGTAAAGCGGTAGCTGTCGTAGATCGGGCCCCGGTGCGCCTCCGTAAAGCGCACGTCGCGCAGCCCCGTTCGGGAGAATTTCTCGAAAACTTTGCGTTCCATCTGGTGACGGTCGCCCTGGAGCGACTCGTAGACCACGCCGCCCAGCGTCCATCCGGCCTCGGGATCGACCAGCTCCCGGCCCAGCTGCTTGTCGCGCAGCGAGCGGATGCCGCCCTTCTCGGTGTCGAACTCGATGCGGTAGAAGTCGTTCTCGGCCACGCCGTCCACGGCGATCGCCTCGGGTTCGGCGGCACGCCCCTCGTCCAGCACGATTTCATAGGTGCGGTAGCCCATCGCCGGGATGCGGTCGGCCCACACGGCGTAGTAGCGGCCTTCGCGGCGCGAACGGATCGGCTGCACGGAGAGCGCCTCGCCCCGCTCGTCGACGATGCGGAACGCGCGGTCCTGCGGGATCACCTCGAAATCGATATAGACCGTCGCCAGCGCCGACCGTTCGGCACCCGACGGGTTGAAGACCGTCATCGTCGGACGCGTCGAGCGCCACAGACGCCCCTGGAGCCGTCCGGCGGCCGTCTCGTAGAGCATCTGCGTGCTCTTGAGCGCCTCCCAGACATAGGAGCCCTTCTCGGCCCACTGCACCTGCGAATTCTCGCACAGCGGATCCCAGATGCTCTCCGCCGCGCCGAACGTGTGCTCGTCGTAGAAGAGCAGGTTCTCGCGGATGCGCCGCACCTCGTCGTCGAGCCCCGCGACACCCTCGTCGCCCTGGCGCACGGCCATCGACAGGAGGCTCTCCACCGCCGTCATGTCCGACTGCGTCTTGCGCGAGGCGGCCGTCTCGCGTGCCGCCGAGCCGAAGCCGTCGGTCCACCAGTCGGGGTAGGCCACGCGATAGACGGGCAGCTTGTCGCCGTATTCGGTGTCGATGCGCTCCAGGAACTCGTGCGCCGTCGCGCTGCGCAGCTTGGGCCACGCATAGCGGTCGTTCCACCAGCGGATCAGGTCGCACTCCTTCATCGACGGGGGCGAGTTATCGGTGAAATAACCCGAGTACTGCACCGCGATGAGCGGGAAGTCGTAGCCGCGGCGCTTGAGGCTCTCGATGTAGGAGAAGACCCCCTGCTCCATGCCCGTGCGGTCGCCGCGGTCGATGCCCCAGCCGTTGCCCGTGTTGTAATGGTCGGCACGGAACGAGAGGAGGCTCTTGCCCGAGGGCGACTCCCAACGGTAGAGCGTCGGCCGGTCGAACGGAATCCCCGCACGGTGGCTGTTGGAACCGATCGTCAGGTATTTCACGCCCAGGTCGGGCAGGTAGTCGGCCAAGCACCACGCCACGCCGTTCACGTCGTTCTGCATGGCCGTCGTCACGGGAATATCCAGCGCGCGGAAGCGGGTCAACGGCTCGAGGAAGGTGCGGTAGTTGCCCTCGCCCGAGAGCTCCGACATGTTGAAGAACATCGCCGTCACCTCGATACGGCCCTTGTTCACGTAGTCGAGGAACTTCTTCACCTGCTCCTCGGGGCGGATGCGCAGCCACTCGCGCACGGCCCACGACGCCTCGCACGTCCAGCGGAAGCGCGCGTCGTCGGGATAGCCGGCCGTCGCGTCGCAATACTCCAGCGCGTAGTCGATATAGCGCAGGTGCTCGGTCAGGATCTCGGTCTGCGGCTTGGTGTAGCCGATGTCGGTGTGGGTGTGCTGCACCAGGTAGATCGTCCACTTGTCGACGGGCTTGATCTCCGTCTCGGCCGACTGCTCCACGCCGCGCGAGGAGAGCGTGAAACGCACCTTGCGCCCCTCCATCCCCTCGGGGATCGCCGCGTCGACGCGCGACATGCCGGGCTGCAACGTCACATCGCCGCCCCGCTTCCCGTCGTAGCTCCACGTCGCCTTCACGGGCTTGCCGCTCCAGTTGGCCGCACGCAGCGTCACCGGATGGAGCACCTCGTCGTGGCTCCGGCCGTAGACCAGCGCGGGCTGCGACTCGGCTGCGAAAAGCGTCACGCCGCCCTTCGACGCGCAGGGGGCCACCGCCTCGGAGGCGTCGAGCCGCAGGGCGTCGAGCACCATCCAGCTGCCCGCTACCGTGCGGATCGACAGCACGTTGTCGCCGTCGCGCAGATGTCCGGCCGGGATCTCGGCCTCGAAATAGAGCCCCTTCGAGGTCGTCTTCCCGTCGTCGAGGTAGTTCTGGTTCGCCCCCTTGGGAGCCTGCACGCGGGTCACGTAGTCGTTGAGCCGCACCTCCACCGAGGGAGCCGAAGAGTTGTGCGCCTCGACCAGGTCGACACGCAGACGCAGCGTCGTCGACGCCTGCGGCCGCTGCACGCCGAAGCGCACCAGCACGCCGCCCTCGGGGCTTCCGGCCCAGCTGTCGGACGGACCGGGGATCACATAGGGGATGTCCGTCGTCTTACTGCGCCCCACCGTGTAGAGCGCCGTCGCCTCGGGGAAATGCTTCGTCACTTCGCCGTAGGGACCGCTGTTCAGCGCGAATTCCGCCGCCGAACCGTCCTTCCGCCCGATCTCCCACACCGTCGCCTCCGGCCCCGCCGCGAGGGCGGGGGGAGCGACGAGCGCCGCCAGGGCACCGACCAACCAACCTAACTTATTCGTTTTCATATTCATTCTGCTTTACAGGATTATTCGGCCTCTTGCCATACCACGTCGGTCAGCCGCGCCACATGCCGGCCCGACTTGTCGGTGATCTCCGTTCCGACGTTGAGCGTCAGCGGCCAGTAGGCCTTCAGCCCCTCTTCCTCGCCCGTGAAGGCGCAGGCGGTATCGGCGGCCACCTCGTCGGCCGTGCGTACGTCGGCCCAGATCGAGACGTGCTGGATGTTGCCGCGCATGTAGCGGTTCGAATAGGAGGGCGCCGTGCCGAGCTGGAGGTTGATCGAGGGGGTGAATGCCAGCGTCCCGCATTTATTCCGGCCCTTCGACTCGCCGTCGACGAACAGTTCGATATGCGAACCGGCCTTGTAGACCACCGCCACATGATACCAGGTGTCGAGCTGCATGGGCGAGAATGCCACCCCGCACCAGCCGCCGTCGTTGATATAGAACTGGAGCGTATTGCCGTTGTTGCGCAGCATGAAGCCGCCCGAGCCGCCCTCGCACGAGATGACGTTCTGGTCGCCCGCGGCGAACTCGTCGAAACGGACGCAGCACTCGATGGTGAACTCTTCGCCCATGTCCCAGCCGCCCACGGGGCCGAGATTCATCCTCGATCCTTCGTTGAAATAGGGCGTGCCGGCCTTGACCTTATTGGTCACGAAGACCTCGATGGCCGTTTCGAGCAGCTTGCAGGCATTCTCGTAGGCCTCGTCCGTTTCGGAATGCTTCATGATAAAATAGGCCTGGTCGACGCGCGCCTGGAGCGTCGCCTTCGAACCGGGGGCGATATTGCCCTCCTCGACCCCTTCGACCGACTCGGCCAGCAACGCCTCGGCCTGACGCACCAAAGCCATCAGCGCCTCCTGACCGGCAGGGACCGTCTCGTCGCTGCACGACGCGCAGAGGAGCACGGCGCAGCACAGCATTGCAAATCGTTTCAATATCGTTTTCATTGTCGCTTGATTCGTTAAAGATTAGTAACCTTCGTTCTGGCCCAGCGTCGTCCAGTCGGGCATGCCGTCGAACTGCGCCTGCGGAATGGGGCGCACGATGTGGTAAGCCTCGATATTGGGGGCCGCATCGGGATTGTGGTCCTTGATGTGCTCGATCATGTTCAGATCGCCCGCACGGTGGAAGCGCTTCAGATCGAGCCAGCGCTGCCACTCGCAGCCCAGCTCGCGGGCGCGCTCGGCGAGGATGAAGTCCGCGGTGATATCGGCCTCGGTAACGGCCATCTCCGCCTCGTAGCCCGGCACGACGGCGCGGCTGCGCAGGTCGGTGATATCGCGCACCGCACCGGCCAGATCGGGCTGGGTCGTGCTGCGCATGCGCGCCTCGGCACGGATCAGATAGAGCTCGGCCAGACGGATCACCGGATAGGGACGGTCCGAGAGGCTCGACTGGGCGCTGGTACGCGTGTGGTCGTCGAACTTCTTGATGCCGATGAACATGTTGCGCACCTTGGGCTGGCCCGCACCGTTGTCGGCATAGAGATCCGACATCTCGAAGAGCTTGTAGGTCTTCTTCATACGCTCGCGTTCGGCCGCGCCGAGCGCGTCGACGCTGATGTAGATCGACGTGTCGACATGATAACGCCACTGGTTGAGCGGATGCGCATCGCGCAACGAGGCGGGGACATCGGCCTGGTCCGTCTCGACGTTGTAGAGCCATACGGTCTGGTGCAGATCGGTCCAGCGGCGGTCGGCCTTGTGGTCGAACAGGCTCACGTAATAGGGAGTGGGCAGACCCCAGCCGCCGTTGTCGTAGCCCGTGTAGCGCAGCTCGGGCACCACGTAGTCGGAATAGAGACCGATGTTGGGCGAGAAGAACTGGGGCTGCCAGTTGGTGACGCCGCGGTTGTAGGCGTTGTCGTTGGACCAGGCCGTAGCCCAGATGAACTCGTTGTTGGTCTTGTCGTCGGCCCAGAGATCCGTGAGCGAGGGGCTGAGCTCCAGCCCGTAGTGGTCGATCACCTCCGAAGCCATCGCAGCGGCCTCGTCGTACTTCTCGGCGTAAAGATACATGCGGGCCAGCAGCGCCTTGGCCGTGGGCATGTCGATACGCCCCATCTCGGTCGAACGGGTATCGGGCAGCAGCCGGATCGCCTCCAGGAGCGAAGCCTCGATCTCGCGGTAGAAGTCGGCGCGGGGCGAGCGGCGCGCCTCGGCGCCCTCGATCTCGTCGGTGGTCATCGGAAGATAGGTATCGCCCCACATCTCGGTGATGATCCACAGGAAGAGGGCGCGCATCGTGTGCATCTCGGCCTTCATCTGGTCCTTATCGCCTTCGTCGGCGAAGGGGGTGGTGTCGATCATCTCGAAGAACTGGTTGATATTGGCCAGCGCCTTGTAGCAGTGATTCCACAGCCAGTTGACCTTGTAGGTGCTGGCGCTCAGGCCGCGGTAATCGCACATGGCCGCATCGTCGTTGGCCGCCGCGCGCATGAAGAGGTCGGAGCTGCACTCGGCCATCATGAAGAAGTCGGAGCCGCCGCCGTAAATGTTGTTGATCTTGGTGTAGCCCTGGTATACCAGCGCCTTGATGCCGTTCTCCTCGTTGAAAACGTCGGTCGTCGAACCGTACGACTCCTCGGCAAGGAAACTTTCGCAGGAGGTCAGCATCCCGGCCGAAACCGCCGCCGCGAGCAGGATGAATATCTTTTTCATAGTCGATTTTCAGTTTTAGATTAGAACTGTACGTTGGCGCCGAACAGGTAGAACGACGACCACCACTGGATACCGCCGTCGGCACGCAGCTGGCTGTACTTCCACGGCGAATTCATCGTCACGTAGAAGCGCGCCTTCTTCACCACGCGGCCCATCCACTTCGAGGGAAGCGTGTAACCGACGGTCACGTTGCGCAGCTCGACCCAGTTGTTGTCGTAATAGCCCGTCACGTCGGCGTAGCGCGTCTCCTTGCCGTAGAGCGGACGCGGGTGACGGTTCGACGGATGCTCGGGGGTCCAGTAGTCGACCTTGTAGGTGTTCGACTGGCCCATCACGCTGGCCCAGCCGCTCGACGAGGCCCCTTCGTTCGCCAGGGCGCCGAACTCGCCGTAGACATCGACCGAGAAGTCGAGGTTCTTCCAGCGACCCGAGATCTGAAGGCCACCCATCCAGTCGGGACGCGTCGTGCCGAGAATCATGCGGTCGTCGGTGGGCGAAATCTTGCCGTCGCCGTTCAGGTCGGCCACCTTCACGTCGCCGGGCTCCTGACCGTAAAGAGCGGCCAGATCGGCCTCGTTCTCCTGCCAGATACCCACGAACTTGTAATTGTAGTGGACGCCGCTCACGGGATAGCCTACGAACAGACCGTTCGTGAGGTCCATCATCATGTCGGGCTCCTGCAGACGCACCAGCTCCTCCTTGTTGCGATAATAGGAGAGATTGACGTTCAACGAGAAGTCCTTGGTCTCGACCGGCACGGTCGCGAGGCTCACCTCCCAGCCGCGGTTGCGCGTGTCGCCGATGTTGGTCCACATGCGGTTGAAACCGGTGGTATAGGGGAGCGTCTTCGAATAGAGCAGGTCGTAGCTCTTCGAGTCGTAGTACTCCACCGTACCGTGGATGCGGCCCCGCAGGAAACCGAAGTCCAGACCGATGTCGAGCATCTTGTTGCGCTCCCACTTCAGATCGGGGGCAGGACGCACCTCGGGCTCCAGACCGGGACGATGGATCGAGCCGTCGAAACCGAAGTTGGCATAGACACCGTAGACCTGGCCCAGCGTCGAATAGGGCGAGATGGCGTAGTTGCCCGTCATACCGTAGGTGGCGCGCAGCTTGAGGTTGGTCAGCCAGTCGACATCCTTGAGGAACGCCTCCTCGGAGATGCGCCATGCGGCGGCCACCGAGGGGAACGTCGCCCACTTGTGGCCGGGCGAGAGCTGCGAGGCGCCGTCCTCGCGGACAGAGGCCGAAATGATGTAGCGGTCGTCGTAGGAGTACTGCACGCGGCCCACCACCGAGACCATCTGGCTGCGGATGAAGGCGGACGAGAGGGTCTTCGAGTCGTTCAGACGGCCCATGTTATACCAGAGGTAGACGGGCGACTCCTGGTCCTTGCCCGACATCGAGGCATTGACCGTCTGCCGGTTCTGCATCTCGTACACGAGCGTGGCGTCGATGTTGTGCTTGCCGAACGTGCGCTTGTAATTCAGGATGTTGTTCCATGCCCAGTCGGCCTTGCGGTTGTTGTGCATGAACGCGTAGTTCAGGCCGTCGGTATAGCTCGACGAACGGTTGTCGCGGTACTCGCCCTTGGCCGAGAAGGCGGGGCTGTAGGCGAAGTTGGTGTTGAACGTGAGACCCTTGGCCAGATCGACCTGAGCGAAGAAGCGCGTGAAGATCTTCCACTCCTCGGTCTTGCTCTTGTAGTAATCGTCGTTCTCGTTCAGATAGGGGTTCTTGCGCTTCGTGTCGCCCGTCGGATACTCGATGTAATTCCCGTTCTCGTCCTTGGTCGGCACCAGCGGCGACATCTGCAGGATGCTGTCGAACATGTCGGGCTTGTAGCGCGAGTTGATATAATACATGCGGTTCGAGACGCCGATCTTAAGGAACGGCAGCACCTGATGCGACAGGTCGGTGGTCAGGTGGAAGCGGTCGCTGCCCTGGTTCTTGTAGCTGCTGTCCTCGTTCTTGTAGTTGAAGGCGATCTTGTACGAGGTCTTTTCATTGGCGGCCGATATGGTCAGCGAATGGCTCGTCCACAGACGCTTGCGGTTGAAATACTCCTTCATCCAGTCGTTCTCGTAGCTGCCCAGGTTGGCCAGCTCGACGCTCGAGAAGATGTTGTTGTCGTCGGCGACGCTCGACCACGAACCCACGTTGGCGGCGGCCGTGCGCTTGAAATCGACATACTCGTCGGCGCTCATCGTATCGAAGGTACCCCAGTTGTTCACGCCCACGCCTACGAAGCCGTCGTAGTTCACCGTGGCCTTGCCCTGCTTGGCACGCTTGGTCGTGATGAGGATCACGCCGTTGGCACCGCGCGCACCGTAGATCGCCGTCGACGAGGCGTCCTTCAGCACGTCGATCGACTCGATGTCGCCCGGGTTGATCGAGGCGAGTGTCTCGTCGTAGGGAATGCCGTCGAGGATGATGAGCGGGTCGTTGCTCGCGTTGCGCGAACGCGTACCGCGGATACGGATCGAGCCGCCGTCCATGCGGATACCCGCCACACCCACCAGCGAGGAGGTGATGTCGTAGGCCGGAATGCGGGCGATCTGCTCGGACGAGATCGAGGCCACCGAACCGGTGATGTCCTTACGCTTCATCGTCGAGTAACCCGTCACCACGACATCCTCCAGGCCGATCGCGTCGTCCTGAAGCACCACGTCGAAATCGGTCTTGTTGCCCGCAGCCATCGTCTGCGAGAGCATGCCGAGGCATCCCACGGAGAGCATGTCGCCCGACTTCACGCCGTCGAGCACCGCCTTTCCGTCGGCATCGGTCACCGCGCCGCGGGTCGAACCCACGACCGTCACCGTAGCGCCCACCACGGGCTCGCCTTTGGTGTCCTTCACGACGAACGACACGCGCCGCGCGGCCGGAGCCGGCGTCTCGTGCAACATCGTCCCGTTAGACGACGCCTCCGCTGCGGAGGCCATCCCTTCGCCCGCCGTCGCCGTCGCCGCAGGCAACAACATCGCCGCCAGCGCGACCGATGCGGCCCGCCGGGCTGCTCCGTGCGCCGTCAGGCAGCGGATTCGCGCGGAGAATTGATTCGCATAGAGATTTTTCATAAAGTTATTCGGTTAGTTTGTTTGGCTGAAACATAATTGTTCATACATATTCGTCGGCAAATATAAAAAGCCTTTTCCGATAATCCAACACTCCCCGCCACTTTTTTTTCAAAAAACCACCCTTCGTCTCCGCATACTCCATTATATTCGAAAAAATACGACGGAACGATTGCAGATTGAAAAAAAATGATTATGTTTGCACATATAAAATGAAACAGTACATAGAATACCTATTTTAAGATCATGGCAGCACAACGATACGCTTACGACAAGTTCCCGGCTACCGACGTCGAAGGCCGGGCGTGGGTGGGCTGGGACGCGATCGGCGACCGGCTCACGGCCGCACTCCGCCACACCAACCCGCTGGTCGTCTTCGACACCTATCACGGCGTCGACATGCGCGAGATCGCCGCGGCCCTGCACCGCATCTGGCCCGCGGCCGACCTGATCGCCGCGGCCGACCTGCTCCGCGACGAGGAGACGATCCGCCGCATGACCGCCCCCTACGTCACCGACGACGAACTTTTCGGATTCCTTTCGCCGCTCACGCTCGGCGACCTGTTCGATCCCGAGCGGCTCGCCGCCGCCCGCGAACGCATCCGCGCGCGCCGCGGCACGACGGTCGTCTACGGGTGCGGCGCCGCGCTGGTCGCTCCGCGCGCCGATCTGGTCCTCTACGCCGACATGCCCCGCTGGGAGATCCAGCAGCGCATGCGCGCCCGCACCGCCCGCGCGCTGGGCGTCGACAACTCGGACGAAAGTCCCGCACGCCAGTACAAGCGCGGCTACTTCAACGACTGGCCGATACTCGACGACCACAAGAAGGGGCTCTACCACCGCGTCGACTTCTGGATCGACACCGTCCATCGCGACCGGCCCGTGATGATCGCCGCCCGCACCTTCATCGAGGGTATCGACCGCACGGCCCGCCGGCCGTTCCGCGTCGTGCCGTTCTTCGACCCCGCGCCGTGGGGCGGACAATGGATGAAGCGGGTGTGCGACCTCGACCCTTCGAAGGCCAACTACGGCTGGTGCTTCGACTGCGTGCCCGAGGAGAACAGCCTGCTGCTGCGCGTCGACGGAGAGCTGTTCGAGATGCCTGCGTCGAATCTGGTCTACCTGCGGCCCGACGAGCTGATGGGCGCCGACAACCGCGACCGCTTCGGCGAGAGCTTCCCCATCCGCTTCGACTTCCTCGACACCATCGGCGGCGGCAACCTCAGCCTCCAGGTCCACCCCACCGACGACTACGCCCGCCGGACCTTCGGCCTGCGCTACACCCAGGACGAGAGCTACTACCTGCTTGACGCCGTGCCCGGGGCGTGCGTCTACCTCGGCCTGCGTGCCGATGCCAACGCCGACGAGATGCTCGCGGCCCTGCACCATTCGCAGCAGACGGGCGAGCCGTTCGATGCCGAGCGCTACGTCAACCGCTTCCCCGTCCGAAAGCACGACCACTACCTCATCCCCGGCGGCACGATCCACTGCTCGGGCGGCGGAGCGATGGTACTGGAGATCAGCGCCACGCCCAACACCTTCACCTTCAAGATGTGGGACTGGGGCCGCATGGGTCTCGACGGCAAGCCGCGCCCGATCAATATCGGCCACGCCGCGCAGGTCATCGACCGCAGCCGCACCACCGACGAGATCCTCCGCCGCCACTGCAACGTCTTCCGGCCGGTGGCCGAGGGCGAGGGATGGCGCGAGGAGAGCACGGGGCTCCACGATGCCGAGTTCATCGAGACGCGCCGCCACTGGTTCACCGCCCCGGTCGACCACGACACCGCAGGCGGCGTCCATGTCCTGAACCTCGTCGAGGGCGAGGCCGCCTCGGTCGAGAGCCCCACGGGAGCCTTCGAACCCTTCACGGTCCACTACGCCGAGACCTTCATCATCCCCGCCGCGGTCGGACATTACACGATCCGTCCGCTCGGCGAGCGGCCCTGCGCCACGATCAAGGCCTACGTGCGCAACGAATAACCCGGCACGCGCAGCCCGCCGCAGACCCGCGCCGCGGGGCGCGCGGAGCCGCCGCACGCCGTACGAAACGCTAACAGACACCTTACAACCATGTACGAAAACGACTCACGCATCGTCATGACGCTCGACGCCGGGGGCACCAACCTGCTCTTCTCGGCCATAGCCGGCGGCCGCGAAATCGTCGCTCCGATCCACTACCCGTCGGCCCCCGACGACCTCGACCGCATGCTCGCGACCCTCGTCGAGGGCTTCGAGGAGGTACGGCGGCAACTGCCCGCCGCCCCCGCGGCCATCAGCTTCGCCTTTCCCGGCCCGGCCGACTACGCCCACGGCGTCATCGGCGACCTGCCCAACTTCCCCTCCTTCCGCGGAGGCGTGGCGCTGGGTCCCTTCCTCGCGCGCCATTTCGGCATCCCCGTCTTCATCGACAACGACGGCAACCTGTTCGCCTACGGCGAGGCCCTCGCCGGCGCGCTGCCCGAGATCAACGCCCTGCTCGCCAACGCCGGGTCCGACCGCCGCTACCGCAACCTCCTGGGCTTCACCTTCGGCACGGGATTCGGCGCCGGCGCCGTCCTCGACGGCCGCCTGCTCACGGGCGACAACGGCTGCGGCTGCGACGTCTATCCGTTCCGCAACCGGCTGCTGCCGGGCATGATCTGCGAGGAGAGCGTCAGCGCCCGCGCCGTCGGCCGCGTCTACCGCGAGCTGACGGGGACCGACGCCCCGCTCACCCCCAAGCAGGTCTTCGACATCGCCGAAGGCTCGGCTCCGGGCGACCGCGCGGCCGCCATGGAGAGCTTCCGCCGCTTCGGCTGCGTCGCGGGCGACGTCATCGCCCAGGCCCTGACGATCATCGACGGCGTGGTCGTCCTCGGAGGCGGCCTCACGGGTGCCGCGCGCTACTTCCTCCCCCCGATGCTCGAGGAGATGCGCACGCGCTTCACGACCTGCGCCGGCGACAGCATGCCGCGCCTCCAGATGGAGGTGTGCGACCTCTCCGATTCCTCCGAGCGCGCCGCCTTCCTGGCCGCCGACACCCGCCGCGTGGCCATTCCCGGGAGCGACGCGACGGCCCCCTACTGCCCCGCACGCCGCACGGCACTGGTCCTGACCAACCTCGGGACAAGCCGCGCCGTGGCGCTCGGTGCCTGGGCCTATGCCCTCCACTCACTCGACAACCGCTAAAACGACACAATTCATGACATACCGTACCCGACTGCTGGCCCTCGTGCTGGCACTTCCCCTCCTGTTGGGCGGCGCAGCCCGCCGGGCCGCCGCGGCCGACGTCAACCCGGCCGTCGAGCGCGTGCTCATCGTCTTCAAGACCCACCTCGACATCGGCTTCACGGAGCTGAGCTCCGACGTCGAGCAGCGCTACATCGACCACTTCATCCCCCAGGCCGTCGAGGTCGCCCGCGAGCTGCGCGAGGCAGGCGGCGAGGAGCGCTACGTGTGGACCACGGGCGCCTGGCTCATCGACGCCTACCTGCGCCAGGCCACGCCCGAGGCGGCCGCCGAACTCGAGGAGGCGATCCGCTGCGGCGACATGGTGTGGAACAGCGTGCCCTACACGCTCCAGTCCGAATCGGCGGGCAAGGCGCTCTACGAGGGGATGCTGCGCCTCTCGCACCGGCTCGACGAACGTTTCGGCAAGCGCACCGTCGCGGCCAAGATGACCGACGTGCCGGGCCACTCGCGCGCCATCGTGCCGCTCTTCGCCCGGGCCGGTATCCGCCTGCTCCACGTGGGCACCAACCCCGTGGCCGCCGTGCCCGAGATCCCCTCCGTCTGCCGCTGGCGCGACCGCGCGACCGACACGGAGATCCTGCTCATGTACAACGGCGACTACGGCTCGGACATGCTCCTGCCCGACGGCAAGACGGCCGTGGCGATCATCTTCACCTACGACAACCAGGGTCCCCACAAGGTGCAGGACGTGCGTAACATCTACGCCGAGATGCACAAGCGCTACCCCTCGGCCCGCATCGAGGCCACGTCGCTCAACACCGTGGCCGAGGCGCTCGACGCCATGCGCGACCGGCTCCCCGTGGTCGAGTCGGAGATCGGCGACACGTGGATCTACGGCTACGGCAGCGCCCCCGTGCGCATGGCCCGCTTCCGCGCCCTCAACCGCCTCTACGCCGACTGGATCGCCTCCGGACGGCTCGATCCCGCGAGCGACGCGGCCATCGACTTCGCCGTGCGCCTGGGCATGATCGCCGAGCACACGTGGGGCGCCGACATCAAGAGCCACCTCCAGAACTGGGACGCCTACGACTTCGAGACCTTCCAGTCGCGCCGCCTGCTGCCCGCGTTCCAGTACGCGGAGCAGTCGTGGCGCGAGCTCGACGACAACATCGGCAAGGCGATCGTCCTGCTGCCCGGCGAATTGCAGGCCGAGGCGCTCGCCGCCCTGCGCGAGATGGACGCCGCCGCGCCCGCACCCATCACGGCGCCGAAGCGCTGCCCGAAGGAGCTCGACGCCCGAGGCCGCTACGCCTTCTCCGTGGGCGGCGCACGCTGCCTCGTGGGCGAGGTAGCCTACCAGACTTATTCGGCCGACGACTACGAGCGTTTCTTCGACCGCTATTTCACCCACGATGCCTGGTGGGCCCGCGCCGACTACGGCAAACCCGAGCTGGAGAAGAGCCCCGCGCGCAGCGCCACCGTCGAAGCGCATGCCTCGGCCTGCGACACGCACGACGGCGCCATCCGCTGCGACCTGGCCTTCGACCGGAACGCGGCGATCGACCGCCGCGCGCTGCCCGAGCAGGTACGCATCGAGTACCGCCCCTCGGCCGACGGACGCAGCCTCGACATCGAGCTCTACCTGCGCCACAAGCCCGCCAACCGCATGCCCGAGTCCTACTGGTTCACGCTGCGGCCCGAGCACCTCACGGGGCTCGTCGCCGAGAAGATCGGCAGCCGCGTCGACCTGATGGACGTCGCCGCGGGCGGCAACCGCCAGATGCACGGCATCGACCGCTACGTCGACCTGGTGACCGCCGACGGCACGCTGCGCGTCACCTCGCCCGACGCCCTGCTCCTCTCGGTGGGCGAACGCCACGGCATGGCCTATTCGACCGAGCGGCCCGACCTGTCGCAGGGGGTGCACTTCTGCCTCTACGACAACCTGTGGGGAACCAACTTCGCCATGTGGTGGGAGGGTTCGATCCGCTATCGTTTTCACGTCGAGTTAGTTCCCGATGCAAAAAGCCGCGCGGAATAGCGGATAATCGGAGAATTTGATTAAATTTGCAAGAGGTAATATTATTCGGAAGATGAGCGAAAAGATCGATTTTGCATGTAAAACCCCCTATCACATCCAGGCCGAGCGGATCCTGCGCCACATGATCAACGACGAGGAGTACAGCTCGGGAGCCGTGCTGCCCAACGAGATCGAGTTGGCACGCGACCTGGGCATCTCGCGCAACACCCTGCGGCAGGCCATCAACCGCCTGGTCGCCGAGGGGCTGCTGCTGCGCAAGAAGGGCGTCGGCACGACGGTCAACACGCTGGGCAAGGCGAGCAGCAACGTCCGCAACTGGATGAGCTTCTCGCAGGAGATGGCCAACATGGGCATCGTCGTGCGCAACTACGAGCTCCATGTCTGCTGGGAGACGGCCGCGCGCGAGGTCTACCGGTTCTTCAACCTCCGCTCGGAGACGCCGCTGCTGCGCATGTCGCGCGTCCGGGGCAGCCAGCAGGCCCCCATCGTCTTCTTCGTCTCCTACTTCAACCCCGCGATCGGCATGACGGGCGACGAGGACTACACCCTGCCGCTCTACACGATCCTCGAACAGCGCTACGACATCGTCGTCCACAAGTCGGTCGAGGAGGTCGGGGCGATGCTCGCCGACCAGGAGCTGGCCGACAAGCTCTTCATCCGTCCGGGCGAGCCGATCCTGCGGCGCAAGCGCCTGGTACTCGACAAGGAGGGCTTCCCCGTGGAGTACAACATCGGCTACTACCGCGCCGACAGCTTCACCTACCGCATCGAGGCCGAGAAATAGGCCCCGCGGACCCGGATCCGAATACGACGAACGGGATGCGCTGCACAGCGCATCCCGTTTCTCATTGCGGCCGGCACCGAAGCCGGCAGCCGTCCCGACGGCGGATTACTCCTTCGAGGTCAGGGGCGAAGCCTGGGTGTAGGTCCGGGCGGCCAGCTCCTTGTCGAGCATGTAGAGACCGAACTTGTTGCCCTCGACGGCATCGCAGGCGGCGATCATGCCGCGGGCGTTCTCCTCCTCCTCGACCTGCTCGTCGATGAACCACACGAGCATGTTCGACGACGCGAAGTCCTTGTCCTCGGCGGCGATGGCCGCGAGGTTGTTGATCATCGCCGTGACCTTCTTCTCGTGGGCCAGCGTATCCTGGAACATCTCCAGCGGCGACGCCCACGACGTGCGGACCTCGGCGATGGGGGCGAGCTTGACCTCGCAGTCGCGCGAGAGGACGTAGTTCATCAGGATCCGGGCGTGGTCCTGCTCCTCGCGGAACTGGATGTGGAACCAGTTGGCGACACCCTTCATCCCCTTGGCCTCGGCGTCCATCGACATCGAAAGATAGAGATAGGCCGACCACAGCTCGGCATTGATCTGCGCATTGAGCGCATCGTGCAGTTTTTGACTCAACATGATTGTATCGTTTAAAGTTCGTATTCGCTTTCCGACGACAAAGATACAACCCTTTTCGGGGATATGTACCGAAAAAAAATCCGCCGGGCGAAAAAAAGCGGAGCGCATCGCTGCACTCCGCAAAGATTCTGCTGCGGAAAACGGACCTCCGCGCACCCGCCGACCGGGGATCGCCCGGCCGGCCCGGGGCCGAAGCGCGCCGCTACTCCTCGCCGGCGCCGAGCTGGCAGAACTTCGAGCCGTCGTAGGCCCACTTGAGGTAGATCGCACCCCACGTGTAGCCGCCGCCGAAGGCCGAGAGGATGAGGTTGTCGCCCGGACGCAGCTCCTTCTCGTAGTCGTAGAGGCACGTCGGGATCGTCGCCGCGGTGGTGTTGCCGTTGCGGTCGATGTTGATCATGCACTTCTCCTTGCCGATGCCCATGCGGCGCGCCGTGGCGTCGATGATACGCAGATTGGCCTGGTGGGGCACCAGGAAGCGGATGTCGTCGCCCTTGAGGTCGTGCTTCTCCATGATCTCGACCGAAACGTCGGACATCTTCGACACGGCGGCCTTGAAGATCGCCGGACCGTCCCACGTGATGGTGTGCCAGTTGTTCTGCACGGTCTCGATCGACGCCGGATAGCGCGAACCGCCCGCCTTCATGTAGAGCTGCAGCTCGCCCGAGCCGTCGGAGTGGAGGATCGAGTCGATGACGCCGAGCCCCTCGGTGTTGGGCTCCAGCAGCACGGCGGCAGCACCGTCGCCGAAGAGCGGGCAGGTCGTGCGGTCGGTGTAGTCGATGATCGACGACATCTTGTCGGCACCCACCACGATGACCTTCTTGCTCGTGCCCGCCTCGATGTACTTGGCACCGGTGGTCAGCGCGAAGAGGAAGCCCGAGCAGGCGGCCGAGACGTCGTAGGCGAAGGCGTTCTTGCAGCCCGCCTGGTCGGCGATCAGGTTACCCGTCGAGGGGAAGAACATGTCGGGGGTGATCGTGGCGCAGATCACCACGTCGACCTCCATCGGGTCGACGCCCGTCTTGTCCAGCAGATTCTGCACCGCACGCGCACCCATGTAGGAGGTACCCACGCCGTCGGCCTTGAGGATATGGCGCGTCTTGATACCGGTGTGCGAGGTGATCCACTCGTCCGAGGTTTCGACCATACGGCTCAATTCGTCGTTGGTCAGAAGATAGTCGGGCAGGTACTGGCCCACGCCCGTTATGGCTGCTGTTATCTTTCCCATTAACTTTTTAACTTTCCCGTTGATGATTTAATTTTGGAACGCCTCCTGCAGACGGCGCGTGAATCCCGACCGGATGGAGCGCTCGGTCGAGAGGATCATGCTCCGGATCGCCTTGGGCGAGGAGATGCCGTGGCCGATGAGCACCGGGGCGTTGATACCCAGCACCGGCGTGCCGCCCACGTTCTCGTAGTTCATGGCCTCCCAGAAGGCGTTGCCGCCCCCCAGCGCCTTGTTGATCCGGTAGAGCCCCTCGGCCATCTTGAGCACGGTGTTGCCCACGAAGCCGTCGCAGACGATCACATCGGCGACCTTGCCCGAGAAGATGTGCGACCCCTCGACATTGCCGACGAAGTTGATCCGCGCATCGGCCTTGAGCAGCTCGTAGGTGGCCTTCGACTGGGCGTTGCCCTTGGTCTCCTCCTCGCCGATGTTGAGCACGCCGACGCGGGGACGCTCAATGCCCAGCGCCGTCTCGGCGTAGATCGAGCCGATCAGGCCGTACTGCGCCAGCACCTCGGGCTTGCAGTCGACGTTCAGTCCCACGTCGAGCAGCAGCGCCGGACGCCCGCCCGCAGTGGGCACGAGCGACGAGATGGCGGGACGGATGACCCCCTCGATGGGTTTGACGGCATACATCGAACCGACCATCATGGCGCCCGTGGAACCGGCGCTCGCGAAGCCGTCGACAAGCCCTTTGGCCAGGTAGCCGAAGCCCACCGTGATGCTCGAATCGGCCTTCGCCTGGAAGGCCTTGGCCGGATGGTCGCCCATCTCGATCACCTGGGTCGTGGCCACGATGTCGAAACGCTCGGCCGGACACTGCTCCGCGGCGAGCAACTCGCGGATGCGCGCCTCGTCGCCGAAAAGCACGATGCGGCTCTCGGCCCCGATCGCGTCGAGCGCCATGACAGCGCCCTTGACCGCAGCCTCGGGGGCGAAATCGCCGCCCATGGCGTCTACACCAATCTTTAACATAGTGCGTTGGTTTTAAAGGTTCGCGCCGACTTTCGGCCCGGCAGTCGGCCGGGGCCCGGAACGACGCAACACGCCGCACCTCCCGTCAGGGTGGTGCAACGTCCGTTCGCTACATGCGAAAGAGCCCCGCACGATGCGCGGAGCCGCTTTCCGCCGACTTATTCGGCAGCCTTCTTCTCGATGGCCAGCTTGCCGCGGTAGAAACCGCACTCGGGGCATACGCGGTGGTAGAGCGTAGCGGCGCCGCAGTTCGAGCAGGTTACGACCGTCGGAACAACAGCCTTGTAGTGGGTTCTTCTCTTGTCGCGTCGCGTCGACGAGACTTTGTGTTTAGGATGTGCCATTTTACCTGTTATTTATAAGTTCAACGTATTCGTCATTTCGTTTCGGCCGCTTCGGGTTCCTCGCCCGAGGCCTCCTCCTCGGCCGCCAGCCGCTCGCGCAGGGCGGCGAGTTTGTCCCACTGGCCACCGCAGCGCTCTTCTCCGGCCGAGGCCGCGCGCTCGATCGAGGCGAACTCCTCGTCGGAGACGATGCTGAAGCGCGCCATCATCGCCGGATCGCACTGCCCCTCGGGATGCACCCGCTGGTAGGGAAGCGACAGCACGACGCTCTCGTAGAGGTATTGCGCCAGGTCGACTTCGCCCGCGCCGGGCAGCAGCCACAGCACCTCGCCGTCGTACTCGCGCCCCTCGTCGCTGAAGCGGGCCTCGATGCGCCCCTCGAAATCGATCGCGACCGAGCAGTCCTCCAGGCAGCGGTCGCAGGGGACCGTAACCGCGCCGGTGATCTTCACCTCGAACGAGAGCGCGTTGTCGCGGCGCTCCATGCGCACGTCGGCCGCGCAGTCGCCATCCTTGATGTCGGGGCTGCCGAAAGCCTCGAAGAGCGGTCTGCGGAGGCGGAAAGCGTAGTCGTAAACCCCGCTCTCAAGCCCTCGGAAAGGGATCGCATATTCTTCGATTCGCTCCATTTGTACGCATTTAGTGCGCAAAGTTACTAAAAAATAGAACATACGCAAAGAATTTCCACGAGTTTTAACCCGCAACGCCCGCCGCAGAGGGGCCGGGAGGCTGCCGGCGGAACCGGGCGGGCAGGGCGGGCCGGACGAGCGGGCAAGACGGGCAGGCGGGACGGGCGAGCAGGACGGACAGGACGGGCGGGCAGGACGGACGGGCAGGACGAGCGGGCAAGACGGACGGACGGGCAGGACGGACGGGCAGGACGGGCGGGCAGGACGAGCGAAGCAAGAGAGACGAAGCAAAAGGAGCGCGCCGCGCGGGAGGGCCAAAGCGATGGGGATTTGGCGAAAAGGGCAATTTGTCGTATCTTCGCAGCGATGGCAACCGACAAACGTTTCACGATCGAGGTCCGGAGCTCCTACGAAGGGTTCTGGCGCTACAACGTGGCGATGACCTGCGGCTGTTTCGACTCCGAGGGACGCCGGACGGGCTTCGCGACGGCCTCGTCGCAGCTGGCCGAGGTCGGGGCCAACCGCTCCGAGTCGCCCGCCGGGGCGCACGACCGCCGGATCGAGCTCCACACCGATCCCTGCGCGGCGTTCGACTGCTTCCTCTACGTCATCCCCCACACCCTCCCCGCAGACAACGACATCGCCGCGACACGCACCTTCCCGCTCGAGGTGGTCGTCCGTGCCGACGGCCGCACGCTCCGCCGCGAACGCTACGCGATCAACCCCTGGTCGGGCGCCTCGATCGAGCTGCGTTCGGAGGAGGAATCGTCGCAGCCCGCTGTTTACCAGTAGCAAGGCAAACTTTATTTGTGCAGAGTGCGGCTTCAAAGGAGCCGCACAGCCCGCAGCCGCCCCGGGCGGAGGGCTGTTTTATTCGCATTCGCTCTGAAAACCGCCTCCGCCGGCTCCGGGCTGCTGTTTCGTTCTGTTGTATATGCGGCTTCCCGGAAGCTGCGTCCGCAGCCGCCCGGCGCGGAGGGCTGCCCGCTCGGCCATCGCCTTCATCGCGCCACTCCGCCGCCTGCGGACCGCAAGCCCAACTATGTCGAAGCGGCGCGTCTCTTTGCGCCGCAAACCCGCGAAGGCGCCCGTTTCAGCGGAACCGAGCCGAGGATCCGCGAGAACGAAAGGCAGATGGTTTTGGACACCTTTCGCCACCAAAAGCCCCCTCCCGAAAACAACAAAGGCCCCGAATCGCTTCGGAGCCTTTGTCATAAAGGGTGGTTCGGATTACTTGTTGTAAGCCTTCATCACCGAAATCAGGTCGAGGACCTTGTTCGAGTAACCCCACTCGTTGTCGTACCACGAAACGACCTTCACGAAGGTGTCGGTCAGTGCGATACCGGCAGCCTTGTCGAAGATCGAGGTGCGGGCGTCGCCCAGGAAGTCCGACGAAACGACAGCCTCCTCGGTGTAACCCAGCACACCCTTCAGCTCGCCCTCCGAAGCCTCCTTCATAGCGGCGCAGATCTCGTCGTACTTGGCCGGCTTGGCGAGGTTGACCGTCAGGTCGACAACCGATACGTCGAGGGTCGGAACGCGCATCGACATACCCGTCAGCTTACCGTTGAGCTCGGGGATCACCTTGCCTACGGCCTTTGCGGCACCCGTCGACGAGGGGATGATGTTGCCCGAAGCGGCACGGCCGCCGCGCCAGTCCTTCATCGAGGGACCGTCGACGGTCTTCTGCGTTGCGGTGGTCGAGTGAACGGTGGTCATCAGACCGTCGGTGATACCGAACTTGTCGTGGAGGACCTTGGCGATGGGAGCCAGACAGTTGGTGGTGCACGATGCGTTCGAAACGATCTTCTGGCCGGCGTAGGTGTTGGTGTTGACACCGCATACGAACATCGGCGTAGCGTCCTTCGAGGGAGCCGACATCACGACGTACTTGGCACCAGCGGCGATGTGAGCCTGAGCCTTCTCCTCCGTGAGGAACAGACCCGTCGACTCTACGACGTACTCGGCCTCTACCTCGTTCCACTTCAGGTTGGCGGGATCCTTCTCGGCCGTTACGCGGATCGCCTTACCGTTGACGATCAGCTGGTTCTTCTCGGTGCAGTAGTCGATCGTACCCTGGAACTGGCCGTGCATCGTGTCATACTTGAGCATGTAGGCCAGGTAGTCTACCGGGCAGAGGTCGTTGATACCTACGATCTCGTACTTGTCGGTCTGCGTGCAGGCGGCACGGAAAACCATACGGCCGATACGGCCGAAGCCGTTGATACCGATTTTGATAGTTGCCATAGTTGATTTGATTATGTGTTAGTAAAGCATCTTTTTCGCACCGCAAAGTTATATAATATAAGTAGATTATGCAACACCGCGGCGAAGATTTTCGCACCCTGCGCCCCGCAAAAGGCGCAGGAGGGCCATCAGCGCGCCGCCCTGCGGGCGCGCTTGGCCATGGCCGAGGCGAAGACGAAGGCGTTGAGCTCGGCGTTGTCGGCGTGGAGGATCTCGTCGTTGGTACCCTCCCACCACTTGTGTCCCTCGTGGATGTAGACGATCTTCTCGCCGATCTCCATCACCGAGTTCATGTCGTGGGTGTTGATGATCGTCGTGATGCCGTACTCGTGGGTGATCTCGTGGATGAGGTTGTCGATGACGATCGAGGTCTGCGGGTCGAGACCCGAGTTGGGCTCGTCGCAGAAGAGGTAGCGGGGGTTCATGACGATCGCCCGCGCGATGGCCACGCGCTTGATCATGCCGCCCGAAAGCTCGGCCGGGTAGAGGCGGTTGGCCTTCTCCAGCCGCACGCGCCGCAGGCAGAAGTCGACCCGCTCGCGCTTCTCGGCCTCCGACTGCGCGGTGAAGAGGTCGAGCGGCAGGCGGACATTCTCCTCGACGGTCGACGAGTCGAGCAGCGCCCCGCCCTGGAAGATCATGCCGATCTCCTTGCGGATCACCTTGCGCTCGCGGAAGCCCAGCGACGTGAACTCCACGTCGTCGTACCACACGCTTCCCCGGTCGGGCGCATGCAGCCCCACGAGCGTCTTGAGCAGCACGGTCTTGCCCGAGCCGCTGCGGCCGATGATCAGGTTGGTCTTGCCCGTCTCGAACTCAACCGAGATGTCGTCGAGCACGGTACGGGAGTCGAAGGATTTGACGATATGGTCGGCACGGATCATATGAGCAGCACTTGGGTGAGGATGAGGTCGAAAAGCAGCACCACCACGCAGCTCACCACCACGGCGCGCGTCGACGCGGCGCCCACCTCCAGCGAGTTGCCGCGGGCGTTGTAGCCGTAGAAGGCCGACACGGAGGTGATGATGTAGGCGAAGAAGACCATCTTGATGAGCGTGTAGGTGATCGAGTAGGGCCTGAAGTCGAGCAGCAGGCCGTCGAGGTAGTCGGCCGGGATCATGATCCCGGTGACGTAGGCGATCATCCAGCCGCCGAAGATACCCACCACGATCGAGAGGATCGCCAGGAAGGGGAAGAAAATCATCGCGGCGACGATCTTGGGCAGGATGAGGTACGAGGCGGAGTTGACGCCCATGATCTCCAGCGCGTCGATCTGCTCGGTGATGCGCATGGTGCCGATCTCCGAGGCGATGCTCGACCCCACCTTGCCGGCGAGGATCAGCGCCACGACCGCCGACGAGAACTCCAGGATCATCGTCTCGCGCGTGGCGTAGCCGATGAGCGTCTGGGGGATGAAGGGCGAGTCGAGGTTGATCGACATCTGGAGCGTGATGACCGCGCCGATGAAGACCGAGATGATGGCCGTCAGGCCTATGGAGTTCATCCCCAGCGCCTCCATCTCGTAGAGGATGCGCCGGCGGTAGATCGCGATCTTCTCCGGACGGGAGAAGACCTTGCCCATCAGAATGAAGTAGCGGCCTATGAGTTGCAGGGTCCTGAACATCGTCTATCGCTCGTCGGTTTCCTCGAATTCGACATAGTCGCCCACGTCGCTCGACACCCGTTTCCGGGGCTCGTCGGCCGTGCGGCGCACCTCCACGTCGCCCTCGCGGCGCGCGTCGGCACGGCGGCCCCGCGCAAAATCCGGGCCGAAGCCCTGCGCCTCACCGGCGCCGAAGCGCTCCTCCATCTCGCGACGCACGCGCGCGAGACGCCAGCGCAGGTAGAGGGCGATGGCCACGCCCAGCACAAGCAGAGTCATAAAGAAGTAGAGGATGAAGATCGCGATACCGCGCAGCAGCGCCGGGGCGCCGATGGCCAGCACCGCGATCAGAGCCGTCAGCAGCGGATTGCGCCGCACGAAATCGGCCAACGTATCGAGTAGATTCACCAAAAAATTCATTCCTTGCAGCGTTGATTCACGCCCTACAAAGGTAGGGAAAATTATGCGTATTTCAATTTATTTCCGTAATTTTGGCGTCAAAACCAAATCGTCACACGACATGCTCACACCCCTTACCGCCATCTCGCCCGTCGACGGGCGCTACCGTGATAAAACGGAAAAACTCGCCGATTATTTTTCGGAGCAGGCGCTCATCCGCTACCGCATCCGCGTCGAAGTGGAGTATCTGATCGCCCTGGCCGAGCTTCCGCTGCCCCAGCTCGCAGCCATCGGCGAGGCCGAAAAAGCCGCCCTGCGCACGCTCTACACCGACTTCTCGGCCGCCGACGCCGAACGCGTGAAGGAGATCGAGCGCACGACCAACCACGACGTCAAGGCCGTGGAATACATCCTCAAGGAGAAGATGGAGGCGCTGGGGCTCGATGCCTGCAAGGAGTTCGTCCACTTCGGCCTCACGTCGCAGGACATCAACAACACGGCCATTCCCCTCTCGCTGCGCGAGGCGATCGAGGAGGTCTACCTCCCCGCCGCAGGCGAGGTCCGCACGAAGATCGAGGCGATGGCCGACCAGTGGCACGACGTGGCGATGCTGGCCCGCACGCACGGGCAGCCCGCGTCGCCCACGCTGCTGGGCAAGGAGTTCCGGGTCTACGTCGAGCGCCTCGACAAGCAGCTCGCGCAGCTCGCCGCAATCGCCGTGCCGGCCAAGTTCGGCGGCGCCACGGGCAACTTCAACGCCCACCACGCGGCCTTCCCCGCGATCGACTGGGTGGCCTTCGCCAACCGTTTCGTGAACGGGACGCTGGGGCTCTCGCGCTCGCAGTACACCACGCAGATCGAGCACTACGACAACCTGGCGGCGATCTTCGACTGCCTGCGCCGCATCGACACGCTGCTGACGGACCTCTGCCGCGACATGTGGATGTACATCTCGGCCGAGTACTTCAAGCAGCAGATCAAGGCCGGCGAGGTAGGTTCGAGCGCCATGCCCCACAAGGTCAACCCCATCGACTTCGAGAACGCCGAGGGCAACTTCGGCATCGCCGGGGCGATCTACGGCCACCTGTCGGCCAAGCTGCCCCTCTCGCGCCTCCAGCGCGACCTGACCGACTCGACCGTCCTGCGCAACGTCGGCGTGCCGATGGCCCACTCGCTGATCGCCCTGCGCTCGCTGCTCAAGGGGCTGAACAAGGTGATCCTCAACCCCGAGGCGCTGGAGCGCGACCTGGAGCAGAACTGGGCCGTGGTGGCTGAGGGCATCCAGACGATCCTGCGCCGCGAGGGCTTCCCCAAGCCCTACGAGGCACTGAAGGCCCTCACGCGCACCAACACCCACATCACGCGCGAGTCGATCGCCGCCTTCATCGAGACGCTCGACGTCGCCGCGAGCGTCAAGGAGGAGCTGCGCGCCCTCTCGCCCGCGACCTACACGGGCGTCTTCGGCCTGAAGCGGTAGGCGGGCGATCCGGACGGAGGGGCGACGGAACATCGCGCCCGCCCCAATCCGAGCCTGCGGCCGCCGTCCGAGACGTTCGGCACCGTGCCGTTCGGGCCCTATGACCAAGAAGGCCGGCCCGCCAGCGGAGAGCCGCACGCGAGCGGAACGCCCCTCCACGCCGGAGGGTTGCCCTCCGCCGCCTTTCGAACCGTTCGAAGCGAGCCGGTCTTGCGACAGAAAATAGCCTGCGGATTGTTCCGCAGGCTATTTTGTTTGGCACGTGCTTTGCACTTCATCCATCCGACTGCGGACGACACCGCAGCGAGGTTTCTTCATTCAAAGTTTGGGTTAGTAGTTCCGAAGGGGTGGTTCCCTTCACCGACGGCAGGCAATCGCGACGATTCCCTGCCGTCATTTTATAGTGTCGATAAGATCGTTGGGTTTCAGCCCGCAGCTACTCGGGCGGAGGACCGTTCTTTTCGCGCCCACTCAAAAAGCCCCTCCGCTAGCTGCGCCCCCAAGATCACAGCACCAAACGGGATAATTCCGTTTAATATAACTGCATACAGCCTCAATTGCCACCACTTTTTTGCTCATACAATGCCAGCGACAAAGAATAGTTAATAAATTTAAATATATTGATTATCCATATAAGCGCGGATGCCAATACGGTCCAAGCGATGAACCACATCACTTTAAATATGAATCCAAATACAGAACCTTCGAATGACATACCCTTATCAGCATCTTTAGAGGACGAAAACAGTAGACTCCATGGCGCTTCAGAAAGGCCCAATGTACATATAGCAACTAATGACTTTTTTCTTTTTGCTCTCCATTCAGGAATTTTTGACATATAGCTTACTCATACCCTTGAGATTCATTACGCACCTGGTACGCCGTTTACATATTTATTCTAGTCTTTTGTATTCAAACCTTACAACCTTTCCACATAAAGTAGCAGTTATGATAATACGATTACGATCCACAAATGTATATTCATCCGAACTTATAAAATAGAAAGGAATACGGTCTTTTGTCTGAATGCGGATCTTATGGCGACTCGCATCTACGCTATAATATCCTAAAAAAGAAGTTTTTACACCATTCATTTGAGTGTTACATTCACACGTTCCATTAGGGAAAAGTACAATATAATTGCACTCATACTGATTGATGTTTATAAAATCACTTTCAATCCTAACCAGATTAAAGTATACAGGATCATCACCTGATTGAAGATGATTTAAAACGACACTATTTGCAACAGCACATATAGAACACGGCAACAAAGCCATCAAGATAGCCCCTGCTATCCACACCATTTTATTCATCATAATATCGTCCACCGTGTTCTCTTATAATCGAAGCTGCCAAAATCGGATCCGAGCAATCACTCCAAATCTCAATCTTGTAGCATTCATCCCAATCAAATCGGGAGCAACTGCCCCAATACCCATAAAAATAGATTTTATCGGAATCGCTGCAATCATCCCTCATCTCTCTATCAAGATGATCTTTCACATCCTCATAATCAGCTTCCGTACGAACCACATAAGTACTTCTCTTCGTTGCCATAATAAATTAAGCCGTTATATCCCGTCGCCCCATCGGTTTTTAAGGTTTTTTGTTCTAAACTTATCGTATTTTCAAGGTTTCTTACTAAGAAACATGCAACAACAGCTATTTGCTGAAAATGAACGACTTTAAATATATAGATCGAAGGGGTTCGCTAAAGAATACTCAAATTCAGCAATATTTGCTTAATAGAATTTCCGTACAAAGCCTTTTCATATATAGAATTTTTCATATATTTGCATCAGATCGTTCATTTCTTAGTAAGAACTTTATATTATCCTTCATTTAATATAAATAGATCTAAATTTACAAACAGCAAATACAACTAAAAGAGGCGCCAAAAAATTCCCTTATTAAAGGAGACTATCTCACACATTTTTCACGTTACCATATCAATAACACCGAATTTTGATGAGTAATTGCCCTGCGCTGTTTCTGCGACAGAAAAATTGCAGGAATATCATTCATCACAATCTCCCTAAAGAATTCCGACATCCAGAGCCGAGCGATAGACGGAACGAAGTGAGGCGAATCTTGTGCGAAAGGTGCCGAAAATTCATTTTCGTGCACCATTGAGCACAAAAAAAAGCGACGGACCGAAATCCGTCGCTGTCGCTCGTCGTGGGAGCTGAGGGATTCGAACCCCCGACCCTCTGCTTGTAAGGCAGACGCTCTGAACCAGCTGAGCTAAGCTCCCTTGCCTGTTGCGGGTGCAAAGATAAGACAAATAAATCACTCCGGCAAATCCGGAGCCCGATTTTTCGTTCATTTTTCGACCCGGCGCGAAAGCAGCCGCCAGCAAGCCGGCCCAAGGGTCCGCGAAGGAGGCAGGGAGAGCGGCTCCCCGGAAGCCGTGCGGGCCGCACGCAGCCTTCGCTCGACAAAAGCGCGCAGCCCCCGTGCGGAGGGCGGCCCCGCGCAGTTCGAAAAGCCGCCGCCTCCGGCTGCGGCCCGCAGCCCGCAGCCCGGAGCGCACAGAAACGAAAAAAGCAGTCGCGCAACCGCAACTGCCTGATTCATGAAGTGGGAACATGCGGATTTGAACCGCAGACCTCCTGCTTGTCGAGCAGGCGCTCTAAACCAACTGAGCTATGCTCCCTTCATCAAAAAACCACCCACATTGCTGTAGGTGGCCTTTTTCGGATTGTGGGAGCTGAGGGATTCGAACCCCCGACCCTCTGCTTGTAAGGCAGACGCTCTGAACCAGCTGAGCTAAGCTCCCCAAAGAATGGCTCGGGACTGCAAAGGAATCTTGCAACGGACATCCCCTGCGGGAGACCTCTTTGCAGTTTTTAAAGAACCTTATGCAACCCTTGCGCATTAGCGCCTGAACAAGGACTTGAACCTAGGACCCCATGATTAACAGTCATGTGCTCTAACCAACTGAGCTATTCAGGCTTTTCGAATCGGCCTCAGTGACCTTTTCGGAGTGCAAATATAGGGCAAAAATCCATCTCTCCAAAATTTTCGCGCATTTTTTTCAAAAAAAATATAACTTTGTGCAACGGACATTCGCCATGAAAACTTCGAGAAAGACATTTATCCTGCTGACAATCTTCGCATTGGCAGCTCTTGCGACGCCCCTGCGCGCCCAACTCGTATTCGAGCCCGCGGCGTGGGATTTCGGGGCGATCGACGAGCAGGCCGGGCGCGTCACCCACCGTTTCTCGGGCGAGAACCGCTCGGACCGGCCGCTGGTGATCCTCGACGTGGTGACTTCGTGCGGCTGCACCGTGCCCGAATTCTCGCGCCGTCCGATCCTCCCGGGCGAACGGACCGAGATCGCAGTGACGTTCGACCCGCGCGACCGGCCCGGCACGTTCGAGAAGCAGCTCCACGTCTACTCGACCGAACGCGAACGGATCGCTACGCTCTCGATCCGCGGATCGGTCACGCCGCGCCCGCGCAGCCTCGCCGAGCGCTATCCGGTCGATGCCGGGGGCGGCGTGCGGCTGACCCATACGCTGTGCGCCTTCGCCTACGTGCACCAGGGCGAGCGCGTGCAGAGCAGCATCGGGGTGGTCAACACGTCGGATCGGCCCGTCGCGCTGACACTGCTTCCGCAGCGCGAGAGCGGATGCCTCGAAGCGACGGCACCGCAGTATCTCGCCCCGGGCGAGGAGCGTTCGATCGACCTGGCCTACGAGGTCTCGAAGGAGCACCCCCGCTACGGCACGCTGCGCGACGCCCTGCGCATCGCGGTCGACGGGCGCCCCGGCGACCTATATATAACCGCCCACGCCATCGCCATCGATCCCGCCCCGGGAGCGCAGGAAAAACGCCCGACATCGGAAATATCCGAAAATTTCGTTAAATTTGGCGTCTTGAAACACGACGACGCCGTGGCCCGGCAGCGTCTCTCGCTCGCCAACACGGGGCAGGCCCCGCTGACGGTGCGGGCGGTGGAGTGCGACGGTGCGCTCGCGACGACGCTCGCGGCCGGCACGACGGTCGGCGCAGGGCGCGAAGTCGCCTTCGAGGTGACGTTCGACCCGCGACGGGCCGATCCGGGACCGGCGAGCGCCAACCTGGTGGTGGTCACCGACGACCCCGGACGGCCGATGCGGCGTATCCGCGTCACGGCGATCGTCGAGGCCGACTAAGGCGCCGAACGGCCGCCGAGAGAAAAACAGAGAGAACCACACGAACGAGATGTTTACGATTCTGGAAAAACGGAGCCTGGCCGAAGGGATCTGGCTCATGAAAATCAACGCCCCGCGCGTAGCGCACGCCGCGCTGCCGGGGCAGTTCGTCATCGTGCGCGCCACCGAGCGCGGCGAGCGCATTCCGCTGACGATCGCCGACTTCGATGCGGCCGAGGGGAGCGTGACGATCGTCACGCAGGCCATCGGCGTCTCCACGCGCAAGCTCTGCGCGCTGGAGGCCGGCGACGCGCTGGTCGACTTCGCCGGGCCGCTGGGACGCCCCTCGGAGTTTGTCTCCCTGCCGCTCGACGAGCTGCGCCGGCGCCGTTACCTCTTCATCGGCGGCGGCGTGGGCACGGCACCGGTCTATCCGCAGGTCAAGTGGCTGCACGACCGCGGCGTCGAGGTCGACGTCATCATCGGCGCCAAGACGCGCGACATGCTCATCTACACCGACGAGATGCGCGCCGTGGCCTCGCACCTGCACATCGCCACCGACGACGGCTCGGAGGGGTTCAAGGGGCTCGTGACCGCGCTGCTCGACGAGCTCGTCGCCCGAGGCGCCCGCTACGACGAGTGCGTGGCGATCGGCCCGATGGTGATGATGAAGTTCGTGGCGCTGGCGACGCGCAAGCACGCGCTGAAGACCACCGTGTCGCTCAACGCGCTGATGGTCGACGGCACGGGCATGTGCGGCGCCTGCCGCGTGACGGTGGGCGGCAAAACGCGCTTCACCTGCGTCGAGGGGCCCGAGTTCGACGGCCACGAGGTCGACTTCGACGAGGCGATGCGCCGCCAGGGGATGTACCGCTCGGAGGAGCAGCGGCGCGCGGCGATCGAGGCCGAGCGCGCCGCGGGTCACGTATGTAGAATCGGTTTGGACAAATAGACTATGGCGAACAAGATACCGCGCGTGCCGGTGCGCGAACAGGATCCGGCCCTAAGAGCGACCAACTTCGAGGAGGTCTGCCACGGATACGACCTGCGGGAGGCGATGCTGGAAGCGTCGCGCTGCCTCCGCTGCAAGAACCCCCGCTGCGTGGCCGCCTGCCCCGTGGGGATCGCCATCCCCGACTTCATCGCGGCACTGCACGCGGGCGACCTGCGCACGGCCGCCGAGACGATCGCCCGCGACAGCTCGCTGCCGTCGATCTGCGGCCGCGTCTGCCCGCAGGAAACCCAGTGCGAAGGGTCGTGCGTGCTGGGCATCAAGGGCGAGCCGGTGGCCATCGGCAAGCTCGAACGCTTCGTCGGCGACTGGAAACTGGAGCAGGACACCGCCGTCGATGCGGCCCCGCGCAACGGCCGCCGCGTGGCCGTCGTGGGCAGCGGCCCGGCGGGCCTCGCCTGCGCGAGCGACCTGGCCAAGATGGGCTACGAGGTGAAGATCTTCGAGGCGCTGCACAAGGTGGGCGGCGTGCTGGTCTACGGCATCCCCGAGTTCCGCCTTCCGAAGGAGCGGATCGTCGCGCGCGAGATCGAAGAGGTGAAGAAGCTGGGGGTGGAGATCGAGACCGACGTGATCGTCGGCCGCACCCTGACCGTCGACTCGCTGCTCGACGAGGAGGGCTACGACGCCGTCTTCATCGGCTCGGGCGCCGGGCTGCCGCGCTTCATGGGCATCCCGGGCGAGAACCTCAACGGCGTGGTCTCGGCCAACGAGTTCCTCACACGCGCCAACCTGATGCACGCCTACGACGCCGAGTACGACACGCCGATCTATGTCGGCAGCCGGGTCGTGGTCGTCGGCGGCGGCAACGTGGCGATGGACGCCGTACGCACGGCGCGCCGCCTGGGCGCCGAGGCGACGATCGTCTACCGCCGTTCCGAGAAGGAGCTCCCGGCCCGCGCCGAGGAGGTCCACCACGCCCGCGAGGAGGGGATCGAGTTCCGCCTGCTCACGAACCCGGTGGAGGTGCTGGGCGACGAGCGGGGCTGGGTCCGCGGCCTGCGATGCGTGGAGATGGAGCTGGGCGAGCCCGACGCCAGCGGCCGCCGGTCGCCGGTCGAGAAGCCGGGCTCGGAGTTCGACATCGCGTGCGACGTGGCGATCATGGCGCTGGGCACCTCGCCCAACCCGCTGATCGCCTCGACGACCGCGGGGCTCGACACCACGCGCCGCGGCTGCATCGCGGCCGACGAGCTGGGCGCGACCTCGCGCGAGGGGGTCTTCGCCGGCGGCGACGCCGTGACGGGCGCCGCGACGGTGATCCTGGCGATGGGCGCCGGCCGCACGGCCGCCCGCGCGATCGACGAATACGTCCGCGCGAAGGCTGCGAAGAGCGCGGAATAGACACAACGATACAACCTGCGAAAATCCGAAGCCTCCCGGCTTCGGATTTTCTTTTGGTGCCTTTTGAATTTGCCACTATATAATGCAGCGCGCAGCCAGCGGAGTGGTGCGACAGAAGCATTAGCCGACAGAGCAGCCCTCCGCCCGCCGTGGCTGCGGGCTGCCGCTCTTCGAGTCCTCTCGAAGAGCGCCTTTTTCAACTAAAATTCATATTCGGCCTTCGCCAAAAGAGGCTGCGCCACGCACGGTTCCCGATAGAGCCGCCGCTTATCCGGGAAACGGATTCAGCCCGTAGCCGGCGGAGGTGTAACGGAGGCTTTAGCCGACGGGCAACCCTCCGCCCGGGGGCGGCTACGGGTTGCCGGCTCTGCGAGCCGTTATTTCCGAAGCACACAGAAACGAGACGTCCCGCCTCCCCCGAAAAGGGAGTGCGGGACATTTTTTTCGGATAACGGAGCGAAAACCGGCCGGAAGAAAGCCCGCCGGCGCGTCAGAGACCGACGACCTCGGCCACGCGGTCGACGATGCGCTCGGGGTCGACGGCCTGCATGCAGCGGTAGTCGTCGTAGCGGCAGGGCTTGGCGCCGTAGCGCGAGCAGGGGCGGCACGCCAGGTCGGCCTGCAAGGCGTTGGCCGCGTCGCCGCCCCACCCCAGGAAGCCCAGGGCCGGGCAGGTGGCGCCCCAGACCGATACGGCGGGGGTCGCCGTGAGCGAGGCGAGGTGCATCGCCAGCGAATCCATCGTCACCAGGCAGTCCATCCGGGCGATGAGCGCGATCTCCTGGGCCAACGTCACCCGCCCGTGGAGCGCCACGACGTTGGGCCATTCGGCCTCGGCGGCGCGGGCGAAGTCGGCCTCGGCGCCTCCCCCGCTGTGGACGAAGACCCGCTCGCAGCGCGCGGCCAGCAGGCCGATCACCTCGCGCGCCCGCTCCTCGGGATAGGTCTTGCCCCGGTGGGCCGAAAAGGGGGCCACGCCGACCCACACGCCGCGCTTCTCACCCGAGAGCTCCTGCGGCAGCGCCACGGCGGTGAAGGGCGCGGCGACTTCGGCCCGCCGAGCGGCGACCGACACGGCGGACGACGGGGCGGCAACGGCCGGACCGACCGGCCCCGCCGGACACGGATCGTCGAACGAAAAGCCCAGACGGCGGAAGACATCGCAGTAGCGCAGGACGGTATGGCGCACGGGAGCGGCGCGCCACCCTTCGGCGATCACGCGCCGCTTCTCACGGCGCCCCTTGTCGATCGACGCCGCGGGGATGCCGTGCAGCCGCATCGAGGCGCAGAAGGCCTTCGAGCGCCACGTGCCGTGGACGTCGGCCACGGCGTCGACACCCCGCTCGCGCGCCACCGCCGCCAGGCGCCACATCCCCGCGAGCGAGCGCTGCGCACCCGACGGATCGACATCGAGAAAATCGACGTCGATCCCCGCGAAGAAGGGGCGGAACAGCGGCCTCGTGGCCACCGTCACGCGCAGGTCGGGCCATGCCGTCCGGAGCGCGCGCAGCGCGTGGGGCAGCATCGCCACGTCGCCCATGGCCGAGAGACGCAGCACCAGCAGATGCCGGGGCACGGCGACGTTATTTCGAGCCATACAACACCGGATTGAGCGCCGGGTCGTTATACATTTTCATCTGTTTGTAGGTCTTCATCCGCTTGCGGCCCGCAGCGATGTCGTCGAGCAGCTCGTCGATCGACCGCGAAAGGTCGCGCCGCTGCTCGAGCAGCACGTCGAGTTTGCTCAGGCACGCCGCGCGGTGGTCGTCGCCGACTTCCGCGCGCTCGGTCTCGCAGCGCATGTGCCAAATCTTCAGCGAGAGAATCGACAGGCGGTCGACGGCCCAGGCCGGCGTCTCGGTATTGATGCGGGCATCGTCCCGGGGGGGGGTCTCGCGGAACCGCTCCATCAGGAAGGAGTCGATGTATTCGACCATGTCGGTGCGCTCCTGGTTGGAGCGGTCGATACGCCGCTTGATCGCCAGCGCCTCGACCGGATCGATCGCGGGATCGCGGATGATATCTTCGAGGTGCCACTGCACCGCATCGATCCAGCACTTGGCGTAGAGCAGCCGGTCGAACGGATCGTCGAAAGGGTTCTCCGCCGCACGGTCCACATCGTCGCAGAGGTGGTAATCGGCGACGCAGCGGTCGAAGATCCTATTCGCATTTTCGCTAAACATGACAAGTCGGTTTGTGTTGTTATTTCGTGGGAAAGCGCTATCTTTGCGCATAACCGGAAAACAAAGATAATGAATATTTCGATAAAGGCAAGTCTCCTCGCGGCGATTCTCCTCGCGGCACTGCCCGCAGCGGCCCAGACGAACGGCCGCAAAGGCGCGAGAATGACACGCGAAGAGTATATCGACCGCTACAAGTCGATCGCCGTCGACCAGATGGAGCGCTACGGCATCCCGGCGAGCATCACCATGGCGCAGGGGATCCTGGAGTCGGACAGCGGCAACAGCACCCTCTCGCGCAGCTCGAACAACCACTTCGGCATCAAGTGCAAGAAGAACTGGACGGGCGACCGCGTCTACCACGACGACGACGCCAAGGGCGAGTGCTTCCGCGCCTACCCGTCGGTCGAGGCGTCGTACCACGACCACGCCGAATTCCTCGACTCGCAGCCGCGCTACGACTCGCTGTTCGTCTACGCCTCGGACGACTACCGCAGCTGGGCCCGCGGGCTCAAGGCCGCGGGTTACGCCACGGCGCCCGACTACGCCCAGCGGCTCATCCGCATCATCGAGGAGTGCGAGCTGCACCTGCTCGACAAGCCCGACGGCAAACGTCTCTACGCCTCGCGCAAACCCGCCTCGGCGGGCGACCCCGACGCATCGTTCTCGGAGCAGAGCAGCGTCACCGCCGCCGGCGACGCGACGGGACTCGTCGACCCCGACGACTACCGCGTGACGATCAACGCCCACCGCGGCTACAACGTCTACCTGACCAACGGCGTGCACTACGTCCTGGCCAAGGAGGGCGACACGTTCGAGCACCTGGGCGAAGTATTCCGCCTCTCGGCGCGCAACCTGCGCAAGTTCAACGACCTGAAGGACAAGCGCGCGCAGCCGATGCCGGGCGAGGTGGTCTACATCGAGCGCAAGAAGAAGCGCTGGGAGGGCAACGCCCGCCACCACATCTGCCGCCAGGGCGAGACGGTCTATGCCGTGGGACAGTCCTACGGCATCCGCACGGCCTCGATCGAGAAGCTCAACCGGCTGCGCAGCGACGCCGTGCTGCGCCCCGGCGAGGAGATACGCATCCGCTAAACGCAAAAACACAGTATAGAGAATCTATGGAATCCACCCCTGCACGCAAGCAGATCCTGGACACCTTCGTCCGCAAGTCGAACCTCAAGCAACGGGTGTTCGACAACACCTTCGCGGCGCTCAACCTGCTGAAGGAGACGTTGCTGGAGATGGCCTCGGAGATGGACGACGAGCTCGACGGCCGCCTCGACCGCCACGTAAGGCTCGAATACCGCGACCGCGGCAAGTTCGAGGCCCAGTTGCAGGTCGCCGACGACCTGCTCATCTTCCAGATGCACACCGACGTATTCAGCTTCCCCGCCGGACACCCCGCGCGCAAGAATCCCTATGTCATCGAGGACGAGCAGAACGGATACTGCGGCGTCATCAACATTTATAACTTCCTCTCCGACTCGTTCCGCTTCAACCGCAACGCCGACGAAGGCTACCTCATCGGGCGGCTCTTCATCAACCGCGACCGCCGCTACTTCGTCGAGGGCAAGGGGCAGGATTCGCTGCGCGCCGACCGCTTCGGCAGCGAGGAGATCGACCGCGGGGCGCTCGTCGCCGTGCTGGAGGCCGCCATCGGCTACTCGCTGCAATTCGACCTGCTGCTGCCGCCCTTCGCCTACAACAAGCGCGTGACGGTGGACCAGTTCAACACCCGCATGGACAACTCGAAGTTCGTCACGGGCAAACGCCTGGGCTACGACTTCGACGTGGAGGACATCTGACACATAGTCGATCATGAATATCAAGCATATCCTTGCCGCCGCCCTCGTCTGGGGCGCCGGCACCACGGCGACCGCCCAGGGCGAGTACGCCGCCATCGCGCGTCTGCGCTCGATGAACGAAGGGGTCTACGGCATCCGCTCGATGGCCGACGGCGAGCACTACACCACGCTCGAAGAGAACCAGATCCTCCGCTACGCCTACGCCGCCGACACCCCGGGCGAGAAGCTCCTCCCGGCCTCGGCCGCCGGTCTGCGGATCACGGGCTACGCCTTCTCGCCCGACGAGCGGCGCATCCTGCTCTCGTCGGGCCGCACGCCGATCTACCGCCACTCGTTCACCACGTCGTACCACCTGGCCGAGGGGCAGAACGTCCGTCCGGTGCTGGGCGAGGCCGAGGCACCGCGCGACGCCACCTTCTCGCCCGACGGAAAGACGATCGCCTACTCCGACCGCAACGACCTCTACCTCTACGACATCGCCTCCGCACGCACCACGCGCCTCACGGACGACGGCGCCTGGAACGAGGTGATCAACGGCACGACCGACTGGGTCTACGAGGAGGAGTTCGGATTCACCAAGGCCTACGCCTTCTCGCCCGACAGCCGCAAGGTGGCCTACCTGCGCTTCGACGAGAGCCGCGTGCCGATGATGGAGATGATGCGTTTCGACAACAAGCTCTACAACACGGCCTACACCTTCAAGTACCCCAAGGCGGGCGAACGCAATTCGGAGGTCCAGCTGTGGGTCTGCGACCTGGAGACGGGCGCCAAGCAGCGCATCGACACCGGGGCGGAGAGCGACCAGTACATCCCCGGCCTGGGGTGGTCGCCCGACGGGAAGCTGTGGTACCAGCGGCTCAACCGGCGGCAGAACACCTTCGAGATGGTCCTCTGCGAGCCGGGCGGCGCCCAGCACACGATCTACGAGGAGCGTTCGCAGCAGTATGTCGAACGGCCGAGCGGCCGGTCGATCCTCTTCGTCGACAAGGACCGCTTCCTGGTGCGGCAGGAGAGCCACACGGGGTGGATGCATCTCTATTTATATAACGTGCGCGCGGGGCTCCAGGGACCGGTGACCCGGGGCGAATGGGAGGTCACCGAGGTGGTGGGCCTCACGCCCAAGCGCGTGTGGTACCTCTCGACCGAGGGGTCGCCCATCCGCCGCAACCTCTACAGCGTGCGCCTCGACGGCAAGGACAAGCGCCGCCTGACGACCGGCGACGGGTTCTACTCGATCGCTCCGAGCGAGGGGATGAAATACTACATCTCGACCTTCTCCAATGCCGCGACGCCCAACCGCGTGGAGGTGTGCGACGGCGAGGGACGCACGGTCCGCACGCTGCGCGACAGCCGCGCGCTCGGCGAGGAGCTCGCCCGGCTGCAACGCCCCGTCAAGGAGTTCTGCCGCATTCCCAACGAGCGGGGCGACTCGCTCGAAGCGTGGATCCTCCGTCCGCGCGACTTCGACCCCTCGCGGCAGTATCCGGTGCTGATGACCCAGTACTCGGGCCCCGGGTCGCAGTCGGTGCAGGACCGCTGGTCGGCGGACTGGGAAGACGCGCTGGTGGAGAAGGGCTACGTTGTGGTGTGCGCCGACGGCCGCGGCACAGGCTTCCACGGCGAGAAGTTCAAGAAGCAGACCTACGGGCGCCTCGGCGCGCTGGAGGTCGAGGACCAGCTGGCCGTGGCGCGCTACCTGGCCGCGCAGCCGTGGGTCGACGCCGCGCGCATCGGCATCTACGGCTGGTCCTACGGCGGTTTCATGGCCCTGAGCTGCGCGCTGAAGGGTCTCGGGCTCTTCCGCATGGCGATCGCCGTGGCCCCCGTCACCTCGTGGCGCTACTACGACACGATCTACACCGAGATCTACAACAACCTCCCGCAGTACAACGCCGCGGGCTACGACGACAACTCGCCGATCAACTTCGCACGGATGCTCGACGACAAGCGGACCCGCCTGCTGATGATCCACGGCACGGCCGACGACAACGTCCACTTCCAAAACTCGATGGAGATGGCCCGGGCGCTCAACCGCGCGGGCAAGCGCTACGACATGATGGTCTACCCCGACCAGAACCACTCGATGATGCCCTCCGACACCTACAACGTGCGGCAGAAGATGATCGACTACACGCTCGAAAACCTCTAAAGTCCATCGCCCGGCCGCCTCGGTCGGGCGATTTTCCCGTATGACCGCACGACTCCATACCATTCCCTCGCCCGTCGGGCCGCTGACGCTCGCGGCGACCGACGAGGCGCTCGTCGCGATCCGCTTCGGCGGAGAGCCCGACGGCACTCCGCCCCCGACGCCCCTGCTGCGCCGGGCCGCCGGAGAGTTGGCCGAGTACTTCGCCGGCGTGCGCCGGCGCTTCACCCTGCCGCTCGGGGCCGAAGGAACCCCGTTCCAAGCGGCGGTGTGGCGGGCGCTGGGCGAAATCCCCTACGGCGAGACGACCTCCTACGGCCGGATCGCCGCAGCCGTCGGGCGCCCCCGGGCGAGCCGTGCCGCGGGGATGGCCAACAACCGCAATCCGCTGCCGATAGTCGTCCCCTGCCACCGCGTGGTGGGCAGCGACGGCGCGCTGGTGGGCTATGCCGCGGGGCTGGAGGTCAAGCGCCGGCTGCTGGCGCTGGAGCGCACCGTGGCGACGATCCCCGAGGCACTGACGGAATACCTAGCCACGGAGATCCTCCCCCGCTACCACGCGTTCGACCGCGCCCACGGGGTGGACCACGCGCTCTCGGTCATGGCGCGCAGCCTCACGCTGGCCGCGCAGCTCGACGCCGATCCGGCGACGGCACTCACCGTGGCGGCCTACCACGACACGGGGCTCGCCGGCGGACGCGAGCGGCACCACCTCGACTCGGGACGGATCCTCGCCGAAGACCCCGCACTCCGCAACTGGTTCGACGAGGAGCGGCTCACGACGATGCGCGAGGCGGCGGAGGACCACCGCGCCTCGGCCGACCGCGCACCCCGGAGCCTCTACGGGCGCATCGTCGCCGAAGCCGACCGGCAGATCGACCCTGCGACGATCCTCCGCCGCACGGTGCAGTACGGCCTGGCCCACACCCCGCAGCTCGACCGCGAGGGGCAATGGGCGCGCTGCGTCGACCACCTCGCACGCAAGTACGGCGAGGGCGGCTACCTGCGGCTGTGGATCGACGGGTCGAACAATGCGCGGCGGCTCGCGGAGCTGCGCGCGCTCCTCGGCGAGCGGGAGCGGCTGCGGGCACTCTTCGACCGCATCTACGAGGAGGAGCGCGCCGGCAGCCGCTGACCGCGACGGATCCGGCACAACAATCTCTCGAAACAGAATCATCCCGTTTTGTATGGGAAATGACCGCTCTTCGGGTGGGCCCGAAGAGTGACGGCCCGCAGTCTGCGAAGCGCGCAACGAAGTTGCGGGCTGACGCGCAGAACAGAAGCAGGCCGCAGGGGGGGGGCCGCGGCTCCTGCAAATCGAGCCGCTGCCGAAAAAAGAGTCATCGCAGCCGGCGAAGCCCGCCCCCGACAACACAAAAAGCGCCGCAGGCAATGCCTGCGGCGCTCGCGGTAAACAAGACGGGCGAGGGCTTCGACGAAGCCCGCCCGTCCGTTCGGTAGACTACTTGTTGTTCTTCTCGGCAGCCTCCAGCGCGCTCTTCAGAGCGGCCAGCCCGGCGATGTCGCCCAGCGTAGTCTTCTCGACCGAAGCGTTGATCTTCTTCACCGTCGACTTCGTGGCGTCGGCTGCGGCACGCTTCTCGGCCTTCTCGGCAGCTACGGCCTCACGACGCGCGTCGTCGTAGGTGCGCAGGTGCGAGAGGGTGATACGCTTGGTGGCCTTCGAGAACTCGAGGACCTTGAAGGGGAGCTTGTCGCCGGCCTTGGGGGTCGAGCCGTCCTCCTTGACGAGCTGACGCGAGGGGCAGAAGCCCTCGATGTTCTCGCCCAGCGATACGACGGCACCCTTCTCCGTGAGCTCGGTGATCGTACCCTCGTGGATGCTCTCGACGGGGAACTGGGCCTCGAAGCCGTTCCAGGGGTTCTCCTCGAGCTGCTTGTGACCCAGCGAGAGGCGACGGTTGTCCTTGTCGATCTCCAGCACGACGACCTCGATGTCGGCACCTACCTGCGTGAACTCGCCCGGGTGCTTGACCTTCTTGGTCCAGCTCAGATCCGAGATGTGGATCAGACCGTCGATACCCTCCTCGATCTCGACGAAGACACCGAAGTTGGTGAAGTTGCGGACCTTGGCCATGCACTTGGCACCCACGGGATAGCGCGTCTCGATGGTCTCCCAGGGATCGGGCGTGAGCTGCTTGATGCCCAGCGACATCTTGCGCTCCTCGCGGTCGAGCGTCAGCACAACGGCCTCGACCTCGTCGCCTACCTTCATGAACTCCTGGGCCGAGCGCAGGTGCTGGCTCCACGACATCTCCGATACGTGGATCAGACCCTCGACACCGGCGGCGATCTCGACGAAGGCACCGTAGTCGGCCATCACGACGACACGGCCCTTGACCTTGTCGCCGACCTTGAGGTTCTGGTCGAGCGCCTCCCACGGATGCGGGGTGAGCTGCTTCAGACCCAGGGCGATGCGCTTCTTGGCATCGTCGAAGTCGAGGATTACGACCTGGATCTTCTGGTCCAGGGCGACGATCTCCTCGGGGTGGCTTACGCGGCCCCACGACAGGTCGGTGATGTGGATCAGACCGTCGACACCGCCCAGGTCGACGAATACGCCGTAGGAGGTGATGTTCTTGACCGTACCCTCGAGGATCTGGCCCTTCTCGAGCTTCGACATGATGATCTGCTTCTGAGCCTCGAGCTCGGCCTCGATGAGGGCCTTGTGCGAAACGACCACGTTGCGGAACTCCTGGTTGATCTTCACGACCTTGAACTCCATCGTCTTGTCGACGTAGATGTCGTAGTCGCGGATGGGCTTCACGTCGATCTGCGAACCGGGCAGGAAGGCCTCGATGCCGAAGACGTCGACGATCATACCGCCCTTGGTGCGGCACTTGATGTAACCCTTGATGATCTCGTCCTTGTCGAGGGCCTCGTTGACGCGATCCCACGACTTGAGCTGGCGCGCCTTCTTGTGCGAGAGGGCGAGCTGACCGTTCTTGTCCTCGGCCGACTCGACGTATACCTCGATGGTGTCGCCCACCTTCAGGTCGGGGTTGTAGCGGAACTCCGATACGGGGATGACGCCCTCGCTCTTGTAGCCGATGTTGACCATGACCTCACGCTTGGTGATGCCCGTGACGGTACCCTCTACGACCTCGCCGACGTTGACGTTCGACAGCGTCTTGTCATAGGCGGCTGCGATCTCCTCCTTGGGCTGGTTGTAGACGCCCAGATCGTTCTCGAAGGCATTCCAGTCGAAATTCTCGTTCGCAACTACGTTCTTTACTTCTTCCATGTTGGAAATTTTGCGATACAATCGCTCGTTAAATGATTAGTAATAAGTTGTTTGCCCCGTCGCAACACACGCAGCGCACGCGCGGCGGAGCTGCAAAGATAATGATTCGCAACGAAATAACGAATTTTTCCGCCCCGAAAAACAGCGTCACCGCGCCATCTCGCGCGCCTGACGCAGCGCGTTGTCGGGCCGCACGACGCCGCGGCGCAGCGAGGCGAGCAGCGCGTCGACGACCTTATGGTCGGTGATGCGGCCCGCCGTGCGGTCGATGGCGCCGTAGTTTTTGAAGATGTAGTCGCCGACGGCCACCTCGTAGGTGCGTCCCTCGACCAGCGCGGGGAAGCGCACGTCGAGCGCGCTGTCGGCCGCGTCGACGAGGATCGTGTAGGGGGTCGTGGCCACCAGATCGATACGGTGGGCCTCCTTGCGGTTGCCCTCGTCGTTGTATTTGGCCAGGATCATGCGGCGCATGTCGGCGGGCGTCATGCGCGTGCGGGCGATGCGCGAGCCGAAGGGCTCCAGATCGTAGAGGCGCGCCATGCCCACGCCGCCGGCAGGGATGGTGTCGAGCCGCACACCGCCGACGTGGTAGATGCCCACCTCGGCATCGGTGGCGCGGGCGATCTCGCCGCAGATCCAGTTGGCCAGCCCCACGTAGCCGGCCCCGACGTCGAACGTCCCCACCGGGCGGTTGAGCTCGGGGTCGTCGTAGTAGCGCGCCACCTCGCGCGCGAAGGTTTCGTCGGGGGCGTAGTCGTCGAGCGAGACCAGCCGGTAGTCGATCGAGCGGAGCCGGTCGCCGCGCATGCGGATCGTCGTCACGCCCACGTTGGCGAGGTTCTTGCCCGTCTGGGTCAGCAGCGTGCGGCCGATCACCGTATCGCGCAGCACGTGGGTGTGGCCGCCGATAATGGCATCGTAGCGCTGCTCGCCCAGCGCCAGCAGCTCCTCGTCGCGGTCGTCGCCCATGTGGGAGACCAACAGCAGCACGTCGACCCGGTCGCGCAGCGCGTCGGCCTCGTCGCGCGCCGCCTGCTGGGGATCGGGAAAGCGCAGTCCCACGAACGAGGCGGCGTTGCCGGCCGGATGACCCGGCCCCTCGTAGTTGGTCACCACGCCCACCACGCCGATGCGCACGCCGTCGCGGTCGAAGACCAGGTGCGCGGGCAGCTGCGGGAAGGTGCAGGTGTCGCTCAGGGCGTTGGCGCAGACGACCGGGAAGGCCATGTGGTCGGCGATCATGCGGCCCAGCGAAGCCTGGCCGCGGTCGAACTCGTGGTTGCCCAGCGTCGCGACGTCGTAGCCCAGGCGGTTCATCAGGTCGAGCACCGGACGGCCCGGCGTCGATGCCAGATCGACATAGGCGTTGCCCGTCCAGCGGTCGCCGGCGTCGACGAGCAGCACGCGGTCGTTCCCCAGCGTGTCGCGGCAGGCGCCGACGGCGGCGGCCAACTGGGGGAAGCGTTGGATTTTGGCATGGATATCGTTGGTCGAAAGCACGACCACGACCCTTTCGGCGCGACAGGCGCGGACGATCCGGCCCGCCGCATACCCTGCGGCGAAGAGGATCAGCACCACGCCCAGAAGAAACAGCGATTTTTTCATAGATTGGGTTTTGATGGCCAAATTTACGAAAAATTCCTTATCTTTACCCAACCGTAATACGTAAAAAGATGTCCGATACCATTCAGGTTCTGTGCGAGAACCTCGGCCGGCGGATCGAGGTCGCCGCGGGCACGTCGCTCGCGGAAATCGCCCGCCGGATCGACGACCGCCCCCGTCCGTTTCTGGCCGCGCTGGTCGACAACCGCATCCGCGAACTCGGCTACCGGCTCTACGCCCCGGCCACGGTGCGGCTGGTCGACATCACCTCGTTCGCGGGGATCCGCGTACTGCAACGCACGGCGTGGTTCGTCCTGCAGAAGGCCTGCCGCGCGCTGTGGCCCGACCGCAAGCTGCGCATACGCCACTCGATGAGCCACCACTGCTTCTACTGCGAGCTGGAGGGGCTGGAGTTCACGGCCGCCGAGGCGGCGCGCGTCGAGGAGCGCATGCAGGCGATCGTCGACGCGGACCTGCCCATCGAGCACACGCGCGAGCTGACGGCGACCGTCCGCGAACGCTACGCCCGCGAGGGGTTCGACGACAAGGTGGCGCTGCTCGACACCCGCCCGCGGCTCTACAGCCAGCTCTACACGCTCGACGGGCTGCCCGGCTACTTCTACGGCGCGCTGGCCCCCTCGACCGGTGCGCTCGACCGCTTCCGCATCGCCCCCTATTACAACGGCTTCCTGCTCGCCCTGCCCCAGCGCACGGCTCCCGGGGAGCTGCGCTGCGACGTCCACCAGGAGAAGATGTTCGACATCTTCCGCGAATACCAGTCGTGGGTCGGGATCATGGGCGTGCCCACCGTAGGGGCGGTCAACGCCCGCGTGCTGGCGGGCGACGCCGGGAGCATGATCAAGCTGGCCGAGGCGTTCCACGAGCGCAAGTTCGCCCAGGTGGCCGACGCCGTGGTGGCGGCCAACCGCGAGCGCGGCGTACGCATGGTCCTCATCTCGGGCCCCTCGTCGAGCGGCAAGACCACCTCCGCCAAACGGCTCTCGATCCAGCTGGGCGTGCTGGGGCTCCACCCCGTGATGATCTCGCTCGACGACTACTTCGTCGACCGCGAGAAGACCCCGCGCGACGAAAACGGCGAATACGACTACGAGGCGCTCGAAGCGATCGACCTGGAGCTCTTCAACGACCACCTCGCGCGTCTTACGCGCGGCGAGAGCGTGGAGATCCCGCGCTACGACTTCCTCACGGGGCGCCGCGCCTGGCACGAGGCCCCGCTCAGGCTCGACGAGCGGTCGATCCTCATCGTCGAGGGCATCCACGGCCTCAACCCGCGCCTGACGCCCTCGATCCCCGACGCGCAGAAGTTCCACATCTACGTCTCGTGCTTCACGTCGGTGGCCATGGACAACCTCTCGCGCATCGCCACCACCGACAACCGCCTGCTGCGCCGCCTGACGCGCGACTACCGGCAGCGCGGCTCCGACGCCCTCGCGACGCTCTCGCGCTGGGAGTCGGTGCGCCGCGGCGAGGAGCGGCACATCTTCCCCTACCAGGAGAACGCCGACGTGATGCTCAACTCGTCGCTCTTCTACGAGATCTCGGTCCTGCGCCCCTTCGCCGAGAAGATCCTGCGCGAGGTCCCCGACACGGTGCCCGAATACGACGAGGCGCGCCGCATGCTCAAGTTCCTCGACAACTTCATCCCCATCGCGCCCGACGAGATTCCGCCCACGTCGATCCTGCGCGAGTTCATCGGCGGAAGCAGCTTCACCTATTGATGAAACGACAGCTCCTGCTCGCCACGTGCGCCATGCCGGCGACGCTCGCCGCGACACCCGCCGCGCAGGCCGCCGCACCCGCCGCCCCGCCCGAGCGGCCCAACATCCTGCTCTTTCTGGTCGACGACATGGGGTGGCAGGACACCTCAGTGCCCTTCTGGGAGCAGCGCACGCCCTACAACGACACCTTCGAGACGCCCAACATGGAGCGGCTGGCGCGCATGGGCGTCACCTTCACGCAGGCCTACGCGTCGAGCATCAGCTCACCCTCGCGGTGCAGCCTCATCACGGGGGCCAACGCCGCGCGCCACGGCGTCACGAACTGGACGCTGCAACGCGACCGCCAGACCGACGCCGAGAGCCGGACGCTCGTGCTGCCCGCATGGAACTGCAACGGCGTGCAGCAGGTCGCGGGCATCCCCCGCAGCTACGTCGGAGAGTCGTTCGTCGACCTGCTCCGCCGCGCCGGCTACCGCACGATCCACTGCGGCAAGGCCCACTTCGGCGCCATCGACACGCCGGGCGAGGACCCGCACCACTGGGGCTTCGAGGTCAACATCGCCGGCCACGCCGCGGGCGGTCTGGCCAGCTACCTGGGCGAGGAGAACTACGGCAACCGCACCGACGGACGGCCGCAATCGCTCTTCGCCGTGCCGGGGCTGGAGAAATACTGGGGCTCGACGACCTTCGTCACCGAGGCGCTCACGCAGGAGGCGATCGCGGCGCTCGACAAAGCCAAGCGTTACGGACAGCCGTGGTTCCTCTACATGTCGCACTACGCCATCCACGTCCCGATCGACCGCGACGCCCGCTTCTTCGACAAATACCGGCAACGGGGGCTGTCGGAGCGCGAGGCGGCCTACGCCGCCCTCATCGAGGGGATGGACAAGAGCCTGGGCGACCTGCTCGACTGGATCGAGCGCAACGGCGAGGCCGAGCGCACCGTCGTGCTCTTCATGAGCGACAACGGCGGGCTGGCCGCAGCCCCCGCCTGGCGCGACGGCGCGCCCCACACGCAGAACGCCCCGCTGCGCAGCGGCAAGGGATCGGCCTACGAGGGCGGCATCCGCGAGCCGATGATCGTCAGCTGGCCCGGCGTCACCGAGGCCGGGCGGCGCTGCGACAGCTACGTTATGATCGAGGATTTCTACCCCACGATCCTCGAAATGGCGGGCATCGGCCTGCCGCGCAGCGCCCATCCGATCGACGGGGTGAGCTTCGCACCGCTGCTGCGGGGCACAGGCGACCCCTCGCGCGGGCGGGCGCTCTACTGGAACTGCCCCAACCTGTGGGACGCCACGGGGCCCGGCATCGGCCCCACGTGCACGATCCGCGACGGCCGCTGGAAGATGATCTACTGGTACGAGACGGGGCGCAAGGAGCTCTACGACATCCCCGCCGACATCGGCGAGGGGCGCGACCTCGCGGCCCGCGAGCCGCAGACGGTGCGCCGCCTGTCGAAAAAGTTGGGCCGCTACCTGCGCCGTGTCGGCGCCCAGCGCCCCTCGTTCCGGGCGACAGGACAGCCCTGCCCGTGGCCGGACGAGACGGAGAATGAAAAATGAAAAATTAAGAATTAAAAATTACCAACCCCAAACGACATGTTCGACAAATTTTCCGCACGCCACATCGGCGTAACCGACGAAAAGGATCTCAAGGAGATGCTCTCGACGATCGGCGTCGAGTCGGTCGACGAGCTGATCGCCCAGGTCATCCCCCAGTCGATCCGGCTGAAAAAACCGCTCGCGCTCCCCGCCGGGATGAGCGAATACGAATTCGCGGCCCACATCCGCGCGCTGGCCGACCGCAACCGCCCCCTGCGCTCGTTCATCGGCATGGGCTACTACCCCACGGCCGTGCCCGCCGCCGTGGCGCGCAACGTCTTCGAGAACCCCGCGTGGTACACCTCCTACACCCCCTACCAGGCCGAGATCTCGCAGGGCCGTCTGGAGGCGCTGCTCAACTTCCAGACCGCCGTCATCTCGCTCACGGGCATGGAGATCGGCAACTGCTCGCTGCTCGACGAGGCGACGGCCGCCGCCGAGGCGATGCTCATGATGTTCGCCCTGCGCTCGCGCGAGGCGGTCAAGGAGGGGCGCAAGGAGCTCTTCGTCGACCGCAACATCTTCCCGCAGACGCTCGACGTGCTGCTCACGCGCAGCGAGCCCTTCGGCATCGAGCTGATCGTCGACGACTATGCGACCTACGAGTTCACGGGCCGCGAGTTCGGCGCCATCGTACAGTATCCGGCGGCCGACGGCGCAGTGCGTGATTACGCCGACTTCGCCGCCGCGGCCCACGCCCGCGGCGTGCTCCTCACGGCCGTCGCCGACCTGCTCTCGCTCGCCCTGCTCAAGGCCCCGGGCGAGTGGGGCGCCGACATCGCCGTGGGTTCGACCCAGCGTCTGGGCACCCCCATGGGCTTCGGCGGCCCGAGCGCCGGCTACATGGTCACGCGCGAAGCCTACAAGCGCAACATGCCGGGCCGCATCATCGGCGTCTCGGTCGACCGCCTGGGCAACCGCGCGCTGCGCATGGCCCTGCAGATGCGCGAGCAGCACATCAAGCGCGAGCGCGCCACGTCGAACATCTGCACCGCCTCGGCGCTCATGGCCTCGATGGTGGGCTTCTACTGCGTCTACAACGGCCCCGAGGGGCTGCGGCGCGCCGCCGAGACGGCCCACGAGGCCGCCTGCAAGACGGCGGCGGCACTCGAAGCGATGGATTACACGCTGGCCTCGAAACACTTCTTCGACACGCTCGACGTCGAGGCCGAAGCGGCCGTCGTGCAGTCGGTGGCGCTCGAAAGCGGCATCAACTTCTTCTATCCCTCGGAGGGACGCGTGCGCCTGTCGTTCGACGAGGTGACGACCCCCGAGGAGATCGAGGCCGTCATCCGCATCTTCGCCGCCGCGAAGGGCCGCAAGCCCAAGAGCGCCAAGGCCGTCGAGGCAATCCCCGCCGCGCTGCGCCGCACGAGCGCCTATCTGACCGAGCCGGTCTTCAACAGCTACCGCTCGGAGAGCGCCCTGATGCGTTATATCAAGCAGCTGGAGCTGCGCGACATCTCGCTGGCCAACTCGATGATCTCGCTCGGCTCGTGCACGATGAAGCTCAACGCCGCATCGCTCATGCAGCCCCTGTCGCTGGCCGGCTTCCAGAACATCCACCCCTTCGCCCCCGAGGACCAGACCGAGGGCTACCGCGCGCTGATCGCCGAGCTGGAGCACGATCTGGCGACGATCACCGGTCTTGCGGCCTGCTCGTTGCAGCCCAACTCGGGCGCCGCGGGCGAGTACACGGGCCTGATGGTGATCCGCGCCTACCACCAGAGCCGCGGCCAGGGCTACCGCAACGTCGTGCTGATCCCCGCCTCGGCCCACGGCACCAACCCGGCGTCGGCGGCGATGGCCGGGATGAAGATCGTCACCGTCGCGTGCGACGAGCGCGGCAACATCGACGTCGAGGACCTGCGGAAGAAGGCGCAGGAGCACGCCTCGGAGCTGTGCGGCCTGATGGTGACCTATCCGTCGACGCACGGCGTCTTCGAGAGCCGCATCCGCGAGATCGTCGACGCGGTGCACGACGCCGGAGGCCAGGTCTACATGGACGGCGCCAACATGAACGCCCAGGTGGGTCTGACCAACCCGGGCTACATCGGCGCCGACGTCTGCCATCTCAACCTCCACAAGACCTTCGCCATGCCCCACGGCGGCGGCGGTCCGGGCGTGGGCCCGATCTGCGTGGCCGAGCACCTCAGGGCGTTCCTGCCGTCGCATTCGCTCGTCTCGACGGGCGGCGACGAGGGCATCACGGCCGTCGCCTCGGCACCCTGGGGCTCGGCAATGCTGCTCCCGATCACCTACGGCTACATCAAGATGCTGGGCGAGGAGGGGCTGCGCCGCGCCACCGAGATGGCCATCGTCAACGCCAACTACATGTCGGCGGCCCTCGCACCGGAGTTCCGCACCTACTACTCGGGCGAGACGGGCCGCGTGGGCCACGAGATGATCCTCGACCTCACGCACTTCAAGCACGACTACGACATCGACTGCGGCGACATCGCCCACCGTCTGATGGACTACGGGTTCCACGCCCCGACGCTCTCGTTCCCCGTGCACGAGACGCTGATGGTCGAGCCCACCGAGTCGGAGCCCAAGGCCGAGATGGACCGCTTCATCGAGGCGCTCGTCGCGATCAAGCGCGAATGCGAGGCGGCGGCCGCCGCAGGCGAGAAGGACAACCCGGTGGCGAACGCCCCCCACACGGCCATGGAGCTGGCGGGCGAGTGGTCGCACCCCTACACGCGCATGGAGGCGGCCTTCCCGCTCGACTGGATCCGCGCGGCGAAGTTCTTCCCCTACGTCACGAAGATCGACAACGGCTACGGCGACCGCAACCTCTGCTGCGTCAACCGCGAGTAGACGGTCCCCGACGGACTTTTCCCCACGAAGCGGCGATTTTACGATCGCCGCTTCGTTTGTTCCCGAAAAATAGCGTATCTTTGTCCGCTACGGCGCATCCGGCGCCGCAATAAACCGGAACCAACAAACGTTATAGCAGATATGAAAGCAGAACAGAACAAAATGGTCGGCGTGGACTACAAGCTCACCGTCGACGGACAGATCGCGGACCAGTCGCGTCCGGGCCAGCCGCTGGAGTTCATCTTCGGCACGGGGATGCTCCTGCCGAAGTTCGAGGAGGCGATCCTGGGCAAGGAGCCCGGCGAGAAGGTGGCCTTCACGCTCGAACCCAAGGACGGCTACGGCGAGGTGATCGCCGAGGCGGTGGTCGACCTGCCGAAGTCGATCTTCATGGTCGACGGCAAGGTGGCCGAGGATATCCTCTTCGTCGGCTCGCAGGTGCCCATGAGCGACCAGCAGGGCAACCGCATGATGGGCATCGTCAAGGAGGTCGGCGACCAGACCGTCAAGATGGACTTCAACCACCCGATGGCCGGCAAGACGCTCAACTTCGAGGTCGAGGTGGTGTCGGTGCGCGACGTGACGCCCGAGGATCTTCAGGGCCACTGCTCGTGCGGTTCGTGCGGCGGCGACCACGAGTGCGGCGGAGGCTGCGACGACGGTTGCTGCGGCGACCACGACCACGGGCACTGCGACTGCCACTAAAACGAGAAGGGCCCTGCGGGGCCCTTTTTTGTATCGGTCCGCAGCCAGCGGAGGAGGCCGACGAGCGGATGCGAGCGAGGCAGCCCTCCGCCGGGGGGGGGCTGCGGGCTGCGCTCTCCGGGCGAGTCCGGAGAGCGAGGACGAAATCCCGTTGCCCCTCCGCCGGCTGCGGCCTCCTTACTTTTCCTTTCCATGTTCACCCTGCGCCAATACCTCGATACGCTCACCGAACCCGACGGGCTGCTGCGCGACCTGCACGGAGTGGAGATCCGCCGCGATCCGGCGGGCCGGCCGCGTTTCGTAGCCGGGAACAGCGCGGCGATCTTCCGGGTTCGATACGCAGGCCGGGAGTGCGCCCTGCGCTGCTGGTACCGACCGCAGCCTACCGCACGGCTGCGGGCGCTCTACGGCGACGAACTCCGCGAAAAGGGGCTTTTCGTCTACCGCACGCCCCGCAGCGGCGAGTGGGTCGACGTGGCGCTCTGCGACTGGATCGAGGGGCCCACGCTCCACGAGGCGGCGACCGGAGCGGCCCTCCGGCGCGACACCGGACAGCTGCGGCGCCTCTCCCGTGCCTTCGACGCCTGGGCGGCCAGTACCGTGGCCGACGACGAGGCATGGGGCGACCTCAAGCCCGAGAACCTCATCGTCGACACCCGGGGTGCGATCCGCCCCATCGACCGCGACGCCCGCTTTCGGCCCGCCTTCGCCGGCGAGCGGAGCCCCGAGCTGGGGACGGCGGCCTACCAGCACCCCGCCCGCACGATCGACGACTTCGACGCACGCCTCGACGACTACCCCGCCGCCGCGATCTCCGCGACGCTGGCCGCCCTGGCGCTCGATCCGCGGCTGCTCGACCGCTACGGCACCCGCGACGGGCTGCTGCTCGACCCTTCGCTGGGGAGCGGGGACCCTGCCCGGCGCGAGGCGCTGGCGCTGTTCGAGCGGCAGGGCGACGCACCCCACTACCGCATCGCCCGGCTGCTCGCCTCGCCCACGCTGCGGCTGCCGGGGCTGGCCGCGCTGCTCGAAGAGGCCGCCCGGGAAGAGGAGGCGACGCCGAAGGCCGCGCCGGCAGGAAGCCCGGACGCCGGAAAGGGGCAACAGGGGCCGGCGACAGCGAAGGAGCCGGTAGCGGAGAAGCCGACCGCACACCAGGCCCCGGCCTCAGCGGAGGAGCCGCCCGAGCTCTTCGTCGAGGCGGGGCTGTGGGGCTTCCGCTCGGGCGGGCGCACCGTCGTCAGCCCCCTCTACGACTGCGCCTTCGACTTCACCGAGGGGCTCGCCGCCGTGCGACTGGGCGCGACATGGCACTACATCGACCCCTCGGGCCGCACGCGCATCAGCTGCCCGGGGTGCGAAGCCGTGAAACCCTTCCGCGGCGGACAGGCCGAGGTGCGGCGCGACGGACGCCGGTTCACGATCGGCCGCGAAGGAAAAATATCGGAATAATTCGCTATCTTTGCCCTCGGAACGAACGCCCCATGTATACCCGAAGCATCACCCGCACGCACCGCACGGCCTTCCTCGTAGCCATCGACGGCTCGGGGTCGATGGCCGAGGAGATCCGCTTCCGCGGCCGGTCGACGACCAAGGCCGAGGCGGTGGCCGCCGTGGCCAACGAACTGCTGTTCGAACTCATCGAACGGGCGCGGCGCGACGACGGCGTGCGCGACTACTACGACATCGCCCTCGTGGGCTACGGAGGCGACGACGAGGTGCGGAGCCTGCTCCCGGGCGGCGAAGAGCTGCTGTCGGTGGCACGGCTGGCCGAGCGGCAGCCCGTGCTGCGCACCGAGACCGTGGAGCACCGCCTGCCCGACGGGCGGATCGCGCTGCGCGAGATCACCACACCCTGCTGGATCGGCCCCCGCGCGGCGGGACAGACGCCGATGTGCGAGGCGCTGCGCCGCTGCCGCGACCTGGCCGCCGCATGGTGCGCCCGCCGCGAGAACGCGCAGAGCTTCCCGCCCGTGGTCTTCAACATCACCGACGGCGAGGCGACCGACTGCGACGACGGCGAGCTGCGCGCCGTGGCGGCGCAGATCCGCGCGCTGGGTACGGCCGACGGCAACGTCCTGCTGGTGAACATCCACCTGGCGGCCGACGAGCAGGGGCGCACGGCGTTCTTCCCCGCGGCCGACGAGCGGCCCGACGGCAACCGCCACGCACGGCTGCTCTACGACTGCGCGAGCGAGATGCCCGCGGTGTTCGACGAGGCGATCCGCGCGGAGAAGGGCCCCGGCGCCCTGCCGCCCTTCCGCGGGATGAGCTACAACGCCTCGGCCGCGCAGCTGCTCACCATGCTCAACATCGGATCGATCAGCATAAAAACCGAATAGCCCCATGGCCGCACCGCTCTCCGTCTTCGTCCGGGCGCTCCAGATGCCCCGCGAGTCGTTCGCCACGCTCTTCGAGCTGCGTGCCGCGACCGACCCCTTCGGTCTGCCCCGCACGGTGCGCACGACGCGCCTGGCCGAGGCGACGATCGACTGGCGGGGCGCGCAATGGCTCGTCGCGCTGCCGCTCTCGGCCTCGGCCCTGAGCCGCATCGAGCGCACGGCCCCCGCGCTGGCACGGCTCAACGCGCCCTGGCTCGCGGAATACCGCATCCTGCGCGACGAGCTGCTCTGGGAGGACGACATGGGGCGCCCGCGCCGGCACGACCTGCTGCTCCACCGCCTGCCCTCCGGCACGGATTTCGCGGAGGCGCTCCTGCGCGAACGGCCCGGGCGGCTGCATGCGGCGCTCGACGCCCTGGAGGCGGAGTTCGTCCGCGCAGGGTTCGTCCACAACAACCTCAAGGCGCAGAACCTGCGCTGGACGGGCGCGCAATTCCTCCCGCTGCGCTACCACGACGCGACGCTCGGCACCTCCCGCGACCGCGATGCGGAGGCCTTCCGCGCGCTGCACCGCCTCGTCGACGAGGCGACGGCCGCGACGACGGAGGTGCACGACATCGCAGCGGCATACGACGCCTCACCGCTCACGGGGCACCTCTGGGTGAGCCGCACCTTCGAGGGGCTCGTCTGCGTCGAGGACCAGACGGGCTACGGCTACGTCGACACGCAGAACCGGCCGGTCATCGCGACGCAGTTCCGCTGGGCGGGCGACTTCCGCGAGGGGCGCGCCGAGGTGGAGACCGACGAGGGCATGGGGCTCATCGACCGCGAGGGGCGCTACGTCATCGAGCCCCGCTACGAGATCGTCGACTACGACGCCGCGCGGAGCCTGGTGCGCGTGCGGCGCCGGGGCAAGTGGGCGACGTTCGACTACCTGGGCCGACGCCTCACCCCCTTCGAATAACGGAAACGAAACGATAAACGTCATAAAGTCATGGAAAAAGTAAAAGTTCTGATCATCGGCAGCGGCCCGGCAGGGTTCACCGCCGCCATCTACACCTCGCGCGCCAACCTCCAGCCCGTGCTCTACGAGGGCATCGAGCCGGGCGGGCAGCTCACCACCACCACCGAGGTGGAGAACTTCCCGGGCTACCCCGAGGGGGTCGACGGCAACCAGCTGATGGCCGACCTGCGCAAGCAGGCCGCCCGCTTCGGCGCCGACATCCGCGCGGGCATCGCCACGAAGGTCGACCTCTCGCAGCGCCCCTTCCGCGTGGTGATCGACGGCGAAAAGGAGATCGAGGCCGAGAGCCTCATCGTCGCCACGGGCGCCTCGGCCAAGTACCTGGGTCTGCCCTCGGAGATGAAGTTTCGCGGCCAGGGCGTGAGCGCCTGCGCCACGTGCGACGGCTTCTTCTACCGCAAGCGCGACGTGGCCGTCGTGGGCGGCGGCGACACGGCCTGCGAGGAGGCCACCTACCTCGCCTCGCTCTGCCGCAAGGTCTACCTCGTCGTCCGCAAACCCTTCCTCCGCGCCTCGAAGGCGATGCAGGAGCGCGTCTTCTCCACGCCCAACATCGAGGTGCTGTTCGAGCACAACACCGTGGAGGTGCTGGGCGACGAGAGCGGCGTGACGGGCGCCCTGCTGCGCCGCGCCGACGGCACGGAGCGCACGATCGAGATCGCGGGCTTCTTCCTGGGCATCGGCCACCACCCCAACACCGAGCTCTTCGCCGGCCAGCTGGCGCTGAACCCCGAGGGGTATATCGCCGTCGAACCGGGCACGTCGAAAACCTCCGTCGAAGGGGTCTTCGCCGCGGGCGACGTCAAGGACCCCCACTACCGCCAGGCGATCACCGCCGCGGGATCGGGCTGCATGGCGGCGCTCGACTGCGAACGCTTCCTGCTGCGGTAGCGGTGAGCTTCGCCGTCACCATACTCGGGTCGGCCTCGGCCAAGCCCACCGCCACGCGCCACCCGTCGGCCCAGGCGGTCGACATCCACGAGCAGTATTTTCTCGTGGATGCGGGCGAGGGCGTTCAGCAACAGCTGGTGCGCTGTGGCATCAACCCGCTGAAGCTCCGCGCCGTGTTCATCTCGCATCTGCACGGCGACCACGTCTTCGGGCTCTTCCCGCTGCTCTCGTCGCTGGGGCTCTACGGGCGGCGCACGCCGCTTCCGGTCTTCGCCCCGACGCCCTTCGGCGAGATCCTGGCGTGCCACCTGCGTTACTTCGACAGCGAGCTGCCCTACGAGGTCACGTGGCACCCCACCGACACGACGCGCCATGCGCTGCTGTGGGAGAACCGCACCGTGGAGGTGTGGAGCGTCCCGCTGCGCCACCGCGTGCCGTGCGCCGGGTTCCTCTTCCGCGAGAAGGAGCCACCGCTCAACGTCAACAAGGCGGCCATCGCACGATACGGCCTCTCGATCGCCCAGATCGCCGCGGCCAAGCGGGGCGAGGAGGTCCTCCTCGACACGGGCGAGCGGATCGCCAACGACGAGCTGACCTACCGCCCCTACGCGCCGCGGTCGTACGCCTACCTCTCCGACACCAACTTCTCGGCCCGGGCCGCGGGGCTCTGCTCGGGCGTGGACCTGATGTACCACGAGGCGACCTACGCCGCCGCCGAGCGCAAGATCGCCCGCGAGCGGGGCCACTCGACCTCGGCCGACGCCGCCCGCGCGGCGCAGATCGCCGGGGCCCGGCAGCTGGTGATCGGCCACTACTCGTCGCGCTACAAGGACGAAACGCAGCTGGTCGAGGAGGCGCGCGCCCTCTTCGCAGAAACCCACGCCGCCACCGAGGGGCGGACCTTCACCATCGAAAAGAGACGATGACAAAAGCCGAAATCCAACTCGTCCGCTCACTGGCCGACAAGCGCGGCCGCACCGAGCACGGACTCTTCGTCGCCGAGGGCGAGAAGCTCGTCGGCGAGATCCGCTCGTCGCACCTCGGCGTGCGCAAGATCTTCGCCCTCGAAGGGCTCTTCGACGGACCGGAGGTCGAGACCGTCGCACCGCGCGACATGGAGCGGCTCTCGCTGCTCAAGACCCCGTCCAACGCCCTGGCGCTGGTCGAGATCCCCCGCTACCGGCTCGACCCCGCGTCGCTCGCCGGGCGGCTCACGCTGGCGCTCGACGATGTCCAGAACCCGGGCAACATGGGGACGATCGTCCGGCTGGCCGACTGGTTCGGCATCACCGACATCGTCTGCTCCGAAGCGACGGCCGACTGCTTCAACCCCAAGGTCGTGCAGGCGACCATGGGGGCGATCCTGCGCGTGAGGGTCCACTACACCGACCTGGCGGAGCTGCTCGCCGGGGCGGGGCGGCTCGGGCTGCCCGTCTACGGCACCTTCCTCGAGGGCGACGACCTCTACGACGCGCCGCTCACCGAGGCGGGCATCGTCGTGATGGGCAACGAGGGGCGCGGCGTGAGGCCCGCGACGGCGCGGCGCGTGACGCACAAGCTCTTCATCCCGCCCTGGCCCGCCGACCGCCGCGGCTCGGAGTCGCTCAACGTGGCGATGGCCACGGGAATCGTCTGCGCGGAGTTCCGCCGGCGGTTCCGAAAGAGTTGAGAATTAAAAATTGCGGGTAAGCGAGCGAAGAGGCCGCCTCGAAGAATCGAAGCCGCTGGCTTCGGCGGCCCGCAGCCACCCGGCGCGGAGGGCCGCTCTTCTCGCGTCGCTCGAAAAGCCGCTACTCCGTTGGCTGCGGACCGAAAAAAGGTACCGACACAAAACGGGACAGGCACGCAACCTCCCGAAGCCCAAAGGGCCGCACTGTCGGCCGACGCCTCCTGCGCCTCTCCGCCGACTGCGGACCGAAAAAGATTCCGACCCGAAACGGGACCGACCCGCAACCGCCCGGGCTGCGGACCGCTACGCTTCGAAAAAACCGAAGGGGCAGCCGTTTTTGCGACATCCAAACGGGATAACTTCGTATAATTTTCAATTTTCACCTCTCAACTTTCAACTTTTTACTATATTTGTCGTTTGAAACGAAACACGCTATGTCCCAACCCATCTATCGCATAGGCATCACGCAGGGCGATCCCAACGGGATCGGCTGGGAGGTGATCCTCAAGGCACTCGCCGATCCGCGCATCACGGAACTCTGCACCCCGGTGGTCTACGGCTCGCCCGCGGCGGCGGCCCGCTACCAGCAGACGATCGCCGAAGCGGAGGCCGTCTCGTTCCACCCCGTCGTCTCGGCCCACGAGGCGCGCGCGGGGAAGGTCAACCTGGTGGCCTGCGGCGAGGTGGAGCGCATCGAGCCCGGCAAGGCGACCCCCGAGGCGGGGCGTGCCGCCGTCGAGGCGCTGCGCGCGGCCATGCGCGATCTGAAGGAAGGGCGGCTCGACGCCCTGGTGACGGCACCCATCGACAAGGAGACCGTCCAGAGCGACGACTTCTGCCACACGGGCCACACCGAGTGGCTCGGGGCCGAACTGGAGGGCGAGCCGATGATGATCCTCGCCAGCGACCGGCTGCGCGTGGGGCTCGTGACCAAGCACATCCCCGTGTCGCAGATCGCCGCCAGCATCACCAAGGAGAAGATCGTCGGCGACCTGCACGCGCTGCGCCGCACGCTCAAGCAGGACTTCGGCATCGTCGAGCCGCGCATCGCCGTGATGGCGCTCAACCCCCACGCCGGCGACGGCGGGCTGCTGGGCCGCGAGGAGGAGGAGACGATCCGCCCGGCGATCGTCGAGGCCTACGAGGCCGGCGTGCTGGCTTTCGGCCCCTTCGCCGCCGACGGGCTCTTCGCCGGGGGCGGCTACGCGAAGTACGACGGCATCCTGGCGATGTACCACGACCAGGGGCTGGCTCCGTTCAAGACCCTCTCGCCCGACGGGGTGAACTTCACGGCCGGCCTTTCGGCCGTGAGAACCTCGCCCGACCACGGGGTGGCGTTCGACATCGCCGGCAAGGACCGCGCCGACGCCCAGTCGATGCGCAACGCCCTCTACGCCGCCATCGACATCACGCGCCGGCGCCGCGCCTGGGTCCAGTGGACGGCCTCGCCGCTGCCCAAGGCCGAGCGCGAGAAGAGCCGCCGCGACGTCTCGGTCAGGGAGCTGCCGCAGAACGACCGGGAGTAGCGGCCCCGCAACAGCAATCACCGGGTAACCCGGAGGCGTATTCCGTCTCGTAATTGTGGAAGCGCCGAAGGAGCCCGACAATTCTAACAACACCAAACAATGATCAAAATCACTTTTCCCGACGGTTCGGTGAGGGAGTTCGAAAAGGGAACGACCCCCTACCAGATCGCAGAGAGCATCAGCCCTCGTTTAGCTGCTGACTCGCTGGCGGCCGCGGTAAACGGCGCCGTGCAGGACATGACGCGCCCGATCGAGCAGGACGCCTCGATCAAATTCTACAAGTGGGACGACGCCGAGGGCAAGCACGCCTTCTGGCACACCTCGT
>CANASP010000005.1 GCA_947364365.1 uncultured Alistipes sp.
CGATCATCCGCCGCGGCGTGAAGCTCGACAACCTGATCCAGATCGGCCACAACGTCCAGATCGGCGAGAACACCGTCTCGTCGGCCCAGACCGGCATCGCCGGCACCTCGAAGGTGGGGCGCAACTGCTTCCTCGCGGGGCAGGTGGGCATCGCCGACCACGTAACGATCGGCGACCGCGTGCAGGTGGGATCGAAGAGCGGCATCGACAAGAACGTCCCCGACGGCGAGATCCGTTTCGGCTACCCCGCCCTGCCGGGCATGCAGTACCACCGCTCGGCGGCCGTATTCAAGACCCTGCCCGACCTGGCGCGCCAGGTCCGCGAGCTGGCCAAGCAACTGACAGAACTCAAAAACAAATAAGACGATGAAAAAGATCATGATGCTCGCTGCCGCGACGGCCCTGTGCGCCTGCGGCGGCAACCAGAAGTACGCCATTCAGGGCAACGTCGAGGGACTCGAAGGGACGCTCTACCTCTACGACCGCGACCAGGCCGTCGATTCGGTTACGGTCGAGAACGGAGCCTTCCTGCTCGAAGGCACCGTCGAGCAGCCCGCCGTGCGCTACCTGAGCAACGGCACCGCCGGCACGCCCGCCTCGTTCCAGGCCATGGTGATCCTCGAACCGGGCACCATCACGGTGGCCGACGACGCCGAGAACCCCGGCAGCAAGAAGGTGAGCGGCACCCCCGCCAACGACGCCTACTCGGCCTACTCGGCCCAGTCGGCAGCCCTCATCAAGGAGTTCCGCGACCCGGAGACCAGCGAGGAGCGCCGCGAGGCGATCGGCGACGAGTACGACCAGCTGGGCAAGACCGCCATGGAGGGCAACCGCGACAACTACTTCGGCGCCATGATGCTCCAGCAGCAGGTCTACGAGCTCTCGGGCCAGGAGCTGCTCGACCAGATCGCGCTGTTCACCCCCGAGATGCAGCAGACCGAGGCCCTCGCCAAGATCCGCGAGACGGCCGAGCAGAAGATCCGCACCGACGTGGGCCAGACCTACATCGATGTCGAGCAGCCCGATGCCGAGGGTAACGTCATTTCGCTCAAATCGGTGGTGGAGAATCCCGCCAACAAGTACGTCCTGCTCGACTTCTGGGCTTCGTGGTGCGGTCCCTGCATGGGCGAGGTTCCCCACCTGAAGAAGACCTACGAGGCATTCCACGACAAGGGCTTCGAGATCTACGGCATCTCGTTCGACAAGGACCGCGAGAAGTGGCTCGCCGCCATCGAGAACAACAAGATGGACTGGGTACACGTCAGCGAGCTCAACCGCTTCGACTGCCAGGCCGGCCGCGACTACGCCGTGCAGGCCATCCCCACCAACCTGCTCATCGACGCCGAGGGCACGATCGTCGCCAAGAACCTGCGCGGCGAAGCGCTCTACGAGAAGATCGCCGAGCTGCTGGGCGAGTAACCTCCGACCCGATTTCCAACCGCCCCTCCGCTCCGGCCATCCGGGTCGGAGGGGTTTGTTTTTACAGCCATGAAAACCACCGACCGTTTCCGCATCATGGGCATCGACCCCGGCACCAACTACATGGGCTACGGCGTGCTCGAAGTCGACGGACGCACCCTGCGCCCGGTCGTGCTGGGCGATATCGACCTGCACCGGCTCACCGACCCCTACGCCAAGCTGCGCTACATCTTCGAGCGGGTCGGCGCCCTGGTCGACGAGTACGCGCCGCGCGAGGCGGCCCTCGAATCGCCCTTCTTCGGCGAGAACGTCCAGTCGATGCTCAAGCTGGGACGCGCCCAGGGCGTGGCGATGGCCGCGGCCCTCAGCCGCGGGTTGCAGGTCACCGAGTACGCCCCGATGCGCATCAAGCAGGCGATCACCGGGCGCGGCGCCGCCACCAAGGAGCAGGTCGCCGCGATCGTCTGCCGCACGCTCTCGGTCGACGCCCCGCCCCGACGCCTCGACGCCACCGACGGCATGGCCGTGGCGCTGTGCCACTACTACGCCACCGCGGGACCGTTGGCCGCCATACTGGGCGAAGCGCGCGTCAAGGGGCTCGGCGGAGGCAAGAAAGCCGCCTCGAAGGGCGGGTCGCAAAGCTGGGAGCAGTTCCTGCGCGCCCACCCCGACCGCGAAATCAAATGACCGGCCCCGCCGGCCCCTGCCGCGGCGTCCCCACACTTCGCTGCGTTTCGCCGGAACGACAGCGCCGACACGAAAAGCGCCGCAAGCAACCCGCCGGACGAATCGCCGGAGCAAAACCGACCGAAATTTCCATACAGGCACAAAACGATAATAATCAATCCGATACGAATATCGAAACAACAACGGTTCATTTTTTATCGAATTTTTCTTCGGAAATATTTGCACGATTGCCGATTTCGCCCTATATTTGCATCGCAATTCGGCACCGTAGCTTAATTGAATAGAGCATCTGACTACGGATCAGAAGGTTACAGGTTTGAGTCCTGTCGGTGTCACTGAAGAAAGAGAGTCCAAAAGGCTCTCTTTCTTGCGTTTGGGAGAATAGGGCACGATTTCGACTTTCGGCCGGGCCGTCACGGCAACGGCCGGCCGCAGAAAGCAACCGCGAAAAGCCGGAGAGGTCGAAGGGCAAAAAACCGAAGCCGACAGCAGAAACCGGAGAGCGGGCCGCCGAAAACCGAAACGATCCGCCACGGTATGAATATTGAGAACGGAACGCAAGCGGCGGCAGGGAGACGCAGAACCGGGTCGCCGCGTAAAAACCGCTTGCGATGAAATCACTCGACAGAAGGGCGGCGGAGACGCTCCGCGCGCTGGTCGCGCTGGAAAAAACCGACATCGAATCGCCCGACGACCCGTCGCTCTCGGTCCGCATCGAAATCGCGGGCCGCACCGAACACTACGCGCTGCTCGCCCTGACGCACTACGAGGCCATCGGGCGCCGGCGGCTCCGCGCCCCCGAAATGCTCATCGCCTACCGTTACGCCACCCGGCGTTTCATCCCGATACACTACCGCAACGACCTGCTGGAGATCGACGTCTACAGCGTGATTCCATCTGCCGACGGATTGCGCATGCGCGATGCGGCGCTCCAGGCGGTGCACCGCCGCACGGCCAACCGGTGGCTCCACCGCATCGGAAAACGGCTGATCGGCTGACGCCCCGCCACCCTCCCGGCGCCATTCCCACCGATCCGCCGCCATCCTCCCGGCGCCCCCGCCGGGTCACCGCGATCGCCCGCATCCGGACGCCGGACCGGCTTCCTGCCCGGCACACCGGCCAAGTGCCGATCGCCCCTCCGCACGCCGACCCGGCGCCAAAACCGGGCTTCGCCGACCACCCCCACCCTACGAACCGCCGCCGCGCCGCCCGCGCGCTACCCCGCCCGCCGCAAGTCCCATCCCGGGGAGGAGCGGGCTCGCGAATGCGGCCAAGAACCGCAGGCTCCGGCCGACCGGGAAAACGGCCGGCGGAAAACCGCCGGCGCGTCGAACATATATAATCGCCGCAATTGAGTTATCCGGAGACCCCGAATTATCGGGGGGGGGTAACTTTTTATCGTTTTTCGATAAGAAATAGTTGTTTTTCAAAATTTAATACGTATATTTGCCCCGTAAGCGTTCCGCATCGCAACGAATCGGGGCGCGGCAGCAGGTAGAACGGCGTCGAAACACCGGCGCCACAGCGACAGACAGCGATGATCAAACTGGAAAACATCAACAAAACCTACAACAACGGTTCGCCCCTCCACGTGCTGAAGGGCATCGACCTGGAGGTCAGCCAGGGCGAGCTGGTGTCGATCATGGGCGCCTCGGGTTCGGGCAAATCGACCCTGCTCAACATCCTGGGCATTCTCGACGACTACGACAGCGGCCAATACTACCTCGCCGGACGGCTCATCAAGAACCTCTCGGAGACGCAGGCCGCCGCCGCACGCAATAACATGATCGGATATATCTTCCAGTCGTTCAACCTGATAAGCTACAAGAACGCCATGGAAAACGTCGCCCTGCCGCTCTATTACCAGGGGATCTCGCGCCGCAAACGCAACGCCCGGGCGCTCGAATACCTCGACATGCTGGGGCTCCGCGACTGGGCCGAACACATGCCCAACGAGATGTCGGGCGGCCAGAAGCAGCGCGTGGCCATCGCCCGCGCCCTGATCAACAAACCGCAGATCATCCTGGCCGACGAGCCCACGGGCGCCCTCGACAGCGCCACCTCGCAGGAGGTGATGAACCTGCTGCGCAGCGTCAACGTCGACATGGGGATGACGATCATCTGCGTGACGCACGAACAGTCGATCGCCGACCAGACCGACAAGATCATCCGCCTGCGCGACGGCGTGATCGCCACGATCGAAGAAACGGGACTCGCACGGCGATGAGGGAGCTCTTTCTCGAAATATGGACCTCGGTGCGGCGCAACAAGCTGCGCACCTGCCTCACGGGCTTCTCCGTGGCGTGGGGCATCTTCATGCTGGTCATCCTGCTCGGCTCGGGCAACGGACTGAAGCACGGCGTGGAGTCGAACTTCGGCGACTACGCCGTCAACTCGATCGAGCTCTACGGAGGCTGGACCTCGATGCCCTACAAGGGATACCAGAAGGGGCGGCGGATCCGTCTCTACAACAACGACCTGGAGATCATCGCCCGCGAATTCGCGGAGGTCGACGAGGTGGCGGCCAACGCCTGGTTCAGCGGACAGACGGCCACCTACGGCAAGGAGTTCACCTCGGTATGGCTGCGCGGCGCGCTGCCCAAGATCGCCGAGCTGGAGGGGCTGAAACTCTCGGCCGGCCGCTTCGTCAACGACACCGACATCAAGGAGCGCCGCAAGTCGATCGTCATCGACGCCCCGATGCGCCGCATCCTCTTCAAGGGGGAGGATCCCCTGGGCAAGGAGGTGAAGGTGGGCACGGCGGTCTATACCGTGATCGGCGTCATCGAAGGCGACGCCCAGCGCAACAGCTCGTCGTGCTACATCCCGCTGACCACGGGCCAGCTGCTCTACAACGCCAACAACCCGGTGATAAACAGCGCCATCATCACGGTGCGCGGGCTCGAAACCGACGAGGCAATGGCCGACTTCGAACAGCGGCTGCTGCACCGCCTGGCCGCCGAGCACGACTTCGCCCCCGAGGACCGCAGCGCCATCTGGCTCGACAACATGATGGAGCGCTACAAGAGCTTCTCGATGGTCTTCACCGGCATCAACTTCTTCATCTGGACGATCGGTCTGGGCACGCTGCTGGCCGGCATCGTCGGCGTGAGCAACATCATGCTGGTGACCGTCTCGGAGCGCACGGCCGAATTCGGCATCCGCAAGGCGCTGGGCGCCAAACCCGCATCGATCATCCGGCTGATCCTGACCGAGTCGGTGATGATCACAGCGGCCTTCGGCTACATCGGCATGGTGCTCGGCGTGGCCGTCATGGAGGGTGTCGACTTCGTGATGAAGCAGTCGGGCGGGCAGGACGACGGTATGGGGACGATCTTCCTCGACCCGACGCTCGACCTGGGCGTGGCCGTCAGCGCCACGGTGGTGCTGGTCGCGGCGGGACTGGTGGCCGGCTACGTCCCCGCCTACCGCGCGGCCCAATTGAAAACGATCGACGCGCTGCGTTACAATAAATAGAATCCGACATGCGATTTTTCGACATAGACCGCTGGAACGAGATCTGGCAAACGATCGCGCGCAACCGCAAGCGCAGTATCATGACGGCGCTGGGCGTCTTCTGGGGTATCTTCATGCTCATCGTGATGCTGGGTGCCGGCACGGGGCTGGGCCGTCTGTTCCGCTCGCAGCTGGGCGACCTGTCGGTCAACACGCTGCTGCTGCAACCCTCGCAGACCGGCATCCCCTACAAAGGCATGCCCAAGAACCGCTACTGGCGCATGGACAACGACGACGTGGAGCTCGTGCGCAAGCTGCCCGAGGTGATGTACGCCTCGGCCGTCTACTGGGGCGGCGAGATCCACGCCAGCCACGAGGAGCGCAAGGGCGACTACCAGATCATGGGCTATTCGCCCGACTACCAGAAGATCAACCCGCAGAAGCTCCTCTACGGCCGCTTCGTCAACGAGGTCGACATGGTGCAGCGGCGCAAGGTGTGCGTGATCGGCACGCAGGTATGGAAAGACCTCTTCCCGGGCGGCGGCGACCCCTCGGGCCGGACCGTCAAGGTGAACAACAGCTATTTCACGGTCGTCGGCGTGATCCGCAAGCAGAGTTCGGCCATGTCGTTCAGCGACCTCGAACGCACGGTCATCGTGCCGGTATCGCTGGCACAGCAGCTCTACGGCGGCGGAACGCAGATCCACATGCTGGCCGTCGCGGGCGACGAACGCACGCCGAGCAAAAAGGTCGAGAAGGCGTGCCGCGAGACGATCTACGCGCGCCATATCATCGCCCCCGACGACGAGAAGGCGATGTGGTGCATGGCCACGGCCGAGCTGTTCGAGAAGGTCCACGGCCTCTTCTTCGGCATCGCCCTGCTGACGTGGGTCGTGGGGCTCGGCACGCTGCTGGCCGGCATCGTCGGCGTGAGCAACATCATGCTGGTGCTGGTCAAGGAGCGCACGCAGGAGATCGGCATCCGCCGCGCGCTGGGCGCCAAACCCACGGTCATCATCTCGCAAATCCTCTCCGAGAGCTTCGTGCTGACGTTCATCGCCGGCGTGCTGGGGCTCACGGCCGCCGTGGGCGTGCTGTCGGTCGCCGACCAGATCTTCTACCAGGCGGTCACCGTGGCGCAGACGGGCCCCGAAGTGACGTGGCAGATCTCGTTCGGCATGGGCATCCTGGCGCTGACGATCCTCGTCGCGGGAAGCCTGCTGGCGGGTGTGATTCCCGCGACGCGCGCCCTGAAGATCAAGGCGGTGGATGCAATCCGCGAAGAGTGACGACCCAATCGGAAATAAAAAATCAAATCATTGTACGGATATGAAAAAGTTCTTCAAGATCCTCGCAGGCGTGCTTTTCGCAGCGCTGCTTCTGATGACCTTCTGGTTTCTGTGGCAGAAGACCCGCCCGGTCAAGGTGGTCTACGCCATCGTCGAGCCCAAGGTAGACACGTTGCGCCAGTATGTGGTGGCCACGGGCAAGGTACAGCCGCGCGACGAGGTGCTCATCAAGCCCCAGATCTCGGGCATCATCTCGGCCGTCTACAAGGAGGCCGGACAGACCGTCAAGCAGGGCGAGGTGCTCGCCACGGTGAAGGTCGTGCCGGAGATGGGCCAGCTGTCGAGCGCCGAATCGCGCGTGACGGTGGCCGAACTCAACCTCTCGCAGACACGCCGCGAGTTCGAGCGCACCGAGCAGCTTCACGGACGGGGCGTCGTCTCGGACGAGGAGTTCGAGCAGGGACGCACCGCGCTGCGCCGGGCCGAAGAGGAGTTGCAGAATGCCAAGGAGAGCTACGAGATCGTGCGCGACGGCATTTCGAGCCGCTACAAGGAGCTGAGCAACACCCAGATCCGCTCGACGATCACAGGCATGATCCTCGACGTGCCGATCAAGGTCGGCAACTCGGTGATCCAGTCGAACACCTTCAACGACGGTACGACGATCGCCTCGGTGGCCGACATGTCGAACATGCTCTTCCAGGGCAACATCGACGAAACGGACGTGGGCAAGCTCCGCGAAGGGATGCCCGTCAAGCTCACCATCGGCGCGCTGCAGAACGTCGAGCTCGACGCCACGCTCGAATACGTCTCGCCCAAGGCGACCGAGGCGAGCGGCGTCATCCTCTTCGAGGTGAAGGCCGCCGTGAAGATTCCCGACGGGGTATTCGTCCGCGCCGGTTACAGCGCCAACGCCTCGGTGGTGATCGAGAGCCGCGAGGGCGTGCTGACGCTGCCCGAGGGGTGCGTGGAGTTCGAGGGCGACAAGAGCTACGTGCAGGTGCTCACCAGCCCCGAAGAGAGCGACGAGCAGACCTTCGAGCGCCGCGAGGTGAAGATCGGTCTCTCCGACGGCATCAACATCGAAATCACCGAAGGGGTGACCGCCGGGGAGAAGATCCGCGGCGCACGCACCGAGCAAAAATAACGAGCCATGAAACGGATCCACCTTCTTCTCGTCGCGGCGGCGATCGCTGCCGCCGCGACCGTCTCGACCGTCTCGACCGTCTCGGCCCAAACGACGGTCGGCACGCAGGCCGTCCCGGCCGCGGAGACCGCGGCCGCCGTCGGGCGCCCCGCAGAGGCGCCGTGGTCGCTCAACGACTGCATCGACTACGCCATCGAGAACAACATCAACGTGCGCCAGCGGACGCTGCAGGTCGAACGCAGCGAGGTGTCGCTCTCCACGGCACGCTTCAGCCGCCTGCCGAGCGTCAGCGCCTCGATCAGCGGCAACGCCTCGTTCGGCCGCGCGCTGACGAGCGACAACACCTACCGCAACAACAACCAGACCTCGGGCTCGTTCGGCGTCTCTGGCAGCCTGCCCATCTTCCAGGGGCTGCGCATCAACCGCGAGATCGAGGGCGGCAAGCTCGACCTGGCGGCCGCCGTGCAGGACCTCCGCCGCGCCCGCGAGGATGTGGCAGTCAATGTCATGACACTCTACCTCCAGGTCCTTTTCAACCGCGAGCTGGTCGACGTGGCCGAGCGGCAGGCAGCGCTGAGCGAGCAACAGGTCGAGCGCAGCCGCGCGCTGGTCGAGGCCGGCAAGCAGCCAGAATCGGCCCGTTACGAGAGCGAGGCCCTGGCGGCCAACGACCGTCTCTCGCTGGCCCAGGCGCGCAACAACCTCCAGCTGGCGCTGCTCGGCCTGAGCCAGGCGCTCAACCGCGAAAGCGCCGCAGGCTTCGACGTGGTGATCCCCGCCTTCGACGCCCTCTCGCTGGAGGCGCTCTCGCGCCTCGGCACGATCGAGGAGATCTACGCCACGGCGGCCGACGAGCGGCCCCATCTGCGTGCCGAGCAGCTGCGCCTGCGCAGCTCGGAGAACAACGTGCGCATCGCCCGGTCGGCGCTCTACCCCACCATCTCGGCCAGCGGAGGCTACGGCACGAGCATCTACGACGGCGATCCCGACAGTTTCTGGTCGCAGTTCCGCAACAAGAGCAGCGAGTACGTCGGCGTGTCGATGAACATCCCGATCTTCAACCGCCGGGCCACGCGCAACAACATCCGCACGGCCCAGATCGCCGTGCGCAACCAGCAGCTGGCACTGACCGCCGCCGAGCAGTCGCTGCGCAAGGAGATCGAGCAGGCGTGGTACAACGCCGACGCCGCCCGCGTCAAGTACCACGCGGCCGAAGCGGCGCTCGCCTCGGCACGCACAGCCTTCGAGTACGCCGAGCAGAAGGCCGAAGCCGGCCGCTCGACCCTCTACGACTTCAACGACGCCAAAACCCGCATGGAGCGGGCCGAGTCGGACCTCGTGCAGGCCAAATACGAGTTCGTCTTCCGCGCCAAGATCCTCGACTACTACCGCGGCGAACCGCTGCGGCTCTGACAGCGCGAACCCTTCGCCCGAAAAGCCGGTCCCCGAAAGGAGACCGGCTTTTTCGACTCCGGGGTTTCAAATTTCCGCCCCTTTCGTTTCCCGCCCCGGGAAAAATACCTACTTTTGCACCCTAATCCTTTTGGAAATGGAATGGTTGGCTGATCTTCTGATCGGACACTCGGCCCTTCAGGCCGTCGTAGTCATCTCGCTCATATCGGTCGTCGGTATCGGACTGGGAAAGATACGCCTCTTCGGCATCTCGCTCGGCACGGCCTTCATCTTCTTCGTGGGGATCCTGGCCGGCCACCTCGGGCTGTCGCTCGACCGCGCGATGCTCGACTACGCCGAGAGTTTCGGACTGGTGATCTTCGTCTACGCCCTGGGGTTGCAGGTCGGCCCGGGATTCTTCTCCTCGCTGCGCGCCGACGGCATGCGGCTCGTGCTGCCCGCCGTGGGGGTCGTACTGCTCGGCACGGCGCTGGCCGTGGGGCTCTCGCTCGCGTGCGGCGTGCCGATGCCCGACATGTCGGGCATCCTGTGCGGCGCGACGACCAACACCCCGGCGCTCGGCGCCGCGCAGCAGACCCTGCGCCAGCTGGATATCGATGCCAACGGCGCGGCGTTGAGCTGCGCGCTGACCTACCCGCTGGGCGTCGTGGGCGTGATCCTCGTCCTCGCGCTGCTGCGCCGCTGGTTCGTGCGCCCCGCGGACCTGCCCGAACCCGACGCCGAGCACCGCAAGAACGTCTTCATCGCCAGCTACCGCGTGACCAACCCCGCCATTTTCGACAAGAGCATCCACGACATCGCCGTCCTGAGCCAGCACCACTTCGTCATCTCGCGCCGCTGGCGCGACGGCAAGGTCTCGATCCCCACCTCCGACCGCACGCTGCGCCAGGGCGACCTGCTGCTGGTCATCACCACCCCCGCCGACGCCGAGGCGCTGCGGCTCATCTTCGGCGAGCAGGAGCAGAAGGACTGGAACGGCGAGAACATCGACTGGAATGCGGTCGACAGCCAGCTCATCTCGCAGCCGATCCTCGTCACGCGGCCCGAGATCAACGGCCGCAAGCTCGCCTCGCTGCGCCTGCGCAACAACTACGGCATCAACATCAGCCGCGTCGACCGTTCGGGCGTGCAGCTGCTCGCCACGCCCGACCTGCGGCTCCAGCTGGGCGACCGTCTGACGGTCGTCGGCGAGGCCGAGGCGATCCGCGGCGTGGAGAAGATCCTCGGCAACGCCGTGCGCAACCTCGACGAGCCGAACCTCGCGGCGGTCTTCATCGGGTTGATCCTGGGCCTCGTGGTCGGCAGCCTGCCGATCGCCATCCCGGGCATATCGGTTCCGGTCAAGCTGGGGCTGGCCGGCGGCCCGATCGTCGTGGGTATCCTCATCGGCACCTTCGGCCCGCGGCTGCACATGGTGACCTACACCACGCAGAGCGCCAACCGCATGCTGCGGGCGCTGGGACTGTCGATGTATCTGGCGTGTCTGGGATTGGATGCCGGAGCCCACTTCTTCGAGACGGTCATGCGGCCCGAAGGGGCGCTGTGGCTCGGTCTGGGCTTCGTCCTGACCGTCGTGCCGATCTTCCTGGCGGCGCTCTTCTGCCTCCGGGCCCTGCGGCTCGACTTCGGATCGGTCGCGGGCGTGCTCTGCGGCAGCATGGCCAACCCCATGGCGCTCAACTACGCCGACGACACGATCGAGGGCGACAACCCCTCGGTCTCCTACGCTACGGTCTACCCCGTCTGCATGTTCCTGCGCGTGATCGTCATCCAGGTGGTGCTGATGCTGCTCCTGTAGGGGCGCGCTACCGCTGCGCGCAGCCCGCCGCGAGCCGTTCCAGGTCATCGCCCGAGGGGCGCTGGAAGGGGCGCAGGCCGAAACGGGGCATCACGGCCAGCAGGTGTTCGAACACCTCCGACTGGATCGTCTCGTAGGCGATCCAATCCACCGTATCGGTAAAGAAATAGAGTTGCAGCGGCAGTCCGTTTTCCGTGGGTTGCAGCTGACGGATCATGAGGATCATCGAGCGGTTGGTCGGTGCGACCTCGCTCAGGTAGTGGACGAGATAGGCACGGAAAAGCCCCAGGTTGGTGGCCCGCAGGCGCCCGGCCGCCGCCGCATCGCCGGCATGCGCCGCCAGATAGTCCGCAGCGGTGCGCTCCGTGCGCCGGAGGTAGTCGGCCACGGCAGGCAGGCCGCCGAACTCCGCCGCGAGCTCGGGCGAGCAGAAGCCGACGCTGGTCATGTCGATCTGGATCGCGCGCATCACGCGCCGCCCGCCCGAATCGCGCATCGCCTGCCAGTTCTGAAACGAATCGCTCACCAGCACGTAGGGCGGCAGCGTCGTGATCGTATTGTCCCAGTTGCGCACCTTGACGGTGGTGAGCGTCACCTCGACGACCGTGCCGTCGGCGCCGTACTTGGGCATCGTGATCCAGTCGCCGACCTTCAACATATCGTTGGCCGAGAGCTGGATGCCCGAGACGAAGCCGAGAATGCTGTCGCGGAAGATCAGCAGCACGACGGCCGCCGAGGCGCTCAATCCGGCCAGGAAGCTCGCGGGCGACTTGTCGAGAAGAATCGACACGATCACCACGCCGCTGACCAGCGCCGCGATGCCCTGGGCCGTCTGCCGCAACCCCTTGATGGGCTTGTTGCGCCACGCGGGACGCGCCGAGACGATGCGGAACAGCGCCCGCAGCAGGGCGTTGACGAAGAGAAAAACCGTCAGGACCAGGTAGGACTGCACCAGCCGTCCGATGAGTTTATGGAGCTCCGAGGCGCTGTCGAACAGAATCGGCAGCACGATCACCAGCAACATGGCGCTCACGATGCGGCAGCCGCGGGCCAGCACGTCGACGCTGAACAGCTCGTCGTCCCACTGCGCACGGGTGCGCAGCACGGCGCGCCGCACCAGAAAGACGACGATCTTGCGGCAGAGGTAGTCGAAAACGACGACCGCGAGGAGGACCAGGGCGATCGCCACCCAGCGGTCCCAGCTGGCATGTTGCGCCGAGGTGGCGCCGAGTCGGTCGAGCAGCCTTTCGGCCCAGGATTCAAGCATCGATTGCATAGGTCGGGAAATTATCGGTAACAAAACGGTCGGTCGTCGGGATTATTGCGGTCGTCGGCCGTCGAGGCGGCCGGTCGTCGGAGCGGCCGGTCGTCGGAGCGGCCGCGACGCATCCGCCGGGCTAAAGCGCCAGCACACGCCCGACCTCGCCCTCGAAATTGGGCGTCAGGATATCGCGGCCGAGCGCCCGGCGGATCGCTTCGGGCGACCAGAAGCGGCCGCCGTCGAGCTCGTCGCTCGGTGCGACGGGCCCGTCGTAGCGGGTGCGGAAGACATAGACCAGCTCCCGTTCGCGCTCCGAGCGGAAGACGTAGGTAGCGACATGCTCGGCCTCGAACCCCTCGACGCCCAGCTCCTCGCGCGCCTCGCGCCGCAGCGCCTCTTCGATCCCTTCGCCCCACGCCACATGGCCGCCCACGGCCGTATCCCACCGCCCGGGCTGGATATCCTTCCACAGCGGACGGCGCTGGAGGTAGAGTTCGCCGCGGCCGTTGAAGAGGTGGAGATGAACCACCGGGTGGAGCAGCATCGCACCGCCGTGGCACGCTCCGCGCGTGGCGCATCCGACGACGGAGCCCTGCTCGTCGACGACGGGAAACAGTTCGGAGGCGTTGTCGCTGTTCATGGGATGGATGAAATCAGAATTTCGGTCCTTCGTCGCGCGGCTGCCCCACCTCGAAGCCCAGGTCGCGCATCCACTCCACGGTGGGCTGGTCGACCTCGTCCCGGCGATCCGACCACCGGCGCTCCTCGACAAGTTGCCGCTTGAGCGCCTCGAAACGCTCCATGATGGGGAAGGTCGGGCGGGGCAGTTCGCCGCGCGCCGCCCGTTCGGAGGGGCGGATCCGCCTATCGAAGACCTCCTCGCGCACGGGACGGCGGTCGCTCTGCCACGAGAAGCCCTTGAGGCGGAGTTCCTGCGTCTCGGGGATCTGGTCGAGCGGGAAGAACCGATCCTCGATCTGGTTGCGGTAGACGATCCACACCACCTGGTTCTCCTCGATGTAGAACGAGGCATCGCCGCTCTCGACCGTGGCCATCATCGTCACCTCGGCAGGCTCGCCGTCCTCGACGAAATAGATCGTGCGCACGTTGCCGTTGACATCGTTGCGGTGGATGCGGTTGTCGCGGAAGAAGGCGGTCATGCGCTTGCCCGCGATCTGGTTGAAATGGAGCGAATCGATACGCGAGACCATCATCGGCGCCCCCACGAACTCGGCACGCGTCAGCTGCCGGGAGGCGGTGTAGACATCCATCACCTCGGAGGTGATCTGGTTCTCGCCGTTCCAGATGACGGGGGCGATATAGAGGTGGAGCGTCGAGTCGAGACTCAACGCCGTCAGCGAATCGCACACGGCCTGAAAGTCCGAGCGATAGATCCTCACGTCACGGTACCCCTTGACCAGCCGATAGAGCGTGTCGGCCGACAGGGCGAGCGAGTCGGCGCCGGGCACCGAGTCGGCCACCGCCAGAGGCGCGTCGGTCGGCAGGTCGCCCCGTCTCCATGCGAGCGTATCGGCCGCGAGCGAATCGGTCGCCGACAGCGTCTCCTCCGCGGCGGTCAGGCTGTCGGTCTCCGCCAGGCGGCCCTTGCGCCGCAACGCCTCCGTGCGCTTGCGGGCGCGCTCCTCCTCGCGGCGCTTCTGCGCTTCGAGCTTGGCGATGCGCTTCTCGCGACGGGCCGCCGCGATCCGCTCCAGCTGTTCCTTTTTCGCCGCGGCCGCCGCTTTCCGACGGGCCGCGCGCGCCTTTTCCGCCTCGGCACGCTGCCGCTCCCGTTGTTGGGCGGGGGTCAGGCGCACGGTGTCGGCGGCGACGGCCGGTGCGGCGAACGAATCGGTCGTCGGCATCTCCCCCGCGTCGGCCGCGATCCGGGCCACCGAGTCGACGACGATCCGGCTCACCGAGTCGGTCGCCACGCCGGCAGGGCCGACCGCCGGACGGTCGGCCGGCGGTATCGGGCGGGGCAGCGCGTCGAGGCTGTCGCGCGGCCCGTCGGCATCCGGCGTCCCGGCCGCACGCAGCGGGTCGGCGGCGTCGCGCCCGGGGAAAAGCGTGAACAGATAGATCGTATCGGCCCGCATGTAGAGCGAGTCGGGACTCTGCGAGAGGTCGTAGCTCACCACCGAGGGGCGCAGCGTGAGCAGCGCATCGCCCGGCTCTTTCCAATACTCGCCGTAGTCGCCGAAAGAGAGCACCTTGTGCTCCGTGTCGTCGATCTGGATGTCGTGACGCAGCACCACGCGGTTGCGCATGCGGTAGAAATCGATGCTGTCGCTCCACAGCTCCTGCTTCTCGGTGAGCAGGTAGCCGTTGCGCCGCACGATGTAGAGCGTGTCGGCCTTGCGGTACTCGCCCCGGTCGGCATACAGGTAGTCGCCGTCGCTGTTCCAGATGTTGGTGCGGTCGAAGAAGTAGGCGTTGTCGCCCTCCATGTCGTAGATCACCGAGTCGCCGCGCAGCTCGTACTGCTCGTTGCGCATCTCCACCTCGCCCACGCACACGAGTTCCTTCGTGTCGGCACGGTAGTAGCCGCGCTGCGCTTCGAGCCGGTTGTCGCGGTTGGTCGCCACGCCGCCCCCGCCGAACTCGCCCACGTTGTCGAGCGTGTTGAACCGGAACTCGCGAGTGTAGAGCGTCGCCTCGCCGTCGACGACCTTGACCAGCTCGGAGAAGATCCGCGCCTCGTTCGCTTCGCCGTCGTAGAGGGCACGGTCACCGTAGATATAGGTCGTGTTCTTGTTGATGAGGACGTTGCCGAAAAACTCGATGCGGTAGTCGGAATAGCGCACGGCGCTGTCGCAGGTGATGACCGCGCCGTTGTGCTGGGCGGCGAAATTGCGCACCATGAAGATCACCGAGTCGCCGGGAGCCACCGGTCCCATGATGTCCGACTTGGTGTCGACCAGCCGCGGACGGCCCGGAGCAGCGTCAGCGGAGGCTCCGGCGGCCGGCTCCGAAGGGGCCTGACGCAACGGCCCGCGACCCGGACGGGCCGCGAGGATGCCCCACGCCGCGAGGGCGAGGATCGCTATGGAGAGCAACCGGCGCACGGACTACTTCACCCAGTTTTCGTTTTCGAACTCGCCGCCGCGGAACTCGGGATCGATGTAGACGTACATCGAACGGATCTTCTTGTCGAGCCACTCGCGGAAGACGCGCTGGCTCTTGTCGTTGAGCGCCATCTCCTCCAGCCGCAGGTAGTCCTCGTTGAGCGAGGCCGCATGGGCGGGAATCACCTCCACCAGCTTGACGATCTTGGCCAGCTGGTTGCGCAGCAGGTCCTCGGTGAGGAAGGCCTCCGAGATCTCGCCGGGCTTCAGGCGCGTGAGGTGGTGATAGTCGTCCAGACCGCGGAAACGGGCGAAGTCCTCCTCGAGGAACTTGGTCACCGTCAGGCGGGCCGAGGCCTCCATCGAGTGTTCCAGCAGGTCGTGGTTCGAGACGATACCGCCGTTCATCTTCGACCCCGCGTCGTCGGAGTGTTTGAGCGCCGCCGCCTCGAAGGTGATCGAATCCGCACGGATCAGACGGGCGATGCTGTCGAGCTGGTTGGCCGTCTCGCCCAGCTCGGCGTCGGTAAAGACCGGACGCAGGAGGATGTGGCGGAAGTGGTAGAGCTGGCCGCGCTTGTCGAGCAGCTCGATGATGTGGTAGCCGTACTGCGACTCGACCACCTCGGAGATCTGCCCGGGCCGGAGCATCTCGAGCGCCGCGCCGAACGCCTGGTCGAGCTGCGAGAGGGTCGACGGCTCCATCTCGCCGCCGCGCATGGCCGTGCCGTCCTGCGAATACATGCGGGCGAGGTTCTCGAAGCGGGCCTTGCCCGTGATGACGCGCTCGCGCATGTCCACCAGCCGCTCGCGCGTGCGCTGCTTGGCCTCGGTGATCGTCTTGGGGTATTTGGTGATCTGGGCGTAGACATACTGCACGGGGATGATCGGCAGGTCGTCCTTGGCGAGCGACTTGAAGTAGCGCTCAACCTCGCCGGGGACCACCGTCACCTTGCCCATCACCTCGCTCTGCATCGACATGGCGTAGGCCTGCTCGACATAGCGGCGGCGCATCATCTCGCGGATGTTGTAGATGGCCATATGGTGGCGCGCCTCCAGCTCGGTGATCGAGCCCGCCTCGTCGACCATCAGCTGCACCTGGTCGTCGACGCGCGAGGCGATATCGACCTCGTTGACCGTCACCGAGTCGATCTGCCCCTGGTTGTAGAGCAGCTTCTGCGTCATGAGCTCTTCGAGCGCCTCGTTCATCGGATCGCGGTCGGAGGTGTAGCCCATCTGACGGCGTTCGGCCACCAGGCGCCGGGCCGCCTCGTCCACCTCCGAGTAGAGGATCGACGAGTTGCCCACCACGGCGACCACCCTGTCGAGCATCACCTGTCGTTTCTGCGCGAACGCCCCTGCGCAGAGCAGGACGAGCGCCGCCAGTAAGATCGTCTTCTTGCGTTGCATCATATCGGTTTATTCGTTTATTTCGGTCTGGGATTCGCCGGGCTGCGACTCGACGAAGATCCGCACGCGCCGCGCCTCGACGGCCCGGTCGTAGAGCTCCTGCTCGTGACGGCGGATGATCTCGCCCTGGCGCTGGTTGAAGAGGATGCGGCGGATGGTCGGGCGCAGCAGTTCGAGGGGGATGGTCTCGCCCGGGCGCCGCACCTCGGTGATCCGGTAGTAGTAGTGCGACCGGCTGTCGCGCATCTCCTGCACGGCCCGCGACGCGAGCGAGGCGTCGTAATTCTGCGACCGCAGGATGGGCAGGTAGCTCAGAAACTCCGAGAAATCGACCCACTTATCGCGGCAGTCGGTGAGCGTGAAGCCGTTCTTGGCGCAGAGGTCCGCCAGGTCGCGGTCGGCCGTCTCGGTCGACGCCCCGAGCAGCTCCTTGAGCTTGCGGCTCTGGCGCGCCCCCTCCTGGAACTGGACGATGCGCCCCTTGACCAGCGTGCGGTCGGAACGGAAGTCGGCCTTGTGGGCGTTGTAGTAGGAGGCGATCTCCTCCTGGGTGAAGAGCGTGTCGATCTCGCGGTCGACATAGTGCTGGTCCAACCGCCGCACGAGCAGCGCCTGGCGGTACTCCTCGACCATGCGGTCGATGTCGGCCTCCGACGACGAGAAGAGCTCCTCGGCCTCCTCCAGCTTGAGCTGCTTGCGCACCCAGCGGTCGATGTAGACGCGCAGGAAAGCCGCGCTGTCGTCGCCCGAGAGGCTCTCGGGCACGGCCGAGCGCACGTCGTCGAGTTTCAGCTCGCGCCCTCCGGCGCGGGCCAGCGTCCGCTCGCCGGCGAAATAGCGGGGCATCTCCCGGCAGGCCGCCAGCACGAGGGCCGCGACGACGACGAGTATGTGGACCGATCGTTTCATATCCGAAGGGCAAAGATACGTTTTTTACCTTTAATAAACGCAAGCGGAGAGCGTTTATTACGCCGCCTCCCGATTTTTATCGGCGGCATCGAGACGCCGGAGCACGGCGCGGATCCTCCGCACCGAGAGGAGAACCAGCGCCAGCGCCGCGGCATAGAGAAGCGCGTAGACCCGCCGGTCGCCGATCACGTCGGCGAAGGTGGCGTCGGCATACCCGGCCGTCATCAGCGCATAGGCCAGGGCGTTGTTGAGCGCGTGGAGCGCCACGGCGCCCCACAGCGAGCCGGTGGAGAGGCAGACCGCCCCGAGCACCAGCCCGATGGCAAAGGCCCCCACGGCCTGGGCCGGATAAAGGTGCATGACACCGAAAAAGAGCGACGAGACCAGCCATGCCCGCACCGCCCCGTGACGGGATCGCACGGCTTCGAGCACCACGCCGCGGCAGAGCAGCTCCTCGAACAGCGGAGCCAGCACCGCCAGCGCCGCGAAGGTCCACGCGCCGCGCCCCATCGCCTCGTAGGGCGGCCCGGGCAGGTGCGCCGTGAGCGGCTCGATGACGATCCCCACGGAGAGCATCAGCAGGAAGGCCCGCCCCAGCACCGCGGGGTCGAGCCCCCGGGCCGAGAAGCGGGCCAGCGACCCCCGGCCGCCGCGCACGCGCCGGTAGAGGAGCGTCCCGCCCAGCGTGAGCGTCATCGAGACGGCATAGGTCACGGCCAGCGACAGCCCCGCCCGCCCGGCATCGGGTTCGGCCGCCCCGCCCACGGACAGACGGACCAGCCCCGCGACGGCCCCCGTCGCGAGGTTCGCCGCCAGAAAAATCCCCATCAGCGCCAGCAGATCGCCCGTCGAGGGAAAGGGCCGGCCTCCGGCTTCGGTCCGCCCGGCGCGGAGCGTCGGCGCATCGTCGTGTCTCTCTGCATGTCTCTCTGCGTGCATGGGTCTCTCGTTCGGATCGGTTAGGGTGTCAAAGGTACGCATTTTTCGGCATCGGTTTCGGATTTCCATTTAAAATCCTTAAATTTGCCCGATTATTATCCTCTACCGAAAACATGGCAAAAGTTATCGCACTGGCGAATCAGAAAGGAGGCGTGGGCAAAACCACCACGGCCATCAACCTCGCGGCGTCGCTGGCGCTGCTGGGCAAAAAGGTACTGCTGCTCGACGCCGACCCGCAGGCCAACGCCACCTCGGGGCTGGGCTTCGACATCAACCTGGAGGGCATCTACGCCTGCCTGACCGGAGAGAAGCAGCCCGAGGAGGTGATCCTCAGCTGCGAGGAGGTCCGAAACCTCGACCTGCTCCCCTCGTCGATCGACCTGGTGGCGGCCGACACCGAACTGTCGAAGATGGACCAGGCGCATTTCGTCATGAAACGCATCGTCGACCGCGTGCGCGACCGCTACGACTACGTCTTCATCGACTGCTCGCCCTCGCTGGGCTACACCACGCTCAACATCCTCACGGCGGCCGACACGGTGCTCATCCCCGTGCAGTGCGAGTACCTCGCGCTCGAAGGGCTGTCGAAACTGCTCAACACGATCCGCAAGGTCAAGTCATCGCTCAACCCCGCGCTCGACATCGAAGGCTTCCTGCTGACGATGTACATGCGCAACCGCCTCAACAACCAGGTGGTCAACGAGGTGCGCAACCACTTCGGGCAGCTGACCTACGACACGGTGATCCAGCGCAACATCCGCCTGGGCGAGGCCCCCTCGCACGGCAAGCCCGTGGTGCTCTACGACGCGACGGCCATCGGCTCGGAAAGCTACTTGGCCCTGGCGCGCGAGTTCCTCAAACGCAACCGCCAGTGAGAGGCACCCCGACAGCACAACCCGCAAACCTCAAAAAAACACGCAATCCATGAAATCGCAGAAGGGATTAGGCCGCGGCCTCGACGCCATCTTCGGCACCGAGAAGATCGACGTACGCCTGCGCCCCATGAGCCATATGGACGAGATCGACATCGCGGCGATCATCCCCAACCCCACGCAGCCCCGCACGCAGTTCGACGAGGAGGCGCTCGACGAGCTGGCCGACTCGATCCGCCAGCTGGGCGTGATCCAGCCCGTGACGGTCAAACCCGCGGGCGAGGGCCGCTACATCCTCATCAGCGGCGAACGCCGCTGGCGGGCCGCGCAGCGCGCCGACCTGAAGACCCTGCCGGCCTACATCCGCGAGGCCGACGACGAGAGCCTCCACGCCATGGCGCTGGTGGAGAACATCCAGCGTCAGGACCTCAACGCCATCGAGATCGCCCTGGGCATGCAGCGGCTGATCGACGAGTGCCACCTCACGCAGGACGCCCTCTCGGAGCGCGTGGGCAAGAAGCGCTCGTCGGTATCGAACTACCTGCGCCTGCTGAAACTGCCCGACGAAGTGCAGCTGGCGCTCAAGGAGGGGCTCATCTCGATGGGTCACGCCAAGGCGATCGCCGGAGCTCCGGCGGAGGAGCAGCTGCGGCTGCTCAAGCGCTGCATCAAGAAGGGACTCTCGGTGCGTCAGATCGAAGAGACGGTCCGCGCCCTGACCGCCCCGGCACCGGCCGCGCCGGCCGAAGAGGAGGAGTACCCCGAGAGCTACTCGCGCCTGGTCGAACACCTCGAAGGGCTCTTCTCGCAGGAGATCGCGATCAAGCGGTCGAAGAACGGCGGCGGCCGCATCACCATCGGTTTCGCCGACGACAAGGACATCGAGCGTTTCATCGCCCGCCTCTCCGAGCGCGGCTAACCTCACTTCCGACGTGGCAAGGCTCCTGAGTTACCTGCTCGCAGCGACGCTGCTCCTCGCGGCCGGCGCGCCGGCCCGTGCGCAGTTGCCCCGCAGCAGCCGCACGCTCGTGCGCAGCGGACAGATCGAGCGGCCCGACTCGGTACGCCGGCGCCTCGACTCGCTGCGCACGGAGGCCTTCGCACGGGAGTTCGACTCGATCGGCCGCGCCCACTACGTCGTCGACTCGGCCCGGATCGCCGCCGCACGCACCGATGCCGACCCCGCCCTGCTCGACTCCCTCGCCGCACGCCGCTACGCCGATCCCGCATTCGACCGGGTCGCCGAGCGCAAGATTTTCCGCAAGGGGTGGCTCATGAGCGATTCGATGGGGATCTCCAAGGTGACATGGCTCTCGGCCGTGCTGCCCGGTTACGGCCAGATCTACAACAAGCAATACTGGAAACTGCCCGTCTTCTACGGCGCGATGGGTGCCGGTCTGGCGCTCTTCATCCACGAGAACAACCGCTACAAACCCCTCAAGCGCGCCTACGAGGCCTACACCGACCGCAGCCTGGTGCGCACGCCCGAGCTCGACGCACTCCAGGAGCGCATGATCCGCAGCAACACCCGCCGCCAGATCTACCTGGGCGTGACGCTCGCCTCCTACATCTACTCGATCGGCGACGCCGCGGTGAGCTACCACACCAACGACGTCTCGCGCGTGAAGAAGGCCACCACGCTCTCCTGCATCTTCCCCGGCGCCGGCCAGATCTACAACCGCAGCTACTGGAAGGTGCCCTTCGTCATCGGCGGCTTCGCCTCGATGATCTACTGCATCGACTGGAACAACCGCGGCTACCAGCGCTTCAAGAAGGCCTACGGCCTCGTGGCCGACTATGAGAACAACCGCGATCTCTACCCCGACGGGCCCACCGACGAGTTCAACGGCCGCTATTCGGCGAGCTACCTGCGCGACCTGCGCAACAACTTCCGCCGCAACCGCGACCTCTGCATCATCGTCACCGGCGCGCTCTACATCATCCAGATCATCGACGCCCACGTCGACGCCCACCTCCAGGACTACGACATATCGGACGATCTGTCGATGAACCTCGAACCGCTGGTCGACTATACCTTCGTTCCGGCGCAGGGCTCCAACCGCCCCGTATTCGGATTTAACCTCAGCATCAACTTCTGACCATGAGAAGCCTACTCTGCCTGCTCCTCGCCGCGCTGCTCGGCGCCACCACCGCCTCCGCCTCCGACCGGCAGCCCCGCAAGGAGCGGAAAAAGAAACGCAACCGCACCGAAGTCGTCGCCGAACAGGCCGCACCCGCGGTCGAGACGTGCCCCGAGCCGGCCGATCCTCCCGTCGCGGCCCCCGAGCCCGAACCCGAAGTGAACGACCTGACGCTGGGGCTCACCCCGCAGCAGGTCGACTCGCTGGTCGCCGTATGGCGCGAACGTCAGCGGCACGACACCTACGACGAATTCTTCGAGCGCTACATCCTCGCCGACACCCTTCCCGTCGCCGACACCACGCCCGACTCGCTCTACGCCGGGCGGCTGCGAGCGCTCGTCTCGCCCGTCCCGCTGCCCTACAACGACATCGTGAAGGGATACATCGCCCGCTACACGTCGCGGCGCGACGGACTCATCAGCCGCATCCTCGGGCTGTCGAAGTACTACTTCCCGCTCATCGAGGAGGAGCTCATCAAGGCCGAACTGCCGGTCGAGCTGCGGGCCCTGCCGATCATCGAGTCGGCCCTCCAGCCCGGCGCCACCTCGCGCGCCGGCGCCGCGGGGCTGTGGCAGTTCATGCCCGTGACGGGGCGCAGCTACGGGCTCGAAGTCAACTCGCTGGTCGACGAGCGGCGCGACCCGATCCGCTCCACGCAGGCCGCCTGCCGCTACCTGAAGGATCTCTACGCCATCTACCACGACTGGACGCTGGCCATCGCCGCCTACAACTGCGGCCCGGGCAACGTCAACAAGGCGATCGCCCGCTCGGGCGGCAAGACCTTCTGGGAGATCTACGACTTCCTCCCGCGCGAGACGCGCGGCTACGTCCCCGCCTTCATCGGCGCCTCCTACGCCTACGCCTACCACCGCCAGCACGACATCGAGCCCGCCGAGACGCCCGTTCCGCTCTCGGTCGACACGGTGCACGTCGCCCGCCTGACCCACCTCGAACAGATCGCCTCGACGATCGACGTGCCGATGAAGACGCTCCGGCTGCTCAATCCGCAATACAAGCTCGACATCATTCCCGCGACGACCAAGCCCTACGTCCTGGTGCTCCCGCAGCGCAACATCGCCGACTACATCGCCCGCGAGGAGGAGATCCGCGGCAAGGATTCGCTCTATCTCAAGGAGTACCTCGACCCGGCCAATCTCGACAAGAAACGGACGCAGCCGGCCGGCGGGACCTACTACAAGGTCAAGAACGGCGACACGCTGGGGGCCATTGCGCGGCGTTACCACGTGACCACGACGCAGCTCATGCGCTGGAACGGCATCAAGGATGCCCGCAAGCTCCGTATCGGACAGCGGCTCCGCGTCTCGGCCAACTGATCCCGCCGCCGATGCTCGCCGACCGAGATACCATCGTCGCTCCGGCCACCGCTCCCGGCGGTGCGCTGGCCGTCGTCCGCATCAGCGGCGCGGAGGCCCTCGCCTGCTGCGACCGCATCTTCCGCGGGCGCCGGCCGCTGGCCGAGGCCGAAGGCTACACGGTCCACTACGGCCGCATCGTCGACGGCGAAAGGACCGTCGACGACGTGCTGGCCACCGTCTTCCGCGCTCCCCACTCCTACACGGGCGAGGATGCCGCAGAGATCTCGTGCCACGGCTCCTCCTACATCGTATCCGAACTCCTGCGCCTGCTCATCGGCGCCGGATGCCGCATGGCCTCGCCGGGCGAATTCACGCTGCGCGCCTACCTGGCCGGCAAGATGGACCTCTCGCAGGCCGAAGCGGTCGCCGACCTGATCGCCTCGTCGTCGCGCGCGGCCCACACGCTGGCCTCGACGCAGATGCGCGGCAGCTACTCGGCGGCGCTCGACACGCTGCGCGACGAGCTGCTGCGGCTCACGGCGCTGCTCGAACTCGAACTCGACTTCTCGGAGGAGGACGTAACGTTCGCCGACCGCGGCGAACTGCGCCGCACGATGGAGCGTATCGGCGCCGAGATCGACGCCCTGCGCAGCACCTTCGCCCTGGGCAACGCCCTGCGCGAGGGGGTCGCCGTGGCGATCGTCGGCGCCCCCAACGCCGGAAAATCGACGCTGCTCAACCGCCTGGCGGGCGACGACCGGGCGATGGTCTCCGAGATCGCGGGAACCACGCGCGATGTCATCGAGGAGCGCGTGACGATCGACGGCGTACTCTTCCGCTTTCTCGACACGGCAGGCATCCACGCCACCGACGACCGGCTCGAACGCATGGGCATCGCCCGCACGATGGATGCGATCGACCGGGCTGCGATCATCGTGCGGCTCCTCGACGCAACGCAGCTCGACCGTGATTCGGGGAACCGCGACAACGCCCGGGACGGCAAACGGGCTCTGCCCGGCGCCTGCATCGGATCGCCGGGCAGCGATTTCGCGCCGGGGGCCCCTCTCGGCTGCGATTCCTCCGATCTCCGCGACAGCGCCCCCGACAGCTGTTCCGCAAACCGCTCTGCCCGCCATCCCGACCACGCCTCCGGCATGCCCCTCGACAGCCTTTGCATCAGCGACATCGCCCGGACCGGGGAGGCACCCCTGCCGGAGAAGAACGCCTCCGGACGCTCCGGCGACGACGCCCCGCAAACCGCGGCATCGGACCTCGACCGAGACCGCATCGCCCCGCAGCAGGTGAACGACACCGCAAGCAACGCCGACGATGCCCCGCAATCCGCGACATCGTACCTCGACCGTATCGCCCCGCAGCAGGAGAACGACACCGCCAGCAACGCCGATGACGTCCCGCAATCCGCGACATCGTGCTTCGACCGATACCGCATCGCCCCGCCGCAGGAGAACGACACCACAAGCAACGCCGACGACGCCCTGCAAACCGCGACATCGTGCTTCGACCGAGACCGCATCGCCCTGCCGCAGGAGAACGATGCGGCAACCGCCTCCTGTGCGCCATCGCAACCCGCCCCCCGGCTCACGCTGCGCCGCGAACAGCGCCTGCTGACCGTCGTCAACAAAATCGACCTCGTCCCCGGCCTGCCCCTGCCCGCCGATGCCATCGCCATCTCCGCCCGGCAGGGAACCGGAATCGAAACCCTCCGGAACGCCCTCCGCAGGAACGTCGACACCTCGGCGCTCTACCACGGCGACGCCGTCGTCTCCCACGGCCGCCACTACGAGGCGCTCACCGAGGCGCGGGAGGCCCTCACAGCCGCCCTCGATGCCCTCGGCTCCGACCTGCCCGCCGACCTGCTGAGCGAAGAGATCCGACCGGTCATCCGCGCCCTGGGCTCCATCACCTCCCGCGGCTCGATCGCCACCGACGAAGTCCTCGGCCATATCTTCTCGAAGTTCTGCATCGGCAAGTGATGGCTTGTAAACAGCCATAAGCAACCATAACCATTTAGAATAAAGTCGCTGAAATACAGCGACTTTACTATTTTAGCACTTTCCAGTCCGTATTTGGAGGTAACGGTTTTTATCCATATTTTTCTATCCTATTTCTACCGCAACGGAAATTCACGGTTAGCCCGAATGTCACAGCGACACATTAGTTGACGTGTGTTAACAAAATTCGGGATAGATAAGGCGAAATTAGCCCCAATGTAAAGAAAGAAAATCCGGCCAACTCTCCGACCGACCGAACACAAATACAAAAATTCAGGTTCCTACGAGTAAATCGCCAAAACGATTCTGCGCCACTCCTCTGCCCCGAAACCGGACGTCGTCAACTTTTGGGAGCAGGTGTTGTTCTCGAGGATCACAGGCAATGCCGACCTGCACCTCAAAAACATTTCGTTATATAATCCGAATGCCGGGGATTACAACACATGCCGGGGTTGAGCGCACCGGGAAACATTGTACACACACGCAAAATGTTATACCATCACTTCTCAAAGGTATTAAATCCGATTCATTCAACCAATCCGAACGAATAGAAAAGCCATGGATCGGATTGTTTTTCCTAAAAATCGCTATATTTGTATTGCTATGGATTTCGACGACTTCGACGATATCGTCAAATACGACCTGCTTTTCAACGATGACGAACCGCCTCGTCGCCGAAGCAGTCCGCAGCCTCCCAATAGTGGGAGCGGCTGTCTTACGGGGTGCATCGTCATAGCCGCTATTGTTTTATGGTCTTCATTCTGATCGCCGCAAGTCGCCGGCCCGTCATTCAGGGAATTCAATTGCCCGTCCGCCGCTTATAACAATCCCGCTTCCGGCAAAGAGCGCATCCGTAGTCGCGGCGCTCGGCATCGACGCCCAGACCGACCACCGCACTGACTGACTTGATCGGCAGCATCAACCCTGATTCGCAGAGCCGCACACCGCAGAAGTTCGCCGGCAGGAGGCTGAACAATGCATGTTGCTCGGCAACGCTCCACCCGCAATATCCCGGGCTATAGGAGTTCGTGATCCGCAACCCTTCCAAGGCCGCATGCCGTTCGAGCCGGTCCAATCCGCGACCCACGATCGCTTCGGCCATCACCGAGCCCAACGCATCCGCGACATACGCCGCCACGATATCTTCCCCTTCGCGCAGCTCGTGCAACCAGGCATCCATCTCGGCCCCGACACTGGCGACAAGAATGGCGAAACAGCTCCCCTTGCGCAGCTGCGCCGCGATAATCGCCCCGGGTTCGAAATCGGCACCCTCCAGCGTCAACCGTTGCCGGTCGACACGCCCTTCCACGATCCGAAACCCCAGCTGGGGACGGCATACGGCATACGCCTCAACAGTCAGACGCTCCGCGATCTTCCGCACCTCGGATCCCGGCTCCGCCTCTCCATACCCCAATGCGGCCCATAGTTCCGCCGGAGAAAACGCAAGGTCCTGCACGATAAGCGACAGCTCTCGGGCGGCCATCCATTCATTCCGTTCCATCGATCCGGTCATTCAACAGTTCACGTACATCTTCTATTATCGTCTCGCCACGGCCGTCATCGACCCACCAACAGGTCAGAAACCCGCCGCACGCGGGGGCTTCGGCAAGCGGAGCGCACTCCGGATCGCCGGAATCGAGCCAGTCGACCTTCGTCCATCCCGTTTCGCCCGGCAGACATCCTTTCGCCCGCACGGGCCGCAGCGCTCTGTCCGCAAGACGGGAGAACAACGCCTCGAGTCGACCGGGACGAACGACCGTCCCAACAATCGGGAAGGTCTCCGATACGAAACGCGGCCCCCGGGCAGACGATACAGGAAAAAAGGTCCGAAATCGGGCATAGCGTTCGGGGACGGTACCGAGCCACCATCCGGCATCGAGCGCATCGCCACGCTCGACGACCAGCGCCCGGGGATTGATCCGTTCCAGCTCGTCCCGCACCCGATCGACCAGCCGACGCACGGCCCGGTCCGTATGGGTCAGCACGATCACCGGGGAGAGCCGGAACTGGCGAAGATAATGGTCGCGATTCAATGCCAGCAGCATGTCGAAACGCGCCACATCCACCAGCATCACCACACCGTCGGGTTCGAACCCCGGAATGCGGAGCAGGTCCGCCAGATCGCCCAGACCCGACGGCTCGAGGATGATGCAGTCGGGGCTGTAATCGGCACAGATACGCGCCATCGTCCCCGCCAGTTCGCCCCGCAACGTACAGCACACGCATCCGGCCCGCAGATCCACGACCTTCACGCCGCCGTCGCGAAGGTAGGCACCGTCGACCGTCTCGCGCCCCGATTCGTTCTCCACGACGACGATCCGCCGGGGTGCCAGCACCTCGCGCACGACATGTCGGATCAGTGTCGTTTTCCCGCTCCCGAGAAAACCGCATACGACGAGATTCAGTGGCATAGGCATTCCGTCACCAGCGCCTCGGCCACCGCCGCGCGCAGTTCGTCCGCCTCCGTATCGCACAGCGGGCGATGGAAACAGTCGTCGAGATGCGTACGGCTCCGCTCGACGATGATCATCCGCGCGTCGTGCGACATGCCGATGTTGTGCCACACGCCGGCCGGGATGTTGTAGGTAACACCGAGCGTCATACGCACGCATTCGAACGACACCCCCTCTGCGCCGATCTCGGCGGCCACCAGCACGGCTGTTCCGGCGAAAAGGACGAACGCCTCGTCGGTGCGTCGGTGCACCTCCACATCGTCCATATCGTCCAGCCCGTGTCCGGGCAGATAATTGAGTTGCGCGACCTGCCATCCGTCGCTAATCAGGAAAGGTTCGTACCCCTCCGCCTCGTGATAATAACGTTCGATCATCATTGTTCGCGATTAAAATCGGCAACGGCCCGGTAGAAAGCGTCGATATTGGCCTGCGGTACCCCGGGAGGTGTATCGCAGCCCGACGAAAGGACGAAATTGGGATATCCGGCCGCACCGCTCAACAAAGCGGTCGCGGCTCCGTACACCGCTTCGGGCGTCCCCATCTTGAAGAGCGAAACGGGGTCGATGTTGCCCATCACCAGCGTCTCCGGCGGACAGTCGCGCAACGCCGACATCATGTCCATGCCGTTTCCGAAATGGTATCCCGCGGCCCCCGTGGCGACCATCGCCGCGGTGCACTGCCCCGTGTTGCCGCAATTGTGCAGGATGACGGCGAAACGGTCGTCCTGCACCCGCTCGACGATCCGGCGGACATAGACCGAGGAGAACTCCCGGCAGGCATCGTCGGAAAGGAGCCCGGCGGCCGGCTCGGCGATCACTACGCCGTTGGCTCCGGTTCGTTTCAGCGCCTCGCAGTATGCCGCAATGAACTGCGTGCACTTCTCCAGCAACAGCCGGATCGTGTCGGGGTCGATATAGATCCCCATCATGATCTCCGACATATCGTAGAGCCTCCCGGCCAGCGAATAGGGACCGATGCAGCCGCTCAGCACGGGCCTATCCGACTCCCGTGCGATGCGTTCGTTGGCCTTCAGATACTCCGGCACGCGTCCGGCATCGAGCGACGGTACGGCCAGCGCTTCGATCTGCGCACGATCGGACACCAGACGCCCCTCGACGTTGGGCACGTCGTCCTCCGCAAAACGGATCGCCGCGCCGAAAGCCTCGGCCTCGACGGTCAGATCCATGATTACGGTCGACGCCAGCGAGGGATAACATTCGGCGAGCGCCAATACGGCGCGCGCATGCACCTCACCGTCCGTCACGGCATCGCGCACGCTGCGTCCGATCCGTTCGATCCCCGAATGGGTCATGATCGGCAGCGCCGCACGGTCGGAGGAGGCGATCACCCCCTCCACCCATCTTTTCATGTTCACATCCATCCTGTCACACCGTTTTTGCAATGAGTTCCTTGGCTTTCAGCACCGCTGAATTGGCATTGTCCGAGTAGCCGTCCGCCCCGATCCGATCGGCGAACAACTGGTTGACCGGCGCACCGCCGACCATGATCTTGACCCGATCGCGCAATCCGGCCTTCTCGACCGCCTCGATCACCGTCTTCATGTAGTTCATCGTCGTCGTAAGCAGCGCCGAAAGGCACAGGATATCGGCCCTCTCGCTGCGGATCGCCTCGACGAACCGGTCGGCCGTAATGTTCACGCCGAGGTTCACGACCTCGAAACCGCACCCCTCGAACATCGAGGCCACGAGATTCTTGCCGATATCGTGCAGATCGCCGTAGACCGTTCCGATGACGATCCTGCCGACGGTCGCCGATTTCCCGTTCGACAACCGCGGTTTGACGAGTTCCAGCGCCCCCTTCATGGCCCGTGCCGCCATCAACAGCTCGGGGACGAACGCCCGGCCCTCCTGAAAACGCAGGCCGATACGCTGCATGGCCGGAATCATATGATCGGAGATGATCGACTGCGGATCGATCCCCTCGTCGAGCGCCGCGCGGGTCAAATCGACGGCCGGTTCGAGCCGGCCGGCCACGATAGCGTCCGAAAGTTCTTGCAAATTAGTCATGGTTCTGTCGTTTTTCGTTGGTTATCGGTTTTCGTTCAGCCGGCAAAGTTCCTCGTAGGAACCGTAACGGCGCGCCGCGGCGATGAAGGCCCGGAAATTCGCCTCGGGCGTATTGCGCCCCATCGCGCATCCCGAGCTGACGATGTGCCGCCGGCCGCGGGTCTTGGCCACCAGGTCCCTCACGGCCGCATCCACATCGGCCGGAGCGCCCAGCACCAGCGGGAAACTCGGATCGACATTGCCCATCAGCACCGTAGACTCGGGAACGAGCCGGCGCGCCTCGGCCATGTCGAGCTTCCAATCCACCTCCAGAATCCGCGCGCCCGTGCGCCCCATCTCCTCGATTATGCCGGTCGTATCGCCGCAAATATGGACCGAGAAGGGGATACCGTAAGCCTGCACCTCCTCGACCAATCGGCGCTCGGGCTCGAAGGCGAACCGGCGATACATGTCGGGCGAAATGAGATTAGGTCCGGCGAAGGCGTCGCCGATCGACGTGGCATGAGCGCCGGCATCCTTCTGCGCCTTGGCAAAAACGGCGCTGATACGGCGACAATAGTCCAGCACATCGGCGATCAGGCCGGGATCCTCGGTCATCAGATCCATCATGAACTGCGTGGTTCCGCGCAGCAGGCAGGCGATGCTGAACGGGCCCTGGTCGGCACGCCCCATGACGAAGACATGGTCGCCGACGGCCTCGACCAGCCGTTCGGTGGCTTCGAGCCATACGCCGAGACGTCCCGAACGTCCGGGATCGGGAATCGGCATGTCGTAGACGTCGCGCAGATCCTTCAGCACGGGCTGCTGCTCGTCGACGATCGCCGGCTCGTCCTCGCGATAGATCACCTTGGCACCCACGGCCTCGGCGATCGTCGCGTCATCGAAATCGATCACGCAACCGTCGTATCCGTATTTCTCCTGCGACACGATGTGCGCCCGGGCCATCTTGGCGCCGTCGCGCACCACCTCGCCGATCTTGTATCCGGCCGTCTCGACCGTAAACATAAAACTCTGCGGCACGACGGGCAACATGTCGGGCATCCAACCGTCCAGCACCGCCATGCAGCGTTCCAATGATGTCATTTCCTTCATATCGAGCAACTGTTTTTATTTGTTATTTTTCAACCTCAACGAAACCGCGAACAGATAGAGAAGCGCGCCCACGGGCACGAACAGGCTGGCCCATTGTCCGCTCATATCGGCCACCACCCCCATGACGGGCGGCAACAGCGCGCCGCCGGCCACACCCATGATCATCAGCGCCGAGACCTCGTCGGCGCGCCCGGGCAGCGCCCCGAGCGCTGCCGAGAAGGCGATGGCGAAGACATTGGCGCAACAGAGTCCGAGCACGAAAAGCGCGGCAAAAAGCACCGTCGCGTCCGAAGCTGCCATGAAAAGGCCCAATGCACCGAGCGCCAAAGCCACCGTACCCGTCAGAAACCGGTGCGGCGACACGCGCGCGAGAATCATCGCACCGCCGAACGCACCCGCCGTACGGGCCATGTAATAGAGGCTGCACCCCACGGCCGCCCTGTCGAGCGGCAGCGAACAACACGCCGAAAGATACTTCGGCACGGCCGTCATCAAACCGATCTCGAATCCGACGCTCACGACGATAACCGACAGCAGCATCAGCATGCGGCCGTCGGCGAGCAATGCGCCGACGCCACGGATTCCGACTGCTTCGGAGCGGGTCTCCTCGACCTTCAATCGCGACATCCAAAGCCAGGAAAGCAGCGTGACGGCGGCATAGAGCGGAAAAACAAGGCGCCAGTCGCCCCACGCTCCCGCAGCCGTTCCCACCAGCACGGGGCCCGCCATCGAACAGATCGCCTTGACGAACTGTCCGAGCGTAAGCATGCTCGTCGTGCGCGACTGCCCGGCCACATCGGCGAGCAGCGGATTGAGCGAGACCTGGAGCAGCGTATTGCCGATTCCCAGCAGAGCGAAAGCAGTCAGCACCACAGGAAACGTATAGCCGACCAGCGGCAGGAGCATCGCGACGAAGGTAACGGCGGCACTGACCATGACCGTGCGCCTGCGTCCGATGCGCCCCATCAGCATGCCCGCAGGCAACGAGCCGACGGCAAACCAGAGAAATACCATCATGGGCAGCAGGTTGGCGATGCGGTCGCTGAGCGCGAAATCGGCCTTCACATAGCTGGTCGCCACGCCGACCACATCGACGAAGCCCATGACGAAAAAGCTGAACAACACGGGCAACAGCCCGGCAAGATCGGGTTTTCGATTCATTCGCAACGATATTTTCGCAATTCCGAACGATCCGGCGGCGAAACCGCACGAAGCGCTCCGCCGCCCGGCTCCGAACGGAGCCGGACGGTCGGTCTACGGATCACAATTCGAGTTTAAAGGTTTCGATGGCATGATGCCCCAGGCGGAGGGTCAACCGACGGCCCGATCCGGCGACGGGCTCTCCGCCCTCCTCGATCAGATCGGTACGCACCACCCGCTTCACATCGAACGGCAAGGTCACCTCGACGGTCTTGTCCACGCCCTCCATCTCGGTCAGACGAAGAATCACCGCGCGCTCCGCATCGGCCTTCTTGAGTGCGGTCAACGCCACCAACGGATCCGAGATGCGTACGAACGACCCGCACGCCTCCAGATCGCCGCCCCGGCCGTCGCGCGCAACGGGCAACAGCGGATGGTTGGCCTCCACGCCGAAACAGTAACCGTTCCGCCACCCCGGCTCGTGTCCGAGGATCGAAAAGCGGAAGGAGTGCGTCCCCGCCTGGTGGTACCAGTTTCCTTCGCCGTGACAGCTCTTGTGCGACGAGAGCAGCACACCCTGCAACACGGGATAGTCCGACTGCTCGCGCGACGGATCGATCCAGTCGCCGACAGCTACGCACGACGCCATCGTCACGCCGAACCCGTTGCCGCTGGCCGAAATGAAATTCTGAATCTCTCGGGGATGCGTATCCGCCGGATGGTGGACATAGGTGCCGCCCCAGCTCCAACCGCCCGGGACGCTCTTCATCTCGCTCCGCCCCACCTCGGCAACACCCATCGGCACTTCGTAATGGATCCGGCTCGACGCGGTCTTCATGTTCAGCGGGAAAAGGATACGGTACTGACGATTATGTTCGCCGGTGAAGTTTTCGAGCACGACGTCGAAGTCGATCCTCTTGAGGGCGTGGTAAACGGTGATGCGCTGGATCACACGGGCGAAAGCGGTCTGAACGGCATTCTCGAAGGTCGTGCATACGGCCCCCGTCGCAACGATGCGCCACGATGCGGGCTGCCGGCTCGCAGTCGTCTGATCGGCCACCTCCAGATCGGCGATCCGGTTGAACTCCCCGGCTCCGTTGCCCTTATAGCCGGCATCGAGGATGTCGCCGAAAGCGAACTTCGACGTCTCGGCCAGATCGCATTTCTGATCGAAATCATAGAGCGAGACGATGCCGCCGTCACCCAACACGATGTCGTAGAAGGCGTTGCGGTAGAAGTTGTCACCCTGCACGATCGCACGGGGGAGTGCGCCTCCGCGCTCTTTCGCCACCGGCTTCACGCGATAGGCCGCATAACCGGCCGAGGGCACGCTCTCCGCCACGAAAGCCGCATACAAGCCGCCGTCCCGTTCGATGCGCTGCACGGGCACCTCCCGGCCGTCGGGAGCATAGACCGCCACCGGACCGTCGTCCGCCGGAATGCAGGCCACCGCCGTGCGATCCCATGGCAGGTCGTTGAACACGACCCAGTCGCCCGCCTCTTCCGCGACGCGTCCGGCGATCTTCCGCAGCGACGCGTCGAGCAACTCACGACCCAGGTCGCGCGCCACGGCGAGCGAATCGCCGAAAATGCGGTCCGTGATCTCGCCGTTCTTGCCTCCCAGCCCGTGATCGGGATAGATCGAGGCCATCCAAGCCCGGTCGAACGTCGCCCGGGGGTAATCCCACGACGCATCGAGCGCCACATTGCCCACCGTGGTGAAAAGCTCCGCGGCCGGAAGCGACACGCCCGCTTCGCGCTTGGCCACGGTCTGCTCGTAATGGGCCGGGCCATGGATATAGAGCCACAAATCGGGCCGTTCGCCCACGACCTCCTCCATCCGAGCCTCGGGCGTATCGACCAGCGCCAGATACTCCTCGGCCGTCGAGCACACCAGACGCGGCAGGTCCGCTCCGGCCAGCTCCGCGATATGGTTCCACTCGTCGATCACCGGAGCGAAATTCACCGGTTTGGTCGCATCGCAGCTCATCAGCACGGCGTAGTGCGGCGGAATATGCCGCTCGCGGAAATAGTCGCTCCACAGCCGGCTGCGCGGATGCAGGCGTTCGAAAGCCGTCACCGCATCCTTTTCGAAAAACTTCCAGATAAGAGAAGCCCAGCCGTAGTTACCCGGCGTATAGGTCAATACGCTCGATCCGTCGGGACTGTACCAGTCGTAGAATCCCTCGCGCATACGCGACACGAACAGGTTGCGTATGCCGCTTTTGGCCAAAATCTGGGGCATCTGCATCGTACGCCCCGGCACATCGATGTTGTTGGCGGTCCGATCGTCGCATCCGGGCAGGTTCTCGCGGATCCATTTCCGACCGTAATAGGTCTGCCGGACCAGCTGTTCACCCGACGAAAGCCCCTCGTAAGGCTGGTTGTAGGTGGCGCCCCACCCGAAACGCCCCTCCTTGTAGCGTTCGATCACCTCGTCGCGACGTTCGGGATGCGCTTCGAGAAACTCCATCAGATTGAGCGTCTGCTCCATCTCGAACTTGAAGTTCGGATCCGTGCGCATCATGTCCAGTGCCGGGATAATGATCTCCTCGATGCGCTCGCGGCGGCAATATTCGGGCGTATCCATCCAAGCGATATCCTGATGCGACGATTGGATGATATGAATCGTCCCGTTGCGGAAATAGCCCCAGTCGTCGGGAATCGGAGCCTGCACGGCCTTGGTCGACAGTACCCGGCGCCCCGCGCGGAGCGTCAGCACGTCGCTTCCGCCGACCATCGGCAGCCAAACCACGAGACTGTCCGCCGTCGATCCCTGCTCGGCGGCAAGCAGCTCGTCGCCGAGCGACAACGTACATTTCCCGGTCGGAACCTCCGCGAGTTTCACATAGGAGAGAATCTTCAGCCGCCCGTCGCGCCGCTCGTACTTCACGGGCTCGATCCGCGCCACGCGGCCAATCCGCTGGGCGCAGGCTTCTCCGGCGGCCAACCCGAAGAGCATCATGGCCAGTAACATTCCTTTCATCGTCTTGATACGCTATTACGGATTCAACAGCTTACGGGTCTGTTCGGGACGGTGCTCCATGCGGATGCGCCAAAGCAGTTCCTCCACCGACACGGGTTTGATCGAGGGCAGCATGAGCTCCCTCGTCCGCTCCACGGCATTCGCCCCGACAGCCGGACGCGGCGTCTGCGGGCTGGTCCGGGAAAAGTCTGACCAGGCGTGAACGATCGTCCAGTCGAGCCTCCGCCCGCCCTCTTCGCCGGCCTTCAGGACATCGCGGTTCACCATCGAAGCGACGAACTCGGGCACGCCGGCACGCGGACGATAGACATTGACCTCGTTCCAGAGGCTGTAGCGCGACGTCACCACCGGAATATCGATCCCCGCACGATTGCGGTGCCAATAGATCTCGCCGTCGAGTTCATAGGGGAAATACTGCACGGCGAGCATGCCTGCGAGACCGGGCATCTCCTCGGCATAGATCCGGAACGCCTCCTGGGCTTCGGGCGAGGAGACATCGAAGCAGATGAATCCGAAGACGCGGATACCGAGACGCTCCAGGTGGCTGTTGACCCGTCGCGCGAACTCGCGGAGCAACTCGGAGCGGTTCGGACGCTTCGAAGCGAAGATATCGGGATACTGGTACCCGCCGCCGTATTCGATAAAACTCGATCCGACCTGCCTTCTGCCCGCCATCTTGTTCCAGGTAAACGGGGTCAGAATCGAAAGCTCCGTCGGACAAAGGGTCCAGCTCAGGCCGATCTTCCCGGCCGTCCCGCCGCCCATGTAGAGCGGCGATTCGCCATAACTGTCCATCGACCACTGCACGTTGTCGCCGTCGCTCATGACGAAGGCATGGAAAGACGAACGGTCGTCGAAATCGATCGTCCGCGGATCGACCGACTCGATCCTCACGGGCTGCGCCGCCTGGCCGACCGACGAGATGAACGGAAGATTCAGACACCAGTTGGTCGCCGTGTTGTAGTGGCCCCAGCGCGCGATCAGGCTCGTGAAGTCGTATTCGTCGCCGCAGCCCCAACCCAGAATCGGAGAGAGCGGCTCGACCCATTCGAGAATCGGCTCGATCAGCTCCTTCTGATCGGCATAGAGCATCAGACGGTGAGCGATGGCATAGTCGCGCAGGTTGTGCACCGAAGGGGGAATGCTCAAGGCCGACTTGCGACAGAGCCGGTCGCGGTTGCGCTCGAAACACTCGGCGGCCGATTCGCTGCGGGCATCCTTCAGTTCGCGCAGCCCCAGCGCACGGGCCCGCTCGACCAACGACTCGTCGATCAGCGCCCCGCACAACAGCGAGGCGTAGACCGTGGCGACGTTGGCCGAATAGTCCGTCCCGGGATGCGCGGCATAGGCATCCGCCCGGGGTGTATCCGCCCGGTAGAGGACATACCCGCGCAAGATGCCCCGCCGGCGGAGCAAAGAGGCCAGCTCGTCGATCTCCATACGGCGGATCTCCTTGATGCCGAGGGCCGCGACCGACTCTTCGAACAACGCCTTATAGGAGGCGTTCGACGTTTCGATCCAGACCATCGTATCGAAGCGCCCTTCGTTGACGGCCTGCGCCGCCAACCCCGACAGCGACTCGACCAGCATAGCCTCGGCCGGGCTTTCGCCCAGCGGGCAGACGATCAGTTTCTCGGGAGCCCGCTGCTCGGGCCAGCCGTGACGCCCGTCATAGGCCTGTGCCGAGGCGGCCGTCGACCACCCCACGAGCGCGATAAAAAGCAGTTTCAGCAGTTTCATCGGATTTCTTTTTCAGGTTCAGGTCTCTAAAAATATTCGTTCAGGTAACGCTCCGTCTGCTCGGGCCGGTATTCCATGCGGATACGCCAGATCAGCTCCTGCATCGACACGTCCTCGTAATCAGCTGCCAGACGGCGGTTGCACAACGCCGCGGCCGAGGCCCCGCGCAACGTTCCGCCGGGGGCGCACTCCGCCGTCTCGTCCGTCGAAGCGTCCGTATCGGTGAAGGCGCTCCACGCATGGACGATCACCGCCGAAAATTTCGAATCGGCCGGCTCTTCGTTCAGCCGGCGGGCCACATAGGCCGGACTGCCGTCGCGCTGACGGTTTCCGTCGGGGAAATTCCAGATCGAATAACGGACCGTCACCACCGGAATGTCGTAACCCCGCTTATTCGTCACCCAGAGTATCTCGCCCGCACCTCCGGCATAGGAGGGGGCGTACTGGATGGCGACGATCCCCTCCAGCTGGTCGTTGGCGTCGACGAACGCCTGGTAGGTCTCCATAGCGGCCGGAGAGGCGGGATCGTGGGCGATCTGCTCGAGGATCTTGATCCGGTGCTGCCGCATGTGCGAAGCGACCTTCGCGGCCAGGGACTTCAGCAGCGTGCCACGGTCGCCGTCGGCACCGAAATCGTCGCTGTACCAGTAACCGCCGCCGAAACTCTCGATAAGCGTCGTATTGCGGCCCTGAAGCGACATGATCTTGTCGAACTGCGCGGGTGCGATCTGGCAGATGTTCGAGGCCGTGATGCCGAAATTCATGTGCACCTCATCGACCTTGGGGTCCGTATAGTAGTTCTCCACGAACCCGTTGAGCATCCATCCGGCATGCGGGCCGTCCGACAGATAATAGGACACGAACCGCTTGGAGGCGTTGGTCGAGTAGTCGATATCCTGCGGATTGACCACGCGGGCCAGGTTCTGCCGCTGGCGCGACCGATATCCTTTCGAGAAGAACGGCACGTTGAATTCGCCGAGCGCGACCATCATGTTGCCGCTGCGCGAGACGGGGACGACGAACTCGTCCTCGCCCACGCCGGGTTCCCAGCCGTAGACGGGCGAGTTGGGTGCCAGCCAGGCGAGCACCTCCTTGAAAAGTTCGGTGTTCTGACCGCCCGACGGCGTATCATAGCATTTGTTGAGATTGATCGCGAAAAGGTTGTTGGCGATGGCGAAATCGGCCAGTTCGCCCGTATGCACGGGCATGACCACCAGAGCCCGGTTATCGCACCGGTCGCGGAATTCGCGCCACGCGTCGGCCGTCGTCTTCTCCGAGGCGTCATAGACCATCTCGAAACCCTTGCCGTCGTAGAACGCCCGGTCGCGCTTGTCGACGATGAACGCGCCGTAGACATGCGAGGCGACCACCGCCACCACACCGCTCTCGGGATTCGCACACACGTCGGTCAGCACGTATTTCCGTCCCAGACGGTCCATGACGCCGCCGTCGATCGGAAGGAACCCGGCGTTGGTCATCGGGTTGCCCGTGTGGACGATCCAGGTCGGCGAGAGCGCGAAAAGTTTCATGCACTCCTTATAGGCGTCGGCCCCGTCGGCAGCGTCCATCCACACGGCCGTCGTCACCTCCCCGGCGGCGAGCGCCCGGTTGCAGAGCCCGGCGAACGACTGGCTCAGCAGATGGTATTGCAACCCTGAGCCGGAGACATCGGTCGCCGAACCGCCCGGCTCGTCGGGATTGTTCCTGTCCGGGCTCGAAAGCCCGAACAACCCGTAGTTGGCGCACTGCGCCGCAGGCATCGCCCCCATGGCATCGGGATGCCAGAACTGCCCCTCGTCGGCCGGAGCGTCCCACTGGTCCATATACAGCGAGGCCGTGGTCCCGTCCCCCGCACCGGCGCCGAACCGGTCGTCGTCCATCGGCGAATCGTAGAGCCGGTCGCAGCCGGCAGCCGCAGCACAGAGTGCCAGCAGATAGAGTATCTTTTTCATAACAGCGAATCTTATCCGTTAGTTGTTGTAACCCTCGTTCTGCGACAGCCCCTTGAGCTTGATACGCTCGTTGTAGGGAATCGGACGGACGAGATGTTTTTCCGAAAGGTTGTCGTAGTGTTCGACGAGCGGATTGAGCCGTGCGCGTGCGAGCAACGTTCCCGTGCGCTTGAGATCGAACCAGCGGTCGTGCTCGCCGAAGAGTTCGCATCCGCGCTCCTCCAGCAGCCGGTCGAGCGTCAGTTCCGATGCCGAAGCGATCTTCAGCACCTCGTAATTCTCCTCCGACCCGGCCGCGCGCCGCAGGATGGCGTTCACCTTCTCCAGCGCCGCATCCGGCCGGCCGGCCAGCAGATAGGCCTCGGCCAAAAGCAGATAGGTGTCGGCCATACGGATCACCGCATCCTCGCGGGTTCCCTTGCCGCCCCACTCGATCTTCGTCTCGCGGAATTTGCGGCACATGGGCATGCAGTCGGTCGACCAGCCCATCATGCCGAGCGCCGGATACCAGTTGTAATCGCCCGACGCCGTGCGGAACGGATAGAAATGGACGGCTCCGCGGTCGTCGCCCGACGTATCGTCCCAATGCGGCATGTAGATCCCCGTCTGTCCGTAGCGCTCGTTCGTCGGATCGTTCACCGCGAACTCGAAGCGGAACGTCGCTTCGTAGCGGCTGTCCTGCGCCGGATGGCGGAACCACTCGTGCACGCGCGGATTGGTCCATATATTGCGCATCATGGAGGAGTACTCCTGCTGGTCGAGGGCGAACATGCCGGGATAGAGCGCCGTGATGTTGAAGCCGAACTGCGTGTGGATCGGATTGCCGCTCCCGTTGTAGTTCTTGTCCGTGCCGTACTGGATGGCCCAGATAATCTCCTTGTTGTTCTGGTTGTTCTCGTCGAAGACGTCCCCGAAACGGGGCAGCAGTCCGTAATGGGTCGAAGCGATCACCTCCTCGAAGAGCCCAACGGCCGAGGCCGCGTCGTCGGGCCGGGCATAGTCGCGGTAGGCGCGCGTCAGGTAGATCTTGCCCAACAGATGTTTCAGCGCCGTATCGGAGAGTTCGCCGGCCGCCTCGGCCTTTTCGGGCAGCTTGCCGAGCGAAGCCTCCAGTTCGGCGACGATGAACCGGTAGATCTCCTCCTCGCCCGCACGCGTCACCTCGCCGATGACGTCGCCGGCCGCCGTGTTCTCCCCGGTCAGCAGCGGCACGCCGCCGAACGTCTCCACCAGATAATAGTAGGCCATCGCCCGCAGGATGCGCCCCTTGGCGACCAGCCGGTCGTAATCGCGTCCTGCGATCTCGGGGGTACACCGGGCGAGCAGGATGTTGGCCTCCTGCACGATCTTGTAGAGCGTAGCCCAATAGGTGTCGATCGTCCCCGAAAGGCCCGAAAGGTCGGCATTGTATCCGTTGAACTGGGCAGCCGCGGGGCTCTCGTCGCAAGAGATGTACATGTCCGTACCGAGGTATTGCAGCACATAGGTCGTAAAGACCGACCGATAGCGCGCATAGAGGTTCACGACGAGTTTCTCCTGCCCCTCTTTCGTATCGTAGTAATCGGGGGTCACGACCGCCGGATCGTAGATATCGAGAAAATCGTTGCATCCGCCGAGCCCGACCGTCAGGGCGCCGCAAAGCACGACGATGTATTTTTTTAACTGTTTCATTGTTCCGTCGCTGATTAGAATTTAAGATTGACGCCGCATGTGAAGATCATCGGATAGAGCGACAGCGACGTCGATAGATTCTCGCCGATCACCTGCGGATCCGATCCGAGATAGTCGCTGAACGTAAACGGGTTCTGAACCGAAAGCGAAACCCGCAGCCCCTTCATGCGGAGCTTGTTGAGTGCAGCCCGCGGCAGCGAATAGCCCAGCGAGATGTTCTGGATCTTGAGGAACGTTCCTTTGACCTGAGCCAGCGCCTGCGTCCAGAGACATTCCAGACCGATCCCGGGATATCGGTCATTCCGGGTCTCGGGAGTCCAGTAGTCGACGGCCAGTTTGTTCCAGTCCTGGTTGTTCAGGCCGAGGAAGGTGAACGTGAAGGGATCGTTGTACAGCCCTCCGATCTGCGCATACATGTAGATCGAGAGATCCCAGTTCTTGTAGGTGAACGTGTTGGTCATGCCAGCCGTCCAATCGGGACTCTGCGTGCCGAGGATATACATGTCGTTGGCGTCGATGATCCCGTTGCCGTCGTGGTCCTCGATCTTGGGCCATCCGGGAGCGGCGCTGTATCCGGCTGCCTCATCCTTCTCCTCCTCCTGCCAAATACCGATCTGCTTCACGTCGTAATAGACGTTCATCGGATGCCCGATGAACCGGCGGTTGGCCAGATCGTCGGTCTTCGTACCGTCGAGATCGAGAATCTTGTTGCGGTTGAGCGAGAAGACGAGGTTGGTCTTCCAGGTGAAGTCGCGCTTCGCGATGTTGACGCTGTTGAGCGTAAGCTCCACACCCCGGTTCTGCGTGGTTCCGATATTTTCGAGAATGCTCCGGTAGCCGTTCACCTCAGCCACCTGACGCTGGAAGATCAGATCGGTCGTCTTGCGGAAATAGACATCCACCATACCCGAAAGCCGGTTGTCGAACAATCCGAAATCCAGACCCAGGTTCCACTCGGAGGTCATCTCCCACTTCAAGTCCTCGTTGCCCAGACTGTCTCCCAGACCGAAACCCTTGCTGCCCGAACCGCCCAGGCTGTAGGGATTCAGCGCCAGCTGGGTCTGCGTGACGTTATAGCCTACATTGTTGTTGCCGGTCTTGCCCCAGCTGGCCCGCAGCTTGAGCGCGCTGATCCACTCGACGCCGCTCATGAAGGCCTCGTTCCGGATCGACCAACCGACGGCAGCCGACGGAAGCAGTCCCCAGCGATTCTTGCGCGCCAGACGCGACGTTCCGTCGTAACGGGCCGTCACGGTGAACAGGTAACGGTCCTTGAAGACATAGTTCACGCGCCCCATCAGCGAAACCATCAGCGACTCCCAGTAGTTGCTGTTCACGTTGGTGATCTGCTCGGCCGTCTGGATGGCGTGCCAGTCCGAATCGTAAGGCAGCCCCTCGCCCGTCATGCCCGAGCTCATGTGCCGGTCCTTCTGCATGCTGAACAATCCGATGACGCTCAGCTTGTGGTTGCCGGCGAACGTATTTTCATAGGATACCGTATTGTCCCACACCCAGTTCTGGTTGTATCCCTCGCTGCGCGAGGCATAGGGTTTGTTCACTCCCAGTCCCCACTGCGAATCGGTCCCGGTCCAGTAACCGTTCACCGCGCCGTCGTACTGCGTGGCGAACTGCGTCTTGAGAGTCAGGTGTTCTACCGGGTCATAGGCCACATAGGCCGAAACATTGTACGACCATCCGTCGCTTTCGTTCTTCGTATTGTCGTCCTGAATAAAGGGATTCACCCGTCCGCCCGGACGATGCGTGAAGGTCGGCGTCACGCCGTCCGATTCGTAACGGCTCACGATCGGCGTGATGTAGTAGGCGTTGAGCAACGCATCGTAGCTGCCGTGGTTGATCTTGTCACGCGACATGTAGGCGCGCATGCCGATCTTCGCACGCTGCTTGACCCGGTATTCGATACCGATGTTGGCCGTCAGGCGGTCGAAGTTCTCCGATCCGGCCAATCCGCCGTCGCTCATATAGCCCACACCGAAGGTATAGGAGGTGTGCTGCGTAGCTCCCGAGGCCGAGAGGCTGTGGTTCATCGTCAGAGCGTCCTGCGCGAACTCGCGCAGCCAGTCGTAATACTCGCCGTGCTGCACATGGCGTCGTTCGTCGGCCGTCAGGAAAGCATCCGTCGAGAGCGACGCTACCCCGAACTTGTTGGTCCATTGCCGGATACGAAAATCGACATACTCCATGCCGTCGCCTTCGCTACCCAACATGTCGGGCATGCGCGTCGGTGTCTTCACCCCCACGTAACCGTTGTACTCGACCGAGAAACCCTCCTTGGCATTCGCCCCCTTGGTAGTCACGATGACCACGCCATTCGATCCTCTCGATCCGTAGATCGCGCACGACGAAGCGTCCTTGAGCACGTCGATCGACTCGATATCCTCGGGATTGATATGCCGAAGACCGGAGGTGGTCGGCACACCGTCGATCACATAGAGCGGCCCGTTCGAATAGTTGAACGAATTGAGCCCACGAATCTGGATGTTCATGTCGGCGCCCGGACGGTTCGACGTCTTGGTCACCAGCACGCCGCTCACACGACCGTTGAGCGCCTCGCTCGGATCGACCGTCCGCGCATCGACGATCCGGTCGCCCGAGATCGATTCGATCGATCCGGTCAGATCCTTTTTCCGCACCGTACCGTATCCGATCACCACCACATCCTCCATCTGCAGCGCATCCTCCTCGAGGACCACCTCGAGGTTCCCGACAGCCTGCGTCACGGGAATCTCCCGGGAGGCGTATCCTATGAACGAAACCATCAGCCGGTCTCCCGACCGCACTGCGATGCCGAATCCGCCGTCCGCACCCGAGGTCGTACCCGTCTGCGTCTGTGCGGCGACGATCGTCGCTCCGACGACCGGATTTCCCGCCGTATCCACTACCCGACCGCCTACCGTCAACGTCTGCTGAGCCACCGCGATCGGGCTCCAACATGCGGCTGCGCAGCACATCAGCACGCAGACCGCCTTCATTATTCCGTTTTTCATCGCTCGATCGATTTACTCCTGCAACGCAGTCCATTTATACACTCCGACCAATTTGGCCGTATGACGTCCCGTCTTGTCGGGAATGTTTTCATCGTCCTCGGGTTTCGTCGTGAAATCCCAGGCGCACACCAGATCGGTCTCCGTTCCATCCGCTTCGGCCTGCATCAGTTCCCGGATCTCAGCCTCGGACTTGGCCTTATTCCACAGTCTGAAATGCCTGATATATCCGCTCATGCAACGCGACTTGTCCTTGGGCTCGACGAAGGCCCACATCCGGCACTCCTCCTCCGTCGCGCACGGCACCATGGCATCCGCGACATCGGCCGAAGCACGCAGTTCGCCGTCGATATAGAGCGACATCTTTTTCGCCGACGTATCGAACACGCCGGCCACGTGGAACCACTCGTTGCAGGCCGAGGGCGCCGCCGCGTAGATCGTCGGCAGCGTAAGGTCGGGATTGGCATTGTTCGACCCGATGCTCAGACGCAGCAGGCTGTTGGCCGTCCCCCAATAATGAAGCGTCCATCCCTTATAGGGCAGCGGGCTGACGAACGTGGAGATAAACGAACCGAAGGTCGTCTCGATGAATCCGTCCGGATATTTGGTCCACGCCTCGACCGTAAAATTGGCCGGCGTAAAATCCGGCGACGACCCGAAGTCGATGTACCCCTTCCGGTCGACGCCGTTGACGAACAGCTCGGCAGGCGTGCCGGGAGCGACCGAGGCGATCATCGAATCGTCGAACAGGTTGATGGCCTTCTGCGCGGCAAGCACGTAGTTGTCCACCTCGAACTGCAGGATGAACATCCCTGCACGCGCCTCCGAAATGCCCCGGTTCAACGCCTCGAGCGCCGCTTCGAGCTCCTTGTAACTCGATTCGGGATACATCCCGTCCTCGATTCCGACGGTCGCGTTCTGCAAACGCTCCTCGATCTGCGTCTTCAGCTCGTACAACCGGGAACAATCCAGTTCCTGCGCGCCCGACCGGACCTCGTCCACGCAGGATCCGAACCCCAGTATAGAGGCCGTCAAAAATAAGAGAAGTTTTTTCATACGTTTTTAGGTTGGTTAGTGTTTGGTTTTAGGTTTGCAACTTTTTATTTAACCGGTTAAATAATGCCTTAAAAAAAGAGAGGTCACCCGATCCGGTTATCCAGCACGATACCCTGCGGCCGGAACTCCTCCTTGTTCCGGATATTTTCCAACAGCATGTCCACAGCGCAGGCCCCCATCTCGTCGATAGGCATCAACGTGACGAGCATCTCCGGAGCCAGAATATCGAGCGCCGTCGTCGTATGGAAACAGGCGAAACGGAATCCGGAGCGATAATCGATTCCGCGATCGATGAAATAACGCATGGTCTCCAAAGCCAGGTAATGGGTCGAAAAGAAAAATCCGTCGACATCGGGGCATCGTTCGAACAAAGCATCCAGCCCGCCGGCGATCGCCTCGGCGTAATTCGCCCTTTTCACCTCGACGCACAACGCCGGATCGACCCCGATTCCGGCCCTTTCGAGCGCTTCGCGATACCCTTGTGCACGCCGCTCCATGACGAGCAGCTGCGTATCGGTGGTGAGCAGGGCGACGCGCCGGCATCCCGCACCGACCAGACGCGATACGATCTCGCGGCTGCTCGCCTCGTTGTTCACGATCACATAGTTCGTCTCCAGCTCCGGATAGTAGCGGTCGATAAGCACGAAAGGATATCGCTCTTTCATCATATCGCTGATGGCCGAAAATTCGCCCTTCGAGGGGGCGACGATCAATCCGTCGACCTGCTGATCGCGCAGGGCGCGGATCAGACGGCTCTCCTTGTCGGCATTGCTCTCCGAGCTGCTTATGATAAGGGTATATCCCCGCTTCTGCGCCTGCTTTTCGACGGCCTGCGCCATCTGCGAATAGAACGTATCGTCGATAGCCGGCACGATCAGGGCGATAATCTTGGTCGAACCGACCGAAAGGCTGCGGGCCAGCAGATTGGGCGAATAACCCATCCTCGCGGCCGACTCCTTGACCAGCTTGATGGTAGCCTCGCTGAATCCCTTCTCCTCTCCCTTGCCGGAAAGAATCCAGGATACGGTGGCTTTGGACAGGTTCAAAGCCTTCGCCACATCTTTGAGCAACACTCCCATCGGGTCCGTTTTCGGTGAATAAATTCGTTTAACCGGTTAAAATACCGTCTCAAAGATAGACATAAAAATCGGAAAAACAAATTTTCACCCCCAAAAAGCGAATCGGCGCCCTATGACAGGCGCCGACGCTCCGCCGAAAACCGCGGGCCGATGATGCGGTCGAGGGCGAAATCGCCCGGTCCGGCGAGGAAAAGCAGCGAGAAGACGACGAAATAGGCCAGCGCCAGCTCCTTCACGGCAAAGGGATCGCCCCGGTGCACGACGAGGAGCGCCACGCCCATAGTAAAAAGGACGGGGACGAGCGCCAGGCGGTAGAAGGCCCCCACGACGACACCCGCGGCACAGAACACCTCGGCGAAGATCGCTGCGCCGAGCGCGAAGCGACTGCCCAGCCCGATCGGATCGGGGAACGTCGCGGCGAGCGCTTCGAAATGCCGCCACTTGTCGATACCGTGGCTCATGAGCAGCAGCCCGAAGACGATCCGGGCGAAGAGCAGCAGCCACGAACTGCGCAGTCCGTAACGCGTCGGAGGATACAAGAATCTCAAAATCGCATTCATACGCAACGTTTTTTGCCGCGAGCGCGCAATCGCGGTGCCGTATCGCGCCAAAAGACCGAAATCACGATAAAAAAAGCTATCTTCGCATACGAAACCCCTCCGAATCGCCACCGCCCCGCCATGTCCCGCCCGAATCTTCCTCCCCCGCCCACCGGCTGCCGCCACCTCTACGTCATCGGCAACGGGTTCGACCGCTACCACGGCGCAGCCTCCGCCTACGCCGATTTCCACCGCTACCTGCTCCGCTGCGCACCCGACGTCGCCGCGACATTCGACCGTTATTTCGGCCCGCAGGCTCCGCACGCGGGCCGCACCGCGACCGACGGCGCGCCGCACGTCCCCGGCCGCCGCGGGCAGCGCAACCCCCGTCCCCGGCCGACCTGGGCCGAGAACCACCTGTGGAGCAACTTCGAAGAGTGCCTCTGCGAACTCGACCGCGAAAAGATCTTCGACAGCCTCGACGCCGCGCTGCCGCGCATCGGCCCCGACGATTCCGCGTTCCGCTACGCCGACTACCGGCTGCCGCTCGACCGCATCGCCGGAATCGTCGAAGCCTGCACATTCGAAATGAAATACCGGTTCCACCGCTGGATCAACACCCTCCACTACGCCCGAGGATTCCGCCGCCGCATGCTGCCGCTCGACCCCGAAGCGCTGTTTCTCGACTTCAACTACACGACCTTCCTCGAGAGCGAATACGCCGTACCGCGCTCCCGCATCCGCTATCTCCACGGCTGCCGCCGCGATCCGTTCGGCTCGCTCGTCGTGGGCCATCGCATCGACCCCGAAACCTCGCTCGACCGCTGGCTCGGGCGCATTCGCCGGCGGCGCCGCTACCGACCGCAGCTGCGCAACGCGCGGGGCCGCTACTACCCCAACGACCGCCTGGCCTATCTGGCCTACTTCGGCGACGAGCGATCGGAGGGCTGGCACAACCCGCTGCGCTACCACGCTGCCGAGGAGGCCGTAGAACGGATCGAGGCATACTACCGCCGCAGCTACAAACCCACGGCCGACGTCATCGACCGCCATGCCGATTTCTTCGGCCGGCTCCGCGACCTGGAGCGCATCACCGTCATCGGTCACTCGCTCGGCGCGGTCGACCTGCCCTATTTCGACCGCATCATCCTTTCCGTCGACGCCCCCGAGGCGCTCGCATGGCGCTTCAGCTGCCACGACGACGCGGACCGGCGGCGCGTCGAGCGGTTCTGCCGCCGGCAGGGAATCGCCATGACAGACGAGACGGTTTTCGCGCTCTGACAGGGCACCCCACGCTTCCGTTCTCCGCAATCGCGCCTCCGAAACCGCCGCGGAGTCCGGCTGCCTTCGGGCCGCCTTATGCGGAAGCCTCCGCCGCTTCTTCGGGAGCGGCCCGCGACGGAGCTCCGCTCCGTCGTTCCAAACCTGCCTCGCCGGTAGGCCCCCGGGGTTCGACAGCGAGGTGTCAAAGGTTATGAGCGCGGCTCCCTGCGGGGCTGCGCTCTTTTCATTACCCGGAGCCCGGGCTGTGCCGAAAATACTGCGCCTCGCGAAAACGCCAAACAAGGTCCGGAGAGGGGGCTTAATCGTACTTTGGCTGCGCCTTAGATACTCACGCTCGGGAAACTCAAAACAAGTTTTGGTTTCCACTCGGCTTAATCGTATCTTTGGCTGCGCCTTAGATACTCACACTCGGCAAAATGCAAGCTTGCTTGCTTTTGCCCTCGCTTAATCGTATCTTTGGCTGCGCCGAAGATACTGCGCCTCGGGAAACTCAAAACAAGTTTTGGTTTCCACTCGGCTTAATCGTATCTTTGTTCCCATGGAGGGCATTTCGCAACTGATGATCGACTGGGGCTACTGGGGGCTCTTCCTCTCGGCCGTGCTGGCGGGCAGTATCCTGCCGTTCAGCTCGGAGGTGGTGCTCGTCGTACTGCTGCGCCTGGGGCTCGATCCCGCGACCTGCGTGGCGGCCGCCACCGCAGGCAACACGCTGGGCGGCATGACCTGCTACTGGATGGGGATGCTCGGACGCCCCGAATGGCTCGCCCGCGCAGGCATCGACCGCAAGCGGATCGAACGCGCCCGCCGCTTTCTGGCCGGACGCGGCGCCCTGATGGGGTTCTTCGCCTTCCTGCCCGGCATCGGCGGGGCGATCGCCGTCGCGCTGGGGCTCATGCGCAGCAATCCGTGGCTCACGGCCGCGTCGATGTGCACGGGCAAGGCGCTCCGCTACCTCGCCGTGGCGGCAGGCACCGGAGGCATCGCCGCGCTCCTCGGATAGGTCCGCCGCACTCCGCCCGCCGCATCCCGAAGCCCGATCGCCCCACCGCACGCCATCCCGACCTCAACCGCCGACCCGAACATGAACGACCTGGAAATACGCTTCACCCCGACGCCCCCGCGCGACCTGCTCCTGCTGGCCGACGAATACGACGCCTCGGTCGACGACTACATCCGCCGCGCCGCCTGCTACGTCGCCCGCCTCGACGGCGCGGTCGTGGGCGAATACATGCTCCTGCACACCCGTCCTTTCACGGCCGAAGTGATAAGCCTCGCCGTCGATCCCGCCCACCAGCGCCGGGGGATCGCCACGGCGCTCCTCGCCCACGCCGTCCGCACGGCCCGGGCCGCCGGTTTCCGACGGCTGGAGGTCGGCACGGGCGACTCCTCCGCGGGGGCGCTGGCCCTCTACGCACGCTGCGGATTCCGCCGCACGGGCATCGACCGCGACTACTTCCGCCGCTACTACCCCGTACCGATCTACGAAAACGGCCGCGAATGCCGCCACATGGTGCGCCTGGCGATGGAGCTGTAAGCCCGCCCGCCGCACCTCTCCCGCCGCACCTCTCCCGGCGCACCCCGCCCGACCCTCCGTCCAACACAAGGCACCGAGATCCTCCGCGCGCACCGCAGCCTCCGCTCCGCAAGTTCCCCGCACCCCTGCTGCCGCAAGGCGCCGGGGTCCGCCACCGAACGCACTCCGGTTCCCGACACAGCCCCGGCTCCATCGGCGCAGAGCCGTCCGTCCTCCGAAGGGGCCGCGTCCCTCCCCCGATACCTCCCCGCTCTTTCGCCGGGGCTACCCGGGGCGTCCGTCGCTCCCCCGCAGCACCGCAAGCCTCCCCCCCGAAAAACGAAACAGGGACGCACTCCGAGAGTGCGCCCCTGCGTCGGTCGGCGAAAGCGGGCCCGCAAAAGGCCCGTCTTCGTCCGGATTACTTGCGATAGATCTTCGTGTAGCCGTAGATAGCCTCCTCGCCGAGCTCCTCCTCGATGCGGAGCAGCTGGTTGTACTTGGCCATACGGTCCGAACGCGACATCGAGCCGGTCTTGATCTGACCCGAGTTGGTAGCCACGGCGATGTCGGCGATCGTCGAGTCCTCGGTCTCGCCCGAGCGGTGCGACGTTACCGACGTGTAGCCGGCGCGGTGAGCCATCTCGATGGCGTCGAGGGTCTCGGTCAGCGAACCGATCTGGTTCACCTTGATGAGGATCGAGTTACCGCAGCCCATCTCGATACCCTTCTTGAGGAAGTCGACGTTCGTCACGAACAGGTCGTCGCCGACCAGCTGGCACTTGCCGCCGATCTCGGCGGTCAGCAGCTGCCAACCCTCCCAGTCGTTCTCCGACATACCGTCCTCGATCGAGTCGATGGGGAACTTCTCCACCAGACCCTTCAGGTACTCGACCTGCTCCTTCGACGTGCGCTTGGCGCCCTTCTCGCCCTCGAAGATCGTGTAGTCGTAGATGCCGTCCTTGTAGAACTCCGACGAAGCGCAGTCCATGCCGATCATCACGTCCTTGCCGGGAACGTAGCCGGCCTTCTCGATCGCCTTGATGATCGACTCCAGCGCATCCTCCGTACCGTTCAGCGCGGGAGCGAAACCGCCCTCGTCGCCCACGGCGGTCGACAGGCCGCGCTCGTGGAGCACCTTCTTGAGGTTGTGGAACACCTCGGCGCCCATGCGCAGACCCTCCTTGAGCGAGGGAGCGCCCACGGGACGGATCATGAACTCCTGGAACGCGATCGGGGCGTCGGAGTGCGAGCCGCCGTTGATGATGTTCATCATCGGCACGGGCAGCGTCTTGGCGTTCGAACCGCCGATGTAGCGGTAGAGCGGCATGCCGAAGTAGTCGGCTGCGGCGCGGGCCACGGCCAGCGATACGCCGAGGATGGCGTTGGCACCCAGGTTCGACTTGGTCTTCGTGCCGTCGAGGGCGATCATCGCCTTGTCGATGCCCACCTGGTCGGCGACGTTCATGCCGATGATGGCCGGAGCGATCTTCTCGTTGACGTTCTTCACGGCGGTCAGCACGCCCTTGCCCAGGTAACGGCTCTTGTCGCCGTCGCGGAGCTCCAGGGCCTCGTTCTCGCCCGTCGATGCGCCGCTCGGCACGGCTGCGCGGCCGAATGCGCCCGATACGGTACGAACTTCGACCTCAACGGTCGGGTTGCCTCGCGAGTCGAGGATCTCTCTTGCGTGAATCTCTACAATCTGCATAGTTGTAAAAGTTTGGTTTATGGTTTTCTTGTCGTGTGCAGTCTCTGCCCCGCAAAGTTAGAAAATTATTGCGTAATTACGTTCGCCCCTCCGTTATTTTTTCACGCGTCGGGCCACGGCGTCGCCCCTTGCACCGCACCGCAAGCGGCATTCGCAGGAGTCGCAACATAAAAATATCACTATTATTTGGATTCCAACGATAAATTATTTAAATTTACAACCACAACCATCCACCCCGGATTAAAAACTACACCCGTGAAACTTAAATTCGCCCTGCCGCTCCTCGCCGCGCTCGTCGCCGCAGCCTGCTCCGAGCCGGCCGTACCCGAGGTGCCCGATCCCGTCGCGACACCGCAACCCGCCGAAACGCTGCGCATCGACCCCTCGGTCCGCGACCTCACCGACGCCGACGCCACGCTCGTCGCCCGCCGCTTCGCCCGCTCGTTCGCCCGACCCGGCCGTCAGGTCGCCGCAACGCGCTCGGGCGCGCCCGAAGTTATCGCCGACGCCGACGGCAACCCCTTCGCCTACGTCGTCAACTTCGACGAGGGCGGATTCTGCATCGTCGGCGCCTCCAAGGACAACTACCCCGTCCTGGCCTACGACGAGCACAACACGCTCACCGTCGAGGGCAACCCCTCGGGCATCGCCGAATGGATCGACTGGACGGTCGAGGCCGCCCGCTGCCGCACCGACGAGGAGCAGGCCGCCATCGCCCTCGCCTGGACCGACTTCGAGGCCCTGCCCGCCGCAGCCTCTTCGGGCTACGACGATCCGGCCCGCTACGCCGCATTCAATGCCATGATGGGCTCGTTCGACCCGCTGGCCTCCTCGGCATTCCCCCTGCAATTCCTGCTCGACGAACAAGGGTCGCAGACCCACGTCCCCGACGACATCCTGCGCAACGCCCGCATCCTCGCCGACCAAAAGGGCTGCCCCTACCAGTATTTCATCATCGAGCGGATCAATCGCAGCGAATATTTCGGTCCCTACATCCATACATCCTGGGGGCAATACGACCACAACTCTTTAGTAATCGCCGAGCATCCCAATTGCCCGACCGGCTGCACGGCCGTCGCCGCCGGACAGATCATGAACTACTACCGCTACCCCGAGAAATACTGGAACGGAGAGAGCAATCTGGATCAATTGCTGTACGATTTGGGGGTATCGTTTAATATAAACTATCACCCGTTCGATTCCGGTGCCGAACCAGCGAAGATGATAGCCGGGTTACAAACGGATTTCAACTATTCCGTCACCCAAGAGGCCTACACAGCACAAAAGATGCAAGTCCACCTTTCCGACCAGGAAAAGCCGGCAATGGTCGGAGGGTTTCCACCCCTAAGCAACGCAGGGCATATCTGGATCTGCGACGGATATAAGAACACCGTAGACACCGAATATCGGATGTACTATCAAGTATCGAAAAACGGAAACTGGGGCTACGAAACCAATGGTGTTTTTTACGTCTCCAATTCCGCCGGACCGGTCGTCTCAACTCCCGGCGCATTTTTCCATACCAACTGGGGATGGGGCGGAACCGGAGACGGCTGGTACAAATACGATGAAGTCTTAAAGGGAGAGATCGACGGCTCCTCGTACGATTATAGCAGAAACCCGCAGCTAATCACCATGCGTCCAAACCGATAATCCATGCTAATTTAAAAAGCCATGAAACGATTCCTATTTCTTATGCTCCTGACGATCGCCGCATCGTCGGCCTGCGACAAAAACAACGAGCCGGAAATCCTCGCTCCCTGGCCCGAGGGCGAACCCGCCGGCATCGTATATTATGGAGGAAGTCCACTGGATGTCATATACGTATGGATTAACATAATCGATGCGGCAGACAACAATCCGTTAAGCGAATATGCAACAGGCGTACTGCCACACAGCGTCTTCGACACACCATACGACGGACATTCCCCTATACACGCCGCACAGCTTTACAACGAAAACGGCATCCTGCGTATTCGTGCGGATCGGTTCGCCGAGGTCTGTTTCAAGGATACGCACACGATCGCCTACCAACTGACCGCCCCGACGCTCTTCGGCGACGACGCATTGCACTCGTTCGAGCTCGGCACCGAATATATAAAAGCAATCCAAGAGTTTGGTCGGGACCACTACCACCGCGCCACGTCGCTCACCTTCGACGGCCAGTCCATCGCCCCAGATGCCGACGGGGTGTTCGTCATCCGACTGCCGAAAAAAGAATAGCCATGAAACGAATCCTATTTCTTATGCTGCTGACGATCGTCGCATCGTCGGCCTGCGACAAAAACAACGAGCCGGAAATCCTCGCTCCCTGGCCCGAGGGCGAACCCGAAAGCGTCGTATATTATATAGACGACCCACTGAATATCAAAGACATAGTACTGGACATTACATACGTATGGATCGAAATCACCGACGCTGCGGGCAACAACCCATTGAGTAATTATGCAACGGGCAAACTACCCTACGACATCTTCGACTCCCCATGCGACGGACAGGTACAAACAAGAGCCGAACTACTTTACAACGAAAACGGCATCCTGCGCATTCGTGCGGATCAGTTTGCCAAGGCATGTTTTAAGGATAGGTACACAGTCACCTACCAACTGACCGCCCCGACGCTTTTCGGCGACGAGGCGTTGCACTCGTTCGAGCTCGGCACCGAATGCGTAAAAGCGATCGAAAAATTCGGTTTGAACCACTACCACCGCGCCACGTCGCTCACCTTCGACGGCCAGGCCATCGCCCCCGATGCCGACGGCGTGTTCGTCATCCGCCTGCCGAAAAAAGAATAGTCATGAAACGAATCCCATACATTCTGTCCCTTCTTTTTCTCTTCGCCTCCTGCGAAAATCCCGAGGTAGGTCCCACTTTTTATTTCTACGGGGCGGATATCAAGATATTCGACAGCGAAGGAGCCAATGTCGCAGACGACATCCCGACAGAGGCTACTTTTACCGGCTACACGATCCTCTACGACGAGATGTCGCATACGGGGTCTTGCAGCATACACAATGAATATGGCACCCTCAGGATCCATATGCTTTCCGACCGCCCGGTCCAGCTGGAAAACAACATTTTCGATGTCGTTGTGCAATCCAGCAAACTCTTTCTCGACGAGCAGCCCCATTCGTTGCTGTTCGGCCTCGAAAGGCATCATAAATATTGGTACGAAGCCAAATCCCTTGTCTTCGACGGCCAGTCCATCGCCCCCGATGCCGACGGCGTGTTCATCATCCGCCTGCCGAAAAAGGAATAGCGGCCGCCGGTGGCGACAAAAACGGGACGACCCGCAAGGTCGTCCCGTCTGTTTTGCAAAAATCCGAACCCCTACCGCATCAGCACCGACGAATCGCCGTAGCTCAGGAAGCGGAAATCGTGCGCCAACGCATAGTCGTAGATCGGGCGCCACGCCCCGCCCACGTAGGCCGAGACGAGCAGCAGCAGCGTGGAGGAGGGCTGGTGGAAGTTGGTGACGATGTTGTCGACGATGCGGAAGACGAAGCCCAGCGGCGTGATCATGATCTGCGTCGAGGCCTTGAGCCGGTCCGCACCCGTGCGCTCCATGTAGCCGATCAGGACATCGAGCGCATCGCAGCCCGTAAAATCGGAGGGGATGTCGTAAGGCTCCCACTGCCCCACCGCCCGTCCGAGGTCGGGATCGCCCCCGCAACGGATGCGCCACGCCAGCGCGGGCAGCGATTCGAGCGTCCGCACCGAAGTAGTCCCCACGGCCGTCACGGCGCCCCGCTTGGCGCGCAACGCCCGCAGCGTCGCGAGCCTCACCTCGAAGTGCTCGGTGTGCATCGCGTGGCGCGCGGCATCCTCCTCCTTGACCGGGAGGAACGTCCCGGCGCCGACGTGCAGCGTCACCTCCTCGAACGCGAAGCCGCGCCGGCGCATGGCGTCGATCACCTCGGGCGTGAAGTGCAGCCCGGCGGTCGGCGCCGCCACCGAGCCCTCGATCTTCGAGTAGACGGTCTGGTAGCGCGTGTTGTCGATCTCCTCGCTGTCGCGGTTGAGGTAGGGCGGAATGGGTATGCGGCCGAGGTGCTCGACCAGCTCGCCGAAGGTCATGTCGGCCGTCCAGCTGAAACGCACCAGCTGCTCGCGCCCGCCGCGCTCCTCGATGAAGGCCTGCAACGTCTCCTCGCGCCCCGCGCAGTCGAAGCGGATCTCCACGGGACCCTCCTTCCATTTCTTGAGGTTGCCGACAATGCACGACCACACGCACGTACCGCGCACGGCGAAGGCGCGCTCGTAGTCGGCCGGGGAGCGCGGTTCGAGGCAGAACACCTCCACGCGGGCCCCCGAGGGCTTGTGCATCACGATCCGCGCACGGATCACCTTCGTGTTGTTGAACACCAGCAGCTGCCCCTCGGGCAGCACGTCGCCCAGGTCGGCGAAGCGGCGCTCCGAGATCGCCCCGGCGCGCCACACGAGCAGTTTCGAGGCGCTGCGCTCGGAGAGCGGGAATCGGGCGATCCGCTCCTCGGGCAGATCGTAATCGTAGTCGGCTATGCGGATATGACGTTCCATCGGTTTCGTTTCAATCGGGGCAAAGGTACGCATAAGCCGAGAGGAAAGCAAAACTTGTTTTGACTTTGCCGAGCCGGGAGGATCTTCGGCTTTAGCCGAGCGGGCCGCAGCCTCCTTTTGGCGAAGGTCCGGCCACGGGCACCCTATTATTAAACAGAGCTCTTCGGAAAGCCCGAAGAGCGGCAGCCCGCAGCCACCCCGGGCGGAGGGCTGCTCGTATCGGCTATGCCTCACTCGCGCTCCCCCGCCGGCTGCGGACTGCAATCCCGGCTATGTAACGTCAAAAACCTCCTTCTGCCCTCGACTTGCACACTTTGGCTGCGGCCAAGACAGGCTGCGGCTCGGCCCAGCAAATAAATTTGCTCGGCAACTCGCCTTGCACTACTTTGGCGGCGCCTCGGCAAAACGCAAGTAAACTTGCTTTTGCTCTCGCCTTGCACTACTTTGCGGCAACAAGTTGCCGCTTAGATAGGCTGCGGCTCGGCCCAGCAAATAAATTTGCTCGGCAACTCGCCTTGCACTATCTTTGTCACCCGATAGAAATCACCCAACCGATCATGAAACGAATCCTTCTTCTCGCCCTGGCCGCAGGCGCACTCGCGGCCTCCTGCACCCCCTCCTGCCCGCCCACGAGCGGCAACCCCGTCTTCCCGGGCTGGTACGCCGACCCCGAGGCCGCGGTCTTCGAGGGCCGTTACTGGATCTTCCCCACCTTCTCCGACTACCCCGACAGCGTCGACCGCGCCCAGATCGCCGACCTGCACCGCCCGACGGCCGCCATCCACCGCAACTACAACATCCAGACCTTCTTCGACGCCTACTCGTCCGACGACCTGGTCAGCTGGACCAAACACCCCCGGGTGCTGTCGATCGACAACGTCTCGTGGGCCAGCTACGCGCTGTGGGCTCCGGCCATCCTGCAAGCCAACGGCAAATACTACCTCTTCTTCGGCGCCAACGACATCCAGAACAACGACCAGACGGGCGGCATCGGCGTCGCCGTGGCCGACCGGCCCGAAGGGCCCTACAAGGATGCGCTGGGCCACCCGCTCGTCGGGCAAATCATCAACGGCGCCCAGCCCATCGACCAGTTCGTCTTCCGCGACGACGACGGCACCTATTACATGTACTACGGCGGCTGGCGCCACTGCAACATGGTGCGCCTGAGCGACGACCTGCTGCGCATCGTGCCGTTCGACGACGGCGACACGTTCAAGGAGGTGACCCCCGAGAACTACGTCGAGGGGCCGTTCATGTTCAAGCGCGGCGGCAAGTACTACTTCATGTGGTCCGAAGGCGGCTGGACCGGCCCCGACTACTGCGTGGCCTACGCCATCGCCGACTCGCCTTTCGGCCCCTTCGAGCGCATCGGCAAGATCCTCGAACAGGATCCCGCCGTCGCCACGGGCGCCGGCCACCACTCGGTCATCCAGGTCCCGGGCCGCGACGAATGGTACATCGTCTACCACCGCCGCCCGCTGGGCGAGACCGTCGGCGACCACCGCGAGGTGTGCATCGACCGCATGGAGTTCGACGACGAGGGCTTCATCCGACCCGTCAAAATGACCTTCGAGGGCGTCGGCCCCGCCCCGATCCGCAAATAACCGGCGGGAAAAGCGAAAAAAAGCGTGCGACTCTTCATCGCACGCTTTTTTCGTCCCGGGCCGTCCGCCCGGCCGTCACGCCTCGTCGAGCAGCGCCACGAGCCCGTCGACCTCCTCCCGTGTCGTGGCCCAGCTGGTCACGAACCTTACGGCGCTCGCCTCCGCCCCGCGCGGGCCCCAATAGCCGAACGACGCACGCTCCGACAACCGGTCAATGAGCGCATTGGGCAGGCGGAAAAACTGCTGGTTCGTCGGCGAATCCACCAAGGGGGCATAACCCCGCGCGGCGAACCCCTCCCGAAGCCGCATCGCCAGCTCCACGGCCCAGCGCGACGAGCGCAGATAGAGGTCGTCGGAGAGCAGCGCGCAGAACTGCACCCCCAGCAGGCGCCCCTTCGCCAGCACGCCGCCGTGGCGCTTCATCACCGTGAAAAAATTGCGCAGCAAGCCCTTGCGGGCCACCACCGCCTCACCCATCAGCAGTCCCTGCTTGGTGCCGCCCAGGTAGAAGACGTCGGCCTCGGCGGCCAGGTCGGCGAGCGTCACGTCGCACGACGCGGCGGCCAGGCCGTAGCCCAACCGGGCCCCGTCGACATAGAGAGGCAATTCGTACCGGCGGCAGACCGCGGCCAGCTCGCGCAGCTCGTCGCGCGTGTAAAGCGTGCCCAGCTCGGTGGGGAAGGAGATGTAGACCGCCCCGGGGATGACCATGTGGGGCCAGGTGTCGTCGGCGTAGAAGGCGCGCAGGTAGTCGGCCAGATCGGCGGCAGCGATCTTGCCGTCGTGCTGCCCGAGGGTCAGCACCTTGTGGCCCGACGCCTCGATGGCCCCCGCCTCGTGCACGCCGATGTGGGCCGTCTCGGCCGCGACGACCCCCTCCGAGGGGCCGAGCAGCGCGTCGAGGACCATGGCATTGGCCTGCGTGCCGCCCACGGCGAGATACACCTCGGCGTCGGGTGCGCCGCAGAGCGAGCGGATCAACTCCTTCGCCCGCCCGGTGTGGATGTCGGCGCCGTAGCCGGGCGTCTGCTCGCCGTTGGTCGCAGTCAGCGCCTCCAGCACCTCCGGAAGCGCCCCGCCCGTATAATCGCACTCGAAATGCAACATGCTAAATCGTATTAAGGAAAATAAACGACGCCCCAAATTTAGCGATTATTTCCGGATTCTCCGACTCCGACCCATCGAGACGCCGAAACGACCCGAAAGCGCTTCCGCCTATATCTTTCTCACCGCTCCGACCGCGTATCCGCCGTCGTTCCGCCTTTGCAGTTCGACCGCGAACGAGATGATTTCGCTATATATGTACAGATCGACCGACGCATCGGGTTCCTTATCGAATATCAGCTCGACACTGTCGCCCACCAGCTTATTTTCCGCCGGATGGATCACATTTCCCGTATCCTCGACCGGATGGATCGTATAGCAGGGCGACAGCAATGCCAGCAGACGAGGCAATCGCACGTGCAGTTTTCCGCCGCCGAGCCAGCCACCTTTTTCGAAATCCACCGACGTGCGTTCCTTCACCATCCGGCAAAGCGTCTTCGCATCGGTCGCCATGTCGCGCATGAAACGAAAAGCCTTCACTTCAATCCGGCTATCTATTACCGATCCGGCCAGCTGTCTCAGCCCCGACAGGGCCGTCTGCCGTTTCACCTCGTCGTTGTCCAGCCAACCGACCTTGTCGTCCGTCATGACGATGGCCCGTATCCGCGTGATATCTTCCGCTTTACGCTGTCCGATGTCCACGTCGTCGAAACTCACCGATTCGTAGGGTCCGATGACATTGCGCATCTGCGACATGCGGATCACATCATAATCGTCCTTATACATCCCCACGGTATGGACGCACAGGAAGATACGCACGTTTTCGATACGGCTGTCCGAACGGTTCGTAAGCGTCACTTTCAACCGGTTCTCCTTGCGCCCCATCCCCAGGAACTTCGCCGCCGGTTCATACGTCAGATCCACATACGACTGTTCGAGCATCATCGGCTTGAAGCTGCCATAGAGAAACTCCTCGCAATACTGCATGTCGGAGAGCAGGCAATCCTGCACGGCCTGACTTCCCCGCCGGAAAAAGTGTTTGTAGATCTCTTCCTGGCTCTCCATGCGGTTTCCTTGTCGGGCGAACAGCGCCGCCTTGCGGAAATTCGGGCTGAATATCCCGGCGCCCTCCATCGTCGCCCGATAATAGTTCAACAGGTAGCGGCCTTCGACCGACTGGTTGAGATAGGAGCGGTTCACATACGAATCGAGCAGATCGGTCAACGCCTCGGCCTGGCGCGGATACTCCACCGCCGCCTGCTCGTAATAGGCGACAGCCCGCACGTCATGCCCCAGCTGCTCTTCGAGCATACCCTTCAGCAAGAGCGCCGGGGCCGCCATGGCCGGATACAGTTCGGTATATTCTTCGAGCAACCGCTGCGCCGTAAAATAATAGGGGTTGGCCAACGTCTGACGATCGTACTCCGTGCACCGTCCGTCATTGAGCCACTGCTGGTTGAGCGCAGCGTCCTCGGGACGCACCGCAACACTCCGCGACTCTCGGCCCAGACGGATCAACGCAATGGCCTTCAACAACAAACCCTCGCGGTTGCCCGGATGCCGGCGCAAAACGCGCTCCGCGCTGTCGTAGGCATCGGCCGTCTTCCCCGCATAGAGATTGATATAGGCCCGATCCTTGTCCAGACAAAGGGCGTTCCACTCGTCCATATATTTGTAGTAGACCGGCGCATAGGCTTCGACATAGGCGATATACTGGCGCCGCAGTCGGTTCAGCCTGGACTCTGTTTTGCGCTTCAACTCCTCGCGTTCCGTATAGGCTTCGAACGCAACATCGACACACTCCTTGACGGCGCTTCCTCCGCCCGAACAGATCGCCAACACGCCCGAAGCCCCCATATCGGCGGCATGGTCCGCCGCCAGGCGGGTTGCATGCCGTATGCAATACCACACCGATTCCAGCTCCTTTTGCGTGCGCCTCAATTCGTTCATCTCGTCCAGAATCGGGAACAGCCGCCGCTTCACCTCCAGCACGTCGCGCGCCACGCCGCGATAATCCTGACGGGCCATGTATTCGAGGAAGTCGTCGAACGATTCGCTGCGCGACTGGGCCACCTCGAGCGAATTCATGATCCGCACCGTTTGCTCGATATCGTATTCCCCGGTTCCATCCGCGCACCCTTCGAGTGCGCTCTCCAACACATCGTAAGCCGGGGCGCATTCCGGCGAGGGATCATAATTTTCCAAATCGATCGACTTCGAGAAGTCCAGCCGGTTATACAGATACCAGCCGACACCGGCGACGCCGATGATCAGCACGACGATCCAGAACTTTTTCATCGCACCGCGGAATTATATCGTGCATCGAACTCCTCCGAATCCATGCACAGAATCCGGATGATATCCACCAGCGACCAAATCCCCGTCACCAAAAGCGGAAACAAAAAGAACAATCCGGCAAGGCCGATCCCCAACATGGAGGCCGCCGAAGATTTTTCTCCGAGATAAAAACGATGAGCGCCCCAGCACCCGAGGAGAAGACCGAGTATGAGCGCAATCGACTTTTCCCTGTAAGACCGGCGAGAAGCCCTTACCGCCGGCTGCACGTCGACGACTCTGCGATCATTGGCTCCGGCATACGTGTTTCCGGACAGATCGGCACCGCATTGAGGACAAAACCGGGCCGACGTCTCGATGTTCCGCCCGCACTGACTACAAAACATGACTTGATTGATTTTTAATGTTCCGGCCCCTGGGAAACGTTCTTGTTGTGGGTTGAGATAGGCACATAAAAAACGTGGGACCAAACTTAATTTGTTTTCTGAGGCTCTGGAAAAACCGTGCAACCAAATTAGAGTAAAGCCCACGTAGGAACGTGAGCGTTTACGCTTAACTCTTGGTTGCTTCTTAAAATTTTCCAGATTTTCAGAAAACAAGATCTAAGCTAACGCTTTTTATGTCATGTCCGCGCATCCGCCGGGGATGCGATGTTCTTTTTCGCTTTCTATTTCATGCAGTGCTCTTTTTTTGCAAAGATAGCCAAATTTTCATTCGCTCCAACACGGCATTCGATTTCCATTTTGTAACTTTGCGACGCTTAAGCACGAAAAAGCTATGAAGACGGACTTTCTGGTCATCGGTTCGGGTGCGGCGGGGCTCTCGTTCGCGCTCAAGGCCGCGGCCCACGGTCATGTGACGATCGTCACCAAGGGCGAAATGAAGGAGTGCAACACCAACTACGCCCAGGGGGGCATCTGTTCGGTGACCTACGCACCCGACACCTTCGAGAAGCACATCGAGGACACGCTCGTGTGCGGGGCCGGCAAGTGCGACCCCGAGGCCGTCGAGCTGGTCGTGCGGCGCGCTCCCGAGCTCATCGCCGATCTGATCGCCTGGGGCACGCGCTTCGACAAGACCCCCGACGGGCGCTTCGAGCTCAACCGCGAGGGCGGCCACTCCGAGCACCGCATCCTCCACCACGAGGACCTCACCGGAGCCGAGATCGAGCGGGCGCTCATCGCCTCGGTAAAGGCCCACCCCAATATCACGGTCCTCGAACGCCACTTCGCCGTCGACCTGCTGACGCAGCACCACCTGGGCGAGTTCGTCACGCGCCACACGCGCGGTCTGGCGTGCTTCGGCGCCTATGTGCTCGACCTGGAAACCAACGCCATCGAGACCTTCCTGTCGAAATGCACCGTCGTCGCCACGGGCGGCTGCGGCAACATCTACTCCACGACCTCCAACCCCGTCGTCGCCACGGGCGACGGCATCGCCATGTGCCACCGCGCCAAGGCGATCACCGAGAACATGGAGTTCATCCAGTTCCACCCCACGACGCTCTACAACCCCGGCGAGAAGCCCAACTTCCTCATCACCGAGGCGATGCGCGGCTTCGGCGCCATCCTGCGCCTCCAGTCGGGCGAGGAGTTCATGGACAAGTACCACCCCATGCGTTCGCTCGCCCCGCGCGACGTGGTGGCCCGCGCCATCTACCGCGAGATGACGCGCCGCGGCGAGGATTTCGTCTACCTCGACGTGCGGCACAAGGACCCCGACTCGGTGCGCAGCCACTTCCCCAACATCTACGAGAAGTGCCTCTCGATCGGCATCGACATCACGAAAGACCTGATTCCGGTCACCCCGGCGGCCCACTACTGCTGCGGCGGCGTGAAGGTCGACTCCAACGGCGAAACCTCGATCAAGCGGCTCTACGCTCTGGGCGAGACGTCGTGCACGGGACTCCACGGAGCCAACCGGCTGGCCTCCAACTCGCTGATCGAGGCGGTGGTCTACGCCGACCAGGCAGCCCGCCACGCCGCCGCGCAACTCGACCGCACCGATTTTCAGGAGGGGATTCCCGACTGGGATTTCGAGGGGACGCAGCACATCGAGGAGATGCTCATGCTCATCCAGTCGCGCCGCGAGGTGCAGCAGATCATGTCCAACTACGTGGGTATCGTACGCTCCAACCTCTCGCTCAAGCGCGCCATGCGGCGTCTGGAGATTCTCTGGCAGGAGACCGAGGAGCTCTACGCGAAGAGCAAGCCCAACCGCGAGTTGTGCGAGCTGCGCAACACGATCGCCGTGGCCTACCTGGTCATCAAGCAGGGCCGCGAGATCAAGGAGTCGGTCGGCTGCCACTACAATGCGGACTACCCCAAGGCATAGGCGATGGAACTGCAAACGATCCGGGAAAAATCCACGAAATCCGCGGCCAGCGCGTGATGCTCGACTTCGATCTGGCGGCACTCTACCAGGTGGAAACAAAGCGACTGAAAGAAGCCGTGCGACGCAACATCGAACGCTTCGAAGGCGAAGATTTCATGTTCGAGCTGACGGCCGATGAATATAACTCGCTGTTATTCAGATTAAGGTCACAATCTGTGATCTCAAACGACCAATCGCAGCGCGGCGGAACCCGCTACATGCCCTTCGCCTTCACGGAGCAGGGCGTGGCGATGCTGTCGAGCGTGCTGCGATCGAAGACGGCGATCGAAATCAACCGCGGAATCATGCGGGCTTTCGTGCGCATGCGCGAATACCTGACTTCGCAACAGGCGCTGACGGCCGAACTGGCCGAACTGCGCAACCGCCTGCTGCTCGTCGAACGCGACACGCACGACAACCTGGAGGCGGTGAACGATCTGTCGGAGGACCTGCGGCGCGACATCGACGCGATCTACGACGCGATCGGGGCGCTGTCGGTAAAACTGCCGCAGGCCGGCAAGACCCGGCGTCCGATCGGCTTCCGGACCGAGAGCGATTCGTAGCCCTTCGCCACACCCCAAATAACGGACCGCCCGGACCCGGACGTCCGCAACCGTACCGCGAACGGCCTCACGCCGCCCCCGACCGACGATGCCCGCCGGCTCTCAATTTTCAACTTTCAACTCCCCGCGTTCCGCTTTTTCGCCCGAAGTCGTTATCTTTGCACTCCGTAAAACAACGACAACCCCATGACCCAACAGGAAGAGATCACACGCCGGCGCACCTTCGCCGTCATCGCCCACCCCGATGCGGGTAAGACGACCCTTACCGAAAAACTGCTCCTCTTCGGCGGCGCCATCCACGTGGCCGGCGCCGTCAAGAGCAACAAGATCAAGAAGGGCGCCACGTCGGACTTCATGGAGATCGAGCGCCAGCGCGGCATCTCGGTCGCCACGTCGGTCATGGGATTCGAGTACCAGGGCGCCAAGATCAACATCCTCGACACCCCGGGCCACGAGGATTTCGCCGAGGACACCTACCGCACGCTCACGGCCGTCGACTCGGTGATCATCGTCATCGACGGCGCCAAGGGCGTCGAGGCGCAGACGCGCAAGCTCATGGAGGTGTGCCGCATGCGCTCCACGCCAGTCATCGTCTTCATCAACAAGCTCGACCGCCCGTCGAAGGAGCCCTTCGACCTGCTGGACGAGGTCGAGCGGGAGCTGCGCATCGGTGTGCGGCCGCTCGCCTTCCCCATATCGAACGGTCCGACCTTCAAGGGGGTCTACAACCTCTACGAGAAACACCTCTCGCTCTTCACCTCCGACGAGAAGCTCACGGCCGACGCCTCGACGGTGGAGATCTCCGACCTCTCGTCGGCCGAGCTCGACGCGCACATCGGGCCGAAGTTCGCCGACCAGCTGCGGCAGGATGTCGAGCTGGTCGAGGGGGTCTACGATCCGTTCGACCGCGAGGCCTACCTGCGCGGCGAGGTCGCCCCGGTCTTCTTCGGCTCGGCGGTCAACAACTTCGGCGTGAGGGAGCTGCTCGAATGCTTCATCCGCATCGCCCCCTCGCCCCGCCCCGCCCCCACGGCCACGCGCACGGTCGAGCCGTCGGAGCAGAAGATGACGGGCTTCGTCTTCAAGATCCACGCCAACATGGATCCCAACCACCGCGACCGCATCGCCTTCCTGAAGATCTGCTCGGGCACCTTCGAGCGCAACCGCAACTACCTCCACGTCCGCTCGGGCAAGCAGATGAAGTTCTCGTCGCCCACGGCCTTCATGGCCGAGAAGAAGTCGGTGATCGACACCGCCTTCCCGGGCGACATCGTGGGCCTGCACGACACGGGCAACTTCAAGATCGGCGATACCTTCACCGAGGGCGAGCCGCTCAAGTTCACGGGCATCCCGTCGTTCGCCCCCGAGCAGTTCCGCTACATCGAGAACGCCGACCCGATGAAGTTCAAGCAGCTGGCCAAGGGCATCGACCAGCTCATGGACGAGGGCGTGGCGCAGCTCTTCACCTCGGCCCTCAACGGCCGCAAGATCATCGGCACGGTGGGTGCCCTGCAGTTCGAGGTGATCCAGTACCGCCTGGCCCACGAGTACAACGCCTCGTGCCGCTGGGAACCCATCTCGATCTACAAGGCCTGCTGGATCGAGTGCGACGACGCGGCGCAGCTGGCCGACTTCAAGCGCCGCAAGCACACCAACATGGCCGTCGACAAACACGGACGCGACGTCTTCCTGGCCGACACGAGCTACGCCCTGGCCCTCGCGCAGGAGAACTTCAAGGCGATCCGGTTCCACTTCACATCGGAATTCTGACCCGGCGTCCCGGGCCATCGTGAAGAACGGCACGCCGGAAAACGAAAGCCGCGACCTCCTGAAAAGAGATCGCGGCTTTTTCACCGGCGCTGCCGGCCGGCCAACCCGCCGCCTCTCACACGAGCGGCAGCTCCACGAGCAGCAGGCGCGCCGGCGACAGGCCACCCACGGTCAGCTCCCCGACACCCCGCAGGGCCATCCCGTCGCGGGGACCCAGCTCGGCACCCGCCGCCTCGACCGCCCCGTCGACGACGAAGAGGTAGAGGCCGTCGTCCGCTGCCTTGAGGCGATAGGTCGTCTCGCAGCCGGGATCGAGGTCCAGCGTGTAGATCCACACCTGCTGGCGGATGCGCGCCACATGGCGGTTGGCATACTCCTCGGGGGCGACGATCGGACGCAGGGCATTGCGCCGCGGCGCCGGCAGAGCGACCTGCTCGTAACGGGGCGCATGATCGCCCGAGGCCGACCGGAACCAGAGCTGAAGGTAGCTCACCGGGCGGTCGGCGCTGCCGTTGTATTCGCGGTGGAGCATCCCCCGCCCCGTCGATACCACCTGCACGTCGCCCGGAGCCAACAACCCCGCATAGCCGTTGTCGTCGCCGTGGCGCAGCACCCCCTCCAGCGGAAGGGTCACGATCTCCATGTCGGCGTGGGGAGAGGCGCCGAACCCCTCGCCGGGCGCCACGCAGTCGTCGTTAAGCACGCACAACGGACCGAATCCCGTGCGCGAAGGGTCGGAAAAACGGCCGAAGCTGAAGGTGCGGAAGCTCTCCATCCATCCCAGGTCGGCATGGCCCCGCGCCGCCGCGCGGTAGATCGTCGTATCGGTTGCAAGCGTCGTCTCCATACCCCTCCGACGTGCAAACCGCGTGCCGCACGGCCACGAGGGAGGGACGGCCGAACCGCACCTTCCGCCCGGCGGCCCTGTCAGCGGCGGCCGCCGAAGGTCAGCACGGCCTCCACGGGCCGGTGGTCCGACGCCACGGCCTCGCGCCCGACCCGCGTCCGCCGCACGGCCGCACACGGCTCCGCCGGCTCGTAGAGGGCGATGTAATCGAGGCATTCGTCGGGCCGTCCGGCCGGGAAGGTGGGCTGCGCCGTGTCGGTCACGATGCGGAAGCCCGCCTCACACAGCCGCCCGACGAACGCGTCGTCGGGATGGGCGTTCCAGTCGCCCGCCAGCACGAACGGCTTGCCGCTGCGCGCCGCCTCGGCACGAATCTTCTCCACCGAGGCCATGCGGTCCTCCTCCGTAAGCGACAGGTGGACGCAGCCCAGCACGAAATCGTCGAATTCGGCGACGAGCAGCAACCGCTCCTCCTCGCGCCCCGGCAGCGGGATACGCCGCACCGCGAGCGGCTCCTCGCGGCAGAGGATGCCGATGCCGTAGGCCCCGCCGTCGTAGGCGATCGCCTGGCCGAACACCGGGAACATGCCCGCCTCCCGGGCGATCTCGCCCAGCACGTAACGGCCGCTGCTGCGGTGCGTCGCGCTGTCGACCTCCTGAATCGCCGCCACGCGGGCGCCGCTCCGCCGCACGAGCCGCCCGATGCGGGCGTAGTCGCGCACATCGTCCAACCCCAGCCCGTTGTGGACGTTGTAGGAGAGGACCTTCACCCGCCCGGTGCGGGTCGATCGGGGGCTCTTCGCCTGCGCGAGAGCCGGGGCCGCCGCCAGACACAGGACCAGCAGCCGGCCGAGAAGAGCAGATAATCTCATATTCATCGTTTTAGGTTCGTTTCGATCGTTACGACCGTCCGCTCGCGGCGATTGCCTCGCGCAGACGGGCATTGAAGCCGTCGGCCGCCAGCAGCTCCTCGAGCCGCAAGTGCATGCGGTAGCGCCAGTAGTGGCGCGCCACGGCGGGGATGTTGATCCGCTCGGCGGCCGGATCGGCCGCCCGCAGCGCGCCGTCGACCGACAGCCAGTCCTGCAACGGCAGGATCGCCAGCATGGCGGGCGACGAGAGGTGCATCGCCACGATCCGGCGGCACACCTCCGCCGTGCACTCCTGCGGCGGCTCGCCCTCGCCTCGCAGCACCTCGTGCCAGAAGGCGCGCGTCTGCCCGCGGTCCTCCTCCCACCACGCCCGCAGCGGGTTCATGTCGTGGGTCGAGGTGGTGCAGACCGACAGGTAGGGATAGCGCGCCGGATCGGCGAAGCGCTCGCCCGGCCCCTTGGGCATGCGCTGGATCTCCAGCGAGAGGATCCTCAGGCGGCGCATCGTCTCGGGGACGCAGGCAGGAATCATCCCCAGGTCCTCGCCGCAGGCGAGCATTCCCGTCGCCGCGAGCAGCGCCGGGAGCTTCCGCTCGGCCGACTCCTGCCAGAAGCGGTCGTGGCGGCGGTAGAAGAAATCGTCGTGCAGGCGGTCGAACGCCGCACGGTGCGCCGCGTCGAGTGCCGCATAGGAGCGGGTCGCCTGCCCGCCGATGCGCGGATGGTAATAGCCCTCGCGACGCGGATCCTCCACGAACAGCACATCGTCCAACAGCGCCAGGAACCCTTCGCGCAGCCGCGTCGAGCGTTCGTCGGCATCTGCGAACAGGGCCGCCGCACGGCGCTGGGTCGCCACCTCGGGGCGCAGCTTCCCGCCGTCGAGACACTCCCGGCGCACCTCGTCGGACCAATCGCCGAAAAACAGGCGCAACGTCTCCTCGTCGGTCGGCGGGGTCGTATAGCGTCCCCCGGCCATGTCGAATCCCTCGGCGCGCAGTTCGGCGGCCGAGAGGGGCAGCGCCGGGTTGAAGTGGCCCGTCAGGCCGTGGATCGCCTCCGCGGGAATCTCCCAGATGCGGAAGAACCCCAGGATGTGGTCGATGCGGAAGGCATCGAAATAGTGGGCCATCTTGCCCAGCCGCGCACGCCACCAGGCATAGCCGTCGGATGCCATCCGCTCCCAGTCGTAGGTCGGGAAGCCCCAGTTCTGCCCCTCGGCCGCGAAGGCGTCGGGCGGCGCGCCGGCCTGCGAGTCGAGGCGGAAGAGCGCGGGGGCGCACCAGGCGTCGCAGCTCGTGCGGCTCACGCCGATCGGCAGGTCGCCCTTCAGCACCACGCCGCGCGAACGGGCATAGCGGCACGCCTCCGAGAACTGGAGGTGGAGGTGGTACTGGACATAGCAATGGAAGTCGGTCGAAGCGCGGTTCTCGCGGCAGAAAGCCTCGACCGTCGCGGCATCGTAGCGGGCGTAGGGGCCCCACGTCGCAAAATCGGCCGTCCCGAAACGATCGCGCAGGGTGCAGAAGGCGGCATAGGGGACGAGCCACGCGCGGTTGGCCTCGCAAAAGGCCCGGTATCCGGGGCTGGCGAGCGTCTCCGCACCGCACCGCTCGAAGGCCCGGCGCAGCAGCCGCTGCTTGGCTTCGTTGACCCGCACGTAGTCGAGCGCCGGCAGCGCATCGAGCTCATCGCGCAGGCGGCGGTAGGCGGCATCCTCCTCCACGCCCGCCTCGGTCAGGCGGATGAACTGCGGGTGGAGCGCGAACGACGAGGTGGCGTTATAGGGGTACGAATCCTCCCATCCCCCCGTCATCGTCGTATCGTTGACGGGCAGCAGCTGGATAATGCGCTGGCCCGTCGCCACGGCCCAGTCGACCAGCAGTTTCAGATCGGCGAACTCCCCGACGCCGAAACTGCGCTCCGAGCGGAGCGAGAAGAGCGGCACGGCGGTGCCGGCACCGCGCCACCGGCTCTGCTCCAGACGCGGACGGAGCGACGCCTCGACAACCCTCTCGTCCGCGGCGGGAAGGAGCTCCCAGCGGCGGTCGGGGCCCTCCTCCCAGCGGCGAACGGCCCCGGTCGCGCGATCCGCCACGACGAATTTCCAGGCGAAGGGCCCGCAGGCCGGAAGTTCGAGGCTCCACTCCGGGAACCGGCTGTCGTCCATCGCGACCGCGCGGCGCCACGCCTCCATGCCGGGCCCGTCGCCCGCCACGGCCAGCACTTCGTCGGGCCGCACGTCGGGAAAGACGACCCGCAGCACGGCACGGCCCGCTCCGAAGCGTCCGCCCCCGGCAGCGGCGATCTGGGCGCACTCCGTGGCGACCGCCTCCCCGGCCCCCGCATCCTGCGCGGCGGGCGCGGCGGCGCTCCCGCGGCCGAAGATCCCGCGCGTAAAGGCCGTGGTGAGCAGCGGCGCATCGTCATCGCGCTCGATCCAGCGGTCGAAAACACGCACCGTGCCGGAGGCACCGACGCGCGGCAGGCGGTGGGACCCCTCCTCGCAGCGCACCGTGCAGCCGTCGCAGCGCACCTCGTAAGCGTATTCGCACGCGGCGGCGTCCGCCCCGGTCTCCGCCTCGCAGCGCCAGCAGTCGCCCTCCGACCACTCCATCGCGATCGTCCGGTCGCCCCACCGCAGGACGAGCTGCTCGCCCCAGCGCGTGCGGTATGTCACATTGAACGCTATCTTCATCTTCGTTCCGGTTTATTGTCCGATCGGCTCCAGCGCGCCGGTCGTCGAATCCATGATGTAGCCCTTGACCACCACGTCGGCGGGCACGAGCGGATGGTTGCGCACCAGGTCGACCGTTTCCAGAATCGCCGCCTCGGTGTCGTCGAAGCCGTGGAGCCAGCTGTCCAGATCGATGCCGCAGTGCTTCATCAGCGTGATGTGCTGCTCGGGAATCCCCCGCCCGCGCATCAGGCGCTGCATCTCGGCGCTGTCCATCCCCTGCACGCCGCAGCCCGTGTGGCCGACGATCATCACCTCCTCGACCCCCAGTTCGTAGATCGCCACCAGCAGGCTGCGCACCGTACTGTCGAACGGATGGGTGATCGTGCCGCCGGCGTTCTTGATGATCTTCACGTCGCCGTTGCGGAATCCCAGCGCCGCGGGCAGCAACTCCACGAGCCGCGTGTCCATGCAGGTGACGATCGCGATCCTGCGGTTGGGGTATTTGTCCGTAATGAATTTCTCGTAGCCCTTTTCCGCCACGAAGCGTTTGTTGAACGCCAGAATCTCGTCTATCATACTAATCCGTCTCGTTTATTCCTTCGTCGCCGCGGTCAGCGCCAGCGACGCCGCAGTCAGCAGCACGCCCGTCCAGACCACGCCGTCCCACCCCCGGGCGACCCACGCCACCCCCGAGAGGAGGGTTCCGAAAGCGCCGCCCGCGAAGAAGATGCTCATGAAGATCGTATTGATGCGGTTCGAGGCCGCGGGGTCGAGGTCGAACAACAGCGCCTGGTTGCTCAGCTGGATGCACTGCATGCCGATATCGATCACCACGATACCCGCCACCAGGGCGACATAGCTGTCGGCCCACACGCCGAAGAGCCCCCAGGCCGCCAGGTGCAGCGCGCAGCCGACGAAGTTGAACCGCCGCACCCCCGCACGGGCGACATAACGCCCCACGACGCTCGCCGTGAGGGCCCCCGCCACGCCGCAGAGCCCCAGCAGCCCCACCACGTCGCTCCCGGCATAGTAGGGCGCCTCGGCCATCCTGAAGGCGAGCGATGCCCAGAAACACATGAACGACCCGAAGGCGAAGGCGGCCCGCACGGAGTTGCGCCGCAGCACGGGATAGCGCCGCACGAGGGTCGCGAGCGACCGCATGAGCGCCCCGTACGACCCGGCGAAGTTGGGCCGCTCGTCGGGCAGCCACGCGGCGATCGCACCGGCCGCCGCGACCATCAGTCCGGCGGCGATCCAGTACATCGTCCGCCAGCCGAACCACTCGCCGACGGCACCGCTCACCACCCGCGAGGCGAGAATGTCCACCAGCAGCCCCGACAGGACGATCCCCACGTTGCGCGTCTTCCGCTCGGGCGTCGAATACTGCGCCGCCAGCGGCATGAACAGATGGGGCATCACCGACGAAAGGCCCACGACGAACGAAAGCCCCTGCATGACCCGCACGTCGGTGGCGAGCGCCGTGGCGACCAGCGCCGCGATCAGCAGCGCCAGGTTCACGAAGATGATCCGCCGCCGGCTCACCCGGTCGGCCAGCGGGATGACGGTGAAGAGCCCCAGCGCATAACCCACCTGCGCGTAGAGCGCGATGCGGTTGGCCGCCAGCGTCGTTGTATGCAGCTCGACGCGCAGCATCTCCAGCAGGGGCTGGTTGTAGTAGAGATTAGCCACCGAGACCCCGGCGATCACGGCCAGCATCCCGAGCAGGCGGCCCGAGATGCCCGCCCCCTCGCGCAACATCGACCGGCTCATCGCTCCGCCGTTTTCTTTCCGCCCGCGGGTTTCCGGCGCACCGACCAGCCGAACTTGCCGACCGCCTCCGCGAGGGTGAAATATTCGCCGTGGGAGTAGGCCAGCAGGTCGGCGCGCTCCAGGCAGAAGCGCCCCGTCGCGGGGTCGATCAGCTCGCTGTCGGCCTGCACGGCCAGGACTTCGGCCAGGAACATGTCGTGCGACCCCAGAGGAAGGATCTGCCGCACGCGGCACTCGATGTTGACGGGCGACTCGGCGACGACGGGAGCCGCGACCTTCAGCGCCGGCGCGGCCGTGAGCCCCATCTCGGCGAACTTGTCGTAATCGCGGCCCGAACGGACGCCGCACCAGTCGGTCGCGCGCGCCAGGCGGCGCGTCGTGAGGTTGATGACGAACTCGCCCGTGCGGCGGATGATGTCGTAGGAGTGGCGCTCGGGGCGCACCGAAATGTAGCACATCGCCGGATCGGTACACACCGTACCGGTCCACGCCACCGTCAGCAGGTTGCGCTCCTCCTCCGTCGCCCCGCAGCTCACCAGCACGGCCGGCAACGGATAGATCAGCGTTCCGGGTTTCCAGCTCTCTTTCATCGTTTCCTTGTTTTTATTTCTCGGTGTGCAAAGATACGAATTTACACGACACGTTCCCACTCCTGCCGACACCTTGGACTGCCCCTTCCATTTTCAACTTCCAATTTTCCATTCCCGCGCCCGGGCGCGCTCCGCCTCCCCCGCCTCTCTCATTTTCAATTTTCAATTTTTAATTCTTAATTTTCAATTTTCCGCGTTCCTCCCCTATCTTTGCATCATGCTCGACCGCTTCATCCGCTACCTCCAGGCCCAACGCCGCTACTCGCCGCTCACCGTGCGCAACTACCGGCGCGACATCGAACGGTTCGTCGCCTGGCTGGGATTCACATGGGAGGGATTCGATCCCGCGCGGGTCACCACCGACGACATCCGCAACTGGGTGGTCCACCGCACCGACGAGGAGCACCTCTCCCCCGCCTCCATGAACCGCGAGCTGGCCTCGCTGCGCTCGCTCTTCCGCTATCTCCGTCAGACCGACGCCGTAGCGCGCGACGTCTGCCGCGCGGTCCCCACGCTGCGCACCTCGCGCCATCTGCCGGCCTTCGTCCCCGAGAGCCGCATGGGAGGCATCGTCGACGACTGCGAAACGACGACCGACGATTTCACGACCGAGCGCGACACGCTGATCGTGCTGCTCCTCTACACCTGCGGGCTGCGCCTTGCGGAGCTCGTCGCCATCGACCGCGACGCCCTCTCCGACGACTGCCGGTCGCTCACCGTGCGCGGCAAGGGCGACAAGGAGCGGCTGGTCCCCCTGCTGGAAAACGTGCGTGAAAAAATACTTCACTACCTTGCGATCGTCGAACGGCAGAATATTTGCATTTCCGGAGAAAAAGCGCTATTTTTAACACGTAAAGGAGCGCGCATCTCGCGCAGCGTCGTCTACCGCCTCGTGCGGGACCAGCTGACGCAGGCGGGCGTGCAGGGCAAGAAGAGCCCCCATGTCCTGCGGCATACGTTCGCCACGCACCTGATGAACGGCGGCGCCGACATGCGCGAGATCCAGGAGCTCATGGGCCACGCTTCGTTGCAGGCCACCCAGGTCTACACCCACAACAGCATCGCCCGGCTCCGCGAGGCATACGCGAAGGCCCATCCCCGCGAAAAGGGAGGCAAGTAAGTTTAACCCCAAAAACCGCAAGGCTATGAACGTACAGATTCAATCGGTGAAATTCGACGCCGACAAGCGACTCATCGAATTCGTAGAGGCCAAAATGGCGAAGCTGGATCGTTTCGCAGAGCGCTCGACGGGCGCCGAGGTGATCCTCAAATTAGATAAGGACCACGAGAAGGGCAACAAGATCGCGACCCTCACGCTGCACATGCCGGGCGAGGAGCTGGTGGCCACGCAGCAGGCCAAGAGCTTCGAGGAGGCGGTCGACGACGCCATCGACGCCCTCAAGCACCAACTCGACAAGTTCAAGAGCAAGACCGAAAAATAATCCCGGCCACCGCATGCGCACGGCCGCCCTTTCCGGGGCGGCCGTTTTCGTTCCGCACCGCATAGGTCCCCGGCCTCGCCCCTGCGACCGGCGCCCCTCGGCAGGATAAGCCCTCCGGGCCGAAAGGAGCGAAAGCAGGCCCGCAGCCGGCCAGCGCAGACGTCATCCGCCGATCGGCGCAACCCGACCTAACGAACGAAGCCGGAAGGGCCGACTGCCCACGGCAAACCGGGGCGCGGCCGATAAACGAAAAAAGGCTCGGCAATCAAATGATTACCAAGCCTTTCCTTCAGTCGGGGTGACTGGATTCGAACCAGCGACCACACGCCCCCCAGACGTGTACTCTAACCGGACTGAGCTACGCCCCGATTACCGAAACCGGGCTTCACGAGTGAAGAACTCCCGCTTTCGGAGTGCAAATATAGTGTCTTTTTCTTAAAAACAAGAATTTCGAGCAATATTTTTTCATCCAATGCCGAAATCGCCCGTTTTTCCGCCCCACTCGCACCGCAGAGGCCCCGCAAAAAGACCCCGCCCAACGGTCGGGACATCGCCGTCCCGGCCGCTACGCCAGAAAGGGAAGCCGCTGCGCCGTGTCGCGGGCCACGCTGCGCGCCGGATTGAGCGTCCGCCCCTCCAGCACGCGCTCGTAGCAGGCCACATAACGCTCGGCCATCACCCGCGCGTTGAAGCAGTCGCGGGCATATTCGTGGCAGCGCACGGCCGAATAGCCCGCCCAGCCCGCCATCGCCTCACGCAGCTCGGCGGCCGAAGCCGAAAGGAACCCCACGTCGGAGGGGATCAGTTCGGGAAGCGACCCGTAGGGCGTTCCGAAGACCGGCGCCCCGAACCACAGGCTCTCGGTCATCGCCAGCCCGAAGGGCTCGTGCCACCGCACCGGGAAGAGCAGGCCGCGCGAGTGGCGCATGACCGAACTCTTGACCCTCTGGTCGGCCATGCCGAAGAAACGCACGCGCGGCGAGAGCGTCAGACGGAATCCCATCTTGAAGTTGAGGCGCGTGCCGCCCAGCACCGCGAGCCGCTCGCCCGGCATGCCGCGCACGACGTCGATGGCCCCCTGCACGTTCTTCACGCGCCAGGCCGCCTTGCCCAGAAAATGGAAGTAGGTCCGGCCGTTGGCCGCCGAAAGGTCGGGCTTCCCGTAGTCGTCCCAGTCCAACCCGTTATAGACGAAGGCTTCGGCCCCGTGGCGTCGCGCATGGTCGCGGCTGACGAACACCGTGTTCTCGCCGATCTCGCCCGGCTCGTTTCCGTGTAGGGTCGTCACGACAGGCACCCCGGCCTCCGCCCGCTCTTCGGGCGAGAAGACGCCGTTTCCCAGGTGGAAGTGGGCGATGTCGATGTCGCGCGGCAGCTGCTCCGTAAGGCGGCGCACAGGGTCGATCGCCACCACCCGGGCGAAGGGGCACACCGTACCGGGCCGCGCCATGAGCGTCACGCGATGGCCCATGCGGTCGAGCTCGCGCGCGAGGCACCACACCACGCGTTCCGTACCGCCGTAGCGGGTCACGGGCAACAGGAAATCAGCCAACAGGAGAATACGCATCTTCGTATGAAATAAAAGTACGGGAAACAAAATTAACATTCTTTCCCTTTTGCTCCTCTTTTTTCATCGTTTTTTTTGCGCAAGAAACTTTTTTACTTACCTTTGCACCGCTAAAGCCGCCCTCTCGGGGGTCCGGCGATAGCGGTAAGGCCCATTCGTCTATCGGTTAGGACGCAAGATTTTCATTCTTGAAAGAGCAGTTCGATTCTGCTATGGGCTACGAAACGGCGCCCCGGGGCCGCATGAAACCCGCATCCGATCGGAGATCGAGGAGGAGCGGCGAGCGGCACGAAGGGTGACGGACGGTATTTTTATCGAGGAGCGGGCGCAGGCCCATCCGACAGCGGCCACGGCCGACGCGAACTGAAACCGAAAAAGTATAAAAATATTAACTCAAACGAATTATGGCAAACCATAAGTCATCGAAGAAGCGGATTCGTCAGACCCTGACCAAGCGGGCCCACAACCGTCTGTTCCACAAGACCGCGCGCAACGCCGTGAAGGCCCTGCGCAACACCACCGAGAAGAGCGCCGCCGAGGCTCTGCTTCCCAAGGTAACGGCCATGCTGGACAAGCTCGCCAAGCACAACATCGTGCACAAGAACAAGGCTGCGAACCTCAAGAGCGCCATCCAGCTCCACGTCAACGCATTGTAAGCGATTCCGCTTCGCAGAAGATCGACTCCCGGCTTTGAAAGTCGGGAGTTTTTTCATAAATTGCGTTCCCCCGACAAACGAAACGGGCCGATCGTTACGTTCTGTTCGAAACACCCACTCGAAACCCGACGACCATGAAGAGACCCATCGCCATGCGCCTGCTCCCGTTGTTGGCAGCGGCCCTGCTCCTCGGAGCACCGGTATCGGCCCAGAAAGCCGACGAAAAGGAGAACCGACGATCGTCGAGGCAGACCGAGCAGAACCGCCGGCGGACCGGGCATCCCGACCGCACCCCCGACGGCAGTCGCCGACGTCCGGCATCGAAGCCGGAGAAGGAGCGGCGCCCGGACGCCCATCCCGAAACGCAACGACCGAACGGAGGAGTGCGTCCCGGCGACAACCGCCCGCCGAAACCCGACGAGGAATCCCGGCCGGAAACCGCCCGGCCGCCGCACCGCCCCGAAGGCAATCCGCGCCCCGCAGCTCCCGACGCAAATCACCGCCCCACAGTTCCCGACGCAAATCACCGTCCCGCAGTTCCCGGAGTTCCCGGAGCACCCGGAGTTCCCGGAGCACCCGGAGTTCCCGGAGCACCCGGAGTTCCCGAAATTCCCAGAGTTCCCGGAGTTCCCGGTGTCCCCGAACCCGCCCGTCGGCCGGCATCCCCCGTTCATCGCGGCCGGCCTTCGCGCCCTCTCCCCGGCAACCGCAGTCCCTTCACCGCGCCGGACAGCTACCGCCCCTCCTTCCGGCTGCCTCATGTCACGCACGACCGATACGTCCGCCGCGGCGACCGCATCTACTTCGGCGACCGGCCTCTGGCGGGGGTTTCGCACCTCCGTTTCACGATCCTCGGCAACGGCTATGCCGCCGACCCGTGGGCCGTCTACTTCTGCGGTCGCAAGATCGCAGGGGCCTCGCCCTCCGATTTCCATCTGCTCGGCGACGGTTATGCCGCCGATCCCTGGACCGTCTACTACTGCGACCGGAAAGTCGCCGGGGCGTCGGCCGCGAGCTTCCGCGTAATCGGCGACGGCTATGCCGCCGACCCATGGACCGTATACTATTGCGGCAAGAAAATCGCGGGAGCCTCGGCCTCCGGGTTCCGGTCGCTCGGCGACGGCTACGGCGTCGATGCGTGGTCGGTCTATTTCCGCGGCCGCAAGATCGCGGGGGCCGACGCGGCGAACTTCCGCTACCCCAACCACCCGAATCTCGGCTACGCCTTCGACGGCCGGCGGCTCTATTTCGAGGGCGAAGTCTGCACGGGCTATTACACCACGACGGATGTTCTGGACGAGGGCGACGCCTTCGACTACTGATCGGGTGGAACGGGACCCGCCGCGACGCCCTCCAGCACCGCCCTGCTGCATCACGCCCCGGCCACACCCTACCCCGGCAGTCCCCGCCGACGCCACCCAGCTCCGCCCGGCCCAACCGTAGCCCCCCGCAAACCATCCGCTCCGCTGCGGCACGCTCGCGACAGCACCCCGCCACGACGCCCTCCAGTACCGCCCTGCTGCATCACGCCCCGGCCCGGCAGCCCCCGCCGACACCATCCAACTCCGCCCGGCCCAACCGTTGTCCCCGCAAACCATCCGCTCCGCTGCGGCACGCTCGCGACGGCACCCCGCCGCGACGCCCGCCAGCACCACCCTGCGGCATCACGCTCCTGCCACACCCTACCTCGGCAGTCCCCGCCGACGACACCCAGCTCCGCCCGGCCCCGCAGTCCCCGGCCCGCACCATCTTCGTCACTCGCCGATCACCCCGGCAGTAAAACGAAAACCCCTCTCTGCGATGCAGAGAGGGGTTTTATAGAAAAAAGCCTGCGCCTTATTCGGCAGCCACGACCTGGAACTTGATCGTAGCCTTCACGTCGCGGTGCAGACGGGCCGTAGCCTCGTACTCGCCGACGGTCTTGATGGCCTCGACGACGATCTGCTTGCGATCGACCGTGATGCCCTTGCCGGCCAGCGCCTCCGCCAGGTCGGTAGCGGTCACCGTACCGAAGAGCTTGCCCTCCTCGGCCTTGACGGCCAGCGACAGCGGCAGGTTCTGGATCGTCTCGGCCAGCGCCTGGGCGTCGGCCAGGATCTTGGCGTCCTTGTGGGCGCGCTGGCGGAGGTTCTCGGCCAGCACCTTCTTGGCCGAAGCCGTAGCGGCCTTGGCGAAGCCCTGGGGGATCAGGTAGTTGTTAGCGTAACCGGGCTTCACGTTGACGATGTCGTTGGCGTAGCCCAGATTCTCGATGTCCTTGATAAGAATGATTTCCATAGTCCCTGTCCTCCTTTAATTATTTCATGCAATCGGTTACGAAGGGCAGGATGGCGAGGTGGCGAGCACGCTTCACGGCCTGAGCGACCTTCTTCTGGAACTTCTGCGAAGTACCCGTCAGACGGCGGGGAAGGATCTTGCCCTGCTCGTTGAGGAACTTCTTGAGGAACTCGCCGTCCTTGTAGTCCACATACTTGATGCCGAGCTTCTTGAAGCGGCAGTACTTCTTCTTCTTGACGTCGACCGATACCGGGTTGAGGTAGCGGATTTCGGATTGTGCTTTGTTCTCCTGTGCCATGGTTTACTCCTCCTGCTTGTTAGAAAGTTTCGCACGACGCTTTGCCGAGTACTCCACGGCGAACTTGTCCTGCTTGAAAGTTAAGAAACGGATCACGCGCTCGTCGCGGCGGAACTGCGTCTCAAGGGTGTTGATGATCGTCCCCTCGCCGGCGAACTCGATGAGGAAGTAGAAACCGGTGGTCTTCTTCTGAATCGGATAGGCGAGCTTCTTGAGGCCCCACGCTTCCCGGTTCACGATCTGACCGCCGTTTTCGGTGATGACACCCTGGAATTTGTCAGCGACCTCCTGTACCTGCTGATCGGACAGAACCGGCGTGACAATGAAAACGGTTTCGTAGTTGTTCATAACGTTTGAAATTAGTTTGTTTCCCTTTATTTCGGGGCTGCAAAGATAGGAAGAATAATTCGGATTTAAAAATCGAGGCACTAAAAAATCGACTGTCGGGCGCGGCGCACCGTCGTCCGCGGCCGGCAGGCCCCCGACATCCCCGCCGTCGGGGCGGGGCCGCCCCGTCCGCGTCGCGGGCGAAAGGCCGTCACTCCGAACGCACGAACGCCTCACCCGCTCGCCGCAATTTTTAATTCTTAATTTTTAATTGCTGTCTCTCCCTCCGGGAATCCCTGCGCCTTGAGGCGGATCTCGCCGCCGTCGGGCGTCACAAGGAAGCAGCCCGTCGAGGCGGGGGTGATGTGGCCGATGACATCCACCAGACCCGATTTCATGATCTGTTCCTGCATCACCAGTGGCACGGTGAAGAGCAGCTCGTAGTCCTCGCCGCCGTGCAGGGCGGCCACCACGGGATCGGCGTGCATCTCCTCGGCCAGCGCCGAGGTCTGCCGTGCGATGGGCAGGCGGTCGAGGTAGATGCGCACGCCGCACTGCGACGCCCGGCAGACCTGCAACAGGTCGCTCGCCAGCCCGTCCGTCAGGTCGATCATCGCCGTGGGGAGGATCCCCTCCGTGCGGAGCGCCTCGACGATGTCGGTGCGCGGCCGCGGCTTGAGGTAGCGTTCGAGCAGGTACTCGTAGCCGCCGAACTGCGGCTCGGGATTCGCCACGCCCGCAAGCACGCGTTTCTCGCGCTCCAGCAGCCGCAGGCCCATGTAGGCGGCCCCGAGGTTTCCGGTGATGCAGACCAGGTCGTTGGCCTGCGCGCCGCCGCGCCCCACGATCCGCTCGCGGGGGGCATGGCCCAGCGCCGTGGCAGAGATCACCAGACCGGTCATCGAGGCGCGCGTGTCGCCGCCCACCAGATCGACCCGCGCTTCGCGGCACGCCAGGCGCACCCCTTCGTAGAGGTCGTCGAGCGCCTCGACGGGCAGTTTCGACGAGACGCCGAGCGAGAGCAGCAGCTGCGACGGGGTGGCGTTCATGGCCAGAATGTCGCTCACGGCCGCCGTCACGACCTTGTAGCCCAGGTGCTTGAGCGGAAAATAGGTCAGATCGAAATCCACCCCTTCGTACAGAGCGTCCGTCGTGCAGAGCACGGTCTCGCCCGCAGGCGGTGCGATGACGGCGGCGTCGTCGCCCGCGCCGCGCAGCGACGAGGCGTCGGCGAGGGGGAAATCGCGGGTCAGCCGCTCGATGAGTCCGAATTGCCCGAGCGCGGCGATCTCGGTGCGCGTCTTTTTTTCCATGGTCTCAATTTTCGACAAAACTAACGATTCTTGGCCGTTTCCCAAAAAAATAACGTATTTTTGCGCGTACAAACAAACCGCATCGCTATGATCAATATCGTCTTATTCGGTGCTCCCGGGTGCGGGAAAGGCACGCAGGCCCAGCGCCTGAAGGAGCACTACGGCATCGACCACGTCTCGACGGGCGAGGTCATCCGCGACCACATCCGCCGCGGGACGGAGCTCGGCCGCAGCATGGAGAGCTACATCGCCGCCGGCAAGCTGGCCCCCGACCAGATCGTCATCGACATGATCGCCGACTACGTCGCCTCGCATACCCAGAGCGCCGGATGCCTCTTCGACGGCTTCCCCCGCACCACGGTGCAGGCCGAGGAGTTCGACCGCATTCTGGAAAAGCACGGGCTGAAGGTGGACCTGATGGTCGACATCCAGGTGCCGGAACCGGAACTGATCCAGCGCATCCTGCTGCGCGGCAAGGAGTCGGGACGCGCCGACGACGCCTCGGAGGAGGTGATCCGCGGCCGACTGGAGGTCTACCACGCCCAGACGGCCGTCGTGTCGGACTACTACGCCGCACGCGACAAGTACGCCTCGGTCGACGGCGTGGGCACGATGGACGAGGTCTTCGGCCGCATCGTCGAGGTGATCGACCGCGTGAAATAGGCTGCCTGGACTTTAACGGCAAAGGCCGGGTACGGATCGTCCGTACCCGGCCTTCTTTGTCGATTTTGTCGATCGCAGCGCCCCGAGCCGGCAGACAGCAGCCGCTCCCGACGAAGCGCCGCACGACAAGCGTGCATTGCCGCAATCCGGCTCCTCGGGAGCCGGCAGACAGCAGCCGCTCCCGGGCGGAGAGTATGTGCGGCGGGCACCTGCACGCTCTTCCGAAGAACCGGGCCGCAGCCGGCGGAGGGTGCATACGAGCACACGCGAGCCAGCGGCCCTCCGCGCCGGGTGGCTGCGGGCCGCCACGCTCCGGACCCGTCCGGAGCGCGTTCGCCAACGACACGAAAAAGCCGACGGCACGCCGCCCCTCAACGCCCCTCCTCGCCCGGCGGCGGACAGTCGGGGAAGTAGCGCATGTACTGCACCCGCTGGAGCAGCTCGCCGCCCGCAGCGTCGTAGTCCATGCGGCCGCGGAAGGCGTCGAGCGTGTCGAAGCCGTGGCGCGCGGCCCACTGGTCGACGAAGGCGCCGATCGAGGCGATCGCCCCGTAGCCGTCGCGGTGGATCGCCGTGCAAAGCTGCACGACCTGCGCACCGCACAGCAGCGCCTTGACCGCGGCCGGGCCGTCGTGGACGCCCGACGAGACGGCCACGTCGAGCTGCGGCAGGGCATGGGTGCAGAGGGCCGTCCAGCGGAGGACGTTGCGCAGTTCGCCGGGAGCGCTGAAGGGGTCGCCCGCGACGAAAGCGAGCCGCTCGATGTCGATGTCGGGCTCGAAGAAGCGGTTGAAGAGCACCACGCCGCGGGCGCCGCGTCCCAGCAGGGCGCCGGCCGTGGCCAGGACATTGGTCAGGCGCATGGGCAGTTTGACCGAGACGGGCACGGGAACCGCCTCGGCGACCTGCCGCACGATATCGGCATAGGTCCGTTCGATCTCGTCGGAGGAGGCATGGCGATCGGTAGGCAGCAGGAAGATGTTGAGCTCCAGCGCCGACGCCCCCGCATCGACCAGCGAGAGGGCGTATTCGATCCAGGCGCCGGCCGCCGCGAAGCAGTTGATGCTGGCGATGACGGGAAGCCCCGTCGCGCGGGCGTCGGCCACCAGACGGCGGTAGTCGGCGCGGTAGGCCTCGCCGAGATAGCGTTCGAGGTATTCGCCCGCATCGCCCATGCCGGCGCCTGCGGAGGCGCAGTCGAGCGCCGCGGCGTGGCGGAGGATCTGCTCCTCGAAGATCGACTTGAGGACGACGGCGCCCGCACCGGCGGCGGCGCACTGCGCGATGCCGGCGGGCGTGGCCGTGAAGGGCGAGCTGGCGACGATGACGGGGCTCGCGAGCGGGAGCCCGAGGTAGGTGGTTTTCATGGAGGGAAAGCGTTTTCCCGCGATCGCAGCGATTATCGTGCCACACCCTCCTGCGGCGGCCGGCACGCAAAAAGGGTGCGCCCGTGCGGGCGCACCCTTCGTCTCGTCGCGGGGAGGCCCGCTATACGAACGGCAGCTTGACCACCTCGGCGCGCAGCAGACGGCCGCGCACCGCGACGGCGATCTCCGTCCCCGGCTTGGCATAGGCCGCGGCGACGTAGCCCAGGCCGATGCCCACCTTCAGGCAGGGCGACACGGTGCCCGACGTCACGCAGCCGATCTCCTCGCCCGACGGGGCGGCCAGCACGTAGCCGTGGCGCGCCACGCCGCGGTCGATGAGTTTGAAGCCCACGAGCTTGCGCGCGACGCCCTCGGCCTTCTGGCGCTCCATGTACTCGCGGTCGATGAAGGCTTTGCCCTCGGCGAACTTGGTGATCCAGCCCAGCCCGGCCTCGATGGGCGACGTCGTATCGTCGATGTCGTTGCCGTAGAGGCAGAAACCCTTCTCCAGACGCAGCGTGTCGCGCGCGCCCAGACCGATGTTCTTCAGTCCGTACTCCTCGCCGGCCTGCCACAACGCCTCCCACAGCTTGTCGGCATCCTCGTTGGCCACGTAGATCTCGCAGCCCCCGGCACCCGTGTAGCCCGTGATCGACAGGATCGCGTCGCACCCGGCGACGGGCATTTTCTTAAAGGTATAGTACTCCATCTGCTCCACCGGCTCGGCGCACATCTTCTGCACGATCTTCATCGCCAGGGGGCCCTGCACGGCCAGCTGGCAGATCTCGTCCGAGGCGTTGTAGAGCTCCTTGCCGTGGCCGGCCTCCATGCCCATCTTCGCCCCCTCGGCGCAGATGTGCTGCCAATCCTTGTCGACGTTGGCGGCGTTGACCACCAGCAGGTAGCACTCCGCGTCGATGCGGTAGACGAGGATGTCGTCGACGATGCCGCCGCGGCCGTTGGGCATGCACGAGTACTGCACCTTGCCGTCGTAGAGCTTCGCGACGTCGTTCGAAGTGATGCGCTGCAACAGGTCGAGCGCCTTGGGACCCTTGACCCAGATCTCGCCCATGTGGCTCACGTCGAAGACGCCGGCGCCTTGGCGCACGGTCATGTGCTCGTCGTTGATGCCCGAGAACTCGATGGGCATGTCGTAGCCGGCGAATTCGGCCATCTTGGCCCCTGCGGCGTGGTGGTACTTGTTGAATGCGGTTGTTTTCATCTTATGTTGAGTTTTAGGTTCTTTCATTTCCCGGGGATTCATTTTCCCCAGAGCAGCGCGAGCCCCACGGTCAGCGATTCGTTGCATCCGCCCGCGGCGAAGCAGTCGACCAGCCCCCGGCGGTAGAGCGCCGAAAGGCGGAACGAACCCACCTCGAAGCCCACGCCGCAGCGCACGCCGGCATCCCAGCGGCGGGGTTCCCGCCCCGCAGGGGCCGACACGCCGACGCGGCAGGCGCCGTAGAGGCCGCCGACGAGGAAGAGGTCGGCGCCCACCCCCTGCCGGCGCGAGATCGGCAGGCGGCACAACTTGTAGTGGAGCTCCGCGGGAAGCGACAGGTAGTAGCTGCGCAGCGGCTCGTCGCCCGCGATCCGGCCGCCCAGGGCCTCCAGCGTCAGCCCCGTCTCGACCTGCCAGCGGCGGGCGATGATGTAGTCGGCCGTAGCCGCGACGTAGAAGCCCGTGCGCCAGGCGTCGGCCGGCGAATCGGCAATGCGCGAGAAGGCGACGCCGGCACCCGCATCGAGGCTCCAGCGCGAGTAGAAGAGACGCTGCGAGAAGGGCATGCGCTCGGGTGCGGGAGCGGCGGCGAAAGCCGGCGACGCACCGGAGGCGTCGGCCGTACCGGCTTCAAGGCCGGCCTCCCCGGACGACACGAGTGACACAGGCGACACGGCCCGCCCGCCATCGGACGAAGCGGTCAGAGCGGCCGGCTCCCCGGCGGCGAAGGCCGCGCGGAGGAACTCCTCGGTGGCGGCGGGATCCTTGTCGTAGCCGCATTTCGAGGCGCTGCGACTCCCGTCGGCCGCGACCCACACCAGCTCGGGCACTCCGCCGCCCGACGATCCGATCCGCGCGTGGAGCACCTTGCCCGCAGGGGTATCGACGTCGACCTTGCGCACGTCGAACCCGCGCAGGAGCGCCGCGACGCCCGCGTCGCGCAGGGTGATGCGCTCGACGGCGCGGCAGGGGCCGCACCACGAGGCGCCGAAGAGGTAGAGCACCGGACGCGCCGCGAGCGAATCGGCCCCCGGCCGTTCGGCGGCGAGGGCGGGAGCCAGACCGAGCGGCAACAAGCAGAGCGACACGACAAGGCGTCGCAGACAGGAAGCGAATGACGGCATCATACGAATACGGTTCAAGCCTTCTCCTCGCGCCGCTTGACACCCAGCCGCGGGCAGCGGCGGAACTCCCGCTCGCGGTCGAACAGATAGCGGTAGGTGGTGTGCATCTTGTGGCGCGTGGCGCAGACGTAGTGCTCGATCATGCGGTTCATCACGGGGTTGAAATCGCCGATCCACGCCAGCTCCAGCGTCTTGTAGCGCGTCTGCTGTTCCATGAGGAAGTGCCAGTACTTGACCATGATGGCCGACTCGACCCCCTTGCCGTGGTACTCGGGCGCGATGCCGAAGATCAGGCCGAAGATGCGGTCGCTGCGCTTGCGCACCTTCAGCTCCCACAGCAGCTGCAACTTCTGCCACCAGCCGAAACGGCCCTCGAAGCGGCCGATGATGCGGTTGAGGTCGGGTACCGTCACGAAGAAACCGATCGGCTCGTCGTTGAAGTAGGCGAAGAAGAGGATATCGGGATCGATCAGCGGCTTCATCGTCCGCAGCAGGTGGTGCGCCTCCTCGCGCGTCATGGGCTTCACGCCCGAGAAGAGCGCCCAGGCCTTGTTGTAGACCAGGCGGAAATTCTCGGCCGCCTCTTCGAGGTTGCGCATGTCGATCGGCTCGACGCGGTAGCCCGGCGTGGCGTAGAGGTGCTCGGCGCGGTCGAAGATGCGCGAGTTGGCCTCCGAAATGTTGGCGCGCCAGATGTAGCTGTTCTGGTTGAAATAGTTGCGGAACCCGTAGCGTTCGAACAGCTCCTTATAATAAGGCGGGTTGTAGGGGTTGCGGTAGAGGGGCTGGAACTCGTAGCCCTCGACCAGCAGGCCCCACCAGTCGCTGCGCTGGCCGAAGTTGATCGGGCCGTCCATCGCCTCCATCCCCCTGCCGGCGAGCCACATGCGCGCGGCGTCGAACATCATGTCGGCGACCCGCTGGTCGTCGATCGACTCGAAGAAGCCGCAGCCGCCCGTGGGCTGCTCCTCGAGCGCGGCCTTCTCGCGGTTGTAGAAGGCGGCGATGCGCCCCACCGTCTCGTCGCCGCGGCAGACGATCCAGCGTATGGCCTCGCCGTCGGCGAACAGTTCGTTTTTCCGGGGATCGAACACCGCACGGATGTCGGCGTCGAGCGGGCAGACCCAGTTGCGGTTGCCGCGGTATATCTTTTTGGGAAGGTCGAGCCAGGCGCGCTCCGCCGCCGGCGTGTCGACCTCGCGAAGGGTAAGGGATTCTTCGGTTTTCATGTTCCAAAGATAGGTTTTTTTTCTTTTATTCGTACATTTGTAAGGAAACAAAAAAGCGCGACGCCATGAACCAAAGCCTCGAAAAGACACTCGCCGAAAACGGCGGCACGGCCTACCGATTCATGAAGTATAGAATCCACAAGATCCTGCTCGTGTGTTGCAGCTACGACGGCTACATTCTGGAGGAGGACGGCCACATCGAATCGCAGATCAACCGCGAGTACCTCGACCTGAACATGTCGAACCCGCCGTCGCTCACGCGCGTGAGCTCGACCTCCGAGGCGCTCGCGCTGCTCGCGGCCGACGACTCGTTCGACTTCATCCTGACGATGTACAACGTGGGCGAACCCGACGTCTTCGCGTTCGGGCGCATCGTCAAAGAGCGCCACCCCCGGATCCCCGTAGCGCTGCTCACCTCCTTTTCGAAGGACATCTACCGCCGCATCGAGGAGCAGGACCGCTCGGGCATCGACTACATCTTCTGCTGGCACGGCACGACGGATCTGATCATCGCCATCATCAAGCTTGTCGAGGACCGCATGAACGCCGCCGAGGACATCGGACAGGGCGGCGTGCAGGCGATCCTGCTCGTCGAGGACTCGATCCGCTTCTACTCGACCTACCTGCCCGAGCTCTACAAGCTCATCCTCTTGCAGAACACCGAGTTCCTCAAGGACGCCTTCAACGAGCAGCAGCAGGTGCTGCGCAAACGCGCGCGCCCCAAGATCCTGCTGGCAACGAGCTACGAGGAGGCGGCCGAGCTCTACGGCCGCTACAAGCAGAACCTGCTGGGGGTGATCTCCGACGTGGGGTTCGCCATGCACCGCAACGATCCGCCCGAGAGCGAGCGGTCGGACGCGGGGATCGAGCTCTGCCGCCGCATCAAGGCCGACAATCCGCTCATGCCGGTGCTGCTGCAGTCGTCGCAGACCGATTTCGAACAGCAGGCCCGGGCCCTGGGCGCGGGATTCATCGCCAAGAACTCCGAGCGGCTGCTCTCGCAGCTGCGCGACTACATCTCGACCGAGCTCGCCTTCGGCGACTTCGTCTTCCGCGATCCGGCGACGGGCGCCGTGACGGGGCGGGCCCGCGACCTGAAACAGATGCAGGAGATGATCGCCTCGATCAGCGACGAGGCCTTCGAGTACCACACCTCGCAGAACCACCTGTCGAAGTGGCTCTACTCGCGCGGTCTGTTCCCGCTGGCGGCAGCCATACGCCGCTACAACAAGGACCACTTCCCGACGGTGGAGGAGCACCGCCGCGTGCTGGTCGACCTCATCCGCGACTACCGCACGCTGCTCGGGCAGGGCGTCGTGGCGCGGTTCGACACCGAGACCTACTCCGACGCGGTGGCCTTCGCCCGCCTGGGCGAGGGGTCGCTGGGCGGCAAGGCCCGCGGCCTGGCCTTCATGAATTCGATGCTCATCAAGCACCGCCAGTACGACAAGCACGAGGGGGTGCGGATCATGATTCCGCGGACGGTGGTGATCGCCACGGGCTATTTCGACGAGTTCATCCGCCTCAACGGGCTGGAACACATCATCGCCCAGGAGGCCTCCGACGAACAGATCCTCTCCGAGTTCGTCGCCTCGCGCCTTCCCGAGAAGCTGCTCGACGAACTGCGGGTCTACATCCGCACCGTGCGCACGCCGCTGGCCGTGCGTTCGTCGTCGAAGCTCGAAGACTCCCACTACCAGCCCTTCGCCGGCATCTACTCGACCTACATGATCCCACACGTCGACAACGAGGACCAGATGCTGCGGCTGGTGATGCGGGCGGTCAAGAGCGTCTACGCCTCGGTCTACTTCGCCGCGTCGCGGGCCTACATCGCCACCTCGCAGAACCTGCTGTCGGAGGAGAAGATGGCGGTCATCCTCCAGGAGGTGTGCGGCACCGAGCAGGAGGGGCTCTACATGCCCACCTTCTCGGGTGTGGCGCGCTCGATCAACTGCTACCCCATCGGCGACGAGCGGCCCGAGGAGGGGGTGTGCAACGTGGCGATGGGGCTGGGCAAACTGGTCGTCGACGGCGGGCGCACGCTGCGCTTCTCGCCCCGCTATCCGCAGCGGGCGCTGCAAACCTCGACGGCCGAGCTCGCGCTGCGCGACACGCAGCAGGAGGTGCTGGCGCTCGATCTGCGCCCCGAGGAGTTCCGCACGTCGATCGACGACTCGGTCAACCTGCGCCGGCTCGACCTGACACAAATCGCACCGCTACGCCACACGCAGTACGTCGCCTCGGTGTGGGACCGCGAGAGCGAACGCATCTCGGACAGCCCCTTCGACCGAGGACGCAAAGTCATCACCTTCAACTCGATACTCAAATACAACACCTTTCCGCTGGCCGCCATCGTCACCGACATCCTGGCCCTCGGCACCGAGGAGATGCGCTGCCCGGTGGAGATGGAGTTCGCCGTGAACATGGACGTCGCCGAGGGGCGCGGGCGGGTCTTCAACCTGTTGCAGATCCGGCCGATCATCGACAGTCAGGAGAACCGCTCGGTCGACTGGAGCCGCATCGACACCTCCCGGGCGCTCGTCTACGGCGAGCAGGCGCTGGGCGTGGGACGCATGGAGGGGATCACCGAGCTGGTCTACGTCCGCGAGCAGACCTTCGACTCGCTCTCGACGGAGCGGATCGCCGAGGAGCTGCTCGCGCTCAACGCCCGCATGCGCAGCGAAGGGCGCAACTACGTCCTGGTGGGGCCGGGCCGCTGGGGGTCGTCGGATCCCTATCTGGGCGTGCCGGTCAAGTGGTCGCACATCTCCGAGGCGAAGGTGATCGTCGAGTGCGGCATCGCCCGCTTCCAGGTCGAACCGTCGCAAGGCACCCACTTCTTCCAGAACGTCACCTCGCTGGGCGTAGGCTACCTGACGATCAACCCCTTCCGCGGCGACGGGGTATTCCGCGCCGACCTGCTCGACGCCATGCCCGCCTACTGGGAGGGCGACTACCTGCGGCACATCCGGTTCGACCGGCCGCTGGAGGTGTCGATCGACGGACGCTCGAACCGGGGAATCGTCAGCACGGGCGAACGATAGGGCGACAAAAAAAGGGAAGAGCCGCCGGTATCCGGCGGCTCTTCCCTTTTCCGTTGCAGGAGTCCCGGACGCCCCGGGCCCCGGCCGCAATCCTACAGCCGCGCCTTGATCGCCTTCGAAGCCTCCTCGTAGCCCGGCTTGTCGAGCAGGGCGAACATATTCTTCTTGTAGGCCTCGACGCCCGGCTGGTCGAAGGGGTTGACACCCAGCATATAGCCGCTGATGCCGCAGGCGCGCTCGAAGAAGTAGAGCAGCGAGCCGATCGTCGCGGCGTCGATCGAGGGGATCTCGATGCGCAGGTTGGGCACGCCGCCGTCGACATGGGCCAGCTGCACGCCCAGCTCGGCCATGCGGTTGACCTCCGAGATGCGCTTGCCGGCCAGGAAGTTCAAGCCGTCGAGGTTGTCGCGGTCGGCCTCGATACGCACCTCGTGGGCGGGCGAGGCGACCGAGATGATCGTCTCGAAAAGGGTGCGCTCGCCCTCCTGGATATACTGGCCCATCGAGTGGAGATCGGCCGTCAGCGTGACGCTCGCAGGGAAGATGCCCTTGCCCTGCTTGCCCTCGCTCTCGCCGTAGAGCTGCTTCCACCACTCGTTGACATATTGCAACTGGGGTTCGTAGGAGCCCAGGATCTCGATCTTCTTGCCCGAGGCGTAGAGTGCGTTGCGGGTAGCCGCGTAGATCGCCGCGGGATTCTCGTCGAAGGCCACGCCGGTGCCCGTCGCAGCCTCCATGGCCTGCGCTCCGGCGACCAGCGCGCGGATGTCGACGCCGGCGACGGCCAGCGGCAGCAGCCCCACGGGGGTGAGCACCGAGAAGCGGCCGCCCACGTCGTCGGGGATGACGAAGGTGGGATAGCCCTCGTCGGTGGCCAGCGTCTTGAGCGCGCCGCGGGCCTTATCCGTCACGGCGACGATGCGCTCGGCGGCCTCCTGCTTGCCGTAGCGCTGCTCCAGGGCGGCCTTGATGAAGCGGAAGGCGATGGCCGGCTCGGTCGTCGTGCCCGACTTCGAGATGACGATCGCCGCCACCGAGTGCTCCTCCGAGGCCTTCATCAGCGCGTGGATGTAGTCCTCCGAGATGTTCTGCCCGGCGAAAACCACCGTGGGGGCCGACTGCTCCTTGTGCAGCAGCTTGAAGGGATCGCTCATCGCCTCGAGCACCGCCTTGGCGCCCAGATACGACCCGCCGATGCCGATGCAGACCACCAGATCGGCCTTGGCGCGCAGCTTGGCGGCGGCGGCCTCGATGGCGTCGAGGTCGGCCGGGGCGATCGACGAGGGGAGGTGCACCCACCCCAGGAAGTCGTTGCCTGCCCCCTCGCCCGACTCCAGCAGGGCGTTGGCCGCCTGGGCACGGGCCTTCATGTCGTCCGAAATCGCGATGCCCGATTTCGAAATGTCGATTTTCAACGTTTTCATTATCTGTCAGATTAACTTGGTTGTCAGTTCCTTCATCCGCCGGCGGGCCGGAGCGCCCCGATAGAGCACGTCGTAGACCATCTCGGCGATCGGCATCTCGACCTTGTGGCGGATGTTGATGTGGCGGATGCAGTCGGCGGCGAAGTAACCCTCGGCCACCATCGTCATCTCGTTCAGCGCGCTCTTGACCGTGAAGCCGCGGCCGACGAGCAGCCCCAGCCGCCGGTTGCGGCTGTAGACCGAGTAGCAGGTGACCAGCAGGTCGCCCAGATAGGCCGACACCTGCGTATCGCGCTCGGCCGGATAGCTCCCGGCCAGAAAACGCGTCATCTCGCGGGCGCCGTTGGCGATCAGCACTGCCAGGAAGTTGTCGCCGTAGCCCAACCCCACGGCGATGCCCACCGACAGGGCGTAGATGTTCTTGAGGATGGCGGCGTACTCGATGCCGTAGAGATCGGTCGAGTAGCTCAGGCGGATATAGGGCGTGGAGAACTTCTCGCCGAGCAGCCGCGCGTTGTCGGGGTCGGTGCAGACCATCGTCAGGTAGGAGAGCTTGCCGCGCGAGACCTCCTCGGCGTGCGAGGGGCCCGTGACGAGTCCCAGCTGCCCGTAGGGCAGATCGTAGCGGTCGTGGAGGTATTCGACGACGGTCTGGTAGTCGCCCGGGACGATGCCCTTGATGGCCGACACGACGAACTTGTCGGCGAGCGGCACGGTGAGCGGTTCGAGAAAACACTTCAGATAGGCCGAGGGGCAGGCCAGGATCAGGATATCGGCGTCGCGCACCACGGCATCGAGGTCGTCCGAGGGCGCGATACGCGCACGGTCGAACTCCACATCGCTCAGATAGCGGGGGTTGCGCCCCTCGGCGAGGAGCTGTTCGAGCACCTCGGGATTGCGGACGTACCACCCCACCCGCGCCTCGTTGGCGGCCAGCACGCCGACGATGGCCGTCGCCCAGCTGCCGTGGCCGATGACCGCGCAGCGGGCCCCCTTTCCGATCTTGTATTCCATGTCGTATGACGTGTTTGGTTGAGACAACAAAAGTAAGAAAAAATTAACAATAATAATGAAAAAAGTTCGCGGGCTTTTTCGTAACTTTGTCGCGATCCGTCGACCTGCGATCCGCCCGTGCGGATACGGGGCGGGAAGAGGCCGGCGGGAATTTTACGCAACTTATTGGCATCTATCATATTATGGGAATGTTTTCGCTCACGCAGGAGTTGGCCATCGACCTCGGCACGGCCAACACGCTGATTATCTATAACGGGAAAGTGGTCGTCGACGAGCCGTCGATCGTGGCGCTCGACGTGCACACGGGCCGGCTGGTGGCCATCGGGCACCAGGCGCGCCAGATGCACGAGAAGACCAACCCCAACATCAAGACCATCCGCCCGCTCAAGGAGGGCGTGATCGCCGACTTCAACGCCACGGAGCTCATGCTGCGCGGGATGATCAAGAAGGTCAAGACCTCGGGCAGCCTCTTCGCCCCGTCGCTGCGCATGGTGATCTGCATCCCCTCGGGCTCGACCAACGTCGAAATCCGCGCCGTGCGCGACTCGGCCGAGCACGCCGGCGGCCGCGAGGTCTACATGATCTACGAGCCTATGGCGGCCGCTCTGGGTGCCGGTCTGGACGTCGAGGCTCCCGAGGGCAACATGGTGATCGATATCGGCGGCGGTACGTCGGAGATCGCCTGCATCTCGCTGGGCGGCATCGTCTGCTCGGAGTCGATCAACGTCGCCGGCGACGTCTTCACCGAAGACATCCAGAGCTACGTGCGCCAGCAGCACAACATCCGCATCGGCGAGCGCACGGCCGAGGCGATCAAGTGCGCCATCGGCGCGGCGGTGCCCGAGCTGGAGGAGGAGCCCGAGGATTTCGTGGTGACGGGCCCCAACATGCTCACCGCCCTGCCGCAGACCGTCTCGCTGTCGTACAGCGAAATCGCCTATGCGCTCGAAAAGTCGCTGCTGAAGATCGACGTGGCGCTGATGAAGGTGCTCGAATCGATGCCCCCCGAGCTCTACGCCGACATCGTCAAGAACGGCATCTACCTGGCCGGCGGCGGCGCCCTGATCAAGGGCCTCGACCGGCGTCTGAACGAGAAGACCGGTCTCCCGTTCCACATCGCCGAGGATCCGCTGCGCGCCATCGCACGCGGCACGGGCACGGCGCTCAAGAACATCAACCGTTTCTCGTTCCTCATGAAGTAACGCCGCGCGAAACGGGCGCGCCGCGGGGCTTCGCTCCGGCAGCCGCCCGAGGTGCGCGAACGGGGGGGGGTCTCCCCCGCGGGTATTCACCGATGGGATTGCGGGCTGTCGTGTCCGCAATCTTCGAATTTGACAGGGGAGCCGTGCGAAAACTCATCGAATTCATACGCAGCGTCTACGTCGTCGTGCTGTTCGTCGTGCTGGAGGCGGTGGCCGTGAACTTCTACGCCCACTCGACCGCCTATACCCAGGCGCGGCTGCTCACGCGGTCGAACCGGCTCCTGGGCGACGCCCACGGCCTGGTCGGCGACATCGGACGCTACTTCACGCTGGGGCGCGAGAACCGCCGCCTGATCGAGCGCGTGGCCGAGCTCGAGGAGCGGCTGGCGGCCTACGCCGAGGCGGAGAACGCCGAGCGGCTCGAATCGTACATCGACTCGGAGCAGGATCCCAAATACCGCATGACCACCGCGACGCTGGTGGGCGGAGCGGTCAACCGCTCGCAGAACCTGCTGACGCTCAACCGCGGATACCGCGACGGGATCTCGGTCGGGATGGGCGTGTTGTCGCCCTCGGGGGCGATGGTGGGGTTCGTGGTCGACTGCTCGGAGCGTTACGCCGTGGCGATGCCCGTGCTCAACACCTCGTTCCGGTCGAGCGGCCGGCTGGCGGGAACCGACTACTTCGGATCGATCTCGTGGGACGGACGCGACGCCGAGACGGTGCAGCTGAGCGACATCTCCAAATACGCCGAACCCCGCGAGGGGCAGGAGGTGGTGACCACCGGCTTCTCGCAATATTTCCCCGAGGACGTGCTGATCGGCTGGGTCGAACGCGCCGAGCTCAACGAGACCCGCACCACCTACACGGTCCACGTGCGCCTGGCGGCCGAAATCTCGCGGCTGCGCGACGTGGTGCTGGTAGGCAACCGCGACCGCGAGGTCGTGGGCGACCTGCAGGAGCAGGTGCGCCAGAACGGCGGGGCGATCTCCCCGGACCGAAGCGCAACCACCAACTGACGCCGAGCCATGTACAGAACCTATCCATACGCCCTGCTCTTTGCCACGACGACGCTGTTGCAGGTTTTCCTGTTCGACAACCTCTCGCTGAGCCTCTATCTCGACCCGCTGGTCTACCTGGCGTTCATCCTGCTGCTGCCGCTCGACATCCCCGCGGCGGTGCTGCTCGGCGCCGGCCTGGCGACGGGCGTCGCAATGGACATGACGATGGGCGCGGCGGGGATCAACACCATCTCGACGCTGCTGGCGGCCTTCGTGCGGCCGGCGATCGTCGGCTTCTGCTACGGTTCCGAGAACGCCCGCGAAGGGGGCACCCCCTCGCCCGAGCGGATGGGACGCCGCGCCTTCGTGCGCTATGCGGCGATCGTCATCCTCATCCACCACTCGGTCTTCTTCACGCTCGAGGCGCTGTCGCTGGCACACACGCTCCATAACCTCGCGCGGATCGTCGCGAGCAGCACGGCGACCTTCGCCGCCACGTGGCTGCTCATGCGCCTGTTCACCGCCAAACTCCCCCTGCGCATATGATCGGACGCGAGGAGGGACACGTGCGCATGCGCACGCTGCAATGCGTGGTGCTGCTCGTCTTCGCGCTGCTGCTGGGCCGCGCGGGCTACCTCCAGCTCGTCGACCGCCGCTACGTCGAGCTGGCCAAGGCCAACGTGTTGCGCCACGTGGTGCAGTATCCGCCGCGCGGCGAGGTCTTCGACCGCCGGGGCGAATACCTGGTGCAGAGCCGCGAGTGCTACGACCTGATGGTCATCTCGCGCGAGATCGGGAAGCAGGGTTTCGACACGGCGCGCATGTGCGAAGTGCTGGGGCTGCCGCGGCCGCGTCTCGAACGCGAGCTGGCCAACGCCCGCATGCGCCCCCGCGCCCCGCACCTCATAGCCAGCTACATCTCCAAGGAGGACAAGCTGCGCTTCGACGAGTGCAACTTCCCGGGCTTCTACACCGTCTTCCGCACCGTGCGCCAGTATCCGCGCAAGATCGGCGGCAACCTGCTGGGCTACGTGGGCGAGGTCAACGCCGACATGCTCAAGCGCTACCCGTCGTACCGCGCGGGCGACTACGCCGGGATGAGCGGCGTGGAGCTCGCCTACGAACACTGCCTCAAGGGCGAAAAGGGGGTCCGGATCCAGGAGATCGACACCCACGGCGCCGTCAAGGGGTCGTACATGAACGGGATGTACGACTCGCTGCCCGAGCCGGGACGCTATCTGGTGAGCACGATCGACGCGCGGCTGCAACTGCTCGGCGAGGAGCTCATGCGGGGCAAGGTGGGGGCCGCCGTGGCGATCGAGCCGGCGACGGGCGAGATCCTCATGATGGTCTCGTCGCCCTCGTACGACCCCGACGAGCTGGTGGGACGCGAGCGCGGCAACAACTACATGAAGATGCTCTACAACAAGCGGCGGCCGCTGTTCAACCGCGCCGTGAAGGCCAAGTACCCCCCGGGGTCGACCTTCAAGCTGGTGCAGGGGCTCATCGGTCTGCAGGAAGGGGTGCTGCGCCCGTCGGACACCCACTCGTGCAACATGGGCTACCAGGTGGGCCGCCTGAAGATGGCGTGCCACGCCCACGCCTCGCCGCTCGACCTGCGCTTCGCCGTGGCCACCTCGTGCAACGCCTACTTCTGCTACGTCTTCCGCGACATCCTGGAGAACCGCAAATACGGCGGCGTGAAGGAGGGCTTCGACACGTGGCGCGACTACGTGGAGAGCTTCGGCTTCGGCCGCAAGCTGGGGTCGGACTTCCTCGACGAGGGGAGCGGCTACGTCCCCGACCGCGCCTACTACGACCGCAAGTACCGCAAGTCGTGGAACGCGCTGACGGTGCTCTCGCTCTCGATCGGCCAGGACGCGCTGGGCTGCACGCCCCTCCAGCTGGCCAACCTGGCCTGCATCGTCGCCAACCGCGGCTACTACTACATCCCCCACATCGTCAAGCGCATCGAGGGGCAGGATTCGCTCGACCGCCGCTTCTACGAGCGCCACTACACCAAGGTCGACCCCAAGCACTTCGAACCGATCGTCGAGGGCATGTGGCGGGGCGTCAACGTGGGCGGCACCTCGACCGCGGCGCGTCTCGACGGCTGGGACGTCTGCGGCAAGACGGGCACGGCGCAGAATCCCCACGGACGCGACCACTCGACCTTCCTCTCCTTCGCCCCGAAGGACAACCCGCGCATCGCCATCTCGGTCTACGTCGAGAACGGCGGCTTCGGCGCCACGATCGCCCTGCCGATCGCCAGCCTGCTCGAGGAGTACTACCTCACCGACACGATCCGCCGCCCGGAACTGTTCGAACGGGTCAAGAACATGCAAATCTACTATCCCAGCTATGACCGGTAGCCGCAACACCTCGATCTTCTACGGCGTCGACCGCCTGGCCGTGCTGCTCTATGCGGCGATCGTCGCAGCGGGCTTTTTCTTCATCACGGCCGCCTCCTACGAGGAGGGGACGGGCGACCTGCTCTCCTTCTCGCACTTCTACATGAAGCAGGCGGTGTGGATCGGCGTGGCGGGCGTCGTGGCGCTCGTGGTGCTGCTGCTCGACGACCGCTACTACCACATGCTGGCCTACCCCGCCTACATCGGAGGTCTGCTGCTGCTCGTCGCCGCGCTGCTCTTCGGCCGCGAGGTCAACGGCGCCAAGGCGTGGTTCGAGTTCGGCTCGGTGCGCATGCAGCCCGTCGAGTTCGCCAAGATCGCCACGGCGCTGGCCCTCGCGCGCGTGATGAGCGAATATTCGTTCTCGATCGACCGTCCCTCGGACCTCGTCCGCGTGGGGACGGTGATCTGCCTGCCGCTGGCGATCATCGTCCTGCAGAACGACACCGGATCGGGCATCGTGCTCGGCTCGTTCCTCTTCGTACTCTACCGCGAGGGGTTGAACAAGTGGCTCTGCATCCCCGTGCTGCTCATCGCCACGCTCTTCATCGTCTCGTTCCTGCTCTCGCCCCTCACGCTGCTCGTCCTGTCGATCATCGCCTGCACGCTCTCCGAGGCGATGATGAACGGCCGCTGGCGCTCGCGCATCATCTACCTGGCCACGGTGGCGCTGGCGAGCATCCTCCTCGCGGCGCTCACGGCGCTCACGATGCCCGACGGAGGGCTCGGACTCTACGGCAGCCTGCTCGCCGTGACGCTGCTGTCGCTCGTCGGCGTGGTCATTTACGCCGTCCGCGCGCAGCTGGGCAACACGCTGCTCGTCGTGGCGCTCTTCGTCGGGTCGATGATCTTCCTGCCGACGACCGACTACATCTTCAACTCGATCCTCAAGGAACATCAGCGCAACCGCATCCTCAGCTTTCTGGGCATCGTCAGCGACCCGCTGGGTACCGACTACAACGTCAACCAGTCGAAGATCGCCATCGGCTCGGGCGGCTTCTGGGGCAAGGGGTTCCTGGAAGGGACCCAGATCAAGTACGGCTTCGTCCCCGAGCGCCACACCGACTTCATCTTCTGCACGGTGGGCGAGGAGTGGGGATTCGTCGGCGTCGGAGCGGTCCTCGCGCTGCTGTGCCTGCTGATCCTGCGCCTGATGCGCATGGGCGAGCGGCAGCAGGAGCCCTTCGGCCGCATCTACTGCTACTGCGTGGCGGCGATCCTGCTCTTCCACGTGCTGGTCAACGTGGGCATGACCGTGGGGCTGATGCCCGTGATGGGCATCCCGCTGCCCTTCCTGAGCTACGGCGGCTCGTCGCTCATCGCCTTCACCATCCTGTTGTTCATCGCCGTGCGGCTCGACGCCTCGACACGGCAATTCTCACCCTCTATCTGACATGAACCCTTCGGAGATCCGGGGCCTCTCGACGCAGGAGGTCCTCCGCAGCCGCGCCGACCACGGCGATAACGTCATCACGCCGCAGGCCGAGGAGTCGGCCTGGCGGCTCCTCGCCGAGAAGTTCCGCGACCCGCTCATCCGCATCCTCATCGTCGCCGCGGCGCTCTCGCTGGCGATCGCCGTCGTCGAGCGCGACTTCACCGAGCCCGTCGGCATCCTCTGCGCCATCGTCCTGGCCACGGGGGTGGGATTCTGGTTCGAATGGGATGCCCGCTGCCGTTTCCGCCGCCTCAACCGCGTCAACGACGAGGTTCCGGTCAAGGTCCTGCGCGACGGCGCCGTCGGTGAGATCCCGCGCCGCGAGGTGGTCGTGGGCGACATCGTCTACGTCGAGAGCGGCGAGACGGTGCCGGCCGACGGCGAGATCGTGGAGGCCGTGTCGCTCAAGATCGACGAGTCGACCCTCACGGGCGAACCCGAAGTGGACAAGACGGCCGACCCCGCGCATTTCGACCCGGAGGCGACCTACCCCTCGAACATCCTGCTGCGGGGCACGCGCGTGGCCGACGGCTACGGCGCGATGCGCACGACGGCCGTGGGCGACCGCACCGAGGCGGGCCGCGTGACCGAGCAGGCCACCGTGCGCAACGACGACCCCACGCCGCTCGACAGCCAGCTCGAACGGCTCTCGAAGTGGATCGGGCGCGCGGGGATCGGTCTGGCGGCGGCGATCTTCTGCACGATGCTCGCCAAGGCGCTGCTCGTCGAGGGGCTGGCGGAGCTCCCGTGGCTCGACGCCGCGCAGCGGATCCTCCATATCTTCATGGTCTCGGTGGCGATCATCGTCATGGCCGTTCCCGAGGGGCTGCCGATGGCCATCACGCTGTCGCTGGCCATGTCGATGCGGCGCATGCTGCGCACCAACAACCTCGTCCGGCGCATGCACGCCTGCGAGACGATGGGGGCCGTGACGGTGATCTGCACCGACAAGACCGGCACGCTCACGCGCAACCGCATGCGCACCGAGGAGCTGGTGCGCTACGACGACGGGATGTCGCTGCGCGAGCTGGCCGAGACCATAGCGGCCAACTCGACGGCCCACCTCGACGCCGAAGGGGGCATCATCGGCAACCCCACCGAGGGGGCGCTGCTGGCCTACCTGCGCGAGAAGGGCGAGGCCTACGAGACGCTGCGCGCCGGGGCCCGGATCATCGACCGCATGACCTTCTCGACCGAGCGCAAGTACATGGCCACGCTCGTCCGCAGCGGTGTGACGGGGCGCCGCCTGCTCTGCGTGAAGGGAGCCCCCGAGATCGTGCGGGCGATGTGCATCCCCGACGGGCGCGAGGAGGAGGTGGCCGCGACGCTCGCGGGCTACCAGCGGCGCGCCATGCGCACGCTGGCGCTGGCCTGGGCCGAGACCGAGGCGGCCGACTGCGCCGGGGCGATCGCGGACGGAGGCCTGCGCTTCGCCGCCGTGGCGGCGATCGCCGACCCGGTGCGCGACGACGTGCCCGAGGCCGTGGGACGCTGCCTCGGGGCGGGCATCTCGATCAAGATCGTCACGGGCGACACCGAGGCCACGGCGTGCGAGATCGCCCGCCGGATCGGATTGTGGGGCGACGCCGACGGCGCACGCAACCGCATGACCGGCACCGAGTTCGCCGCCGCGACCGACGAGGAGCTCCTCGACCGCGTGGCCGACCTCAAGATCCTCTCCCGCGCGCGGCCGCTCGACAAGCAGCGGCTCGTGCGGCTGCTGCAACGGCGCGGCGAGGTGGTGGCCGTGACGGGCGACGGGACCAACGACGCCCCGGCGCTCAACTTCGCCAACGTGGGGCTCTCGATGGGCTCGGGCACGTCGGTGGCCAAGGACGCCTCGGCCATCACGCTGCTCGACGACTCGTTCGCCTCGATCGCCACGGCCGTCCTGTGGGGCCGCTCGCTCTACCGCAATATCCAGCGCTTCGTGCTCTTCCAGCTCACGGTCAACCTCGCGGCGATCCTCGTCTGCCTGGTCGGTGCGCTCGCCGGATCGGAGATGCCCCTCACGGTGGTGCAGATCCTCTGGGTCAACATCATCATGGACACCTTCGCGGCGATGGCCATGGCCTCGCTGCCGCCCCGCGGGGAGGTGATGGGCGAACGGCCGCGGCGGCGCGACGCCTTCATCGTCACGCCTGACATGGCCCGCACGATCTTCACGTGCGGCCTCGCGATGGCCGCGGTGCTGCTGGCCATGCTCTTCCGCTGGAGCGGCGACGCGGAGGGGCTGACGCTCCGCCGTCTGACGATATTCTTCACGACCTTCGTCTTCATGCAGTTCTGGAACATGTTCAACGCAAAGGGATTCGAGGCGCGCCGCTCGCTCTTCGCCTCGCCCCGGGGCTGCCGCGAGTTTTTCCTGATCCTGGCCCTGATCGCCGCAGGGCAATGGGCCATCGTCACCTTCGGCGGCGAGGTGTTCCGCACCGAACCCCTCGCCTGGCGCGAGTGGGCGTGGATCGTGGGCGGCACGTCGCTCATGGCCATCGGCGGCGAGGTCGTCAGGGCGCTGCGCCGGCGGACGGCGAAGGTCCTGACCGCGATCGCGGCGCTGGTGCTCCTCACCGCATCGGCAGGGGCGCAAACGACTGATTCTACAACGCTTTCGCAGCTACCCCCCCCCAACGGGCTTCATCGCACGCGCTGACGCAGCGTAACGGGCGAAAAATCGTCCGGGCGGCCGCCCGGACGCTGCCCCTGCTGGCGATCGGCACGGGACTGCGGAGCTGCGACGGGGAGTTCAACACGCTGCTGCGGAGCTGGGCCCCGGGATTCCGCCACACCTACGACAACTACCTGCAATACGCCCCCGCCGCCGTGATGGTGGGGCTGAAAAGCTGCGGCTACCGAAGCCGCAGCGCATGGGGCCGCATGCTCGTCTCCGACGCCATCGCGGCAGGCGTGATGGCCACGGCGGTCAACGCCTGCAAATACACGGTGGCGACGATGCGCCCCGACGGCTCGACACGCAACTCCTTTCCCTCGGGACATACGGCCACGGCGTTTCTCACGGCGACGATGCTCGCCAAGGAATACGGCCCGCGCAGCCCGTGGTTCGCCGTGGGCGGCTATGCCGCGGCGACCGTCGTGGCCCTCTCGCGCCAGCTCAACAACCGCCACTGGATGAGCGACACGGTGGTCGGAGCCGGCATAGGGATCCTCGCCGCCGAGGCGGGCTACCTGCTCGCCGACCTGATCTTCGGGGAAAAGGGGCTGAACGCATTCGACCCGCTGCCGGCGATCGGACGCTACGACCGCCCCTCGTTCTGCGGGATCGACCTCGCCGTGACGACCATAGAGGGGCGCTACGCCGCACCCGACGGACAGGAGCTGTCGTTCGGCGCGGGGGCCGCGGTCCGGGCCGAAGGGGCCTGGTTCCTCACGCCCTACCTCGGCGCGGGCGGGCGGCTGGCGCTGTCGGGCGCCGACGTGCGTCTCGGCGGCCGCTACGCGGGCAAGCTGGAGACGCTGTCGGCCACGGCCGGGCTCTACCTCTCGTGCCCGCCGGCAGAACGCTGGCGCCTGGGGGCGAGGGTCGCGGCCGGGTGGGAACGCTCGCTGGCGTGCACGACGCCGGCCGGGCGGATCGGCGGCCGCGACGGGCTGGCATTCGGCACGGGGATCGCCGCGACCTGCATCGCCGGGGAGCGCGTCGGCATACGCCTCGCGCTGGACTACGACCTCTCGCCCGCGGCGGTGACGGGCGGCGGACGACTCCACCGGCTGTCGCTGGGAGTGGGCGTCGTGGCGATGTTCTGACGCGGAGGCTGCCGGGCCCGCGGACACGCCTACGCGACCGGCGGCGACACCGCGCGGCACGGCACGGCACGTATGGCGCACGGACGACAAAACGGGTCCGGCCTTTCGAGGCCGGACCCGCTTGCATTACGCAGAGGTCGCGCTACTGCTTGCGGACGGTGAACCGCAGCTCGTTGACCAGGTCGAACGGCGCCCCGGCCGACGCCCCCTCGCCCAGCTGGCACTGCGTCGTGCGGAGCGCGAAGGTCAGCACCCCCTCCCCGGTATAGCGGAGCGTGTCGGGGGCCTCGATGGTGATGAGCACCACGAGCACGCCGCCCACGTCGAGGCGCAGCACGGGGGTCGTGAGCGCGGCGGTCAGCGTCTCGCTGTCGGCTGTCGGCGTGCCGATCGGTGCGGCGTAGGTGATCTTGCCGAGCATGGGGAGCAGCCCTGCGGCACCCTCCTCGCCCACCAGCGCCTTCACGAGCGTCGCGGCGGGGAACTCGGGGAAGAGCACCTCGCCGTTCTCGACTCGCAGGTCGACGGCGACGCCGCGCTCGGGCACGGGCGCGGGGTTCAGGTCGCTCGGCGCGGGAGTGAAGTCGAACGTACCGACGTAGGAGCCCTCCAGGTCGGCGAGGGTCAGGGGCGCGGCCGGCTTCTCGTCGTCGCTGCATGCGGCGACGAATGCCGCGGAGCACAGAAGCGCTGCGAAGAGCGCCTTGCGGAGGAGTTTTTCGATCGTGTTCATGTCGTTTTTCTTTTGATCCGGCACAAAGTAAAACGACACGGCGGACCGATGCAAATCGATTCAACGGAGCCGGGGATTCCGACAATGGAAAGGCGGTTTTTCATCACGGGACGGAGAGCGGGAAACCGGGAAACGGGCCCGATGCGGCCGCCGGCCCGCCGGAAGGCAACGGAAGGCAACGGGGAACAACGGGAGGCAACGGGGAGCACCGGAAGGCACCGGAAAGCACCGGAAGGCACCGGGAAGCAACGGGAGGCAACGGGAGGCAACGGGAGGCAACGGGAGGCAACGGGAGGCAACGGGAGGCACCGGGAGGCAACGGGGAGCACCGGCACAAAAAAGGCCGCGCCCCTCGTGGAGCGCGGCCCGCGGTTGGCGATCGAACGGGGTTAGAGAATACCCTGCTCGACCATCGACTTGGCGACCTTCATAAAGCCGGCGATGTTGGCGCCCTTCATGTAGTTGATGTAGCCGTCCTTCTCGGTGCCGTATTCGAGGCAGGCCGAGTGGATCGACGACATGATCTGGTGCAGCTTGGCGTCGACCTCCTCGGCCGTCCAGCCCAGCTTCTGCGAGTTCTGCGTCATTTCGAGACCCGACGTGGCGACACCGCCGGCGTTGACCGCCTTACCAGGACCGTAGGGGATCTTGGCGGCGATGAAGGCGTCGATGGCCTCGGGGCGGCAACCCATGTTCGAGACCTCGGCGACGATCTTCACGCCGTTGGCCAGCAGCTGCTTGGCATCCTCGCCGCCCAGCTCGTTCTGCGTGGCGCAGGGCATGGCGATGTCGACCTTGACCTCCCAGGGCTTGCGGCCGGCGAAGAACTGCGAGCCGGGGAACTTGTCGGCATAGGGAGCCACCACGTCGTTGTTCGACGCGCGCAGCTCGAGCATGTAGGCGATCTTCTCGGCGTCGAGGCCGGCGGGATCGTAGATGTAGCCGTCGGGACCCGAGATCGTCACGACCTTGGCGCCCAGCTCGGTGGCCTTCGTCGCGGCACCCCAGGCCACGTTGCCGAAGCCCGAGATGGCGATCGTCTGGCCCTTGATGTCCATGCCGGCCTTTTCGAGCATCTGGCGCAGGAAGTAGACGGCGCCGAAGCCCGTGGCCTCGGGACGGATGAGCGAGCCGCCGTAGGTCATGCCCTTGCCCGTCAGGACGCCCGTGTTCTCGCGCGCCAGCTTGCGGTACATGCCGTAGAGGTAGCCGATCTCGCGGCCGCCCACGCCGATGTCACCGGCCGGAACGTCGGTCTCGGGGCCGATATGGCGCCACAGCTCGGTCATGAAGGCCTGGCAGAAGCGCATCACCTCACGGTCGGACTTGCCCTTGGGGTTGAAGTCCGAGCCGCCCTTGGCGCCGCCCATCGGGAGCGTCGTCAAAGCGTTCTTGAAGATCTGCTCGAAACCGAGGAACTTGAGGATCGAGGGGTTGACCGAGGGGTGGAAACGCAGGCCGCCCTTGTAGGGGCCGATGGCGTTGTTGAACTGGAAACGGTAACCGGTGTTGACCTGCACCTCGCCGCGGTCGTCGACCCAGACGACCTTGAAGGTGAACGAGCGGTCGGGCTCGACGATACGCTCGGCGATGCGGTTGGCCTCGAACTCGGGGTGACGGTTGTAGGCCTCCTCGACGGTCATGAGCACCTCGCGTACGGCCTGAAGGTATTCGCTCTCGCCCGGGTGCTTGCGCTCGAGCTCGGTCATCAGTTTGTTAACATCCATAGTGTTTTGAAGTTTTTGGGTTGCTTTACTGTTACAAATATAACAATATTTCCGATAGAGTGTAATCCGGCGACGTTTTTTTTCGAAAAAAGAGGAGAGACGGGAGCGAAGCGGAGGTGAAGCGACCGCATTCGGCACGGCCGGGCTCGGGAGGTCGTGGCGGGAGGCCTTGGGGGGGGGTAGTGACGGGAGATCATGGCGGGAGATCATGGTGGGAGGCGGTGACGGGAGGTCGTGGCGGGAGATCATGGCGGGAGGAGGGAGGAGGGAGGCAGTGACGGGAGGTCGTGGCGGGAGACATGGCGGGAGACATGGCGGGAGGCGGTGACTCCTTCGGGAGCCGGCGGGCCGCAGCCTCCTCCCGGCGAAGGCCCGCAACTTCGCTCTCCGCCCGTTGCCTTCCTTCGCAGGCTGCGACCCGAATGCGAAGACGATCCGACAGCGAAATAGCGGCTCGAAGAGCCGCACAGCCCGCAGCCGCCCCCGGGCGGAGGGCTGTTTTATTCGCAAGCGCTCGCAAAACAGCCTCCGCCGGCTGCGTGCTCGCAAATTCGCTTTTATCTGCGCATCAATCCGCAACGAATTATGCCGAATAGTGCGGCTCTTCGAGCCGCACAGAGAGCAGCCACCCGGCGCGAAGGGCTGCATTCTCTCGCATCCGCCCGGAAAACACCCTCCGCCGGCTGCGGACTGACAGGCCCTCAACGCAATCCGGCCCGACCTCCCTCCCGGATTTTCGATTTCAGAGAAGCAGATTTGCGCTTAAACGAAGCAAAGCGCGGTGGGGATTTTCGACAGATCGCGGAGCAGGTTTCGACTCAACGCAATCCGGCCCGACCTCCCTCCCGGATTTCCGATTTTAGAGGAGCAGATTTGCGCTTAAACGAAGCGGGACGCGGATGGGTAGTACCGAAGTACGTCCCATTCGCGCCCCGCGAGAGCAAGTGCGAAGATGCCCTATAAAATCGAAAAGCCTACTCTTCGGCCTCCTTCATATTGTGGTAAACATTGGTCACGTCGTCGTCCTCCTCCAGACGCTCGATGAGCTTCTCGACCGACTCGCGGCCCTCGGCGTCGAGCTCCTTGGTGTCGACGGGCAGGTAGGCCGACTCGCCCGATACGATCTCGAAGCCCTTGTCGTCGATCCACTTCTGGATGGCACCGAAGGCGTCGTAGGAGGCGTAGACGGTGATGCCGTCCTCCTCGGGGTAGAACTCGTCGACGCCCAGGTCGATCATCTCCAGTTCGAGCTCCTCGGGATCGGCACCCTCCGCGGCGCGGAACTTGAAGATGCACTTGTGCTCGAACATGAATCCCACCGAGCCGCTGTTTCCCAGCGTACCGCCGCACTTGTTGAAGTGCATGCGCACGTTGGCGACGGTGCGGTTGGTGTTGTCGGTGGCGGTCTCCACGAGGAAGGCGATGCCGTGGGGGCCGTAGCCTTCGTATACGACCTCCTTGTAGTCGGCGGCGTCCTTCTCGGTGGCACGCTTGATGGCGCGCTCGACGTTCTCCTTGGGCATATTCTCGGCCTTGGCGTTCTGCATCAGGATGCGCAGACGGGTGTTGCCCGACGGATCGGGACCGCCGGCCTTGACAGCGATTTCGATCTCCTTACCGATTTTGGTGAAGACGCGGGCCATGTGTCCCCAACGCTTCATTTTCCGCGCTTTGCGGTATTCAAAGGCTCTTCCCATGACGTTCTATTTTTTATCGTTATTTTCTTTAGTGCCACAAAGGTATAAAATTCGTCAGGAAAAATTAAAGATTGAAAATTAAAAATTACTTTTGCATCGTACAAAACGACCGGACCGATGGAAATCAAAAGCAGATTCGACCATTTCAACATCAATGTCACCGATCTCGACCGCTCGCTGGCCTTCTACGACGCGGCCCTGGGGCTCAAGGAGATCAAGCGCAAGGAGGCCGCCGACGGCTCGTTCGTGCTCGTCTACCTGGGCGACGGGCAGACGGGCTTCCGTCTGGAGCTGACGTGGCTGCGCGACCACGCGGCCGCGCCCTACGAGCTGGGCGAGAACGAGAGCCACCTCTGCATGCGCGTCGCGGGCGACTACGACGCCATACGCGAATACCACCGCCAGATGGGGTGCGTATGCTACGAGAACCACGCGATGGGGCTCTACTTCATCAACGATCCCGACGACTACTGGATCGAGATCCTGCCGATAGTAAAATAAGCGACATGGCACAGACACCCAAGGAGAGCGACCTGCAACGCGAGGTCGCGCTGGCCGCCGAGACGCTGCGCGCGGGCGGCATCGTGCTCTACCCCACCGACACGGTGTGGGGGCTGGGCTGCGACGCGACGAACGCCGAGGCCGTGGCGAAGATCTACGCGCTCAAACGGAGCGAGAACAAGAAGTCGATGCTCGTGCTCTGCGCCTCGGCCGACATGGTGGTGCGCTACGTCGACCGCGCACCGGGCATCGCCTTCGAGGTGATGGAGATGGCCACCTCGCCGCTGACGCTCATCCTGCCCGGCGCCCGGGGGCTCGCCGCGAACCTCATCCCCGACGAGGGGACGCTCGGCGTGAGGGTCCCCGACCACGCCTTCTGCCAAAGGCTGCTGCGCGCGCTGGGGCGGCCGATCGTCTCGACGTCGGCCAACCGATCGGGCGAGGCGACGCCCGCGGGATTGCAGGAGGTGGCGCGCGAGATCGTCGACGGCGCCGACTTCGTGGTCAACCCCCGTTTCGAGGGGCATCCGACGCGCCGGGCCTCGTCGATCATCGCCTTCGGCGAGGGGGGCGAAGTGAAGGTAATACGCGAGTAGGATGGCACGCACGATCGAAACCCCGATCCAGCTGCGGTTCTCCGACCTGGACCCCTTCCACCACGTCAACAACGTGGCGCAGCAGATGTATTTCGACGTCGGCAAGACCGACTACTACGAGCGCGTCGTCGGCGAGGATATACTCGCGGACCGGCAGCGCCTGGTCACCGTCTCGACGGCGACCTCCTACATGGGGCAGGTGCGCATGCACGACCGGCTGCGCGTGAGGACCACCTGCGAGCGGATCGGAAACAAGAGCCTCACGCTCCTGCAACAGCTTCTCGCGGGCGACGAGGTACGCAGCGAGAGCCGCTCGGTGATGGTCGCCTTCGACTTCGAGGCGCAACAGAGCGTAGTCGTCCCCGACCGCTGGCGGGAGCGGATGACGGCGGAGTGACGAAAACGGCCGGACCCCTAGGTCCGGCCGTTTTCATTCGGGACGCTTCTCCAGCCCACGGTCGGCGGCCAGACGCTCCATGAGGGCGTAGGCGGCGTCGTAGTCGTTGGGGATCGCACCGTCCAAGATGGCGTTCTTGATCGCCTCCTTGATCTCGCCGATCGCGCGGCAGGGCGGGATGCCGTAGGTCTGCATGATGATCTCGCCGGTGATCGGGGGCTGGAAGTTGCGGATGCGGTCGCGCTCCTCCAGATCCTTCATCTTGCGGCGCACCAGCTCGAAGTTGGCCAGGTAGCGCCGCACCTTGGCGTCGATGCCCGAGGTGATGTCGGCCTCGCAGAGCGTCATGAGCGCCTCGACGTCGTCGCCCGCCTCGAACAAGAGGCGCCGCACGGCCGAGTCGGTGACCAGATCCTCCGAGAGGATGATGGGCCGCAGGTGGAGGAAGACGAGTTTCTGCACGAACTTCATGTGTTCGCCCAGCGGCAGTTTCATCCGCCGGAAGATCGCCGGCACCATCTTCGACCCCAGGGTCTCGTGGCCGTGGAAGGTCCAACCCGCGCGCGGATCGTAGGCCTTGGTCAGCGGCTTGGCGATGTCGTGGAGCACGGCGGCCCAGCGCAGCCACAGATCGTCGGAACGGCGCGCGACGTTGTCCAGCACCTTGAGCGTGTGGACGAAATTGTCCTTGTGGGCGTGGCGGCCGCGGCGCTCGACGCCCTTCAGACGGTGCATCTCGGGGAATATGCGCTCCAGCAGCCCCGTGAGGTCGAGCAGCTCGAAGCCCAGCGAGGGCACGGGCGAGAGGACGATCTTGTTGAGCTCGACGATGATCCGCTCGCGCGAGACGATGGCGATGCGCGGGGCGTTGCGGCGGATCGCCTCGAAGGTCTCCTCCTCGATCGTAAAGCCCAGCTGGGCGGCGAAGCGCACGGCGCGCATCATGCGCAGCGGGTCGTCGTCGAAGGTGATGTCGGGGTCGCACGGCGTGCGGATGATGCCCCGCTCGAGATCGTACATGCCGTCGAAGGGGTCGACCAGCTCGCCGAACGAGGCCTCGTTGAGCGACCAGGCCAGGGCGTTGATCGTGAAGTCGCGGCGCCGCTGGTCGTCGTCGAGCGTGCCGGCCTCGACCTGCGGCTTGCGCGAGTCGCGGGTGTAGGATTCGCGGCGGGCGCCGACGAACTCGACCTCGACGCCGCCGCGCGTGCGGACCATCGCCGTGCCGAAGGTCTTGAAGACCGAGACCTTGGCCCGCAGTTCGCGCCCCAGCGCCTCGGCCAGGGCGATGCCGCTGCCGACGACCACCACGTCAATGTCGGTCGAGGGGCGGCCGAGGTAGTGGTCGCGGACGTAGCCGCCCACGACGTAGGCGCTGACGCCCTGGGCGTCGGCCAGCCGCCCGATACGGCGGAAGATGGGATCGGAGAGCGGCACGGGCTATTTCACATAGGGGGCCACGGCATCCCTCCAGACGAGGTAGCCCTCGCCCGTCAGATGCAGGCCGTCGTTGGTATAGCGCTTGTCGAGCAGCCCCTCGCCGTCGGCGAGCACCGGCGTAAGGTCGAGGAACAGGACGTTGCGGCGGCGCCAGCAGAGCTTCTCCAGCAGCAGGTTCGTCTCGCGGATCTCGGCCTTGCGGCGCCAGTGGCCCCACGAGACGCCCTCGATGCGGTCGTTGACCGGCAGGACGCTCTGCACGTAGATCTTCGTGCGGGGCGACTCGGCGGCGAAGCGGTCGATCAGCCGGGCGACGTTGGCCACGACCGACCGGGGCGAAAGGCCCGCCGCGAGGTCGTTGGTGCCGATCATGAGGAACACCTTTTTGGGACGGCCCGCAACGATCGGGTCGAGGCGGTCGAGCAGCCACGACGAGCGGTCGCCGCTGATGCCGCGGTTGAGCACGCGGTGCCGGTCGAAGAGCTCGGCCCACTCGCCCCCGTCGGTGATGCTGTTGCCCACGAAGACGATGTCGGACGAGCGGACGGGAAGCGCCTCGAAGAGGCTGCTGCGCTGGCGGTAGTAGGTGCCCTGCGCCAGGGCGGCGGAGGCGACGAGCAGCGCCGCCGAAAGGAGGAGGAGTCGTTTCACGGAGCGGATGATTTAAAGTTGGCGGCGGTAGAGGGCCACCGTGTTTTCCATGCCGTAGATCCAGGCGTCGCAGACCAGCGCGTGGCCGATCGACACCTCGTCGGTCCAGGGGATGCGTTCGAGGTAGTAGCGCAGGTTTTCCAGCGAGAGGTCGTGGCCGGCGTTGAGCCCCAGCCCCCGGCGGCGGGCCTCCTCGGCGGCGGCGACGTAGGGGGCCACGGCGGCCTCGCGGTCCGCGGCATAGCGGCGCGCGTAGGCCTCGGTGTAGAGCTCGACGCGGTCGGCGCCGCACGCCGCGGCTCCGGCGACCATCGCCGGATCGGGATCGACGAAGATCGAGACGCGGATGCCCCGCTCGCGGAAGCGGGCGGCGATCCCCGAGAGGAAGTCGCGGTGGGCCAAGGTGTTCCACCCCGCGTTGGAGGTGAGGGCGTCGGGGGCGTCGGGGACCAGCGTCACCTGCGCGGGAGCGGCCTCCAGCACCAGGGAGACGAATGCCTCGGTGGGGTTGCCCTCGATGTTGAGTTCGGTGGAGAGCACCCGCCGCAGCGCGTGCACGTCGTCGGGGCGGATGTGGCGCCCGTCGGGACGCGGATGGACCGTGATGCCGTCGGCGCCGAAGCGCTCGATCGCCGTCGCCGCACGCACCAGGTCGGGACGACCGCCGCCGCGCGCGTTGCGCACCAGGGCGATCTTATTGATGTTTACGCTCAGTTTTGTCATAAAAACGTTATCTTTGCCTGACCAACCCCCGCCCGGACGCAGTCGCATGCCGCGCGAAGGCGTGGTAAAGTTACGTTATTTTTTCGAATACTCCGCCGATGAGAATCCTACTTTTTTCCCGACCGCAGACCGGAGCGGGCCCCGAGGGGCTCCGCCGCCTGATCGGAACGATCCGCCGCCACGGCTTCGACTGGGCCGCCAACGACGAGATCGCCGACGAGGTGGCCCGGGCCACGGGCGAGCGGCCCGACGCCGCACGGCGCTACGGCGGGCGCATCGACGCCGGCGAGCGGGCGCAGCTGATGGTCTGCTACGGCGGCGATGGCACGCTGCTCGAAGGGGTCCACCGCCTGGGCGGCGCGCCGATCCCCGTGCTGGGGATCAACGCCGGCCACCTGGGATTCCTGACCGGCTCCCCCGACGACGACCTCGACCGGCTCTTCGCCCGCATCGCCGCGGGCGACTTCGCGGTGGAGGCGCGGGCGATGCTGGAGGTGACGGGCGACTTCGCCTCGGAGCCCGACTCGCGGCTGGCGCTCAACGAGTTCACGATCCAGCGCCACGGCGCCGAGATGATCTCGGTGGAGACCTACGTCGACGGACAGATGGTGGCCACGTACCACGGCGACGGGGTGATCGTCTCGACGCCGACCGGCTCGACGGCCTACGCCCTGAGCGCCGGCGGTCCCGTCGTGGCCCCCACGTGCGCCTGCCTCGTCATCTCGCCCCTGGCGCCCCACAACCTCACGATGCGGCCGGTGGTGATTCCCGACACGGCCCGCATCGAGCTGCGCATCCGCGCCCGCCGCGCCGAGCGGTTCGTGACGCTCGACAACCGCACCTACGCCGTGGGGCCGGCGGCCGTTTTCACGGTCCGCCGGGCCGAAGAGCGTATTTTGCTGGCTCTTCCGCACAATATATCCTTCTACGACACGTTAAGGAACAAGATGATGTGGGGAATCGACCTGCGGAGCTAATCTTTCGCCGATTTTTCGGCCCGGTTCCGAGATTTTTCCTATATTTGCACCCTATATGGCTACAACGAGCGAACAGAAACGCACGCCGCAGCACGTCGCCGTCATCATGGACGGCAACGGCCGGTGGGCCGAGATGCGCGGCAAGGAGCGTTGCGAAGGACACGTCGCGGGCGTGGAATCGGTGCGCACGACGCTGCGCGCAGCCCTGCGCAACGGGGTGAAATACCTGACGCTCTACACCTTCTCGACCGAGAACTGGGGCCGGCCCGCCGCCGAGGTCGACGCGCTGATGGAGCTTTTCTGCCGCTGCGTCGCGGGCGAGACCCCCGAACTGATCGAGAAAGGGGTGCGCATCCGCATGATCGGCGACCGCAGCCGCTTTTCGGAGCAGGTGCGAGAGGCGCTCTCCGAGGCCGAACGCCTGACCGCCGCATGCGACCGCCTGACGCTGATCCTGGCGCTCAACTACTCGTCGCGCGACGAAATCACGCGGGCCGTGCGGAGGCTGGCCTCCGAGGTCGCCGCCGGCAGCCTCGCCCCCGCGGCGATCGACGAAACGGCGATCGCCCGCGCGCTCGACACGGCCGAATACCCCGACCCCGACCTGGTGATCCGCACCAGCGGCGAGTGCCGGCTGAGCAACTTCCTGCTCTGGCAGGCCTCCTACGCCGAACTGCTCTTCACGCCGGTGCTGTGGCCCGATTTCACGGAGGAGGAGTTCGACCGCGCGCTGGAGGAGTACGCCCGCCGGGACCGGCGTTTCGGACTGGTGAAGCAGACCGCAGAGAACTGAACTTGAATTTGAAGAACAGAACCAATTAGATGAATCGTATCGGCAAGCTATTCGCGGCGCTGGCCCTTCTGCTCGCCGCCCTCTGTCCCGCGGCATCGGCCCGGACGCAGCGCGACGCGGACACCACCCAGCGGACCACCTTCCCCGAAGACGCCCCCATGATGCGCCCGGAGAGCCGGCAGAAGCTGTACTACATCCGCAAGATCGACATCCACGGCGTGGACTACGACCACAACATCATCCGCTCGTCGGCGGGTCTGATCCCCGGCGACTCGGTCTTCCTGCCCAGCAACTTCATCTCGTCGGCCGTCGAACGCCTGTGGAGCCAGACGATCTTCGCCGACGTGAAGATCGGCGCCGAGATCGAGGGCGACAGCCTCGACCTGCACGTCTTCCTCAAGGAGCGCCCGCGGGTGAACAACTGGGACTTCGCCGGGATCACCAAGGGCAAGAAGCGCGACCTGATGGAGAAGCTCAAGCTGCGTCGCGGCGGCGCCCTGTCGGACTACATCATCGAGAAGAACAAGCAGCTCATCAAGCAATACTGGGCCGAGAAGGGCTTCCGCAACGCCGAGGTCGAGGTGCGCATCGACAACGACACGGTGCGCGAGCGCATGGTCAACGTGACGTTCGACATCGACCGCAAGGAGCGCGTGAAGATCGGCAAGATCAACTTCGCGGGCAACGAGCAGTTCGACGCCAAGCGCCTGCGCCGCACCTTCAAGAAGACCCACCAGAAGAGTATCAACATCTTCCGCGGCACGAAGCTCAACGAGAGCGACTACTCCGACGACAAGGAGCTGCTCATCGACTTCTACAACTCGAAGGGCTTCCGCAACGCCTCGATCGTGCGCGACTCGATCTATCCGATCAACGAGAAGCGCCTGGGCATCGACATCGAGGTGGCCGAGGGCAACAAATACTACATCCGCGACGTGAAGTGGGTGGGCAACTCGGTCTACGACACCGACTACCTCCAGAACATGTTCGCCGTGAAGAAGGGCGACACCTACGACAAGAAGTCGATGCACAAGCGCCTGGGCATCGGCAAGGAGATGGATCTCGAAGGGATGTCCGTCTCGTCGCTCTACCAGAACAACGGATACCTCATGTCGCAGGTCGAGCCCGCGGAGACGATCATCGGGGCCGACTCGATCGACCTGGAGGTCAAGGTATTCGAAGGCAAGCAGTTCACCATCAACGAGGTGGGCATCACGGGCAACCAGCGCGTCGACGACGAGGTGATCCGCCGCGAGCTGGACACCTACCCGGGCGAGCTCTACAACCGTTCGCTGCTCATGCGCACGATGCGCATGCTCAGCTCGATGCAGCACTTCAACCCCGAGGCGATCGTCCCCGACGTGAAGCCCGTGTCGAACGAGCTGGTCAACATCAACTGGCCGCTCGAGGAGCAGGCGTCGGACCAGTTCAACGTGGCCGGCGGCTGGGGCTCGGGCACCTTCGTGGGATCGGTGGGCATCACGCTCAACAACCTGTCGATCAAGAATTTCTTCAAGAAAGGATCCTGGCACCCCTACCCCATGGGACAGAACCAGAGGCTGTCGCTCTCGGCGCAGACCAACGGCACCTATTACAAGGCCTTCTCGATGAGCTTCACCGACCCGTGGCTGGGCGGCCGCAAACCCAACTCGTTCACCTTCTCGGCCCACTTCTCCGAGCAGAACAACGCCTACTACATCTGGCAGACCAGCACGCAGCACTTCCGCACCTACGGCGTGGCCGCCGGTCTGGGCAAGCGTCTGAACTGGCCCGACCCCTACTTCACGCTCTACGCCGAAGCCAGCTACGAACGCTACTCGCTCAAGGACTGGAACTACTTCGTCATGCAGAACGGTTCGGCCAACCTGCTCTCGTTCAAGCTGGCCTTCGCCCGCAACTCGGTGGACCAGCCGATCTATCCGCGCCGCGGTTCGGAGTTCAGCGCCTCGGTGCAGGCCACGCTCCCCTACTCGCTGTGGGACGGCAAGGATTATGCCGACCAGTCGATGCCCGACGAGGAGCGCTACAAATGGATCGAGTTCCACAAGTGGCAGTTCAAGGCCCAGTGGTTCCAGTCGTTCCTGCGCAACTCGAACCTCGTGCTGATGCTCCGCGCCGAGATGGGTTACCTGGGCAGCTATAATAAGAACAAGGTATCGCCCTTCGAGCGGTTCGAGGTCGGCGGCGACGGCATGTCGGGATATAACATATACGGTATCGATGTGATCGCCATGCGCGGTTACGAGGACGGCGCGCTCGATCCCATCACGGAGCGTTACTCGAGCGCCTACAACAAGTACACGGCCGAGCTCCGCTACCCGATCATCCTCAAGCCCTCGTCGCAGATCTACGTGCTGGCGTTCCTCGAAGGCGGTAACGCGTTCAAGTCGTGGAAAGAGTTCTCCCCCTTCAAGATCAAGCGTTCGGCCGGTGTCGGCGTGCGTCTCTACCTGCCGGTGGTCGGCATGCTCGGTATCGACTGGGGTTACGGATTCGACGCGCCCGCAGGCTCGACGCGCAAGAGCGGCAGCCAGTTCCACTTCGTCATGGGCCAACAGTTTTAATGGGAGTTAAAACTGCTGCCCACAGGGGCGATACAGACAATCCCCCTAAATCCCCCTTTGAGAAGGGGGACTTCGAGGAGAAAGGCCGGGCGGGCGGCGGAGGATCGGCGCGAAATCCGCATTTTTTCGGCACCGTGGCAATAAATTTGAAAGAAAGGTGTTATCTTTGATATAACCGATCTTCGAACAAAAAAGAAAAACTATGAAACGGCTCATACTCCTTGCGGCACTCGTGCTGGGCATCGGAACGGTCTCGGCACAGAATTGCATCGTGGTCGACAGCGAAAAGATCTTCAAGTCGATCGACGCCTACAACCAGGCCATCACCGAACTGGACCAGCTGGCCGAAGAGTACCAGAAGCTCGTCGACGCCAAATTCGAAGCCGTCGAACAGCTCTACCAGAACTACGTGGCGCAGCGCGCCTCGCTGACGGCGTCGACCCGCCAGTCGCGCGAGAATGCGATCCTGGCCCAGGAACGCGCTGCGCAGGAGTATCAGGAGGGAATCTTCGGCAAGGAGGGTACGCTCATGAAGCGCCGCGTGGAACTCATCGAACCGATACAGAAGCGCGTGTTCGCCGCCATCGAGGCCTACGCCAAGCAGGCGGGGGCCGACGCGGTGATCGACTCGGCCAACAACCCCACGCTGCTCTTCACCGCCCCCGCGGCCGAGCGCACGCAGCAGATCATCGAACTACTCCGATAGGACATCGAACAATTAACCAATAAGAAACCATGAAAAAAGTACTCAAACTGACCCTCGCGCTCGCCCTCATGATGAGCGCATCGTCGCTCTTCGCCCAGAAGTTCGGGCGGATCGACACCTCGGCGCTGCTCGTAGCCATGCCCGAGACCAAGGAGATGCAGGCCTCGATGGAGACCTTCGTCAACGGACTGCGCGAAACGCTCGAGACCATGCAGGTCGAATACAACAACAAGCTCCAGGAGTACCAGAAGAACCTCAACACCTGGTCGGACGGCATCCGTCAGGTCAAGGAGAAAGATCTGGTAGACCTCCAGGGTCGTATCCAGGAGTACCAGCAGGCTGCGTCGCAGGATATCCAGAACAAGGAGATCGAGCTGCGCAACCCGATCATCGAGAAGGCCAAGGCCGCGATCGACAAGGTGGCTGCCGCCAACGGTTACCTGGCCGTATTCGACATCTCGATGGGTTCGCTGGCCTTCTACGACGAGGCGGCGCTGACCGACATCTCGCCGCTGGTTCGCGCCGAGCTGGGCATCACCGAGGAGGCTGCCAACTAACCGCCGCAAGGCCGGAAGGCATAAGGGCCGGTGTGTCGGAATGACACACCGGCTTTTTCGTTGCCGGAAACGGGAGGGCCGGAAAGGAGGCAGAAAAGGATGCCGGAGAGACGGCCGGAGAGGAGAGAGGAGCCCGGCGCAAAAGACGGGTGTCAAAAACGAGGCGAGAATCGCGGCGGGAGAAGGGAACGGGAAAAGGGAACGGGAAAAGGGAACGGGAAAAGGGAACGGGAAAAGGAAGCGGGAAAAGGGCTGCAAGAGGCGACGATCGAGAACGGAGGAGAAGGCGACCGCGGGAGACGACACGAAGAAACGGGAAAGGGGCGGAGCGCTATCCGGGAAGGCGCGACTGTTGTTCGAAAGCTCCACGGATCGGAGGAATCGGAGAGCCATCGGGGCGATTATCGCTATATTTGGGATCGAAACCAACGAAACGGAACATGACAGACAACGGCATCACCGCATTCACGCTCGACAAGCTCTTTTCGCTGGCGGGGCAGACCGACCGCCGGGGCGTTCAGCGCGGGCTGATCGTCGCCGACCGCTATTCGCAGCTGGAGGCCTTCCGCTTCCCGTGCCGCATCGAAGCGATCATCATCGGGATCGGCATCGAGGGCGAAACCACGGTGCAGTTCAACCTGAACGAATACCGGCTCAAGAAGGATACGCTCTTCTGGTTCGGTCCGCAGAACATCCTGCAAACCATGTCGGACGAGGGGTTCCACGCCCACGTCATCGCCATATCCACCGACCTGCTGCAACGGGTCAACATCGACACGTCGCAGATGCTGCCCCTCTTTCTCCAGTTCGGTGCCCATCCGGTGCTCGACATCGCACCCGAGGAGAGCGCCCCGCTGCACGAACTGCTCCAGTTCATCGAGCGGGAGGTCCGCCAGCCCCAGCAACGGTTCGGCGACGAGATGATCGGGCAGCTGCTCGCGGCGCTGATCTACAAGACGGGCAACATCCTCGACCGCCAGCTGACCCGGCATCCCGAAACGCACACCCGCACGCAGGACCGGGCCGAAACCTACTTCCGCAACTTCATTCCGCTGCTGGGCAAGCACTTCCGACGCGAGCGCAGCGTGGGATTCTACGCCCGTCAGCTCTGCATCACCCCCAAATACCTCACCACGCTCATCAAGCGCGTGAGCGGCAAATCGGTCTCGGAGTGGATCGACATCTACGTGACGCTGGAGGCCAAGACGCTGCTGCGGTTCTCCGACCGCAGTATCCAGGAGGTCGCCTACGCGCTCAATTTCCCCAACCAGTCGTTCTTCGGCAGCTACTTCCGCCGCACGACCGGCATGTCGCCCTCGGAGTTCCGGGCAACGAAAGGTTAAGCCCCCGAAACCGTCAGAACGGATACCCCACGCCGAAGTTGAGCGCCGTATTCTTCCAGCGGAAGTCGTGGATCCACCGCTCGCCGTGGGGGCGGTTGGGATCGTGGAGCTGAATGCCCCAGTCGAGGCGCAGGATCACCAGCTTGATATCGATGCGGATGCCGAGTCCCGTGTTGAAACCCAGCTGCTTGTAGAAGTCGCGGGCGTAGAAGACCGCCTCGTCGGCATACTCCTCGGGGTTGCGCTTGAGAAACCAGATGTTGCCCGCATCGAAGAAGGTGGCAGCCTGAACGATACCCCACACGGGAAAGCGGAATTCGAGATTGGCCTCGAGCTTCACGTCGCCCAGTTGCGTGGGGAACGACGTATCGGGACGGGGGACCGAACCGGGCCCGAGCGTGCGGGGCGCCCAGCCGCGCATGCTGTTGCCGCCGCCGGCGTAGAAAAGGCGGTCGAAGGGCACGGAGGTCGAATTGCCGTAGGCCATCGCCACGCCGCCGTAGAGGCGCCCGGCGAGGGCCGTTTTCTCGCCCAGCATGATCTTGCGGCTCAGGCTGAGGTCCGTGCGGAAATATTGCGAATAGCGGATACCGAAGATCGTATAGTAGTCCTCGCCCTCGCGGGGATGCGAGAAGAGGTGTTCGAGACCGCCGACCAGGTTGCCCGCCGTCTCGGCGTTGAAGCGGATGACCGTGGCGTTGCGTCCCATGTGCTTGAGCTGGTTGTTGTAGCCGTAGCTCAGCGAGAGGCCCGAGATGAACTGCGTCTTGTAGCTGTTGACCAGATAGAGGTTCTCGGTATCCTTGAGGAAGTCGGGATCGAGGTAGCTGACGTCGACGACATTGATATCCACCGGACGCAGCGAGAAGGTCGAGTAGCGGGCGTTGCTCCACTGGTAGGTGAGCCCGGCGCTCGACAGCGTGCGGCGGTAGTAGGGACGGTCCTGGAAGTTGACCGAGAGTTCGAGTTTGGTCCGGGGCTGGTTGACCGAGCGGGCCGATTGCCGCCACGGCAGCAGGAAGCGCGGGAAGGTGAGCCCCGTGGTCACACCGAACTCCGTGGCGCGCCGCTTGCGCGCATCGCGCGACTTCATGAATTCGTAGCCGGCCGTGAACGAGGCGTCGAACGACTCGGCGCCGCGGAAGATGTTGCGGTTCTGGTAGCCCACCGTGGCCTTGAGGCCGTAGAAGCTCGACGTGGTGCTCCCCTCCAGGTCGACCTTGAAACTCTGGCGCAGCGTGGGCGTGCAGAGGATGTTGCACGTAAGGTAGCTCTCGCGCGTGAGACGCGTGGAGGTGGAGTCGGCCCCCTCGCCGATATACGACACGAGGTTGGTCGAGTCGGTCTGCTGCGGCTGCTCGTGGAAGGAGATGCGCGCGCTCTTGAAGTAGCCCAGCGCCATCAGATCGGTATAGGTGCGGCTCACGCGGTCGGCGTCGTAGACATAGTTGGGATAGAGGGGCACAGCGCCGCGCAAAATCCGCGGGCGCAGGTTCGGACGCCCCTCGTGGACGATGTTCAGACCGCGGTAGTAGGTCGTGTCGAGCCGCGAGGCGAGCAGCGTGTCGGAACGCATGGTCGCAGCGTCGTAGTCGGGCAGGATGTTGATCTGGCCGATACGGTAGACGCGGTTGTTCTCGCGGATCGGTTCGCCGTGGATGTCGTAGCCTCCGAGATGCTGGTCGACGACGACCTTGAGCCCCACGCCGAAGTCGCTCGCGAGCGTATCGGCCGAGAAGCGGACGTTGCTCACCGAGAAGTCGTAGTAGCCGCGGGCACGCAGGTAGGCGGTGATGCGTTCGCGCTCGCTGTCGAGTCGCGCGATGTCGAAGATGTCGCCCGGATGCAGCAGCGTATTGGCCGTATCGGCCAGCAGGATGGGTTCGAGGAAGCGGTCGCGGAACTCGTAGGAGATCGTGTCGATGCGGTAGGGCCGGCCCTGCCGCGTGCGATAGGTCACCCGGGCCCGGCGGCGGCGCGAAAGGGTGTCGACCTCGAACGCGACCTGCGACGAGAAGAACCCGCGCGTATCCATGTAGACCTTGAGATTCTGGAGGCTGCGCCGCGTGAGCTCCATGTCGAGCAGCACGGGCGCCTCGCCCAGCCGGCGCTTCCAGTCGTTCCACTTGTTGTGCTTCGACGAGTCGGCCTGCTGGTAGAGCCACACATAGAAGTTGGTGCCCAGCAGCCGCTTGTTGGGGGTCTGACGCACGTATTTCTCCAGCTCGGCCGCCGTGATACGTTCGCGGCGCGAGAGCGAGTCGTCGGCGACGATACGCACCTTGTCGAGCAGGTAGCTCCCCGCCGGCAGGCGGCGCGTGACGCTGCACGCCGTGCCGAACAGCACGGCCGACACGACGACAAGACAGAGGCGAGGGAAACGGCGCACGACGCAGCGGGATTACTGGTTGAAGAACCCGCGCTCGCGCAAGAGCTCGAAGTAGGAGCGGGCGATCGAGAGGTTGTCCTCCTTGACGTAGCGGCGCTCGGTGAAGATCCGCGCGAGGTTCGGAAGGCCGTTCTCCTCCAGCAGCCGCTGCGTGAGCGGCGACTCCTCGCGCTCGGCCCACAGCTCGTCGATCTCGGCGGCCGTGTAGTCGGTGTAGCGCTCGTAGTGGACCACCGCCTCGAGCGGCAGGCGGTCGGTGAGCGCGGGCTCCTCGTCGGGGTAGCCCACCACGACGGTCGTGAGCGGCACCACCCCCTTCGGGAGGCGGAGGATGCGGGCGATCTGGCCGGCGGTGTAGAGCGTCGTGCCGAGGATGCAGATCCCCAGGCCGTGCGCCTCGGCGGCGATGCAGAGGTTCTGCGCGGCGAGCAGGGCGTCGGTCGCGGCATTGAGGAACCAGGCGAAGTTGTCGTAGGCGGGCTCGGCTCCGCGCTGGCGGCACCACATCGAGAAGCGGTGGATGTCGGCGCAGACCGTCACCAGACAGGGGGCCTGCGAGACCATCGGCTGGTTGAAGTGGCAGGGGGCGAGCTCGGCGCGCAGCGCGGCGTCGCGCGTCACGACGAGCGAGTAGAGCTGCATGTTGCCGCACGTCGAGGCGCGCGTGGCCGCTTCGAGCAGCTCCGAGAGCAGCTTGTCGGGAATGGGCGTCGACCGGTATTTGCGGATCGAACGGTGTTTGAGAAGCGTATTTTTCATCGGTCCTCTTGGTATGGATTCGGTTAAACGGCGGCCGCGACGGCGGCGCGGAAGGCGTCGTAGGCGGCGATCTCGACAGGACGCGGACGGAGCTGCCCGAGCGGCTCGGCACACACGCCGTCGAACGACAGCACGCCGTCGGCCTCGAAGGTGGCGTTGCCCGCCAGCAGGGTGCGCAGCCCGCCGTCGGCCGAGCAGCGGCAGCGGACCATGCCGCCGCGGTTGCGCACCTTAAGGTCGGCATCGAAGTCGCAGGCGCCCAGCAGGCAGGCGGCCGTGCTCGACGCGGTCATCGCCGTGCCGCACGATTCGGTGATGCCGGCGCCGCGCTCGTAGGTCGCGACGAACAGCTCGCTCCGGCTGTCGCAGCGGAACAGGCTGACGTTGACGCCCCGCGGGAAGATCGTCCGCAGGGTCGTGACCCGCTCGCCGAGACGGCGCAGCAGGTCGAAATCGACCGTCTCGACGCGGGCGACCAGGTGGGGGTTGCCCAGGTCGAGGAAGGTGAACGCGAGCGCGGGGTCGAGCGCGGGAAGCGGGCCGCCCAGCAGGCAGTCGGCCGGCCCGGCGAAGTCGGCGGAGGTGCGGCCGACGGGGATCACGGCGCCATAGACGGGAATGCCGCCCGGGAGCGGCTCGCGGCGCGCGATGTCGTAGCGCCGGCCCCCCGACCGGAGGGCGAAGCGCTCGCCCGTGCCGTAACGTTCGTCGGCCAGGCGCGCCACGCAGCGGATGCCGTTGCCGCACATCTCGGCCTCGCTGCCGTCGGGATTGAACATCCGCATGCCGTATTCGGCGCCGCAGCGCACGAGCAGCAGCAGGCCGTCGGTGCCCCCGTCGAGGCGGCACGCGGCACGCGCCAGGGCCGCCGCATCGCACGACGCCAGGCCGGCGGCGTCGCGCACGGCGTCGATCATCACGAAGCGGTTGCCCGATCCGTGGCATCGTATGTATTCGAACTGCTGCATCGCTGTCGAAGGGTTAAGCAGGGCAAAGATACGAATAAGGCGAGAGCAAAAGCAAATTTATTTGCATTTTGCCGAGCCGGAGTATCTAAGGCGAAGCCAAAAATAGGAATAAAACGGGAGCCGGCAAAGTCCCGGGGCGATTCTTCGCCGCAAAAAGGCGCTGCGGGGAGGCGGCGCGGCAATTTTTTCGGGACAAAGCGAGCGGAATATCGAAAAAAATACATAACATTGCAAAGGTAAACAGCCATACGTTTCACGACACTGCCATGAAAACGCCCAGAGGAGCCCGCCCCGGCGATCGCTCCGACGAACCTCGCAAGGCCAAACGGCTCGACCCCATCCGCAAAAGCGGCAAGGAGCGCCACGCGCTGTACAGCAACCTCCGCGACGAGGAGGACGACGAACCGATACGCCCGCGACGCGAATCGGCCTTCGATTACTTCGACGACGAGGAGTAGCGCACGCGACGCCATCGGAACGGCGCCGGAACGGGAGTTGCCGGCCGCGCGCAGGAGGAGGTGGTGAAGGCGACTCGCGAAACGGGTACCGCCCGGAGGCGGTATGCGCGGCTGCGACAGCTATACGAAAGATCATGACCGAAAAGTTCATCATGGCCGGCGACACGGCCCTGCACGTCTGCGACTCGGAAGCGGGCGAACGCTGCATCGTGCTGCTGCACGGATACCTCGAATCGATGCTCGTCTGGGACGACTTCACCTACCTGCTGCGGCCGCACGCCCGCGTGGTGACGCTCGACCTGCCGGGCCACGGGATCTCGGAGGTGAAAGGCGAGGTGCACACGATGGAATTTCTGGCCGACACGGTGGCCGCGGGGCTCCGCACGCTCGGCATCGAACGCTGCACCGTGGTCGGCCACTCGATGGGCGGCTACGTGGCCCTCGCGCTGTGCGAACGCCACGCGGACCTGCTCGACGGAGTGGTGCTACTCAGCTCGACGCCCAACGCCGACACCGAGGAGAAGGCCGCCGCTCGCCGCCGCGAAATCGAGCTCGTGCGCGCGGGCAAAAAGGAGCTGCTCTGCCGCACGGCGCCCGCCGCAGGCTTCGCCGAGCGCAACCGCACGCGGTGCCGCGAGGCGATCGACGACCTCGCGGAGCAGGTGGTCGTCACCGAGGACGAGGGGATCGTGGCGCTGCTGGGCGGCATGATCGCCCGCCCCGACCGCAACGCGATGCTGCGCGCGACGAAGGTGCCCGTACTCTTCATCCTGGGGCGAGAGGACGGCTACATCCCCGCCGAAGCGGCCGAGAGGATGGTGGCCGACCACCCCGAGGCCGAGGTCGTCTGGCTGGAAAACGCGGGACACATGGGATTCATCGAGGAGCCCGAGACGACGGCCCGGGCGATCTTGGCATTCGTCGGAAAGGAGTAAAAACGCATTTATGAAAAAAATCTGCATACCGGCGACGGCGCTGCTCGTCGCCCTGACCGCCTGCAACGGCGGCAAAGAGATCGTGATCCCCACGCCCGAAGAGGATAAGGTGACCGTCTACGAATGGCTCCCGGCACCGGGACAATACATCGGCGACCGCCAGACGGGCGGCATGTCCGGCGACGAAACGACGGCCGAGAAGGCCCGCGCATGGGCCGAACGGCGGCTGGCCGAACGGCAGTTCGTCTCGCTGGGCGGATTCGGCGGCTACATCGTCATGGGGCTCGGCCGCCCGATCCGCGCCGCGGCGAGCGGTTACGACTTCGTGGTGCTGGGCAACCAACTCGATACCAGCTCCGAGCCGGGGATCGTCTACGTGATGGAGGACACCAACGGCAACGGCCGTCCCGACGACACGTGGTACGAGCTGCGCGGCAGCGAGAGCGACAAGACCTCGACCGTGCGCGACTACGCCGTCACCTACTACCGCCCCGAGGCCGCAGCCAGCCCCGTGCGCTGGCGCGACAGCGAAGGCACCGAGGGGCAGATCGACTACATCGCCGCGCACCACCGGCAGGAGAGCTACTACCCCGCATGGATCGGGGAGGCCAGCTACACGCTGCGCGGAACGCGGATCGAGGCCCGCAACGAGCAGGACCCGACGACGGGCGAATGGGACAACCGCCCCTACGACTGGGGCTATGCCGACAATGCGGGCGAGGACCGGGTGGCGGGGACGCCGCCGGGCAACGGCTTCCGCATCGCCAACGCCGTGGACGCCGCGGGACGGAGCGTCACGCTGGAGCAGATCCATTTCGTCAAGGTGCAGACCGGCGTGAACGCCAAGAGCGGCCCCCTGGGCGAGCTCTCGACCGAAGTCTGCGGACTGACGGCACCCGCGGCCGAATAGCGAAAAAAAATGTTATCTTTGCATCCGTTTTCTGACAAATGCAACATTCAAGTAACATGAAACACCTTTTCTTTGCATGCGCAGCGCTGCTCGTCAGCCTGCTCTGTCCCCAGGAATCGGCCGCCCAGCTGCGTATCGGCGGCAAAAAGCTCAACACCGGCAAGCTGCTCAACGCCGGCGCCGACGTGGTGAAGGCCGCGACGCTCACCGACGCGCAGATCGCCGAACTTTGCCGCGAGTCGGTCGCATGGATGGACGAACACAACCCCGTAGCGGCCGATGACGACGAATATGCCATCCGCCTCAAGCGCCTGACCGAAGGGATCACCGACGCCGACGGGCTGCCGCTCAACTTCAAGGTCTACCTGGTGGTCGACGTCAACGCGTTCGCCTGCGGCGACGGCTCGATCCGCGTCTTCTCGTCGCTCATGGACCTGATGACCGACGACGAGCTGATGGCGATCATCGGCCACGAGATCGGCCACGTCATCCACTCCGACGTGAAGCATGCCATGAAGAACGCCTACCTGGCATCGGCCGCCCGCAATGCGGCAGGCGCCGCCGAGGGGTCGACGCTCGCCAAGCTGAGCGACTCGGAGCTGGGCAACGTCGTGACGGCATTCACCGACGCGCAGTTCTCGCAGAAGCAGGAGTATGCTGCCGACGAATACGGCTTCCAGTTCTGCGTGGAGCACGGATTCAGCCCCTACGGCATGGCCCAGAGCCTCGAGAAGCTCGTCGAGCTGTCGCAGGGCGCCAAGGCCTCGACCGTGCAGAAGATGTTCTCGTCGCACCCCGACAGCGAGAAGCGCGCGGCCCGCGTGCGCAAGATGGCCGAGGAGTACGAGGCGGCCCACCCGAGCCAGCAGGAGTAATCCGCCCGCGGAATCGGATACAGCCGAACGCCGGACCCTTACGCAGGGTCCGGCGTTCGTTTTCTTGTCAAGAAGGCGGGGCAGCCTCCGTCCGTATGTGCGCGCATTGCGGGTCCCGGGCTCGGCCAAGGCCGGGGCCGGGCGACCCGTTTCTGTCGGGCGCAGCCTGCGGGGCCCGCATACCCGCAGGAGTCGCGGGCCTCCGCACCCGGGAGGCTGCGGCCCGCCACGCTTCGGAATCATCCGAAGCATGCGACATCCTCCGGATACCTCCCCGCCCGGTCCGGATCATTCCAACCGCCAGACGCAGCGATCCTCCAGCGTCGTCGCGCCGTCGCGGGCCACCGCCTCGACGAGGTTGTCGCCCGGCCGCAGGGCGACGTCCTCGAAGGTGCAGACGCACACCTCGTCGGGCCGGGCCGAGGCGACCGTGCGGCCGTTGACCCGCAACTCGACCTCGCGGCAATTGGAGAAGACCCTGACCGTCGTCACCGGCCGCACGCGCCGGTCGTTGCGCCGCCCCTCGATGCGGACCATCGGCTCGGGGTTCCAGTTGGCCTTGTAGAAATAGAAGGCATCCTTGCGTACCCGACGGTCGTGGGTCACGAGGCCCTTGTCGTTGATACCCGGGCGGTCGCCCTCGGTGCGATGGGCGGCACCGAAATCGAACATGTTCCACACGAACGAGCCCCAGACATAGGGCCGCGCACGGATGATCCGCCAGTTGCGGATATGATATTCGGTCTGCCAGTTTTCGGGATGCCACCAGCTGTCGGGCACGGGCTGCACGAGCGAATCCTGCTGGTGGAGGATGCTGGCGCCGGCACCGTACTCGCTGATGCCGATCTTCAGCCCGGGGTGTGCCCCGTGCGTGGCGTCGAGCCACGAGGCCAGCGTCGCGGGCGTGGCGCCGTACCAGCCGTCGTAGCGGTTCCAGGCGATGAGGTCCGTGAGCAGGTTGAGCGCACCGCTCTGGTTGCTCGCGGCGACGGTCGGCCGCGACGCATCCTCGGCATGGGCCAGCGAGTCGAGCTCACGGACGTAGTCCACAGGGTTGTCGCCCGACTCCTTGAGCTCGTTGAAAAGCCCCCAGAAACAGATGCTCGGGTGGTTGTAGTGCTGGCGGATCATCTCGCGCAGCTGCTCGCGCCCGTTGGCCCGGAAGGCCGGCGAGTCGACGAAGCCCTTGTCGGCATAGCCGCCGGGACCAACGAAGGGGATCTCGGCCCACGCGATCATGCCGAGGCGATCCGTCCGATCGTAGACATACTCCGCCTGAGGATAGTGGGCCAGGCGCACGGCATTGACCCCCATCTCCTCCATGATCCGGAGATCCTCGTCGTGGTGCTCGCGCCGCAGGGCATTGCCCACCCCGGCCCGCTCCTGGTGGCGGCAGACGCCGCGCAGCGGCAGGTGGCGGCCGTTGAGAAAGAATCCCTCGTCGGGGTCGACCGAAAAATAGCGCAGCCCCAGCGGCTGCTCGACGCGGTCGACCTCCGCGCCGTCGCACAGCAGCACGACCTCGGCCCGGTAGAGGAAGGGATCGTCGACACCGTCCCAGAGGTGCGGCCGGTCGATCGCGAAGTCGATGCGCTCCTCTTGCACGGCGGTGTGCGGTGCGACGACGACAGGGCGCTCGGTCTCGAAAACCGTGCGGTCGCCGTCGGCGATGCGCAGGCGCACGACGACGCGGCGCGGCTCCGCGGCAGCGTTGGATAGGTCGACGCGGGCGCGCACCTCGGCCCGCTGCCCGCTCACGGACAACTGGTCGAGAAACACGCCGGGCGAGGCGCAGTTCAGCGGCGAGATGCACACCGGGTCGGTCACGATCAGATGGACATCGCGATAGATGCCTCCGTAGAAGTTGAAGTCGCCGACCAGCGGCATGACGTCGAGCTGCTCGCTGTTGTTAACGCGCACGTCGATCGTGTGCGCGCAGCCGCAGACGACGCGGTCGGTGATCTCGAAGACGAAGGCGGTATAGCCGCCGCGGTGCTCGCCCGCATGGCGGCCGTCGACGAACAGATCGGCCACGCTGTTGGCCCCCTCGAAGCGGAGAAAGAGGCGCTTGCCCGCCCATTCGGGCCGGATATACAGCCGTCGGGTATAGTTGCCTATCCCGCGTTTGTAGTCGGGACGCCCCGCGAGGGCATCCTGCGCATTCCAGGTGTGGGGCAGATCGACGCGGCGCGCTGCGGCAGGGTCGACCTGGTGCGAAAAACGAAATTGCCAGTCGTTGTTGAGCAGCACATCCTGCCGCTGGGCTACGGCCGGAGCGACGCACGAGGCAGCGAGCAGAAGCAGGCAGAGGATTCGGAAACGGTTCATATCTCGGAAAAGCTATTGTAGATCTAAAGATCGCAAAAAATAAGGAATCCGCCAAATCCCGGCCGCACGGCACGCAAGAAACGTGCACGCTCAGAGGAGCGTGCCGCCAGCGACGGAGTTCGCACCCCTTCCCCGAAGCCGTGCCAGGGCTCCCTCGCGGTATTTGCGCGAAAGCTCCAGCCGAACGTCGCCCAGCACGACCGTCTGCCCTCGCACATCGGTCACGCGGTCACGATTGACGATATAGGCGCGGTGGATGCGGACGAATCCGTCGTCGAGCAGGCGCTCCCACTGCGAAATGCGGGTCCGGGTGCGATAGACCGTCCCGTCGGCGGCATGCAGCGACACCTCGCTGTCGTTGGACTCGACATAGACGATCACCTCGAACGGAAGCGTCACCCTCCGCCGCTCGGAGACGAACGTCACGCTGCGCGAGGCGGGAAGCCGCCGGCGGAGCCACCGCGAGAGCAGCTCGGCGGGGACGACGAAGGCCACGAGCAGGACAAGCAGGAAGATCGGATTGGAGAAGAGCGGCGGGAAGCCGCAGCCCGGACCGACGGCGGTTCGCGAACAGAAGCTAGCCAGCAACATGCCGACCCACACCACGACGAGCGCACCGGCTCCGACGCACAGCGTGGCGACGCCCCGGCGCCGAGGCGTCGCAATGGCTCGGGGCAGGAAAAACTGTCCGCAGAGCAGGCCGGGCAACATCGACGAGGCGACGAACAACGCGCGGGCGAGGCCGTAATCGAAACTCGCCAGCACGGCAGCCAACAGCACAAGGGCCGAGATCCAGTAGCCCGATATCGCCAAGTATCGCATCATCGTTCGGAAAAATATAAAATCACCCCGCACACCGCAACGGTCTGAAGCGGGGAACGCCGCAACAAAATTAACAAAAAAGGGGATTGGCCGAAAGCTCCGAAAGCCCTCTGTCGGGATTCGACGGCGCAAACACGGGTTTCGACTTTGGATTTTCGCACGGGCCGCAGTTATCTTTGCACAGGTACTTGCAAGACCTCGCAAACAGATCTCAACTCAAACTCAAAGACACACACCATGAAAAAGTTATTCGCGCTGCTTCTCGCAGCGATGCTGACATCAGGAAATGCCCTGCACGCACAGCAGACCGTAGAAATCGCGCCGCCACCGGCCGCCGCATCGGATGGCGCTGCATCGGATGGCGCTGCATCGGATGGCGCCCGCCGGGCGCAGGACGTACAGGTCCCGGACGGGTTGAAGGCGGGCGAAATCGCCATTCGCGACCGCGAGAGCGGCGAGTGGATCATAACACACGACGCCGTACAGTCCGCGCGGACAGCGGCCAACCTCTACCTCGAAGGCGGATGGATGTGGATGACCCTCATCACGCTCTGTCTCGCGGGCATGTTCTTCTCGGCATGGAAAGCCCCGCGCTGGATAAAGGAGTTCGGGCTGCTGGCACGCTCGCTCGGAATATTCTCCCTGGCGTTAGGGCTCTATGCCGTCTTCGACCTCCTCTCCCAGCTCGGATCGACGGCATCGTTCTCCCTGCTCTGCGGCGGGCTGCGCGTGGCGCTGATCGCCCCGATGTACGGTCTCGGGGTCTACATGCTCTCGCTCGCGCTGCGCCTGGCGCTCAAACCGCGGATCTGACCGGAGAAGGCGGCCTGCATATGGAGACAAAGGCTTCGTCTCCATATGCAGTCCTCCGCCCGGGGCAGCTGCTCTCTACGCGGCCTGGGAAGCCTCAAGCTGCCGAGGAATCGCAATATACACCTGCCGCGCAGCGGCACTACGACAGCGCACTTATTCCGCCATTTTCTGCGCGCGCAGTTGCCTTCGGCTCTCTCCTCCTTGCAGGGCAGAGCCGATCGGCAAGCCGTCGTCTCTGCGCCCGCTTCGTTCGTCGGCCCTTTCGCCGGTTCTTTAAAAGAAAGTGCAAAAACATTGCGGATTGATGTGCGGATAAAAGCGAATTTGCGGGCACGCAGCCAGCGGAGGCTGTTTTGCAAGCGCATGCGAATAAAACAGCTCTCCGCCCGGGAGCGACTGCTCTCTATGCGGCTCTTCGAGCCGCTATCCCGCTGTCGGATCGTCTTCGCATTCGGGTCGCAGCCTGCGAAGGGAGGCAACGGGCGGAGAGCGAAGTTGCGGGCCTTCGCCGGGAGGAGACTGCGAGCTGTGCGGCACTTCGAACCGCTATTTCGCTGTCGGATCGTCTTCGCACCACAAACAGAGCAAAGAAGCCGCCCCGAACGACTCCCAACCTTCGCAGCGGCC
>CANASP010000006.1 GCA_947364365.1 uncultured Alistipes sp.
AGCCTGCCGCTAGCGTTCATCCTGAGCCAGGATCAAACTCTCCATTGTAAAAAATATAAATGTTTCGTTAGAGTCCTGACTACTTCAATCCTTTAAAGGAAATTGACAGATAAATACTACATTTCTTTTTCTCTCAAATATAACCAGTAATTCAAAGAACCAGTTTGAAAAACTCGAATCGTTTTACCGATTCGTTTGGGATTGCAAAGTTAAGAACTTTATTTGTAATCACCAAATCTTTTTCAAGATTTTTTTTCGAGGCGAACTTTTCAGTTCGAATCGAAAGGGACTGCAAAGATAAGCAAACTTTCGCAAACCACCAAAAACTTTTTCAAGAACTTTGCAACTTTCTGAAATTCAAGTCTCAAATCCACAATGAGCTCCTTTACTGTAAACTCGTCGTATTTTTGAAAGAACCTTTATTTCTTGATTGCGGATGCAAAGGTAGCGACTTTTTCCGAACCTGCAAATCTTTTCGGATCTTTTTTCGTAAAAAATTTAAATTTCTTGCAAAAAGGGCCTTTTTTGCCCTTTATACCTATATATATTATATAGCCTCCGGCAGATCCGCCGCCGGCAAACACCCGCAGGTCGCCCGGCTTCGTCTCGGCATAATCAAGCGTTCCGCTTGCTTCTGCGCCTGACTATTCGCATCATTGGCTCCGCCTCGTCTTAGATACTCTCGTTCGGCAAACTGCAAACAAGTTTGACATTGCCCTCGGCACTTCGTATCTTTGACTTCGGCTTCGCCTCGGCTTAGATAATCTCGTTCGGCAAACTGCAAACAAGTTTGCGTTTGCCCTCACTTATTCGTATCTTTGTATATATGGAGAATGTCGTCACCCACATACGGCAATGCTATCCCGTGAGCGACGAGGCGCTGCGCAAGCTCGAAGCGCTCGTCACCCCCTGCCGCGTCCCGAAACGACACCTTCTGGTACGGGAGGGCATCTACCCGAAATCCGCCTGGTTCGTCGAACGGGGCCTGACCCGCTCGTTCTGGCTGGTCGACGGCGAGGAGATCACCACCTCGTTTTCGGGCGAAGGCGGCATCGTCTTCAGCATGGACGAACTCTACTACGATCGCCCGAGCGAGGAGTTCGTCGAGACGCTCGAAGCGTCGGAACTCTACGAAATATCGATCCAGTCGCTGCGGCGGCTCTTCGAGACCGATCTCGAATGGGCCAACTGGGGCCGGATCATCCATCAGAACGAATACCGCCGGCTGCACCGGACCCACAAGGAGCGGCTGACGTTGCCCGCCCGCGAGCGTTACCGCCAGATGCGATGCCAGTTCCCTGCGATATGCCAACGGGCCAACCTGGGATACATCGCCTCGTACCTGGGCATCACCCCCTCGACATTGAGCCGCATACGGGCCGAGGAGGAGTAACCGAAGCCGTCCGTCCGAACCAGAATGACCTCAGATATGAAAAATACCCCTCTCTTGAATCCGCAACGGCACGAAACCATCGGCTGGGTGGATCTGCTGCGCACGACAGCCTGCCTCGCCGTCGTCTTCGCCCACTGCTGCGACGGGTTCGTCGCCCAGTTCGACGCCGACCGGGAGTCGTTTCTCACCGGCGTATTCTGCGGCAGCCTCGTGCGGCCGTGCGTGCCGCTCTTCGTCATGATAACGGGCGTGCTGCTGCTCCCGATCGGCACGGGCACGACACTCGGCGCCTTCTACCGCAAACGCATCGGCCGGCTCGTCGCACCGCTCGTCTTCTGGTCGCTGGCACTCCCCGCGATCGCCTTCTGCTACTTCAACTTCGTGAATCCCGCGACACAGAACCCGCTGATCGACCCCGCAAGCTACACCGGTCCCTCGCTCGTGCAGCGGCTCTACACCTTCGTCTTCAACTTCAACTTCGACTCCACGCCGCTGTGGTACCTCTACATGCTCGCGGGGCTCTATCTCGCGATGCCGATCCTTAACAGCTGGCTCGTGCAGGCCTCGCGCCGCGAGATGGAGACGCTGCTGGGCGTATGGGGGCTATCGCTCGTGCTGCCCTACGTGAAGATGGCGGCGCCGATGCTGGGCTACGAGGGCAACTTCGGAAACATGGAGCTGCTGGGCGGCTGCGACTGGAACGCCTACGGGAGTCTCTACTACCTCTCGGGCTTCGTCGGCTACCTCGTGCTGGCCCACTACCTAATGAAGTACCCGCCCGCATGGAGCCGCCGCAAGGCGCTGGGGATCGGCGTGCCGATGTTCGTCGCGGGCTACCTCATCACGGCACTGGGCTACGTGGCGACGCAGAACCGCTTTCCCGGGAACTACGCCTACCTGGAGATCGTGTGGTACTTCTCGGGGATCAACGTCTTCATGATGACCTTCCCGATTTTCCTCTGGTTCCGGCGCATGCGCGTAACGCCGCGGCCGTGGCTCTCGCGGCTGGCCGCCGCGACATTCGGCATCTACCTCTGCCACTACCCCTTCGTCTTCATGGCCTACGACCTGTTCGACCGCGAGGGGTGGCCCTACCTGCTGCGGATCGTCGGCATGACCGCGACGGTCTTCGCCGTCTGCTACCTCATCGCACGGGGAGCGGGAAGCAACCGATGGACCCGCAGATTCGTCAGATAACATCAATCAAACAACCCTAATCAAATCTTATGAAAAAAACAGCTATGATCCTGGGACTGCTCGCCCTGTGCGGCAGCCTCTGCTCGTGCTCCGTTGACCGGACCGCGACGGCCGACTACCGCGTCGTGCCGCTGCCGCACGAAATCGACCTCGCCGACGGCGAAGGCTTCACGCTCGACCGCCGCACGCAGATCGGCTACCCGGCCGACAACGCCACGCTGCAACGCGACGCGCAGTTCCTGGCCGACTACATCGCCCAGCAGACCGGCCACCGCCCGACCGTGACCGACGCCCCCGCTGCGGAGAACGCCATCCTGCTCGCAACGGGGCTCGACGACACCAACGCCGAAGCCTACCGCATCACCGTCGACAAGGCACGCATCGCCATCGAGGGCGCCTCGGAGGCGGGCGTCTTCTACGGCATCCAGACCCTGCGCAAGGCGATGCCGGCCGACGAGAAGGGACGCGTGGTATTCCCGGCAGCGACGCTCTACGACTTCCCGCGCTTCGCCTACCGCGGCGCCCACTTCGACGTCTCGCGCCACTTCTTCACCACCGACGAAGTGAAGCGCTTCATCGACATGGCGGCGCTGCACAACCTCAACCGCTTCCACTGGCACCTGACCGACGACCAGGGCTGGCGCATCGAGATCAAGGCCTATCCCGAGCTGACGACCGTCGCCGCCAACCGTCCCGAGACGGTCATCGGCCACAACTCGGGCGAGTACGACGGCACGCCCCACGGCGGCTTCTACACGCAGGACGAGATCCGCGAGATCGTGGAGTACGCCCGCGAGCGCCACATCACGGTGATCCCCGAGATCGACCTTCCGGGCCACATGCAGGCGGCGCTGGCCGCCTACCCCGAGCTGGGCTGCACGGGCGGTCCCTACGAGGTGTGGAAGATCTGGGGCGTGTCGGAGAACGTGCTGTGCGCGGGTAACGACAAGGTGCTCAAGTTCATCGAGGACGTACTGGGCGAGGTGGTGGAGCTCTTCCCCTCGGAGTACATCCACGTGGGCGGCGACGAGTGTCCCAAGGTACGCTGGACGGAGTGTCCCAAGTGCCAGGCCAAGATCCGCGAGCTGGGGCTGAAGGCCGACGCCAACCACACGGCCGAGGAGCGGCTCCAGAGCTACATCATCTCCTACGCCGAGAAGTTCCTCAACGGCAAGGGCCGCCAGATCATCGGCTGGGACGAGATCCTCGAAGGCGGACTGGCCCCCAACGCCACCGTACACTCGTGGCGCGGCATCGAGGGCGGTATCGAGGCGGCCCGCCAGGGTCACGACGTGATCATGTCGCCCACCTCCTACCTCTACTTCGACTACTACCAGACCAAGGACACGGCCGACGAACCCGACGCGATCGGCGGCTACGTGCCCGTGGAGCGGGTCTACGGCTTCAACCCGCTGCCCGAGCAGCTCACGGCCGACGAGGCGCGCCACATCATCGGCGTGCAGGCCAACCTCTGGACCGAGTACATCCCCACCTACGCACAGGTCGAGTACATGGAGCTGCCGCGCATGGCCGCGCTGGCCGAGGTGCAGTGGATGCAGCCCGAGAAGAAGGACTACGCCGACTTCAAGCAGCGCCTGCCGCAGCTGGTGAAGCACTACGACCGCGCGGGATACAACTACGCCCGCCACATCTTCGATGTCGAGGCGCAGCTCGCGCCCGACTTCGAGCGCAACGTGCTCGTCGCCACGCTTTCGACGATCGACGGCGCGCCGATCCGCTACACGCTCGACGGCTCCGAGCCCGACGACCGGTCGACGCTCTACGAGGCGCCGCTGGCGATCGACGGCAGCTGCACGCTTCGCGCCGCAGCCTTCCGCTCCACGGGCCGCAGCAAGGTCTTCGGCGAGGAGATCGTTTTCAACAAGGCGAGCATGAAGCCCGTCACGCTGCTCCAGCCCATCAACCTCCAGTACCGGTTCGACGGCGAGCGCACGCTCGTCGACGGCCTCCGCGGCAACAACAACTACAAGACCGGCCGCTGGATCGCCTTCGTCGGCAACGACCTCGAGGCGGTGATCGACCTGCAGGAGCCCACCCGGTTCGGGTCGGTGGCAATCAACACCTGCGTCGAGAAGGGCGACTGGGTCTTCGACGCCCGCGGCATGGAGGTCGCCGTGTCGGACGACGGCAAGACCTTCCGCACGGTCAAGGCGGAGAGCTACCCCGCGATGAAGCAGACCGACCGCAACGGCGTCTACACCCACAAGATAGCCTTCGAGCCGCTCACCGCGCGCTACGTCAAGGTAAAGGCGTTGTCGGAGCACCGCATGCCGTCGTGGCACGGCAGCAACGGCGCCCCGGGATACCTCTTCGTCGACGAGATCGTCGTCGAGTAACCGCGCGATGCGACACTGCGACGGCGGGGCCTTCCGGGCTCCGCCGTTTTTCGTCGGCGCGCGATTTTCGCCTCCGACCGTTGCACGCTCGCGACAAAAGGGCTATCTTTACGGCTCGAAAACATACGATCCGATGAATATCAAGAAAGTATCGCTGCTCATCCTGCTGCTGCTCGTCGCCGACCAGGCGCTCAAGATCTGGGTCAAGACCCACATGTGCCTCGACGAGGCGATCACGGTCTTCCCCGACTGGTTCCAGCTGCGGTTCATCGAGAACAACGGCGCGGCCTTCGGCATGCACATCGCCACGGCCGGAGGATTCGACTGGGGCAAGCTGCTGCTGGGGCTGTTCCGCCTGGCGATGGCCGGCGCGATCGGCTGGGGCATCGTGCGGCTCGTCCGCCGCGGCACGACGCCCACGGGGGTGATCGTCGGTGCGGCGCTGATCCTGGCCGGCGCCGTGGGCAACATCCTCGACAGCGCCTTCTACGGCCTCATCTTCTCCGAATCGACCCCTTACGAGGTGGCGCACCTGGGCGGCAGCTACGCCGCGCCGATGATGGGCAAGGTCGTCGACATGTTCTACTTTCCGCTCTTCCGCTGGGAGGGGGTGCCGCGCCTGCTGAGCTTCCTGGTCGACGGCCGAGGCTATTTCTTCGGAGCGATCTTCAATCTGGCCGACGCCTACATCTCGGTTGCCGTGGTATATCTGATTGTATTTCAATACAAATACTTCAATTCATCGGACTCGGCGCTGTAAAAAACCGAAAAAAACTCGCACGAAGCGTTGGTTATTCGAAAAAAAGCATTACCTTTGCTTCCGCAATTCCGAAATGCCCAGGTGGCGGAATAGGTAGACGCGCACGTTTCAGGTGCGTGTGCCGCAAGGCGTGCAGGTTCGATTCCTGTCCTGGGCACTGGAGACCCCGTTGAACGCAAGTTCAGCGGGGTTTTGCTTTTCCCGCCGAGCCACCCGACACGAAGTCCCGCCGCACGCCAGCAGCCGACCTCGCAACGCACGCACCGACCGGACGGACCACCGCCGGAACGAAGCTCCGTCCCTCCCATCCGGCAACCGCCTGCCAGCCGAAACAGAAACGCCGCCCCGACAGCCATCCGCCCGCGGCAGCCGGCACATTCCGCCCCCTCCCGCAGCCACACCGCAACCGGCCCAACCGACAGCGACGATCCCGGAGAGTTCCTACACACAACAACACCCCACGGCATACCGTCCAACCGCCGGCACGCCGGCGAACACAAGCACGACAGACAGCCGCACACAGTCAGCGTAATCGGCACACGCAACAAGACCCGAAGGCCTCCGCACACAACAAGGCCCCTCGGTATACCGCCCGACCGCCGGCACACGGCGATCACAAGCACGACAGACAGCGCAGCCGCACGCAACCAGCAGAACCGTCACAAGGCACAGCACACGACAATCCCACAGCCCACGCCTATCGGACCGCCCGCTCCGACCGGGCCGCATATCCGGCCATCCGCCCGCGACAGCCGGCACGTTCCGCACCCCCTCCCGCAGCCGCACCGGAACCGGCACAATCCGACACGCGCAACAAAACCCCGAGGGCCTCCGCACACAACAACGCCCCACGGCATACCGTCCGACCGCCGGCACGCCGACGAACACAAGTACGACAGACAGCGCGGCCGCACCGTAACCGACAGAACCGTCACAAGGCGCAGCATACGACAATCCCACAGCCCACGCCTATCGGACCCCGCTCCGACCGGACCGCACACCCGACCATCCGCCCGCGGCACCTGACCATCCTTCCGCAGCAGCCGGCACGCTCCGCACCCTCTCCCGCCGCCACGACCGAACAACACAACCGAACGACACGATACGACACAAAAAAAGACGCTGATTTTTCAGCGTCTTTTGGTAGTGGATAGGGGATTCGAACCCCTATGTCATGCGTGAGAGGCATGTATCCTAACCCTTAGATGAATCCACCGTTTGGTTTTGTGGTGCAAATATAAGGAGGTTTTTCGGCTTTCCAAAATTTTCAGGGACTTTTTTCTGTTTTTTCATCAAAAAAAGCCATTCGGGCACGATTTTTCGGGTCTTCCGCTTCGTCGAGGGTACCCCCGCACGGCAAACCCGGGACAAAGTTTGGTTTACGCCCGGTTTATTCGTACCTTGCGGTTCCATACCGACAACCGGCCGCCGCGCCGGACGGCATCAAATTGACAATAACACCTTGAACCGATGAAAATCATACGCACACTGACTGTTCTAGCAGCCGCCGCATGCGTCGCCGCCTGCCATCGACAACCGATCCAGCCCCGTTTCGAGGAGCTGGAGACCGCACCCCTGCTCACCGCCGAAGAGGGCAGCTGCCAGGTGGACTACCGCTTCGTATCGATCGCGAACGCCTCCCGGTCGCAGGCGCTGCAAGCCATCGAGAAGGCCAACATCGACCGCTTCTTCCAGCTGGAGGAGTTCGCAGGCGACGCCCGCGAGGCCATCGACGCCTCGCTCGCCGAGATCGAGAAGCAGCTGCTCGCCCCGCTTCCTGGCGGCGAAGGGTTCGAAAGCCGCCGCTTCGAATACGAAATCTCGGCCGTGGCGGAGGCTGCCGTCGCCGACACGCTGCTCACCTACACGATCCGGCGTCAAGGCTACACGGGCGGCGCCCACGGCTACAACACGATCGAATACCACACCTACTCGATCGTCGACGGGCACGAGCTGGCGCTGTCCGACCTCTTCACCGACGAACAGCTCGCGGCGCTCACCGCACGTATCCGCCAGAAGCTCTACGAGCGCTACGACGCCGCCGACGACGCGCGGCTGGCCGAGATAGGGATGTTCCCCGACTACATCGCCCCGACCGATAACTTCCGGATCGGCGACGACGGAAGTCTTACGCTCTATTACAACCCCTACGACATCGCCTGCTACGCCTTCGGCCCCGTGGAGCTCCGCTTCGCAGCCGAGGAGGTCGCCGCCCTGCGATAGGCAGCCCGGCACAAACAAAAAAAAGGTTCGCTCCCCAAAGGGATGCGAACCTTTTTTCGTCGGGGCACCACCCCCTTCGAAAATGAGGGTCAATCGGAGGTATTCGACACCTCGGACGAGCACCGTCCGGGAGTCTTAGCGCCGGACACTCCGCCGCAACCTGCCGATCTCCTCAACCAACCTAAAACTACTAACCTAAATGAACCTTAAAACTTCACCGACAAAGATACGGCCCGGAATTTAATTATGCAAATATTTTAATAAATATTTGAATTATTTAACGATTTGGTAACATAGGGTCGTCGGGGCCATCCCGCCCTGCTCTCGGCCGGTCGGGACAGAGACAAAAAAAGGAAACTGGAATCCGGACTTCAGTCCGTTTTCCACGTTTCCTCACCAACCTAAAACTACTAACCTGAATGAACCTTAAAACTTCGACAGCAAAGATAAAGGGAAAAATCGAGCTGCGCAAGTTTTTATTAAATAATTTTTCGAATTTCGAAAGATTTTTTAATAATACAACAAGGCTAAAAACTCAACACCTTGTATATCAATGTTTTGACGAGATATAGCGAGCGACAGCCTCGGCGATCCGCTCGCCGTCGAGCGCGGCCGAAATGATGCCGCCGGCATAGCCGGCCCCCTCGCCCGCAGGAAAAAGCCCCTCGGTTTCGGGGTGCATGAGCGACTGGGGATCGCGCGGAACACGCACGGGGGTCGACGTGCGCGACTCGACACCCACGACCATCGCCTCGCGCGTGACGTAGCCCCGCATGCGCCGACCGAAGGTCGAGAGCCCCTGGCGCAGCGACCGGGCGATGAAGGGCGGCATCCACTGATCGAGACGCGACGGCACGACGCCGGGAATATACGACGTGGAGGGCAACGACCCGCTCGCGCGTCCCGCGACGAAGTCGTCGACGCGCTGCGCCGGAGCGATCTGCCCCGCGCCGCCGTGCCGCCGCGCCAGCTCCTCGAACCGCTGCTGGAATTTCAGCCCGGCCAGCGGCCCCCACTCGGCCGCGAGGTGCTCGAAGTCGGAGAGCCGCACCTCCGTCACCAGACCCGAATTGGCGAAGGGCGACGTGCGGCCGCTGGGCGACATGCCGTTGACGACCGACTGCGCGGCGTCGGTCAGCGCCGGAACGATGAAGCCGCCCGGGCACATGCAGAACGAGTAGACGCCGCGTCCGCCCTCCTGGCTCACGAGCGAGTAGGAGGCCGCGGGAAGATACTCGCCGCGTTCGGCGCAATGGTACTGGATCGAATCGATGAGCGCCTGCGGATGCTCGATACGCACCCCCATGGCGAAAGGCTTGGCTTCGAGACGCACGCCCCGGCGGTGCAGCAGTTCGTAGATATCGCGCGCCGAGTGGCCCGTGGCCAGCACGACGGCGGCCCCCTCGACCAACTCGTCGCCGCACCATACGCCCGCGATGCGTCCGCCGACGATCTTCACGTCGGTCACCTTGCGGCCGAAATGGATCTCCCCGCCCGCGGCGACGATCGTCCGCCGCACGTTGCGGATGATGTAGGGGAGCTTGTCGGTACCGATGTGGGGATGGGCCTCGTAGAGGATCTCGGGCGTGGCTCCGTGGAAGACCAGCGCCTGCAACGCACGGTTGTAGTCGCCGCGCTTCTTGCTGCGCGTGAAGAGCTTGCCGTCGGAGAAGGTCCCGGCACCGCCCTCGCCGAAGGCGTAGTTCGAATCGGGGTCGACGGCCCCGTTGCGGTTGATCTGCGCGATGTCGGTCTTGCGCGCCGAGACGTCGCGGCCGCGTTCGAGCAGCACGGGCCGGTAGCCCAGCTCGATGAGCCGCAGGGCGGCGAAGAGCCCCGCGGGCCCCGAACCGACCACCACGATCTCCGTCCGCCCCGCGACCGACGGATAGTCGAAGTGCACGGGGGCGGGTTGCGGCTCGCGGTCGACATAGACCTCCAGCGTGAGGTTGACCTTGACCTGCCGCTGGCGGGCATCGACCGAGCGCCGGACCACGCGGACCAGCGCCACGTCGTCGCGGGCGATCCCCATGCGGCGCGCGGCCAGCGCGGTGTAGAATTCGGCGTCGGCAGCCTGCTTGGGCGTCAATACGAGTGCTATATTCTGCGGCATAGGCGTTTTTCGTGCCGCAAAATTACGAAAAAAGCCCGATTCCGGCACTTCTCCGCGGCCGATTTGCGTTTTTTTACTACCTTTGCCTCTACCGGGCGGATATGGTGTAATTGGTAGCCACGTCAGACTTAGGATCTGATGCCTTACGGCGTGGGGGTTCGAGTCCCTTTATCCGCACGAAGCGCCCGAAAGAGGCGGGATTTTCGAATCCCGCCTCTTTTTTCATAGGGCGACGACCCCCGCCTCCTCACAGACGGTCGATCGAACGGCGATAGGCGACATAGGACGGCTCGTCGAAACCCGCCAGCGCCTCGTCGAGTTCGCGCAGCAGGCGGGCCCGGTCGCCGGGCAGGCGTCCCGAGAGCGGAACGGCGTTGGAACGGGTGTCGGCCAAAAGGACCGTCTGAATGCGCAGGCTGTCGATGAAGGTGCGCAGCTCTTCGAGCCGCTCGCGCTCCGGCGCCTCGCAGAAGCGGCCCTCGGCGACATCGCGCCACAACGCCGCATCGGGAAACAGCGTCAGCGACACCACGGAGACGACGTAAGGGCGCAGCCGGTTGAAGAGCGCCGCCGTCGCACGGGCCGCCCGCTCTCCGCCGCCCGCTCCGGCCAGACCGGTCATGTAGGTAACGTAATATTCGATGCCGGCCGCTTCGAGCCGACGGCATTGACGGAGCGTCTCCTCCGCAGTCGTACCCTTATCCATGAAGCGCAGCGTCGCCTCGTCGCCCGTCTCGGTGCCGATGCTGAGCCCCGTGACGCCGCGCGCCCTGAGGTCGCGCAGCTCGGCGTCGCTCTTGCGGGCGATGTCGTCCACGCGGGCGAACATGCCGACGCTCCGCACGCGGGGCAGAAAATCGCGGATGCGGTCGACCAGACGCACCAGACGCCCGTAGCTCAACACGAAAGGGTTGGCTCCGACCAGAAAGACGCGGCGCGCACGAGGCTGCCAGCCGGCGATGATCCTCAAATCGGCATCGATCTCCGCCGCCGTCGCCATGCGGAACCGCAAGTCGCCGTAGAGCGAACAGAACCGGCAGCGGCGGTGCGAACACCCCACCGTCGCCTGCAACAGCACCGAATAAGCCTCGTAGGGCGGGCGCCAGACGGTGCTCGTGAAATGCAATTTTTCGAGTGATTCCATTTTTTCGTACTTTTGTCGGAGGCGAAGATAACGCGCCGCCGCGTCCCCGACAAGAACGGATCGGAATGTAAGCCGCTTACGTTCAAGTTAGTTTTTCGCGCATCAGGCGGCAACCGACAGAAAAAAATGGAAAAAACGACGCACACCGCTCCGCCCTCGGCCGCCTGCCGGCTGATCGAACGCATCGCCTCGCGCTGGGCGCTACGGACCCTCACGACCCTCCACCGGGCCGGCACGCTCCGGTTCGCCGAGCTGCGCCGGGCCATTCCCGGCGGCATCTCCGAACGGATGCTCGCAGCGACGCTCGACGCGCTGGAGGCCGACGGCCTGGTCCGCCGCACGGCCTATCCCGAGGTGCCGCCGCGCGTGGAGTACCGCACGACATCGAGGGCCGCGACGCTCCTGCCCCTCGTCGGTCAGCTCCACGACTGGGCGCAGGCGCAGACGGCCGGCCCGGCAGAACCCGCACGCACCGAGGAGCAGACGCCCGCCCCGACAGGAGCCGCATTCGCCGAAACGGCGCCGTAGACGGCCGTCCCGCCTCCGCGGGAGGATCTCCGGGCGTCCGCCCACGGAAGAACCGCCTGCGCTCCATCCCACCCGGAACAGCCCGCCCGCAAAAGCAAAGGGAGCCCCGAAAGGCTCCCTTCCCCATCAAAAATTAACCCTAAAAATTATCTCCTCGACCGAGCAGTTCCGAAAGGTAGTGATGCAGATAGAAAAGATCGGCATCGCCCTGGATTACCTCCCGCATGATCAGCTCCTCTTCGGAGATGGTGTCCGAACTATCGTTGAAGTCCACATTCTCCATAGGCTGTTGCGTTTTTACCGTTACATGCAACTAACGCCCCGCGGCGGGAAATATTGTGTTCCGATCAGCAGAGGACCATATTTTTTTCCTTGATCATGCGCCGCAGGTTGATCAGCGCATAACGCATGCGGCCCAGCGCCGTATTGATGCTCACACCGGTCTGCTCGGCGATCTCCTTGAAGCTCAAGGCGGAGAAATAACGCATCATCACCACCTCGCGCTGCTCGTCGGGCAGCAGCTCCACGAGCGCACGGATATCGCTCTCGATCTGCTCGCCCACCAGCGCGTCCTCGACCGTCCCCTCGGCGAAGCGCAGCGAACCCAGCACGTCGTAACCCGACTCGGTCTCGTTGACCGAACGGTCCTGACGCCGGGCGCGGAAATAGTCGATGACCTGGTTGTGCGCGATGCGGAGCACCCACGAAAGGAATTTGCCGTTATCGGCATAACGGCCCTCGTCGATCACCCGCACGGCTTTGATGAAAGTTTCCTGAAAGATATCCTCGGCGGCATCGCGATCCTTGACCATCATGCGGATGTAATCGCGTACACGACGGCTGTGCCGGTCGATGAGTTCGGATATGGCGCCTCTCTCCCCCGAAAGGTAACGGTTCAGCAAGGTCTGATCGCTTACTACTTGCACATTCATACTCTGTTCTCCTTTTGTCAGTTACTAAGAGTAGAATTTTCCCGATAGGCGTCCTTTTTTAATCGTTTGGAATCGCTGTCGAGACCGTGAAAATCCGGTTCTCCGGACAGCTTTACGATCGCAAGGTAAAAACTTTTTTCCGAAAAACCAAATTTCTTCTACTCCGCCGGTCTCCCGGCCGTATCGAACACGCCCCGCAAAGTGCAAATTCCATGCCACGGACAGCCCCGCGCGCGGGATTCCGCGCAGACGGAAAAAACACGACGGGAAAGCGTGGACGCGAAGCACCGAGAGGAGAATGCGGGCAGGGGACGCAGGGCAGGAAAATGCAGGGCAGGAAAATGCAGGGCAGGAAAATGCAGGGCAGGAAAATGCGGCGCCGCACTGAAAAAAGCGCCGGAGCCCGCCTCGACGGCGGACTCCGGCGGTCCGTATCAAAATCCCGAAGCGCTCTAATAGCTGCGGGCGAACAGCACACGGCGGTGCGACGGCTTGCCCGAGAAGATGCAGGTGCCCTCCTCGTCGACGGCGTCGACCGGGATGCAGCGGATCGTCGCCTTCGTGGCCTCCTTGATCGCCACCTCCGTCTCGACCGTGCCGTCCCAGTGGGCCGAGATGAAGCCGCCCTTCTCGTCGAGCACGCGCTTGAACTCCTCCCACGTGTCGACCCGCGTGATCATCGAGTCGCGGAAGTCGCGCGCCTTGCGGAAAATGTTCTCCTGGATCGCGGTCATCAACCCTTCGACGAGCTCCGCGAGCCCCTCCTGCGAGACGGTCTCCTTCTCCAGCGTGTCGCGGCGCACCAGCTCGACCGTGCCGTTCTCCATGTCGCGGCCGCCCATGGCAAGACGCACCGGCACGCCCTTGAGCTCGTACTCGGCGAACTTGAATCCCGGACGCACGTTGTCGCGGTCGTCGATCTTCACGCTGATCCCCTTCGCACGCAGCTCCGCAGCGATCTTTTCGAATCGGGCGACGATCTCGGCGAGCTGCTCGGCCGTCTTGTAGATCGGCACCATCACCACCTGGATCGGCGCCAACTTGGGCGGCAGCACCAGACCGTTGTTGTCCGAATGGGCCATAATGAGCGCCCCCATCAGGCGGGTCGAGACGCCCCACGACGTGGCCCACACGTATTCGAGCTTACCCTCCTTGTTGACATACTGCACGTCGAACGCCTTGGCGAAATTCTGCCCCAGGAAGTGCGACGTGCCGCTCTGCAACGCCTTGCCATCCTGCATCAGCGCCTCGATCGTCAGCGTATCCTCGGCCCCGGCGAAGCGCTCGTTGGGCGACTTGTGGCCCACGACCACCGGCACGGCCATCCACTCCTGGGCGAACCGCTCGTAGACGTGGATCATCTTCGTGGCCTCCTCGATCGCCTCCTCGCGCGTGGCGTGGGCCGTGTGGCCCTCCTGCCACAGGAACTCGGCCGTGCGCAGGAACAGACGCGTGCGCATCTCCCAGCGGACGACGTTGGCCCACTGGTTGCAGAGGATCGGCAGGTCGCGGTAGGACTGAATCCAGTTCTTGTAGGTGTTCCAGATGATCGTCTCCGACGTGGGGCGCACGATCAGCTCCTCCTCGAGCTTCGCGTCGGGATCGACCACCACGCCCTTACCCTCGGGATCGTTCTTCAGGCGGTAGTGCGTCACCACGGCGCACTCCTTGGCGAAGCCCTCGACGTGGTGGGCCTCCTTCGAGAAGAACGACTTGGGGATGAAGAGCGGGAAATAGGCGTTCTGGTGGCCCGTCTCCTTGAACATCTTGTCCAGTGCGTCGTGCATCTTCTCCCAGATGGCATAGCCGTAGGGTTTGATGACCATACATCCGCGGACGGCCGAGTTTTCGGCCAGTCCGGCCTTCACCACCAGGTCGTTGTACCACTGCGAGTAGTTTTCGTCCGACCGGGTCAGGTCTTTGAGTTCCTTTGCCATAACTTATGTTCGGTTTTTATTTTCGTCTTTGCGTGCGAAGATACGAAAAAAAAACAAAGGTCCGCATCATCGCGGACCTTTTGTTCAGCTGCAAACCCTTCGTCAGAAGCGCACTCCGAGCGTCAGGGCGATGTAGTGGCGCGTGAGCGCCGTGTCGTAGAGACCGCTGTGGGTGAACATGTCGCCCGCATCGGCGTCGTAGCTGAAGAAGAGCTCATAGGGGGTCTGCTTCTGGCTGACATACTGGTAGGCCAGGTCGAGCACCGTGCGACGCGAGAGGTTGACGCCCGCGCCGGCCGTCACATAGTAGGACTCGTAGGCCGCCGGAGCATTGATCTGCGCCGCATGGTCGCGGAACATCGAATCGGAGAAGCCGCCGCCGGCGCGGATCGCCACCGTGGGTACGGGCCGCAGCTCGATGCCGGCGCGCAGGGTGTTCGTCGCACAGAAGTTCTGCTTGAAGTCAGCCTTGTAGAACGCGGTCGAAAGGCCGATATCGGGCAGGTTCTTGACACGGATGCCGTTGTACCACGCCCGCTCGTAGTCGACCGAGACGATCGCGAAGCGGCCGAACGTGTACGACGCACCGAACAGCAGACGCGTGGGCGAGGTGAATTTCCAGCTTCCGTCGCCCTCGTCGCGCTGCTGGGGAGTGCGGTCGGTCGAGCGCTGCATCTCGCCCGTATCGTTGTTGCGGCCCAGGGTTTCGATATCGCCCTGATAGGTCTGAGAAAGCGCATAGTAGGTGGGCGTGTGGAGCGCGACGCCGATGCGCAGCCCGGCGATGGGACGCGCCGTGACGCCCAGCTTGAAGTTGACGCCGGCACCGCTCAGCGTCTGCCGCTGGTAGAGCGACGCGTAGTCGAGCTGCGCGGGAAGCGTCGCCCCGTCGCGGTCGAGCGCCACCCCCTCCGTGTCGTAATAGCGATACTCCTCCTGGTAGGTCACGTCCAGCGTGCGGCGCACGCTCTGCACGCCCAGCGAGGCGCCGAAGTAGAGCTTGTTGTCGATATTGCCGCCCACGGCGAGCGAGAACTCGTTGATCGAGCCGCTCTGCTCCACATCCATCGAGTGGATCACCGAGGCGTTGTGGCCGATGTAGCTCGGCACCCACAGATCGCCGCCGGCGCCCGCCTCCACATTGAGCAGGTAGCCGTTGTAGCCCAGAATCGCGGGCCAGAGCGAGGGGTCGTAGCCGTAGCCCAGCCCCCCGTCGTTGCCGGGCCAGACGTCGGCCTGCCCCAGCTGCTGGCCGAAGACATCGGCGATAGTCGGCATGAGGCGTCCGTCGTAGCGCGACTCCGAGGAGAAGGAGTAGCGGGTGTTGAAATCGGCGATGCGGTTCATGCCGATACCGAGCGAGAAGCTCACCAGCCTGCGTCTCGAATTTTCATAGAGATTCAGCGCCAGCCCGACATTGCCCAGGGCGAACTGCGAGCTGCCGTTGCTCTGCCAGGCGTCGGTGCCGGCCGTCGAGGCGCGCGACAGCGCCACGAGCGGCGTGATCGACAGCTCGTTGCTGCGGTACATGCCCAGACCCGCCGGATTGAGCGACAGCGACGCGAGGTCGGCGCCCAGCGAGACGAAGGCCCCGCCCATACCCATCGCCCGGGCCGTGCCGAAGGCGTGCGTCTGCGAGAGCTGCGCCAGATCGGCCGGCATCTGGATGTCGCGGTTGAGCACGGCGCCGCCGAACTGCAGCTGCTGCGCCTGCGAGGGCAGCGCGAAGAGGGATGCCGCTGCCAGCATGATGATTCCCAAACGTTTCATAACCATTCTATTATCGTTTAACGACCTCCGTATCCGCGGCTGCCGCCCGACGAACTTCCGCCGCGCGAACCACCGCCGCCGAATCCGCCCGTCGAGCCGCCGCGCGAACCGCCCGTGCTGCCCGAGCCGAAGCTGCCGGAGTTGCCGCCGCGAGACGAATTGTCGAAGGAGTTGTTATTCCGGTTGCTGTTCCGGTTGCTGTCGAATACGCTCGAATTGCCGCGGTTGTCGTTCTGCGACGACGAGCGGTTGTTGCGGAATACCGACGAACTGCCGTTGCGGCGGCCGCCGCTCTCGTAATTGATCGTCCCGCCGCGGTTGCCCTCGCCGCGCGAATCGGTCGCGCCGAAAGCACCCTGATAGCGGCTCCCCTCGTAACGGCTTCCCGTGTAGCGGTTGCCACCGGCGCTGCCGCCGCCCGGCACGTAGCGCGAAGGCTGCCGCCCGTCGCGGTAGTTGACGGGACGATGACCCGCGAACGAGGGCCCGTGTCCGGGATACCAGCCGGGGTGCCAGCCGGCATGCCAGTGGTCGTGCCAGCCCCACGAAGGACCCCAGCCCGGACCCCAGCCCGGACCCCACGAAGGTCCCCACCACGGATCGTACCACGACCAGCCGAAGCCCCAGTTCATGCCGCCCCAGGCATAGCTCGGATAGCCCCACCAGAGCGACGAGGGGCGCGTCCAGCCCACATACCAGCCGTAGGGCGTACCGCCCCACGAGCCGAACATCGACGTGACGTACTTGGGCTCGACCCATACCTGGTCGCCCGAGACGATGATGTTGTAGAAGGCCGGATCGTAAGCCGTTGCGTAGGTGAAAGCCGAATTGTAGCGCAGGTTGTAGTAGCTCGACGGCATGCGGTAGGTCGGCGATTCGAGGCCGCGCAGCCGGCGCGCATAGGCGCTCTGGTAGTCGTCGGCCAGGACACTGCGGTAAGGATCGGCATCCTCTGCCTCGTAGGCGAAGTAGCGGCCTTCGGCCGCCGCGGCTTTCGCCTCGGCCAACAGCGCCTCCCATTCGGCCTGCTGCGCCTGGGCTTGGGCCAGCTTGGCCTTGGCCTCCTCCTGCCGGGCTTCGGCCTCGGCCTGCTGTTTACGGGCGATCTCACCGCGGTCGTGCACCGCATAGAGATCGTCCGACGCGTATCCGCCCGACGAAGAGGCGTAATAGGCCGACGAGCAGCCCGCGAGCAGGGTCGCGAAGAGCGCCGCACAGGCGATGGTTCTCAAAGTTCTCATAGCGCACAAGTTTTTTCGGTCCCGGCGAACTCCCTCCGACCCGCTGTCCGGGCGCAGGGTCCGCACTTATATATATAACGGTCCGATCGTCGTTTTTAGTATCGGACGCCCGGCCCTCGGTCGATAAAACGCGGCGCCGGCCGTTTTACTGCATCGCCGCCCGACGGAAGGGCCGAAGTTCCAGTCAAAGGTAGCAATTATTCGTCAAAAATCGCGAATCGGCCGCTTTTAGCCGTTTTTTTCGCATCCGACGAAATTTTTTTGCCCGAAAATAGCGGAAAACAAAAAATATGCCTATATTTGCAGTCCCGAAACGCAAGTTCAGGGAAACATTGGAGAGATGCCGGAGTGGTCGATCGGGCCGCACTCGAAATGCGGTGTACGGGCAACTGTACCGGGGGTTCGAATCCCTCTCTCTCCGCTGAACCTCAGAGACAAAATGAGGTCAATCAATGACAAATCCTGTAAGATCAAGGTCTTACGGGATTTTTTCTTTTCTTCCTCGGACATCCGAAAGACACGAAAAAGACCCGTTCGGACAATGTTTCGTTACTGAATCGTTACTGAAAACGAAGCAGTGATTTTAGTAACGATTTTATCGGTAAGTCATTGACCTGTCGCTTTTTGTCGGAAAAGTGTCTGCTCATAACCCAATTATTAACAGTTCCTTTGCCGCGAGGATTCAAGGGGAACAAAAACAAGGAGGTATTATGAGCAAGAGCACATTCAGGATTCTTTTCTATGTGCGAAAGAATCAAGTGAACAAAGAGGGCAAGGCGAGCATCATGATTCGTCTTACCATCAACGGCGACACGTCGCAGTTCAGCTCCAAATTAGAGGTGGAACCCGCATTGTGGGATGTGAAAAGTCAGAAAATGAGCGGCAGTTCATTGAGGGCACGCCAGCTCAATTCATTGTTGGACGACGTACGCACGTCGTTGAAGAATCATTTTCATGACATCGAGACCCACGAAGCCTATGTAACGGCCGAAAAAGTCCGCAATGCCTTTTTAGGCATTACCATTCGTCAGCAGACCCTGTTGGGGACGTTCCGCAAACACAACGAAGATGTGCAGAAACTGGTGGGCATCAGCAAGAGTGCCGCGACCTATGCCAAGTACGACCGCTGCATGCGGCGTCTGGAAGAGTTCATGCAGGCGAAATACCGGATAAAGGATATTGCACTCAAAGAGATTTCACACGTGTTCATTACGGACTTCGAGACCTACCTGCGCACGGAGAGCGGATGCAACGAAAACACGACGGCCAAGTTCATGCAGACGTTCCGTATGATTATCATTTTGGCGAAGAACAACGGATGGATTTTCGCCGACCCATTCATCAATTACAAAATACGACTGAAACGGGTCGATCGCGGTTATCTGACCGAGCCCGAAATCACGAAGATTTTGAAAAAGCAATTTGCTTGCAAGCGGTTGGAGCAGGTACGCGATATTTTCATCTTTGCGTGCTTTACGGGATTGGCGTACATCGATGTGAGGAATCTTACCAAAGACAATATCCGCCCTTCGTTCGACGGCAAGTTATGGATTATGACGGCGCGTCAGAAGACCGATACCGCTGTTACCGTACCATTATTGAAAGTGCCGCAGGCCATTCTGAAAAAATATGAAGGGACGCTGCCCGACGGACGATTGCTGCCTGTGCTGAGCAATCAAAAACTCAACTCGTATTTGAAAGAAATCGGCGATTTGTGCGGTATTACGAAGAACATCACCTTTCATCTAGCGCGACACACGTTCGCTACGACCATGACGCTGGCCAAAGGTGTACCTATTGAGACTGTCAGTAAAATGCTGGGGCATACGAACATTATCACTACTCAAATTTATGCCCGTATTACCAACGACAAAATCGGCCGGGATATGCAGGTATTGTCGGGACAGTTGGGAGAAATAGAAAAAATCGCATTGGAGGCACAGTTATGAGACGAGGAACCATTATCATAGAACTAAACCGCATTGCGGTTACGTTGTCTATGGACGGAACGGTATGGATGACGACCGAAGAAATTGCGACGATATTTCAAGCGACGGAGGCAAACATCGAAAGACGAATTGCAAAGCTGCTCGCGGAGGGTGAGTTGGACGAACACGAAGCGAAAACGGAGCAGAATAGGATACGTAACGGAAAGCGATATATTGCGGAATACTACAACCTCGATACAGTGATTGCGCTCTCCTATCGAATCGACACTCCTGCGAGCAAGGCGTTCCGACGGTGGATCGGGAAACGAGTGATTCGATCGCTGAAAAAAGCACCGATGCAACCTTTGATTCTGAGAATCGCCCAAGCGACAGACAGAATAAACTGAACGATCGAACGGCGGAACAATATAGGCAGAAAAACAAGAATCACGGAACGGAATCTCTTAACCGACAAACCGAATCGGTTGCAGTTCTTACAAAAATACATGCTATTGGTGAAGTCGACGGCGGAAAATAATACAAGCAAAGGAATAAATAATGTAGAATAGATTTTCAGAATTAAAGATACCGCTTGAACGACAAACTCAAGCGGTATCTTTCTTTTTCAGGACGCCATCATTCTGTTTCTGAACTCCTTCGGCGTGCAACCTTCCTGCCGTTTGAAGAAACGGACGAAATGCTGCGGATGCTGGAATCCCAGCGATTCGGCAATCCGCTTGATCGTTTCCGCCGGGTCGAGCATCCGCTCTTTGGCCACGGCAATCATCTTCAACTGGATATACTCTTGCGCCGTCTTTCCCGTTTCCTGTTTGACCAAATCCCCGAAATAGTTGGGCGAAAGGCAAATCTTGTCGGCGAAATATTTCACGGTGGGGATTCCTTCTTTCGCCGCCGTATCCGAATAGAGGTAATCGTCCAGCAGCCGTTCGAAACGCGCCAACGCATCGTGGTTCATATCCTCGCGCGTGATGAACTGCCGCTCGTAAAATCGCATACAGTAATTGAGCAGCAACTCGATATTGGAAACAATCAGCGACTTGGAAAACTTATCGATAGGATGCTGCAACTCGCGGACAATCTTCTCCATATAATCTTGTAGGATGATACGCTCCTCCATCGAAAGATGCAACGCCTCGTTGGAGGCGTAGGAGAAAAACGAATACTGCTTCATCTTCTGCCCCAGCGAAGTACGATACAGGAAATCGGGATGGAACAGCAATCCGATGGCTTCCGGTGCAGGGCCGTCTTCCAGCCGATGGATACCTACCGTCTGACCCGGAGCGAAACTCACTACGGTTTCGTCGTCGAAATCATAGGTCGTCTTTCCGTAGTTGATGATGCACCCGGTCGTCTTTTTGAGAAACAACGCATAAAATCCCAGTGTCATCCGGTGCGTCGGTTGCGGCACCGATGCGTCGAAATGCACGATGCCGACCAGCGGGTGGCGTGTCTCGAACCCGAAAAACCGGTTGTACTGTTCGATGGTATCCGCTTTGATTATATCTTCCGTATTCATAATTCTATAAATGCTTTTCTATCATATCCTTATTTACCCCTACAAAGGAAATACATTTTCTCCGATAATGAAAGCGCCGCATGGCAAAACACGTAATTCGGGTACTTTTACCCGTAAGCCGGGTACTTTGCTGACTATCATAACGAAACGCTTACTATAAAACCCGTAATCGAGGTACTTCCGTCCGTAAGAAAGGTACCGGACAGCTCAGCGGAAGCCTCTATTTTTGCAACATGAAAAAACAGATGAGGATCATGAATAATACAATCGAAAGAATGCGGCGCGGCGAGCGGATTACGGAAACGGATGCCGACTTTCCCCGTCTGTGCGAGGAGGTCGAAAAAACAAGACAGCTTGTCGGAGTACTCAACTCGGGCTACCATTCGCCCGACGAGGTGCGGACGCTGCTCGAACGTATCTGGGGACAGCCGTTGGATGCCTCCGTGCGTATGTTCCCGCCGTTCTACACGGCGTTCGGGAAAATGACCCATGTGGGCAAAGAGGTGTTCATCAACTTCGGCTGCACGTTCCTCGACCAAGGCGGCATCACCATCGAGGACGGCGTGTTCATCGGACCGGGAGCAAAGATTCTGACGGAACACCACCCCGAAGAACCGGCTTTGCGGCATCAGCTGCTGGTCAAACCCGTAGTCATCCGCCGCAACGCTTGGATCGGTGCGGGAGCGATGATCCTGCCGGGCGTTACGGTCGGCGAGAACGCCATCGCCGCCGCCGGAGCCGTCGTGACGAAAGATGTACCCGACAATACCATTGTCGCGGGTGTTCCTGCAAAAATATTACGGAAAATCAACTAATAAAAGATATGAAAATGCTTATATCATCACTTCTCCTTATGTCGGGGCTAACCCTCACCACAGGAGCTTGCAGTCCGGCCGATGAACCAGTCGAAAGCGAAATACCTGCACCCGTTCCCGACCCGGAACCGAATCCAGACCCGACACCCAATCCGCAACCTACGGGCGACCGTGCCTTGGTGGTCTATTTTTCATGCACGAACACGACCAAAGGCATTGCCGACCGGATTGTCGAGACGACCGGTGCGGCAACTTGGCGCATCGAACCTGAAACGGCCTACACGTCCGAGGATTTGAACTACAACGATTCATCCTCCCGTGCCAACCGCGAGCAGAACGCCCCCTCGGCACGTCCCGCCATCAAGGGCAAATGCGAGAACCTCGCCGATTACGATGTAGTTTTTCTCGGTTATCCCATCTGGTGGGGCAAGGCTCCGAAAGTCATCTTCACCTTCCTCGAAAGCCACGACCTTACGGGCAAGACTGTCGTTCCGTTCTGCACCTCGCACTCCAGCGGCATCGGGTCGAGCGACACCGACCTGCATCGTCTGGCAGCCGAAGCTGAGTGGAAACAGGGACGGCGGTTCAGCGGAAACGAATCGAAAGAAACAATTGAAAAATGGATTGAAAGCATGAACTTGAATCTCAACGACAATACGAATACGGGCGTATTCGACCTCTCGAAAGGGACGAACGGCAATGCCCCAACGATAAAGCTAAGCAGCGGTTACGACATGCCGATTGTCGGACTTGGAACTTACAGCCTGCACGGGGCAACCTGCGTCAATTCCGTGAAAACGGCCATTGCCGCTGGTTTCCGCAAATTCGACACGGCTTCCGTTTACGGCAACGAGGAGGAAGTGGGACAGGGTGTCCGTGAGTCGGGCGTGCCGCGCGAGGAGATTTTCGTGGCGACCAAACTCTATCCCAACCAGTACGCCGACCCCGAAGTGGCCATCGAGGAGTGCTTGCGCAAGCTCGACATCGGGTATATCGACCTCATGCTGTTGCATCATCCCGGCACGAACGACGTGAAAGCGTACAAGGCGATGGAGAAATATGTGGCGGCAGGCAAAATTCACTCGATCGGCGTGTCGTGTTACTACATCAAGGGAATCAACGAATTTCTGCCGAAAGTGAACATCAAGCCGGTGTTAGTCCAGAACGAGGTTCACCCATATTATCAGGACACGGAGGTGGTGGAACACCTCCATGACCTCGGAATCGTTGTCGAGGCATGGTATCCGCTCGGTGGGCGCGGACATCAAAAAGAGCTGTTGAGCGACCCCGTACTGTCCGAAATCGCAGCCAAACATAACAAGTCGGTAGCGCAGGTCATCCTCCGGTGGGACTTGCAGCGGGGAGTGGTCGTCATTCCCGGTTCGAGCAATCCCGACCATATCAAGGAGAACATTTCGATTTTCGACTTCTCGCTGACCGACGACGAGATGGCGCAAATCGCCTCACTTGACCGGAACGAGAAGCACGACTGGTATTAAAATAAAAATAAACGAAAAACAGCATAAGACAATGAAAACGAATCTCAATTACGACCAGTACATTCCTACCCGCATTCTTTTCGGGGCAGGACAGTTGAATAACCTACATGCACAGCCCATGCCGGGCAAACGGGCGTTGATCGTCATTTCCAACGGCAAGTCCACCCGCGAAAACGGCTATCTCGCCCGTACCGAAGAGCAACTGCATCGGGCAGGCGTGGAAACCGAAGTGTTCGACGGAATCATGCCCAATCCGACGGTCGCCAACTCCATAGCCGGAGCTGCGGCCGCACGGGAATACAAGGCGGATTTCCTCGTGGCATTGGGCGGCGGCAGCGTCATGGATTGCTCGAAAGCCATCGCTCTGCTTGCGACCAACGAGGGCGATTTGTGGGATTATGTGGCCATCGGTTCCGGCAAGGGACAGTCGATACAGAACCGCCCGCTGCCTATCGTCGCCATTACGACCACCGCCGGCACAGGCTCGGAAACGGACGGCTGCGGCGTCATCACCAAAGAGGAGACGAACGAAAAGGCATTCATCATGCACCCATCGCTCTTTCCCGTCCTCGCCATCGTCGATTCGGAGCTGATGCTCTCCGTCCCTCCTCGATTTACCGCCTTTCAGGGGTTCGATGCCCTGTTCCACAGCGTGGAGGGATTCATCGCCGCCAGTGCCAACCTCGCCAGCGACATGAACGCACGCGAGGCAATCCGCAACATCGCCGAATACCTACCGCGTGCCGTGAAAGATGGTGCTGATTTGGAAGCCCGTACCCGCGTCGCATTCGCCAACACCCTGTCGGGAGCTGTGATGACGCTCACTTTGCTGACCAGCGAACACGGACTGGAACATGCCCTTTCCGCCTATCATCCCAACCTGCCGCACGGTGCTGGACTGATAATGATTAGTAAAGCCTATTTCAGCTATTTCGTCCGCAATCACGGCTGCGACGAACGTTTTATCGAACTGGCACAATTACTCGGTATGCCCGAAGCTACGCAGCCCGAAGATTTCATCACGGCACTCGTCCGCTTGCAGGAAGCCTGCGGCGTTGCGGACTTGAAAATGTCGGACTACGGCATTACGCCTGACGAGTTCGAGGTCTTCATGCGCAACACACGTGATGTAATGGGCATCATGTTCACGGGTGACCGGGTACAGATGTCGGACGAAGACATCGTGCGGATATTTGCGGAATCCTATAAATAACCGGCAATGGGTGACGAAAAGAGGGTAACCCGCCGCGAAGCACTCAAAAAAATAGGTGCGGTAGCGGCAGGGATAGGACTGGGCATCGGTGGAGTTTACGCCACCGATGTACTGGGGCTATCCGAAAAAGAAGAAAAACGTGGAAAGATGAAAGTGTTGGCAATCAACGGCAGTTCACGCAAAGATGGTAATACGGCGGATATGCTGAATCTCGTGTTGGGTGAACTGGCGAAAGAGGGATGCGAAACGGAGCATATACAACTGGCGGGCAACATCATCGCCCCATGCAGAGCCTGTTTCGCCTGTGCAGGAAAGAGAAACTGCGTGTTCGGCGATGATATTTTTCAGGAACTTTACCGCAAGATGACCGAAGCGGATGCCATCATTCTCGGTTCTTCGACCTACTCGGCCGATGTTTCATCCACACTGAAAGCGGTTATCGAGCGCGCCAGCGTAGTAAGCGACACCAATCCGGGAATGTTCCGGCACAAAGTAGGCGGTGCGGTCGCCGTTACCCGGCGTGCCGGAGCCATGAACACCATCGACACCATCAACCATTTCTTTCTCAATAAGGAGATGTTCGTCGCAGGCTCTACCTATTGGAACATAGCCTACGGACGTCTGCCCGGCGAAGCGATAAAAGACGAGGAAGGTGTCGCCAACATGAAGAACCTCGGACAGAATATCGCGTGGTTGCTGAATCAAATGAAATAATCCACATGTAATATCCATGGACAAAAAAGCCCTCATCCGCGCCATCTCATGCGAATCGGTCAGACGGTCATCGGGATGCGGGTTGAGCGAAACGTGAATGACCATATTGCGTGTGCGAGTCCGTTCGGGCAAGTAACGAGCGAAGTCCTCCGCCGCTTGGCGGATGTCGAGACGCCCTGTCCCGTCGTCGAAGATTTTGTGCGTGGCGAGCAGTCGTCCCTGCCCCTCGTTGATCTTCTCACCGTTATAGGCCAACGCCCCGTAAAGGGAGCGACCTACGTTAATTTTGGCAACCATTGCTGCTGAAATTCGTGGGTTAAGTCGAGAATCCGACGGCTCAAAGCGACGAGTTCGACGGTCTGCTTTTCCAATCTGTAAAGCAAAGCCATCGCCTTCTTCTCCGAAAAACGGCTTTTCAACTCCTTCACGGTCTGGTTGTAATTGACACCGACGGCGCGGAATTGAGCGTGCAAAGAAGCGAGTTTCGTGTAATAATCGAGCAATGTTTTGTCGACTTTCAGTACACGAAACTCTGCATCGAAGACGCGGGCCTTGATGAAAACCGCTTTCGCATAGACACCCGACTGCTCGTACATGGTGAAAAATCGAGCGTATTCCTTGTCCGTAAAACGCACCATCACCTGATGGTTGACCTTGTCGGATTTTGGCGGACGACCGCCGACGATTTGTTTTCCTTTGTTCATCATACTGCGGATTTAGTGGTATTGCAACATAAGCCATCACGAGAGCTGCTGCCAGTCCGTAATCGAACGGCTCCCCGACTTCGGAGGGTGAGCCGCGCCCCCTGCAAGGGCAAGGTGCATTTCGGGTTACCCGAAACCTTTTGAGTTACTCAAAGGACACCTTGCTATGTTCCGACGAACATAAAAATCCGTCTTCGGACGGATTGCGGGAGAGCCGATTTCGACCGCAGCATGAAGCTGTACGGTACACCCTGCCGCTTGGGCACAAAGGTAGAGGCTTCCGAGGCGGCATTGCCGGAGCCGAAAACGCCAAAAGCTATCATCTCGACGCCACAAGCTATCACCCGCTGGCAAAGCGGCGGAAGCTGCGATTTTCTACTGTTTATTTGCTGTCGGAACCAACGGACAACGGTCGGTTGCGACGGATGGAGAACGAGTGGGATGTACCAACGGACGAGCCAACAAACGGGCATTCCGACAAACCGACGAACGGACATTGCGAAGGCTATCGCAACCGACCGCCCAACGTTGCGACCAACCAACGTTGGGCCATTGGGCGGTCGGACGAAATATCCTTCCGCACTTATGGTTCTATGTCGGGCCGGCAGTAGAAACTGACGTACGCGAAAACGGACAACTCTATGTATAACCATTAAAACTTACAACGGCGTAGACAAGCCGGCCTATTGGGTTCTGACTTAAAAATCAGTCTTTTTTGGTCGATGCGGATTTGAGAGTGGAGGAAGTGAGTTTCTTATCCTAATCTGCCTCTCGTTTATCCGACATTTTTTTTATGCGTCTTTCGGTCGTATCGGTCGTTTCGTTTCAGGGGCTTTTCGGTGTAGAGGTCAGAACGTACAAGGTTTTGACGAAAAATACCTCGCAGAGTGCAGGGAAGATTTTTCGACAAACCGCGAAGCTCGACCTTGTACGTCCGTAAAGGCCTCGTAAACACCTTTGCACCTGCAACGTAACGACGCCACGATGCGACAGGAAGACAGCGAAAATGGAGGTAAACGAATTATTAGGCAGATTCGAGACAATTAAGGATAGTGCTTGCGCTATCCGAAGTCATAGAGTGGAGTGCCACCTCTCTAAAAATGAAAAACTCTCCGATTCACAAGAATCGGAGAGCCGTAATTACTTTATATGCAAATGTAAAATCATTTATATGCCTCATGAACATTATTCTGCCTATTCTGGAATAAACTCAATCGAAATTTGCATGTCTCAAATGGAATATCTATTTTTGTCTTGTAGTGATGAACGAGCAGACACTCAGCTGACAATAGGAGACTATTACAGACAAAAAATCATTACTGAATCGTTACTACGCGACACGTTGAAATAATTATCGCCTTGACAATAAGGATTTTGCGGATGATTGGTTCATAACCCCACTCTCCGCCAGAAGCGACAGATTGCGATCTGTCGCTTTTTTCATGTCCGCCGGGCCGGGAGAGATCCGGCGCAGATCGGGCCGGGCCGATCCGCAGCGACGAAAAAAAGGAGACTTCCTCGAACGGAAGTCTCCTTTTCATTGTGTCCGGGTGCGATTACTCGGCCTTCTCCTGGCAGCACTCCTTTTCGCATGCGCCCTCGGCAGCCTTCTTGCAGCACTCCTTCTCGCACGCGCCTTCGGCCTTCTCGGCGCACTCACCGCAGCAACCCTCGGCCTTCTCGGCGCACTCGCCGCAGCACTGCTCGGCAGCCTGAGCCTCGGCGGGCTTCGAAGCGTTGTTACCGCCGCAGCTTACCATGGCAACGGCAGCCAGCACGATGACAAAAGAGAAAATCTTCTTCATAGTCGTAAACGTTTAAAAAGTTCGTGATATCGTCGCAAAGTTAGAGATTCGCAGACAATAAGCAAGAGAAAAAGAAAAAATCTTTAAAAATCGGATCCGACGGCCCGACTCTTCGGCCGCTACTCCAGCAAATCGGTCAGCGAGAGCTCCTCGCGACGGGGGAAGGCCTTGGGAAAAGTCCCGGCCACGCGCCCCTTGAGGATGATCGCCTCCTCGGCCGTGAGGCAGTTGCCCACCATCACCTTGAAATAGGGATTTTCATAGACCATATAGACCCGTTCGCCGGGAAAGTTCTCCTCGAAAAGGCTCTTCGCGGCCACGGCTTCGGCTCGCCCGTTCTGGCCGTTGTCCTGAAAGATGCAGACCCGGTAGCCGAAGAATCGCGGACGGGCCGCCTCGCGCGAAGCGGCCGCCACGGCACGCGCGGCATCGCCCGCCTCGGCGACCGTCACGCGGCTCCGGACCGCGCTGTTCTCGACGGCCGCAGGCTCGGCCAGCTGCCGTTTGAAGGCTTCGAGCGACTGGGCACGCAATGCCGACGGAGTGGCGGTCAGCAGCCACGACAGCAGAAAGAAGATCGGAATTCGTTTCATGGTTCGATACGCAGGTATTCGGCGACGTCGTCCGACGTCAGGCCAAAGGTATTCAAAAATTCGGACAACGGCACCCTTTCGCGCGAAATATTTACGGCGGCCGGGCCGCCGCGCCCCTCGACGGCGCAGTCGACCGAAAGGGTCGACAGATCGCCCGCGCGCAGCCGGCCGGCAGCCACGTAGAGCGCCAGCGGATCGGCGATGCGCAGCCGCCAGCGGGTCGTCACGTCGACCATCGTGCGGCGCGGCACCTCCACCTCGTCCCCGAGACGGATCTCCGCCACGCGGTCGCCGCCGCAACGCAGCGTCAGCGAGGCGGCCGTGAGCCGCAGCGTGTGGGCCGAGCCGTTGTCGACGCACAGCGGCAGGTCGAAGGCCGTGAGTCCCCGCATCGCGGGACGGCCGACCTCGACGATGCGGATCTTCTGCGCCGAGCGCTCGACGGCCCGGCGGCACGACGGGGCGAGCACGACGGCTGCCGCGACGGCGCAAAGGACGAGCAGGCGTCTCATCGGCTCGCCGTGTAGATTTGCGCGATCCCGAACGTCTGGCTGCGGGCCGCGCAGTCGTGCAGCCCCGCGCCGCGAAGCATCGCGAGGAACTCCGCGGGAGGCGGGAAGGCGGCGACCGAGGCAGGCAGGTACTCGTAGGCCCGCCGATCGCGCGACACGAGACCTCCGATGCGGGGCAGAACACGCCGCGAATAGCACTCGAACAGCGCACGGAAGAGCCTGTTGCGCGGACGCGAGAACTCCAGCACCACCAGCCGGCCGCCCGGCCGCAGCACACGCGCCAGCTCGCGCAGGCCCCGCTCCGGATCGCCGAAGTTGCGCACGCCGAAGGCCACCGTCACGGCATCGAACGTCCCGTCCTCCCACGCCAGGTGCTCGGCATCGCCCTGCGCCAGGGCGATACGCTCCGAAAGTCCGCGGGAGGCGATCTTCCCGCGGGCGGCCGCCAGCATCCCCGCCGAGAGATCCACCCCCGTCACCTGCGCCTCGGGAAAGGCCCGTGCCAGCGCGATGGCCAGGTCGCCCGTGCCCGTCGCCACGTCCAGTATGCGGCGCGGCGCGACGGCGGCCGCCTGCCGCACCGCCCGGCGGCGCCAGAGGCGGTCGATATCCATCGACAGCAGATGGTTCAACAAATCGTAACGCGCGGCGATGCCATCGAACATCGAACGCACCTGCTCCTTCTTGGAGCCGGAATCGTCATAGGGTTTCACGCTCATTCGTAACGAATGGTTTGATCGGGTTTGACAGAAGAGATCACGTGGGCGGGGATGACGAGCAGCACGACGATCGCCGCCAGCGTGCCGGCGTTGAGCGCAAGCCACCACCCCCACTCCAGACGGACGGGAAGTTCCGACAGCACGTAGCCCTCGGCCGAGAGGCGCACGAGGCCCGACCACCGCTGGGTCAGGCAGAGCGCCAGCCCCGCGGCGTTGCCCCACGCCAGACCGCGCAGCGCCACGAAGGCCGCACGGTAGAGAAACAGCCGCCGGAGCGTAGGATCGGCCATCCCCAGCGCCTTCAGCAGACCGATCGTGCGCGTGCGTTCCAGCACGAGGATCAGCAGCGCCGAGGCCATGTTGAAAAAGGCGACCAGCAACATCACGCCGAGAATCACGGCGGCGTTGACATCGTGGGCGCGGAGCCAGTCGAAGACATGGGGGTAGAGCGCGACGACGCTCGTCGCCGCGAGGTTGGCCGTCAGCTCGTCGTCATCGAGGAAAAGCCGCTCGTCGAGCTCCTCGGCGAAGGCGTCGGCCGAGGCGAGATCCGTCGTCACGATCTCGTAGCCCGAGATCTCATCGGGCCCCCAGTCCGAGAGGCGGGCGACGTTGCGCAGGTCGGTCAGCGCCAGCGCGGCGTCCAGCTCGTCCATGCCCGAGGCGTAGATGCCCGCCACGCGGAACCGGTCGCGGCGGGGCCGCTCGCCCCCCACGAAGAGCATCTCCACACGGTCGTCGACCCCCAGGTCGAGCCGGTCGGCGAGCGTTTGCGAGAGCAGCAGATCCTTGGTCCGCACCCCGCCCCCCACGCGCGGCAGTCCGCCGGCGACGAGCCACTCCCCGAAGAAGCGCCAGTCGAAGGTCGAGTCGACCCCCTTGAGCATCACCGTCTCGACCGCCGCGTCCGTGCGGACGACACCGCCGCGCAGGGCATAGGGAGCCATCGACACGAAACCGGGCATCGAGCGAACGATCCGCTCGGTGCGTTCGCTGCGGACCACGGCGTGGGGATCGATCGCATCGACGCCCCGTATGTCGGTGAGTACCACGTGGGACGAGAGGCCCGACAGCCGATGCCCCACCTCGTGTTTGAACCCCGCGACCACGGCCAGCGCCACGATCATCACGGCGAGGCTCAGCGCCACCGCGACGACGGCGATACGCTCCATCACCCCGGGTTTCTCTCCGGGGGTCGGATGCGCCGTGCGGCGCGCGATGAAAAGGGCGATATCCACGAGCTCGTTTTTGACGGAAAATTTATGCAAAGTAAACCAAAAATTCGTACTTTTGCCTCCACTGAACGCAGATTTATGAAAAAACAGGCACTCATCACCGGCGCCACCTCGGGCATCGGACGCGCAACGGCCCTGCGGCTCGCCCGCGAAGGCTACGACATCACGGCGACGGGCCGCCGCGCCGAACGGCTCGAAGCGCTCCGGCGCGAGATCGAAGCGGCGGGCGGACGCTGCACCGCGCTCGTCTTCGACGTCCGCTCGGAGGAGGAGGTGCGCCGCCACCTCGGCCCCCTCGAGCGGGTCGACCTGCTGGTCAACAACGCCGGGCTGGCCGCCGGGCTCGAACACATCGACTGCGGCGACACGGCCGACTGGGACGCGATGATCGACACCAACGTCAAGGGGCTGCTCTACGTCACGCGCGTCGTCACGCCCAAGATGGTGGCCGCAGGCGGCGGACACGTCTTCAACATCGGTTCGATCGCCGGCACGGAGCCCTACGAGAACGGCGCCGTCTACTGCGCCTCGAAGCACGCCGTGCACGCCATCTCGCAGGCGATGCGCGCCGACCTGCTCGCGGCGGGGATCAAGGTGACGGAGATCCGCCCCGGAATGGTCGAGACGGAGTTCTCCGAAGTGCGTTTCCACGGCGACACCGCGCGTGCGGCGAAGACCTACGAAGGCGTGGTGCCCCTCACCGGCGACGACATCGCCGAGGCGATCGCCTGGGCCGCGCAGCTCCCTGCGCACATGAACGTCAACGACATGGTGCTCATGCCCGCGCAGCAGGCGGGTGCCTACTATACGGTGCGCAAATAGCGTTCGGCCGCAAATTTGCATACCCTGCCGCATTACGACAACCGACAAAGAATAGACCCGTCATGTTCCAACCGCTCATTCTCCTGCTCCAGGCAGGCTACCACACCGCCCCGCACGCCGCGCACGGCTACTCGGCCGCCACGTCGGGCATGTTCCTGCTGATGATCGCCATCGGCGTGGCCGGATACGCCGTCCAGGCCCGCCTCCAGTCGGTCTTCAAGAAGTATTCGCGCGTGCAGTTCCCCGGCGGGATCACAGGGGCCCAGGTCGCCGAGAAGATGCTGCGCGACAACAACATCCACAACGTGAAGGTGACCCATGTCGGCGGCCACCTGACCGACCATTTCGATCCCCGGACGATGACCGTCAACCTGAGCGACTCGGTCTATGCGTCGACGAGCGTCGCCGCGGCGGCCGTCGCGGCCCACGAGTGCGGCCACGCCGTGCAGCACGCCCGCGGCTACGCCCCGCTGGTCATGCGTTCGCAGCTGGTGCCCGTGGTGCAGTTCGCCTCGTCGGCCGCCACGTGGGTCATCATCGCCGGACTGGTGCTGCTGGCCTCGACGCAGAACGACACGCTGTGCTGGATCGGCGTAGCGCTGATCGCCACCACGGCGCTCTTCTCGCTCATCACCCTCCCGGTCGAGTACAACGCCTCCGAAAGGGCGCTCGAATGGTTGCAGACGAGCCGCACGATGCAGGGCGCCCAGCTCACGCAGGCGCGCGAGGCGCTCCGCTGGGCCGCACGCACCTACCTCGTGGCCGCGCTGAGCGCCGTGGCTTCGGTACTCTACTGGGTCTTCGTCATTCTCGGACGACGCGATTAACCCCAGCAACCCGCCAACGATGGAACCCCGGCCCGGAAAAGAGTATTCCCACACGACCTGGATGGCGGTCGCGGCACTCATCTGCGTGCTCGCGGCCGTCAGCTTCATTCCGCCGCAGCACGTGGGCGGGGTGACCCTCCGGCGTGCCAATATCCTCTCGCAGCTCGTCGTCTTCGACGACGGCACGGACGCGGCCGGGCAGTCGGAGGAGCCCCTTTTCGACGAGGAGGAGTTCCGCATCGACATGGCGGCGGTCGTCGAGCAGATCCAGGCCGAGCAGCCGGCCGCCGACTCGGCGCTGCGCAGCATCCCCATCACCTTCGAGTGGGATACGACGCATCCGGACGACGACGCGACGGCGCCGCACCCCTTCGCTCCGCGGCTGCGCGACAGCCTGCGGCGGGTTCCCGCAATGTCCCTCGTCGACTCGCTCACGCCGATCGAGGATTACAGCGCCGACAGCAGCTTCATGCGTTTCTGCGACACGCTGCTCACGGCCGCACGTCCGGTGCGCATCGCCTTTCTGGGCGACTCGTTCGTCGAGGGCGACATCCTGACGGCCGACCTGCGCGAGCAGATGCAACTGGCCTACGGCGGAGGCGGGGCGGGGTTCGCCCCGATGGCTTCGCCGCTGACGGGATTCCGCCGGACGATCCGCACCCAGTCGAAGGGGTGGACCTCGCACAACATCATGCAGCGCAAGAACGCGCCCCAGCACCTGCGCGACAACTTCTTCGTCTCGGGATGGGTCTGCCAGCCCGCCGCGGGCGCCTCGACCCGCTGGGAGTGCGTCGGCGAGCGCGCCCGTCTGGAGGAGTGCCCGACGGCCCGCATCCTCTTCCTCTCGCCCCACGACAGCCGCATCCTGCTCTCGCTCAACGATTCGACCCGCCACGAAATCTTCGTCGAAGGCGACGCCGCGGTACGGCAGATCGTGGTCCGCGCACCGCGGATCGGCTCGCTGACCTTCCATCTTCCCGAGGCCTCGGAGGGCTTCATCGGCTACGGCGCCCTCTTCGAAGGGACAGAAGGCGTGGCGGTCGACAACTACTCGATACGCAGCAACAACGGCCAGGCGATGTTCTGGACCAACCCCTCGGTCGACGCCCAGATCGGCACCCTCGTGGGCGGTTACGACCTGGTGATCCTGCAATACGGACTCAACATCATGCAGCAGGGCGTGCACGCCTACGGCAACTACGCCGCGCAGATCGGCAAGATGGTGGCCTTCGTGCGCGAGTGCTTCCCCGGAGCGGCGGTGCTCGTCATGGGCGTCAGCGACCGTTCGGCGAAGGGCGACAACGGCTTCCGGCCGATGGATGCCGTGCCCTACATGACCGATTTCCAGCGCCGGGCCGCCCGTGAGGCGGGAGCGGCCTTCTGGCCCACCTCCGAGGCGATGCGCGCCGAGGGCGGCATGGCGCGCTTCGTGCAGAACGGCTGGGCGGGCAAGGACTACACCCACATCAACTACGCCGGCGGCCGCCGCGTGGCCTGGGCGCTCGTCGACGCCCTGAACGGCTGCGCCCGCACGGCCGCGGAGCGGATCGTGCACCGGCGCCGCGAGCAGCGGATCGTCGACTCGCTGCGCCGCTCGCTGCTCGACCGGAAACTCTTCACCCCCATCGCCTCCTTCCCGGCCGCAGCCGCGTCCGGCGAGAAGACCGGCACCCGCTCCGACGACACCGAAGCGACGGAGACCCTTCCGCACAACACCCCGCAGCGATGAACTTCCCGACGGTGAACGACCTGCCCGCCACGCTGGCGGAGCTGCTGCGCTACGACGCCTCGTCGCCGCTGATCTTCAGCAGCGGGCTCTTCCTGTTCCTCTTCGCGGGGTTCCTGTTTTTCTACGGCATGCTGCGCCGGGCCACGACGGCGCGCATCGTCTATGTCATCCTCTTCTCGCTCTACTTCTACTACAAGTCGAGCGGCATCTACTTCCTGCTGCTGCTCTTCGCCGCCACGAGCGACTACGGGATCGCCCGGGCGCTCCACCGCACGCAGCGGCCCGCAATGCGCCGGCTGTGGGTGGCGCTGAGCGTGGCCGTCAACCTCGGCATGCTGGGCTATTTCAAGTACACCAACTTCCTCATAGACATCGCCAACCAGTTCTTCGGCGAGGGGTTCCTCCAGTTCCGCAACATCTTCCTGCCGGTCGGCATCTCGTTCTTCGTCTTCCAGTCGATGAGCTACACGATCGACATCTACCGCCGCGAGCTCAAGCCCCTGGACAACTGGTGCGACTACCTTTTCTACCTCTCGTTCTTCCCCCAGCTGGTGGCGGGTCCCATCGTCCGGGCGCGCGACTTCATCCCCCAGATCCGGCGCAATCCGGTGGTCATCACGCGAGAGATGTTCGGCACGGGCGTCTTCCTGATCCTCACGGGGCTCTTCAAGAAGGCGGTCATCTCCGACTACATCTCGCTCAACTTCGTCGACCGCATCTTCGACGAGCCGCTGCTCTACTCGGGATTCGAATGCCTGGCGGGCATCTACGGCTACGCGTTGCAGATCTACTGCGATTTCTCGGGCTACTCGGACATGGCCATCGGCATCGCCCTCCTGCTGGGCTTTCGCTTTCCGAAGAACTTCGACGCCCCCTACAAGTCGGCCACGATCACCGAATTCTGGCGCCGCTGGCACATCTCGCTCTCGTCGTGGCTGCGCGACTACCTCTACATTTCGCTGGGCGGCAACCGCAAGGGGCGTATCAGGACCTATGTCAATCTGCTGCTGACGATGCTGCTGGGCGGCCTGTGGCACGGCGCCGCCGTGCGTTTCATCCTCTGGGGCGCGCTCCACGGCACGGCGCTGGCGCTGCACAAGGTGTGGCTGGCCCTGATCCCGGGAGCCAAACCCTCGGGCGCGCAGATGCACTGGTGGAGCCGCGCGGCGGGCATGGCACTCACGTTCAACCTCGTATGCTTCGGATGGCTGATGTTCCGCGCCGAATCGATGCAGACCGTGGGGCTGATGCTCCACCAGATCTTCTATAACTTCAACCCGGCGATCGTCCCGCAGGTCCTCGCCGGCTACACCGGAGCCTTCCTCCTCATCGCGCTGGGCTACGGGCTGCACCTGCTCCCGGCAAGCGTCGACGCTGCGGCCCGGCAGGCGGTCGTCCGCTCGCCGCTGCTCCTGCAGGTGACGATGGCCGCGGCGATGATCTGGCTCGTCATGCAGGTCAAGTCGAGCGACATACAACCCTTCATCTACTTCCAATTCTGACCCCGGGGCCGCACACCGCCGCCCCGACACCCCGCACTCGCACCATGACTTGGGACTACGACCTCTTTCTCGCACTGAACTTCGACGGCGGCCCGGCGATGGACCGCGCGATGCTCGCCCTCTCGGGCACGGCGCTCTGGCTTCCGCTCTACGCGCTGATCCTCTGGATGATCTACCGCCGCTACGGGCTGCGCGGCGCCGGACTCTTCTTCGTCGTGATGCTCGCATCGCTCGTCCTTTCGGACATGGTGTCGGGGATCTTCAAACACAACGGCCTGCTGGGCGACCTGCTGCCCGGCTTCGAGCCCCGCTGGCGTCCGATGTTCACCCCCGAACTGGAGGGGCTCGCGATCCCGCCAGACTCGCTCTACGCCCTGCGCCGGGCCGGCACGCCGGGCGACTGGGCGGTCCACGTCCCCGTGGAGGCCGTAGCGGGGCGTTACGGCACGGTCTCGGCCCATGCGGCCACGGTCGTGGCGCTCGCGGTGCTGTCGTGCGCCGCGATCCGGCGCCGCTGGTTCGCGGCGCTGATGGTCGCGAGCACCGCGGCGATCTGCTACTCGCGCATCTATCTGGCCAAACACTTCCCGATGGATCTCCTGTGGGGCACGGCCGTGGGCGCCACCCTCGGATGGGGGGCCTGGCTGCTCTTCCGGCGCTTCGCCGAGCGAAGCGGCTCCGCGCGGCTTTGATTTTCCGCCCTTTTTTCGTAATTTTGCCCCGTATCCCGAAACAACAAAAACCGAAGATATACAATGGCTATCGAACTCTCCGAACAGGAACAGCTGCGCCGCCGGTCGCTCGCCGCGCTGCGCGAGCTGGGCATCGAACCCTACCCCGCCGCCCGCTACGATGTGACGGCCACGGCACGTGAAATCGCCGACAACTACGACGAGGCGAAGGGCAACTACCAGGAGGTCCGCATCGCGGGCCGCATCATGTCGCGCCGCATCATGGGCAGCGCCTCGTTCTTCGAGCTGCAGGACGCCACGGGCCGCATCCAGGTCTACGTCCGCCGCGACGACATCTGCCCCGAGGGGGACCCGACGCTCTACAACACGGTCTTCAAGAAGCTGCTCGACATCGGCGACTTCGTGGGCGTGGAGGGCTTCGCCTTCCATACCAACTCGGGCGAGCTGTCGGTCCACTGCCGCCGCTTCACGGTGCTGTCGAAGTCGATCCGCCCGCTGCCCGTCGTCAAGGAGAAGGACGGCAAGACCTTCGACGCCTTCACCGATCCCGAGGTGCGCTACCGCCAGCGCTACCTCGACCTCATCGTCAACCCGCAGGTCAAGGAGACCTTCGTAAAACGCGCCAAGATCATGGCCACCATGCGCGAGTTCTTCAACGAGCGCGGCTACCTGGAGGTGGAGACCCCGATCCTCCAGCCCATCCCGGGCGGCGCCTCGGCGCGTCCGTTCATCACGCACCACAACTCGCTCGACATCGACCTCTACCTGCGCATCGCCACGGAGCTCTACCTCAAGAAACTCATCGTCGGCGGCTTCGACGGCGTCTACGAGTTCGGCAAGAACTTCCGCAACGAGGGCATGGACCGCACGCACAACCCCGAGTTCACCTGCATGGAGATCTACGTCGCCTACAAGGACTACCGCTGGATGATGGAGTTCACCGAGCAGATGCTCGAGCGCGTGGCGATGGCCACCAACGGCACCACGGAGCTTACGATCGACGGCAAGGCCATCTCGTTCAAGGCGCCGTTCCGCCGCCTGACGATGACCGACGCCATCCGCGAGAAGACGGGCTACGACATCACGGGACAGAGCGAGGAGCAGCTGCGCGAGGCGTGCAAGCGGCTGAACGTCGAGACCGACGAGACGATGGGCAAGGGCAAGCTCATCGACGCCATCTTCGGCCAGTACTGCGAGGAGGAGCTCATCCAGCCCACGTTCGTCTGCGACTACCCCATCGAGATGTCGCCGCTGTGCAAGCGCCACCGCGAGAATCCCGACCTGACGGAGCGTTTCGAGCTCTTCGTCAACGGCAAGGAGCTCTGCAACGCCTACTCGGAGCTCAACGACCCGATCGACCAGCTGGAGCGCTTCCAGGAGCAGCTGCGGCTCTCGGAGAAAGGCGACGACGAGGCGATGTTCATCGACATGGACTTCGTCCGCGCGCTCGAATACGGCATGCCCTCGTGCTCGGGCATGGGCATCGGCATCGACCGTCTGACGATGTTCATGACGGGCGAGACGTCGATCCAGGACGTGCTCTTCTTCCCCCAGATGCGCCCCGAGAAGAAGGTCACGGCCGACGCCGCGGAGCGCTACACCGAGATCGGAGTGCCCGAGGAGTGGGTTCCCGTGATCCAGAAGATGGGCTACATCACCGTCGAGTCGCTGCGCAAGCTCGCCCCGGGCAAGTTCTTCAACGACCTGTGCGGCTTCAACAAGAAAAACAAGCTCGGCCTCAAGGCGCCCTCCATGGAGGAGGTGAAGCGCTGGTGCGAGGCAGAGGCATAAGACGGGAGGCGCTATGAAAAGATTGCTGTTACTGGCTTGCCTGCTCGCCGCGGCATTGGCCCGGGCCGGCGAGCCCGCCGCCGACGCGGCTCCGCTGCGCTTCGGCGACGACGGAACGTTCACCATCGTGCAACTCACCGACATCCACTACACCGGCGCCGCCGGGCTGTCGGAGCACGTGCCCGCCATGCTCACGCGGCTCATCGGGCAGGAGAAACCTGACCTGATCGTCCTAACGGGCGACGTGATCTACCGCCGTCCGGGCGCTGCCCGCATGGCCGAAATGTGCGGCATCATCGGCGGCACGGGCATCCCCTATGCCGTGACGCTGGGCAACCACGACGCCGAGCAGGGCATCACGCAGGACGAGTTGCACGCGCTGCTGCGCACGCTTCCCCTCTGCGTCAACGGCCGCTACGCCGCCGAGGGGGCCCACGACTTCGTGATCCCCGTCTACACGGCCGACGGCACGACGGAGGAGGCCCGCATCTACGTGATGGACTCCAACGACTACAACGCCGACGACCACTCCTACAAGGGTTTCGAGCCCGCGCAGGTCGCCTGGTACGGCGCGCAGTGCGCCGAAGCCGCCGCGCGCAACGGCCGCAAGGCCACGGGATTGATGTTCTTCCACGTGCCGCTGCCCGAGTACGCCGAGGCGTTCGCCGAGGAGCGGCTCTCGGGTTCGCGCCTGGAGGGCGAATGCCCGCCGCGCGACAACGCGGGGATGTTCCGGGCGCTGGTCGACGGCGGCGAGGTGATCGGCGTATTCACCGGCCACGACCACTCCAACGACTACGTCGCCCAGAAGGAGGGCATCGCCCTCGGATACGGCCGTTACAGCGGCGGCTACGGCGAGTACCAGGAGCTCGTGAGCGGCATTCGCGTCATCCGTCTCCAGCAGGGCCGCCGCGGCTTCACCACCTGGATCCGCCAGGCCAACGGCCGCGAACGCCACCGCACGGAGTTTCCCGCCGAGGAGAAATAGCCCCGGAATGAGCCCCACCGCACGAAGGATCGCCCCGACGGCAGCCGCAGCAGCCATCCTGCTCGCGGCCAACGCACTGACGCTCCGCTCGGCGGTCGTCTTCCATCTCACGGCGACGGCGGCGTGCTTCGCGATGGCATGGTGGCTCATCCGCGCGTTCTGGCCGCGGCTCACGCAGCGCAGCCGCATCCTCCTGAAGGTGCTCTCCATCGCCGCGAGCTTCACGGCAGGGATCGGGCTCCCCGACCTGCTCGGCGCAGGGAACGCAGGCGAGGAGCCGCCCACGCTGCGGATAGCCGTCGCAGCCGCCGTGTGGTTTATCATTGCTTTGACATACAGTTTTATCTATAAAAACAAAACGAACATGAGAAAGAAAATCGTAGCCGGCAACTGGAAGATGAACACGCTTCCCGCCGAAGGCGTAGCCCTCGCACAGGGCGTTGTAGCAGGTCGCGGCGAGGTATGCTCGTGCGTGAACTTCATCGTATGCCCCCCGTTCACCCACCTCGCCCAGGTCGCCGAGGCGCTGAAGGGCTCGGACATCGAGCTGGGCGCACAGAACTGCGCCGCCGAGGCCAAGGGTGCCTACACGGGCGAGGTAGCCGCCTCGATGATCGCCGCGCTGGGCTGCAAGTACGTGATCCTGGGCCACTCGGAGCGCCGCCAGTACTACGGCGAGACCTCGGAGACGCTCAACCGCAAGATGGAGCAGGTCTATGCCAACGGCCTGACGCCGATCTACTGCGTGGGCGAGAACCTCGACGAGCGCGAGGCCGGCAAGCACTTCGACGTGGTGAAGGCCCAGATCGAGGAGGTGGTCTACAACCTCTCGGAGGAGCAGTTCAAGAACCTGGTGATCGCCTACGAGCCCGTATGGGCCATCGGTACGGGCAAGACCGCCACGGCCGAGCAGGCACAGGAGATCCACGCCTACATCCGCAAGGTCCTCGCCGAGAAGTTCGGTGCGGCAGCCGAGGAGACGGCGATCCTCTACGGCGGTTCGTGCAAGCCGTCGAACGCAGCCGAGATCTTCGCCAAGGAGGATGTCGACGGCGGTCTGATCGGCGGCGCGGCGCTGAAGGCCGAGGACTTCCTCGCCATCGGCAAGGGCTTCGCGAAGTAACCGACGCGACGCCAGATCGAAACGGAAAGGGTCCGGAAGCAGTTGCTTCCGGACCCTTTTTTCGATCGGGACGATCCGCCCCGCATGCTATGTCGGCGGGCCCGCAGCCGGCGGTCACTCCTTCATCTTATAATGGCGGACCCAGTCGATCTCCATCCGCACGGGCAGCTCGGCCGGATCGACGGCCCCGACCCACGAACCTCCCAGCTGCATGTCGAGGAGCAGCTCATAGGCGATATCGAAGGGGAACTGCCCCTCCTTCGGCGTCTCGATACGCGGATAGGCGAAGGTGCGCCGGCCGTTGACCGAGAAGACGAGGCTGTCGCGGCAGAACTCCACGCCATAGACATTGAAGTCGGCGGGATCGATCGCCGCCGTCGTGAAATGGGGCGGTTCGTCGGCGCCTCCCAGATGGAGCGTATAATGGGAATGGACGGTCTGATAGACCAGCGAGTCGTGGTTCAGATGCTCCATGATGTCGATCTCGCCGCCATGCGGATAGGGATGCGCCGCCCCGTCGAAGGGGAGCATCCAGATCGCCGGCCAGGCGCCGCGGGCCGAGCCGAAACGGGCGCGGATCTCCACGCGGCCGCCCTCGAAGGCATGTTTGCCGCGCGTCCACACACCGCCGGTCCAGTAGGCCACCGTATCGGCCGCAGGGTCGGGATTGACCACCCCGTGCAGGACGAGCCGACCGTCGCGCACTTCATAGCAGCGGTCGTCGAAGGTCAGCGTGTTCTGCCAGTCGGCCCCACCGCGCGGGATCCGGCTCCATATCGTCGTGTCGAGCGACACGCCATCGAAATCATCCTCCCAGACCAGCTCCCAGCGCGGCTCGGAGGTGCAGGCGGCCAGCAGGCAGGCCGCGAAGAACAACCATCTTTTCATATTCGGATTCTGTTTTACTATTCCCGACGGACTATCCGTCGTGTCTCTGATTCTGAATCGGGGCGGGTCCAAAGTCCGCCGCGCTGCAACCGGCAAAAGCCGGAGGAGGCAACCAACGGAGCCGCGGGCAAGAGCGGCCCGGCCACGCGGCCGCACAAAACGGCCAGGATACGCGCTCCGTCAACGGAGCGAATCGCCCAGCAGGCCAGCCGGACGGGTCAGTCAAAGGAAACGCCTTGCGCAAGCGGCCGGAACATCCGGCAGGACACGCGCCTCCGCTGATCGGCCTGCGGACACACCCCAGCCCGGATCGCCCCACACAGACGCCATCGGATCGTCTCACACGAACGCGACCCGGCCCCTCGGCGCCCGGCCAAACGAAAATTTCCGAACGGAAGTTGGCCACCTCCGTCCGGAAATTCCATCGATGCAAGGCGGACCTGCCGCCCCATCGGGAAGATTTACATCTTCTTGCCTACGTTGGTCTTCTTGGCGACCTTCGGAGCCGAAGCCTTGGCGGCGGCAGCCTTGGGAGCCTTCGGAGCGGCCTTCTTGGCGCCCTCGACAACCGTGGCGTCCTCGACGGCGTCGGTCGACTTCTTGCGCGAACGACGCGTCTTGGGCTTCGCCTCGACGGCAGCGGCGGCAGGAGCGACACCCAGCGTGTAGGCCTCGTTGAAGTCGACGAACTCGATGATGCACATCTCGGCGGCGTCGCCCAGACGGAAGCCCGTCTTCAGGATACGCGTGTAGCCGCCCGGACGCTCGGCGATCTTGGGGGCGATCGTGCGGAACAGCTCCGTCACGGCCTCCTTCTGCTTGAGGTACGAGAATACGACACGGCGCGAGTGGGTCGTGTCCTCCTTCGACTTGGTCACCAGCGGCTCGATGAACCGGCGGACGGCCTTGGCCTTGGCCAGCGTGGTCTCGATGCGCTTGTGCAGAATCAGCGACGAGGCCATGTTCGACATCAACGCCTTGCGATGGCCCGCCTGACGGCCCAGGTGGTTGAAATTCTTATTGTGTCTCATAATTAGTCTTTGTCAAGTTTGTAGATTGATACGTCCATACCGAACTTCAGGTTCAGGGAGGTCAGCAGCTCGTCGAGCTCCGTGAGCGACTTCTTGCCGAAGTTGCGGAACTTGAGCAGGTCGTTGCGGTTGAGCTTCACCAGATCACCCACCGTATCGACGTCGGCGGCCTTCAGACAGTTCAGCGCACGGACCGAGAGATCCTGGTCCGAGAGCTTGGTCTTGAGCAGCTGACGCATGTGGAGCACGTCCTCGTCGAACTCCTCGGCGCCGTTCGTGTCCTCCATGTTGACGGTGATCTTCTCGTCGGAGAAGAGCATGAAGTGCTGGATGAGAATCTTCGCAGCCTCCTTGAGAGCCTCCTTGGGGTGAATAGACCCGTCGGTAGTAATTTCCAAATTCAGCTTTTCGTAGTCGGTCTTCTGCTCGACACGGTAGTTCTCGATCGTGTACTTCACGTTCTTGATCGGCGTGAAGATCGAATCGATAGGCAGCGTGCCGAACTCGCTTTCGGCGGGTGCGTTCTCCTCCGAGGGGACGTAGCCGCGGCCCTTGCCGATGGTCAGCGTGAGCTGCATCTTCGTACCGGGGGCCAGGTGGCAGATCACCAGGTCGGGGTTGAGCACCTTGAAGAACGAAAGGTAATTCGAAATGTATCCGGCAGTCAGCTCCGTCACACCCGCAACGTTAATGGAGACCTTCTCGGCATCCTGGTTGTCGACCGTGCGGATAAAACGAACCTGCTTGAGGTTCAGGATGATGTCGATCATCCCCTCCATCACGCCGGGAACTGCAGCGAACTCGTGGTCGACACCGGCCACCTTGACGGTCGTGATCGCATAGCCTTCGAGCGACGAAAGCAGAATACGACGCAAGGCGTTACCGACAGTCATACCGAACCCGGGCTCCAGCGGTCGGAATTCGAACTTTCCGAACGACGAAGTGGATTCGAGCATAATCACCTTCTCAGGTTTCTGGAATGCTAATATTGCCATGATGGTGAATTTGTTTGATTACTACTTCGAGTACAACTCGACGATAAGCTGCTCCTTGATGTTCTCCGGAATCTCCTCGCGTTCGGGCTTCTGGAGGAACTTGCCGCTCATCGTAGCGCCGTCCCACTCAAGCCATGCGTAACGGCTGCGGGCCGAGCCGGCCAGCGAAGCAGTGATCACCTCGAGGCTCTTCGACTTCTCGCGAACCGACACCACGTCGCCGGCACGCAGCGAGTAGGAGGGGATGTTCACGACGTTGCCGTTGACGCAGATGTGGCAGTGCGACACGAGCTGACGGGCAGCCGCACGCGTCGGAGCGATACCCAGACGGTAAACGACATTGTCCAGACGGCACTCCAGCAGCTTGAGCAGGTTCTCACCCGTGATACCGCCCATGCGGGCAGCGTGCTCGTAGGTGCGTGCGAACTGCTTCTCCAGCAGACCGTAGGTGTACTTGGCCTTCTGCTTCTCGTTGAGCTGCGTACCATACTCCGACACCTTCTTGCGCTTGCGTGCCAGACCGTGCTGTCCGGGAGGTACGGGGCGCTTCTCGAGCACCTTGTCAGCACCGTAAATAGCTTCGCCGAACTTGCGGGCGATCTTCGATTTTGGTCCTATGTATTTTCCCATTGTCTTAACTTGTTTTTAACACTTACAATAATCCGAACCGCAGGCGCCGATTAGACGCGACGGCGGTTGGGAGCACGGCAACCGTTGTGCGGCAGCGGCGTGACGTCGATGATCTCCATCACCTCGATACCGGCGCCGTGGATCGTGCGGACGGCCGACTCGCGACCGGCACCCGGACCCTTGACGTAAACCTTGACCTTGCGCAGACCCATGTCGTAGGCCACCTTCGCGCAGTCGGCCGCCGACGTCTGGGCAGCATAGGGAGTATTCTTCTTCGAACCACGGAAACCCATCTTACCGGCCGAAGACCAGCTGATGACGTCACCCATCTCGTTGGTGATGGTGATGATGACGTTGTTGAAAGTCGAGTGAACGTAGGCGTTACCCACGGCACCCACCTTGACAACCTTCTTCTTGACTGTTCCAGTTTTCTTTGCCATAATTCTCTAAAGATTACTTCGTTGCTTTTTTCTTGTTTGCGACCGTCTTCTTCTTTCCCTTGCGGGTGCGGGCGTTGTTCTTGGTCGACTGACCGCGAACGGGAAGACCCAGACGGTGACGGATGCCACGGTAGCAACCGATGTCCATCAGGCGCTTGATGTTCAGCTGGACCATCGAGCGACACTCGCCCTCGACCTTGATGCCCATGTCGGCGATCGTCGAACGGATCGCGCCGACCTGGTCATCCGACCAGTCCTGTACTTTGACATCGTAGCTGATGCCAGCTACGTCGAGAATCTTGCGAGCCGTCGAGCGACCGATACCGTAGATATAGGTCAGACCGATCTCGCCTCTCTTGTTCTTGGGTAAATCTACACCGACTATACGTGCCATATAACTTCTTTTTCTTCTTTAATAAACCGTTGATACATTATCCCTGGCGCATCTTGAACTTGGGATTCTTCTTGCAAATCACGTAGAGCTTGCCCTTACGCTTCACAATCTTGCAATCCTCGCTGCGCTTCTTGATGGATGCTTTTACTTTCATGATTTTAAAGCAATCTTGGTTATTTGTAACGGAAGGAAATGCGGCCCTTCGACAGATCGTAGGGAGTCATCTCCACTTTTACCTTGTCCCCGGGAAGGATCTTGATGTAGTGCATGCGCATCTTTCCCGAGATGTGGGCGGTCAGAATGTGGCCGTTGTCCAGCTCGACGCGGAACATCGCGTTGGAGAGGGCCTCGATGATCGTACCGTCCCGTTCGATAGCGGCTTGTTTTGCCATAGAGTCTTAATCGTTTAATGCCTGTTCGATGATGCTGAAGTCCGTCAGCACGTCGGGACCGTCGCGGCGCACCGCCACTGCGAACTCGTAGTGAGCCGCAGGCTTGCGGTCGCGCGTGCGCACCGTCCAGCCGTCCTGTTCGAATACCACCGCTTTGGTCCCCATGTTGATCATGGGTTCGATGCAGATGACCATCCCCTCCTTCAAGAGCGGTCCTCTGCCGCGTGCACCGTAATTGGGAACGCCCGGATCCTCGTGCATCTTGCGACCCAGGCCGTGTCCTTCCAATTCGCGCACCACGCCGTAGCCGTAGCGCTCGGCGTGTGCCTGCACGGCCGCCGAGATGTCGCCTACGCGATTCCCGGCCTTGGCCTGCTCGGTACCTTTATAAAGAGCCTCTTTGGTGACTGTCATGAGTTGCCGTACTTCCTCGGCCACCTCACCTACGGCGAACGTATACGCCGAGTCGCCAACAAACCCCTTCATGAACGTACCGCAATCGACCGAAACGATGTCGCCCTCCTTCAGAACACATTTCGAGGACGGGATACCGTGGACGACCTGCTCGTTGATCGAGATACACAACGATGCGGGAAATCCCTGGTATCCGAGGAAAGCCGGAACTGCTCCGTGCGCACGGATGAACTCCTCGGCGATCGAGTCCAACTCCTTGGTCGTGACGCCGGGCCGAATGTGGCGACCCACCTCGGCCAGCGTCTTCGACACCAGGATGTTGTTCTCACGGAGCAATTCGATCTCCTCGTCTGTCTTCAGATGAATCATATCGCTGAAAAACTCTTCGGACAAATACTGCTAATGGCGACCCTGGATACGGCCCGTCTTCATCAGACCGTCGTAGTGACGCATCAGCAGGTAGCTTTCTATCTGCTTGAGAGTGTCGAGCACCACACCGACCATGATCAGCAGCGACGTACCTCCGTAGAAGTAGGCGAACGCCTGCTGGATGCCCAGGAACTTCATCGCCAGCGCGGGCAGGATCGCCACGATCGCCAGGAAGATCGAACCCGGAAGGGTGATGCGCGTCATGATGGTGTCGATGTAGTTCACCGTCTGCTTACCCGGTTTCACTCCCGGAATAAAGCCGCCGTTGCGCTTCATGTCATCGGCCATCATCTGAGGGTTGATGATAATCGCCGTGTAGAAGTAGGTGAAGGCGATTACCAGCACTGCCAGCGTAAAGTTGTACCAGAAGCCCGTCATCGTGCTGAAGGCGGCAGCGAAGCCGGGGGCCACATTGGCGAACAGCGCGGGGATGAACATCAGCGCCTGCGCGAAGATGATCGGCATGACATTTGCCGCATTCATCTTCAGCGGGATGTACTGACGCACGCCGCCGTACTGCTTGTTGCCAATGATACGCTTGGCATACTGTACAGGCACCTTGCGGACAGCCTGCACCAGGGCGATCGTAGCCATGAAGACCAGGAACAGCAGCACGAGCTCGAAGATCAGCATGATGGCGCTACCGGTAGCCGTCTGGATGCGCGCGTTGACCTCGGCCAGCAGCGCATGGGGAAGACGGGCCACGATACCGATCATGATGATCAGCGAAATACCGTTGCCGATGCCCTTGTCGGTGATCTTCTCGCCCAGCCACATGATGAACATGGTGCCGGCGATGAGGATCGTCGTCGCATAGCATACGAACCCGAACGAATTGCCGTAGACGAACGCCGTGGGGACCTGATGGTAGAGGTTGGCGATGTAGGCCGGACCCTGCAACAGGAGCACGCCGATGGTGAGGAAGCGCGTCCACTGGTTCATCTTGCGGCGGCCGCTCTCACCCTCCTTCTGCATTTTCTGGAAATACGGAATCATCATGCCCATGAGCTGGATGATGATCGAGGCGGTGATATACGGCATGACTCCGAGCGCGAAGATCGCGGCGTTGCCGAACGCACCGCCGGAGAAGACGTTCAACAGACCCAGCAGTCCGTTGCCCTCCAGCTGGCTGGCATAGGCCGACCCCTCGCCCAGGGCGTTGGGGTTGATGCCCGGAATCACTACGAAACTACCCAAGCGGTAGACCAGCAGCAGCCCGATCGTGTAGAGGACACGATTGCGCAGCTCCTCGATCTTATAGATGTTCTTGAGCGTTTCCACCAATTTCTTGTTGGTCGCCAAAAGAGCGATAATCACCAAAAAGACGATACCAACAACGAGATACTGATTCATAATTTTTGCGTGCTATGGGTTGCTACAGTTTTTCGACGCTGCCGCCCACTGCCGTGATCGCAGCCTCGGCGCTCTTCGAGAAGGCGTGTGCCTTGACGCTCAGCGCCTTCGTCAACTGTCCGTTACCCAGGATCTTCACCTTGTCGTTCGACGACACGAAGCCGGCCGCGACCAGCGTCTCGATCGTGATCTCCTGGAGCGACTTCTTGGCTGCCAGCTCCTCGAGCGTCGAGAGGTTGATGGCCTTGAATTCGACACGCTTCAGGTTGGTGAAACCGAACTTGGGAAGACGACGCTGCAACGGCATCTGACCGCCCTCGAAGCCCAGCTTGCGCGAGTAGCCCGAACGCGACTGTGCACCCTTGTGACCACGCGTAGCCGTGCCGCCGTGACCCGAACCCGCACCGCGCGCAATGCGCTTGTCGTGGTGCGTTGAACCCTTTGCGGGTTTGAGATTATTGAGTTCCATTGTGTTAATTACGTCTTTCGGTTAAACTTATTTTACCTCCTCGACCTTGACGAGGTGCTTCACGCGGGCGATCATCCCCTTGATGATAGCCGAATCGTCGTGCTCGACCACCGCGTTGATGCGCTTCAGACCCAGAGCGTCGAGGTTCTTGCACTGACGCTCCGTAGCTCCGATGCGGCTCTTGATCTGGGTGATTTTCAATTTTGCCATTTCCGTTTCGAAATTAACCGTTAAACACCTTGTCCATCGAGATACCGCGCAGGCGGGCGATGCTGTGGGCGTCGCGCAGCTCGCAGAGCGCCTGGATCGTGGCCTTCACCAGGTTGTGGGGGTTCGACGAGCCCTTGCTCTTGGCAAGCACGTTCTTCACGCCCACCGACTCCAGCACGGCACGCATGGCACCGCCGGCGATGATACCCGTACCGGGAGCGGCCGGACGAATCATCACGAGCGAGCCGCTGAAGCGGGCCTCCTGCTTGTGGGGAATCGTGCCGTTGATCACGGGGATGTTCACCAGGTTCTTCTTGGCATCCTCCACGCCCTTGGCGATGGCGGCCTGCACCTCCGAAGCCTTGCCCAGGCCGTAGCCTACGACACCCGCCTCGTTACCGACGACGACGATGGCCGAGAAGCTGAACGTGCGACCACCCTTCGTAACCTTGGTCACGCGCTGAATGCTCACGAGGCGATCCTTGAGCTCCAGGTCGCTCGTGCGTACTTTCTTTATGTTCGTATTCGACATGATTGCTTAGAATTTAAGTCCGCCTTCGCGTGCTGCTTCGGCCAGTTGTTTAACACGTCCGTGATACAGGTAACCGTTGCGGTCGAAGGCCACCGTGGTGATGCCCTTGGCGACGGCACGCTCGGCGGCCAGCTTGCCGACCAGCGCGGCTACTTCGCACTTGTTCTTGCCTGCGGCGGCTTCGGCCACCTCCTTCTCCAGCGACGAGGCCGAAGCGAGGGTCACGCCTGCGAGGTCGTCGACGAACTGCACGTAGATCTGCTTGTTGCTGCGGAACACCGTCATGCGGGGCTGCTCGGCCGTGCCGTTCACGATCTTGCGGATACGCATCTTGATCCGCTCTCTTCTTTCTATCTTGTTCAATGCCATAATCTTCAGAACGATTTACAGTTTACTATTTGGCACCTGCCGACTTACCGGCCTTACGACGCAGCTGCTCGCCGACGAACTTGATACCCTTGCCCTTGTAAGGCTCCGGCTTGCGCAGCGAACGCAACTTGGCGGCGACCTGGCCGACGAGCTGCTTGTCGATGCTCTTCAAGGTGACGATCGGGTTGCCCTTCTTCTCGGTGACGGCCGTTGCGGTCACCTCCTTGGGAAGCAGGAAGTGGGTGTCGTGCGAATAACCCAGGCTCATCTCGAGCACCTGGCCCTTGACCTCGGCCTTGAAGCCGACGCCGACGAGCTCCTGCTTGATCTCGTAGCCCTTCGACACGCCGACGACCATGTTGTTGATCAGCGCGCGGTAGAGACCGTGCAGCGAGCGGTGACGCGGCTGGTTGGTCGGACGGGTTACGATCACGGCGGGGATCTCCTTCTCCGTGTGTGCATCTTTGTGCGTGCCGACCTCTACCTTGATGTCCGAGTCTACCTTCAGACTCAGCGTCCCGAGTGGCCCTTTCACGCTAACCGTATTGTCGGCAGCCACCTCCACGGTAACGCCGGCGGGCAGGTTTACAGGTAATTTACCAATTCTTGACATTGCTGTGTTGTTTGATTGATTGCGATTAGTAGATGTAGCAGAGCACCTCGCCGCCTACGTTCTCCTTGCGGGCCTTGGCGTCGGTCATGATACCCTTCGAGGTCGAGAGGATGGCGATACCCAGACCGTTCAGCACGCGGGGCATGTCCGAGACGGAGGCGTACTGGCGCAGACCGGGACGGCTGACGCGCTTGAGGTTCTTGATGGCGTTGGTCTTCGTGGCGGCATCCCACTTCAGTGCGATCTTGATCGAGGGGTGGCCCTTCTCGTCGGTGTCGAACTTGTAAGCGAGGATGTAGCCCTGCTCGTAGAGGATCTTGGTGATCTCCTGCTTAATTTTTGAACCGGGAGCTTCAACCACCTTGTGGTTGGCTTTCACCGCGTTTCTAATTCTGGTCAGAAAGTCCGCGATAGGATCAGTCATAACGAATAAGAAGTTAAAAATTAAATAATTGGGTTGTTTTCTGTTGTTGTTTCCGTTTTGCTTCCGCGCTGTCCTCAGGGCCTCTCCGCTCCGGCGGACGAACCGCCTCGCGGGCCCGGGGGCATGCGAAAGCGCGCAAATATACGCACAATTTCCCGAATTATCAAGCGTTTGGGCTCGATTTCAGCGAAATAAGCGTCCTTGCGGGGATACGGACAATGTTAGCACACGGCGTGGCTAACATCCTGTCCGCACGGAATCTCCCTTGCGGACCGTCGGTATCGTTCGAAAAAGTGGGCTGAAAACGCTGCGGAACACATCTCCGCAACAGCCCTGGGCTCTTTCCTACGACACGCGGGTCCGGGAAATCCGTCGCTAAATGTCGAACCTTTCGCTACGCCCCACATATCGGGAAGTTACCACCTGAAAGGCGGCACTTTCCCCGATACTGTGACGTATCTACTCGGGTTCGGCACCCGTATTGGTCGTCGCTCCTCCGGCCCGGAGGCCACAAGCTGTCACACCCTCAGATGCGACGACCGACAAGTGTGTTTCGGGTGCGGTGTCCGCACCCGAAACCGAAGACTACCAGCTGGCCTTCGTCACGCCCGGGATCAGGCCCTTCGAGGCCATCTCGCGGAACTGGATACGGCTGATACCGAACAGGCGGATATAGCCCTTCGGACGACCCGTGATCTTGCAGCGGTTGTGCTGGCGGATGGGATTCGAGTTGCGGGGCAGCTTCGAGAGGGCGATCCACGCCTCCTCGTGATCCATCTCGCCGCTCTTCACGGCAGCAGCGATCTCCTCGCGCTTGTGGGCATAACGCTGGGCGAGCTTCTGACGCTTCACCTCGCGGGCCTTCATCGATTCTTTTGCCATGTCTTAGTTCTTTTTTGCGTTCTTGAAAGGAAGGCCGAACTCACGGAGCAGGGCATAAGCCTCCTCGTCGGTCGAAGCCGTCGTAACGAAGGTGATCTCCATGCCGAAGATCTTGGTGATCTTGTCGATGTCGATCTCCGGGAAGATGATCTGCTCGGTGATACCCAGGGTGTAGTTGCCCTGGCCGTCGAACTTCTCGTTGATACCCTTGAAGTCGCGGATACGCGGCAGGGCGACGGCGATCAGACGCTCGAGGAACTCGTACATCTTCGTGTCGCGCAGCGTCACGCGCACGCCGATGGGCATGCCCTTACGCAGCTTGAAGTTCGAGATATCCTTGCGCGAGCGGGTCTGAACGGCCTTCTGGCCGGTGATCTGCGTCAGCTCGGCTTCGGCTACGTCGATGAGTTTCTTGTCGGCGACAGCCTGGCCCATACCCTGGTTGATGACGATCTTCTGAAGCTTCGGGCACTGCATGACGGTCGAGTAGCCGAACTGCTTCATAAGGGCAGGAATGATCTGCTCCTTATACTGGGTCTTGAGTGTAGGAACGTAAGCCATTATTTAATCTCCTCCCCTGATTTTTTAGCGTAACGAACTAATTTGCCTTTTGCATCTGCCTTGCGGCCCACGCGCGTGGGCTTGCCGCTCTTGGGGTCGAGCACCATGAGGTTCGATACGTGGATCGGCGCCTCCTTCTCGACGATGCCTCCCTGGGGGTTCTGGGCATTGGGCTTCGTGGCCTTCTTGCAAAGGTTGACACCCTCGACCACGGCACGCTGCTTCGACACCTCGACCTTCAGGACCTTGCCCTGCTTGCCTTTGTTGTCGCCGGCCATGACCTGCACCATATCCCCTTTCTTAATATGTAATTTGACTGACATATCCGAAATTTTTTTGATGATTACAGTACTTCGGGTGCGAGGGAGATGATCTTCATGTACTGGTCGCGCAGCTCGCGGGCTACGGGACCGAAGATACGGGTACCGCGCATTTCACCCTGGTTGTTAAGCAGTACCACGGCGTTGTCGTCGAAACGAATGTACGAACCGTTGGCGCGGCGGATCTCCTTGGTCGTGCGAACTACCACCGCCTTCGACACGGCGCCCTTCTTGACGTCGCCCGACGGCGTGGCGCTCTTGACTGCGACCACGATCTTGTCGCCGATCGAAGCGTAGCGACGCTTCGTACCGCCGAGGACACGGATGCAGAGAACCTCCTTCGCACCGCTGTTGTCGGCTACTACGAGTCTACTTTCCTGTTGTATCATAACTACTTAACTCTTTCAATGATTTGTACTAATCTCCAACGCTTCGTCTTGCTCAGCGGGCGCGTCTCCATGATACGCACGGTATCGCCCTCCTTGCAGGTCTCGTCGAGCGACTCGGCTACGAACTTGGTCGTCTTGTTGACGAACTTGCCGTAGATCGGGTGCTTGACCTTGCGTGCGACGGCAACCACAATGGTCTTCTCCATCTTGTTGCTGACAACCACACCGATACGCTCCTTTCTAAGATTTCTTTCCATAGTCGTAATTATTTGGCGTTTTTCTGGCGCAGGATCGTCAGCATGCGAGCTATGTCTCTGCGGCTTTTCTTAATGATCGACGGGTTCTCGACGGGGGACACCGCATGCTGCACCTTCAGCTTCGCCAGCTGAGCCTTCTCGGTCTCGATGCGCTCGGCGAGGTCCTTGATCGAAATATCCTTGATTTCTGCACTTTTCATGATGTGTTCCCTTAAATGGTGTTTTCTACGTAGTCGCGTCGTACGATGAACTTGGTGGTGATGGGCAGCTTCTGCGCACCCAGACGCAGCGCCTCCTGCGCGATAGCCAGGGGCACACCCTCGGCCTCGAAGAGGATACGGCCGGGCGTTACGGGTGCTACGAAACCTTCGGGATTACCCTTACCCTTACCCATACGTACCTCGGCGGGCTTCTTCGTGATGGGTTTGTCGGGGAAGATGCGGATCCAGAGCTGTCCTTCACGCTTCATGTATCGGGTGATGGCCTGACGGGCCGCCTCGATCTGGCGACCGGTGATCCAGGCCGACTCAAGTGCCTTGATTGCGAAAGAGCCCGTTGCAAGCTGGTTACCTCTCTGAGCTAAACCCTTCATGCGGCCTTTCTGCATTCTTCTAAACTTGGTCTTTTTCGGCTGTAACATTTTCGTTTTGCTTTAAAAGGTCCTACTTACTGATTGTTCTGACGACGGTCGCCACGACGTCCGCCGCGACGGTCACCGCCACGACGATCGCCACCGCGACGCTCGCGACGGTCGCCGCGATCGCCCGAGGGAGCCTGGGCCGAAGCGCCGGCGATCTCGAAGATATCGCGCTTGCCGTAGACCGTGCCCTGGCAGATCCACACCTTCACGCCGAGGATACCCACCTTCGTGAGCGCCTCCGTGAGGCAGTAGTCGATGTCGGCACGGAAGGTATGCAGCGGAATACGACCCTCCTTGACGGTCTCGGTGCGGGCCATCTCGGCGCCGCCGACGCGACCTGCGACCTGAATCTTGATACCCTCGGCGCCCATGCGCATCGTCGAAGCGACGGCCGTCTTCACGGCGCGGCGGAACGACACGCGGCCCTCGAGCTGACGGGCGATGTTCTGACCCACGATCACGGCATCGACCTCGGGGCGCTTCACCTCGAAGATGTTGATCTGGATCTCCTTGCCGGTGAGCTTCTTGAGCTCCTCCTTCAGCTTGTCGACCTCCTGGCCGCCCTTGCCGATGATGATACCCGGACGGGCCGTCGAGATGGTCACCGTAACGAGCTTCAGCGTACGCTCGATGATGATCTTCGAGATCGAAGCCTTGGCCAGACGGACATTCAGATACTTGCGGATCTTGGCGTCCTCGACCAGCTTATCGGAGAAATCCTTGCCGCCGAACCAGTTGGAATCCCAACCGCGGATGATACCAAGACGATTTGCTATCGGATTAACTTTCTGTCCCATCTGATTACTTGTTTTCTACGGTTACCATTTTGTCAACTACGATCGTCACGTGGTTCGAACGCTTGCGGATGCGATGCGCACGACCCTGCGGAGCAGCCTGAATGCGCTTCAGCATACGACCGCCGTCGACGAACACCTCCTTGACGCAGAGCTTGACGTCCTCCAGACGCTCGCCCTCGTTCTTGGCTTCCCAGTTGGCGATGGCCGACTTGAGGAGCTTCTCCATGCGGATCGAGGCCTCCTTCTTCGAATAGCGGAGGATGCCCAGCGCCTTGTTGATCTCCACGCCGCGGATGATGTCGGCCACCAGGCGCATCTTGCGGGGAGAGGTGGGACAATCGCGCATGATGGCGATCGCCTTCTGCTTCTTCTCAGCCTTGATTTTCTCGGCTCTTATTGCTTTTCTTGCACCCATTTTCTACCTATTTTTTCTTGTTACCTGCATGACCGCGGAAGTTGCGCGTAGGGGCAAACTCGCCGAGCTTGTGTCCTACCATGTTCTCCGTCACATACACCGGAATGAACTTGTTTCCGTTGTGAACGGCGATCGTCTGACCGACGAAGTCGGGCGAGATCATACTTGCACGTGACCATGTCTTGATTACCGACTTCTTGTTTCCTTCGGCCTGGGCGACGACTTTCGCCTCGAGCTTGGGGTCGATAAACGGTCCTTTTTTCAGTGAACGGCTCATTATGTACTCTTATTTAATTATTTTTTCTTACGGGAAATAATAAATTTCGAGGTCGTCTTCTTCGGGTTACGCGTCTTGTAGCCCTTAGCCAGAAGACCCTTGCGCGAACGCGGGTGACCACCCGACGCACGGCCTTCGCCACCACCCATCGGGTGATCCACCGGGTTCATCACGACACCACGGTTGTGCGGACGACGGCCGAGCCAACGTTCGCGACCTGCCTTGCCCGAGCTTTCGAGGTTGTGGTCCACGTTGGAAACCACACCCACCGTAGCGCGGCAGGTTACGAGTACCATACGAGTCTCACCGCTGGGCAGCTTGATGATGGCGAATTTGCCTTCGCGTGCCAGCAGCTGAGCATACGAGCCGGCCGAACGCGCCATCGCGGCGCCCTGGCCCGGGTAGAGTTCGATATTGTGGATGACCGTACCCAGGGGGATCTCGCTCAGGAAGAGCGTGTTGCCCACCTCGGGAGCGACACCTGCGCCGCTCATCACGGTCTGGCCCACCTGGAGGCCGTTGGGTGCGATGATGTAGCTCTTCACACCGTCGGCGTACACCAGAAGCGCAATGCGTGCCGTACGATTGGGGTCGTACTCGATCGATTTTACAGTTGCAGCGATGCCGTCCTTCGAACGCTTGAAGTCGACCATACGATACATCTGCTTGTGACCGCCGCCGATGTAGCGGACCGTCATCTTACCGTCGCTGTTGCGACCGCCCGAGCTTTTCTTGGGGCTCAACAGCGACTTTTCGGGTTTGTTCGTCGTGATCTCGTCGAACGTGCCGATGATCTTATGTCTCGTACCTGCGGTTACAGGCTTAAATTTTCTTACTGCCATCTTCGTTAGATATTACTGTAAAAATCGATCTTGTCACCATCCTTCAGGGTCACGATGGCCTTCTTGAAGTTGTTGGCGCGACCCTCCAGCAGCCCCGCCTTCGTGTAGCGGCTCTTGAGCTTGCCCATATAGTTGACGGTGTTCACGTCCGTCACGACGACGTTGTACATCTGCTCTACGGCATTGCGAATCTGCAGCTTGTTAGCCCGCACGTCAACGATAAAACCGTAGCGATTCAACTTTTCGCCCTGAATCGTCATTTTCTCGGTCAAAACCGGCTTAATAATAATGTCCATTGTAACTTGCGTTTTTAAGCTAACATCTCATTGAGTACATTCTCGGCGCCCTCCACCATCACGATGGCCGATGCGTTCATCACGTCGTAGGTGCAGAGGTTCTGCGCCAGGACGGGAAGCACGTTGGGGATGTTGCGGCACGAGAGCTGCAGGTTGACGTTGGTCTCGGGAAGCACGAGCAGGATCTTCTTGTCGGCGACCTTCAGTGCCTCGGCCAGCGCCACGACCGTCTTGGTCTTGGGAGCCTCGAGCGAGAGGGTCTCGACGATGCTGATCACACCGGCCTGAGCCTTGTAGGTCAGCGCGCTGCGGCGAGCCAGCTGCTTGAGCTTCTTGTTGAGCTTGAAGCGGTAGTCGCGGGGCACGGGACCGAAGACGCGGCCGCCGCCCGGGAAGAGGGGCGAGAGGATCGAGCCGCAACGGGCACCACCGGTACCCTTCTGGCGCTTGAGCTTGCGGGTCGAACCGGCAACCTCGTTGCGCTGCTTGGCCTTGTGCGTACCCTGACGCTGGTCGGCGAGGTACTGCTTCACGTCGAGGTAGATCGCGTGGTCATTAGCCTCCACGCCGAAGACGGCATCCGAAAGGGTTACCTTACGACCCGTCTCTTGTCCCTGGGTGTTCAATACAGCTAATTCCATACTACTTCTCAATCGTTAAATAAGCACCTTTTGCACCCGGAATCGAACCCTTCACCAGAATGAGGTTGCTCTCGGGAATTACTTTCAATACACGCAGGTTGAGAACCTTAACCTGCTCGCCGCCCATCTGGCCCGGCAGACGCTTGCCCTTGAAGACACGCGAGGGATAGGACGAGGCACCCAGCGAACCCGGCTTGCGCTGACGGTTGTGCTGACCGTGGGTCTGGCCGCCGACACCGCCGAAGCCGTGACGCTTCACGACGCCCTGGAAGCCCTTGCCCTTCGAGATCCCGGTAACGTCCACCCAGTCCTCCTCCGAGAACATCTCCACGGTGAGCGTGTCGCCCAGGTTCAGCTCGGGCATCCCCTTGAACTCGGCGAGCTTGCGCTTGGGGGTGGTACCTGCCTTCTTGAAGTGACCTAACAAACTGCTGGTGGTGTGCTTTTCACTTTTCTCGTCATAGGCAACCTGGACCGCTTCGTAGGAGTCCTTCTCCACGGTCTTGATTTGCGTAACAACGCACGGACCAGCCTCGATAACAGTGCATGGTATGTTCTTACCCTCGGCACTGTAAACGGAAGTCATTCCGATTTTCTTTCCAATAAGTCCTGACATTTGTTGTCGTTTGTTTGTTATGTATAAAGTGATCCTTTTTCAGTCTGTCGCAAGCCGATCACACCTTGATCTCGACCTCGACGCCCGAGGGGAGCTCGAGCTTCATCAGCGCGTCGATCGTCTTGGGCGTCGACGAGTAGATGTCGAGAATACGCTTGAAGGTGCAGAGCTGGAACTGCTCGCGGGCCTTCTTGTTGACGAAGGTCGAGCGGTTTACCGTAAAGATCTGCTTGTGGGTGGGCAGGGGCACGGGACCGCTCACTACGGCGCCCGTGCTCTTGACGGTCTTCACAATCTTCTCGGCGGACTTGTCCACCAGATTGTGATCGAAAGACTTTAACTTGATTCTGATTTTCTGGCTCATATCGTTTGCTTATTCTATATCCTTACGTTTACCACTCGCTTTCTCGATGATCTCCTTGGCCAGGTTGGCGGGAACCTCCTCGAAGTGCGAGAACTCCATCGACGACGTAGCGCGGCCCGACGAGATCGTACGCAGTACGGTCACATAGCCGAACATCTCCGACAGGGGAACCTTGGCCTTGACCACGCGGGCGGTGCCCTTCGACTCCATGCCGGTGATCTGACCGCGGCGCTTGTTCAGGTCGCCGATGATGTCACCCATGTTCTCCTCGGGCGTAACGACCTCGACCGACATGACCGGCTCCATGATGACCGAACCGGCCTTGGGAGCGGCGGCGCGATAGCCGTTGCGGGCAGCGATCTCGAACGAGAGCTGGTCGGAGTCGACGGGGTGGAACGAACCGTCGAGCAGCGTGATCTTCATCGAGTCCATCTTGTAGCCGGCCAGTGCACCGTTGTCCATCGCCGAAGCGAAGCCCTTCTGCACGGCGGGGATGAACTCCTTGGGGATGTTACCGCCCTTGACCTGGTCGACGAACTCAAGACCCATCTTGCCGTCCTCGGCAGGACCGATCTCGAAGATGATGTCGGCGAACTTACCGCGACCGCCGGTCTGCTTCTTGAAGACCTCGCGGTGCTGAACGGTCTTGGTCAGCGACTCCTTGTAGTTGACCTGGGGAGCGCCCTGGTTGATCTCCACACCGAACTCGCGGCGCAGACGGTCGACGATGATGTCGAGGTGGAGCTCACCCATACCGCTGATGACGGTCTGACCCGAATCCTCGTCGGTGTGAACCGTGAAGGTGGGGTCCTCCTCGGCCAGCTTGCCCAGCGCGATACCCAGCTTGTCCAGGTCCTTCTGCGTCTTGGGCTCTACGGCCAGACCGATCACCGGCTCGGGGAAGGTCATCTGCTCGAGGACGATCGGAGCGTTCTCGGCGCAGAGCGTGTCGCCCGTGCGGATCTCCTTGAAACCTACGGCAGCGCAGATATCGCCGGCCGTGACGGTCTCCATCGGGTTCTGCTTGTTGGCGTGCATCTGGTAGATGCGGCTGATGCGCTCGCGCTTGCCGCTGCGTGCGTTGAGCACGTAGGAACCGGCGTCGAGCTTACCCGAGTAGACGCGGACGAAAGCCAGACGGCCCACGAAGGGGTCGGTGGCGATCTTGAACGCCAGACCGCAGAACGGATCGCTCTCCGAAGCGTTGCGGGTCTCCTCCTCCTCGGTCTTGGGGTTCATACCCGTCACGGCGGGAACGTCGAGCGGCGAGGGCAGGAAGGCCATCACGTAGTCGAGCAGCTTCTGCACGCCCTTGTTGTGGAACGACGAACCGCAGAGCATCGGCACGAGCTGCATCGAGATCGTGGCCTTGCGGATGGCGACCAACAGCTCCTCGGGGGTGATCGAATCGGGATCCTCGAAGAACTTCTCCATCAGCGCGTCGTCGGTCGAAGCGACCTCCTCGATGAGCTTGGCGCGCCACTCGGCGGCCTCGGCCTTCATCGAATCGGGAATCTCCTTCAGCTCGAAGTTGTCGCGCACCGACTTGTCGTCGTAGTAGTAGATCGCGTTATTATATATAAGGTCTACCAGACCCTCGAACTTGTCCTCGGCACCGATGGGCAGCACGACGGGAAGCGCCGTAGCGCCGAAGTGCTCCTTGATCTGCGCGCAGACGGCGAGGAAGTCGGCACCCGTGCGGTCCATCTTGTTGACGTAACCGATACGGGGCACGTTATATTTGTCGGCCTGACGCCATACGGTCTCCGACTGGGGCTCCACACCGCCGACGGCGCAGAACGTGGCGATCGCGCCGTCCAGCACGCGCAGCGAACGCTCCACCTCGACCGTGAAGTCGACGTGTCCCGGGGTGTCGATCAGGTTGATCTGGTACTGGTGGTCCTTGTACTGCCAGAAGGCCGTCGTGGCGGCCGAGGTGATGGTGATACCGCGCTCCTGCTCCTGGACCATCCAGTCCATGGTGGCGCCGCCCTCGTGCACCTCGCCGATCTTGTGGGTCTTACCCGTGTAGAAAAGGATTCGCTCCGACGTCGTGGTCTTACCGGCATCGATGTGCGCCATGATACCGATATTACGCGTGTACTTTAAGTCTCTTGCCATGTGTCGGTCCTCCTATTAGAATCTGAAGTGAGCGAATGCCTTGTTGGCCTCGGCCATGCGGTGCATCTCCTCCTTACGCTTGAAGGCGGCACCCTGCTGGTTGTAGGCGTCGATGATCTCGGCGGAAAGCTTGTCTGCCATCGTTCGGCCGGCGCGCTTGCGCGAGTAGAGGACAAGGTTTTTCATGGAAATAGAAATCTTGCGCTCCGGACGAACCTCCATAGGAACCTGGAAGGTCGCACCACCGATACGCTTCGACTTCACTTCGACTTGGGGCGTGATGTTCTCGAGGGCCTGTTTCCAGATTTCCAGCGGAGACTTATCAGCATCCTTCATCTTCTTGCCGACGATCTCCAGCGAGTCGTAGAAAATCGTGTAGGCAATACTCTTCTTACCATCCAGCATGAGGTTGTTCACGAAACGGGTCACGGCCACGTCTCCGAACTTGGGATCCGGAAGTAGAATTCGCTTCTTAGGCTTAGCTTTTCTCATTGCTATTTATTTCTTTCGAATTAGATTGTTTCTTGTGAGCGATTATTTACCGGCCTTGGGGCGCTTTGCACCGTACTTCGAACGACGCTGGCGACGACCGTCGACACCGGCCGAGTCGAGCGCACCGCGCACGAGGTGGTAACGAACACCCGGGAGGTCCTTGACACGACCGCCGCGGACGAGCACGATCGAGTGCTCCTGCAGGTTGTGGCCCTCACCCGGGATGTAGGCGTTGACCTCCTTGCCGTTGGTCAGACGTACACGCGCTACCTTACGCATAGCCGAGTTAGGCTTCTTCGGGGTCGTCGTGTACACACGGGTACATACGCCTCGACGCTGGGGACACGCGGCCAGAGCCGGCGACTTCGACTTGTCCTCCAGGCTTACGCGACCGTTTCTCACTAACTGTTGAATAGTTGGCATTTCTTAAACTGTCCTTTAATTGGTTAAAAAATCTATTTCCATTGTCCAGAATGGACCGCAAAGATAGCGATTTTTCGCGACATTCCATATATAACCGCGTCTTTTTTCGCGCTTTTCGGGCCTTTGTCGCGGTTTTCGATTCTTTTTAACTATCGATTTCCAAAAACAATAACCATCCATTTATAACAACAAAATAAACCGGCTCCTCCACAACGATTTAGCGGGCCTCGCGACCGGGCATGAAAAAAGCGGTGCGAACATTCGTTTCGCACCGCATATCTTCCGATCGTTCAACCGATTGAAACTATCGTTCCATCCGCTCCGTCGCCGCGATGAGCGCCACCGACCAGAGGATCGAAAAACCCGTCGCGCACACCTCGGGCCATTCGCCGGCACCGCCCTCCGCACCGCGCCAGAGCAGCAACCATCCGGCGGCCGCCTGCACGACGACCACCGCCGCGAGCCCCGCCGCAGCCAGCGCAATGCGTCGGCGGACCGCCACTGCCGGAGCGGCGCCGCTCCGGTTTTCACTCCCGCATCAGCACGCATTCGAGCGTCGCGCCGCGGTCCGCGCCGTCGACATAAATATGCCGGACGGTCGTGGGCTCGCCGTTCTTCCACGTTCGGGAATAGTCGAACGCGATTTCGGTCGTCGTCCCGTCACCCCAGTCGATCGTCAGCGGTTCCCGCTCGTAGCCGACCTCGGCGTCGAACTCCCCGAAGACCAGGTGCCAGTTCTCCCGGTAAGTATAACGGAGGCAAAATCCGTAGAACCGCACGGGAATCACGCGGGTCGCTGCTGCGGCGGCATCGGATCCCCCGCGGCCGACGACCAGCGTCTCGCGGTCCAGTTCATAACGTTTGCCCTTGTAGATCACCGCGATCGGGTCGTTCGCGATCGTGCGTTCGGCATCGGGATCGAGCCGATTCTCCCGCCCCGACGGATCGGTCACGTAAACGCGGACCATCTCGTGGGCGAAATCCCAAAGCACATCGTCCTTGTCGTCGCCGCAACCCGCGGCCGCAACCGCCACCAGAGACAGGCAAAGCAGTCTCTTCAGAAGATTCAGTTTTTTCATGGTATGAAGTTTAAAGAGTTTTCCGCGCAAGCTATTGAAAGAACGCAAGAAACGGCGAAATACTGCACGCCGCGCGCGAATTTCCCGCCGCGCCGTTGCGCGATTCGGCCGAATTGTCTATTTTTGTCGGACAATCAGGCAAAAATCAAACGAACGATATGGAATACAACTTCAAGGAGCTCGAAGCCAAGTGGCAGGAGCGCTGGCGCGAACGCAAGACCTACAAGGTGGAGATCGACCCCTCGCGGCCGAAATTCTATGTGCTCGACATGTTCCCCTACCCCTCGGGCGCGGGGCTCCACGTGGGCCATCCGCTGGGCTACATCGCCTCGGACATCTACGCCCGCTACAAGCGGCTGAAGGGCTTCAACGTCCTCCACCCGATGGGCTACGACGCCTTCGGCCTGCCGGCCGAGCAGTATGCCATCCAGACGGGCCAGCACCCCGCGGTGACCACCGAGCGCAACATCGCCCGTTACCGCGAGCAGCTCGACAAGATCGGCTTCTCGTTCGACTGGTCGCGCGAGGTGCGCACGTGCGATCCCGCATACTACAAGTGGACGCAGTGGGCCTTCCTGCAGATGTACGACCACTACTACTGCCGCACGTCGCAGAAGGCGCGCCCCATAGCCGAGCTCGTCGCGGCCTTCGAGAAGGCGGGCACCGAGGGGATCGACGCCGCCTGCACCACGGAGATGCGTTTCACGGCCGACGAGTGGCGCGCCATGGACGAGGCCGGGAAGGAGCGCGTGCTCCAAAACTACCGCCTGGCCTTCCGCGCCGACACGATGGTCAACTGGTGCCCCAAGCTGGGCACGGTGCTGGCCAACGACGAGGTGCGCGACGGGCTCTCAGTGCGCGGCGGCTATCCGGTCGAGCAGAAGCGCATGAAGCAGTGGCTGCTGCGCGTGACGGCCTACGCCCAGCGCATGCTTGACGGCCTGGACCGCCTGGCGTGGAGCGACTCGCTCAAGGAGATCCAGCGCAACTGGATCGGCCGCTCGGTGGGTGCCCAGGTCTTCTTCGACATTGACGGCTCCGACCGCAAGCTGGAGATCTTCACCACGCGTCCCGACACGATCTTCGGCGTGACGTTCATGGTCATCGCCCCCGAGCACGAGTGGGTCGCCGACCTGACGACGGAGGAGAACCGCGAGGCCGTCGAGGAGTATGTCGCCCAGGCCCGCAAGCGGTCGGAGCGCGAGCGCATCGCCGACGCGCGCCGCGTGAGCGGCGTAGAGACGGGCTCCTATGCCGTCAACCCCTTCACCGGCAAGCGCATTCCGATCTACGTCTCGGACTACGTCCTCGCGGGCTACGGCACGGGGGCCATCATGGCCGTCCCGGCCCACGACTCGCGCGACTGGGCCTTCGCCCGCCACTTCGGGCTGGAGATCACGCCGGTGGTCGCCGGCGGCGACGTCGCGGAGGCCTCCTACGACGCCAAGGAGGGACGCATGATCAACTCGGGCTTCCTCGACGGCAAGGAGGTCAAGGAGGCCATCGCGCTGATGTTCGACGAGGTCGAGCGCCGCGGCCTGGGCCGCCGGCTGGTCAACTACCGCCTGCGCGACGCCATCTTCTCGCGCCAGCGCTACTGGGGCGAGCCCTTCCCCGTCTATTACAAGGACGACGTGGCCCATCCGCTCGCCGCAGAGAGCCTGCCGCTCGAACTGCCGCCGATCGCCGACTTCGGCCCCACGGCCGAGGGCGAACCGCCCCTGGCGCGCGTCGCCGAGTGGCACACGGCCGACGGCCACCCCTACGAGCTCTCGACGATGCCCGGCTTCGCCGGCTCGTCGGCCTACTACCTGCGCTACATGGACCCGCACAACGACCGTGCGCTCGTCAGCCGCGAGGCCGACGAATACTGGCGTCAGGTCGACCTCTACGTGGGCGGCATCGAGCACGCCACGGGACACCTCATGTACTCGCGCTTCTGGAACATGTTCCTCTACGACCTGGGCTACGTCTGCGAGGAGGAGCCCTTCCGCAAGCTGGTCAACCAGGGGATGATCCAGGGCCGCTCGAACTTCGTCTACCGCGTGGTGGGCACCAACAAGTTCGTCTCGCTGGGGCTCAAGGAGCAGTACGAGACGCAGGAGATCCACGTCGACGTCAACATCGTGCGCAACGACATCCTCGACCTGGAGGCCTTCAAGGCGTGGATGCCCGACTTCCGCGACGCCGAGTTCATCCTCGAGGACGGCAAGTACGTCTGCGGCTGGGCCATCGAGAAGATGTCGAAGTCGATGTACAACGTCGTCAACCCCGACTACATCGTCGACAACTACGGCGCCGACACGCTGCGCATGTACGAGATGTTCCTCGGGCCGCTCGAGCAGTCGAAGCCCTGGGACACCAACGGCATCGACGGCGTGCACAAGTTCCTGCGCCGCTTCTGGCGGCTCTTCTTCGACCGCGACGGCCGCCTGGCCGTGAGCGACGAACCCGCCACCGAAAAGGAGCTGCGCACGCTGCACAAGACGATCAGGAAGGTCACCGACGACATCGAGAACTTCTCGTTCAACACCTCGGTGGCCGCCTTCATGATCTGCCTCAACGAACTGGGTGACTGCTCCAAGCGCGCGATCCTCGAACCGCTCACGGTTCTGATCGCCCCCTTCGCGCCCCACCTGGCCGAGGAGCTGTGGGAGGCGCTGGGCCACACGACGTCGGTCTGCGACGCGAGCTACCCGGAGTACGAGGAGAAGTACCTCGCGCAGAGCGCCTTCGAATATCCCGTATCGGTCAACGGCAAGCTGCGCTTCAAGAAGGAGTACGCGACGTCGCTGACGCCGGCCGAGATCCAGGCGGCCGTCGTCGCCGAGCCGGAAGCGGCGAAGTGGCTCGACGGCAAGACGCCCAAGAAGGTGATCGTCGTCCCGGGCAAGATCATCAACATCGTCATCTGACGCTGTCATGCTCCGCCCGATCGCAACCCTCGCCGCCACGCTGTCGGCCTGCCTCTGCGTCGCTGCGGCGCAGGGGCCCGATGCGGCCGCGGCCCCGCCCCATGAAATGACGGTCTGGGACAACGCCACGGCGCCCCACTCCAACGGCCTCGCGGGCGACGGCGCCCGCGCCACGCTCCATATCTACCCCGCCGATAAGGCACGCGACACGGGTCTTGCCGTCGTGGTCTGCCCGGGCGGCGGCTACGCCTACCTGGCCATGGACCACGAAGGCCACCGGGTCGCCGAATGGTTGGCCGACAACGGCGTCACGGCCGCCGTGTTGCGCTACCGCATGCCCGAGGGGCACCCCGAGGTACCGCTCGAGGACGCCGAGCGGGCCCTGCGCATCCTCATGGGGCTCGAAGCGGGTGCCACGGGCTACACGCCCGACCGGGTGGGCATCATGGGCTTCTCGGCGGGCGGCCATCTGGCCGCCATGACCGCGACGACGGGCGCCACGCGTCCCGCCTTCGCCGTACTGTTCTATCCGGTCATCACGGGCGCGCCCGACGCCGCCCACGCCGGATCGTTCGACAACCTGCTGGGCGCGGACCGTACCGAGGAGCTCTCCGCCCGCTACTCGCTCGAACAGCGGGTCGACGACGCCACGCCGCCCACCCTGCTGCTGCTCTCCGACGACGACCGCACCGTACCGCCCGCCAACAGCATCCGCTACTACCAGGCGCTCAAGGCCCGCGGCATCCCCGCCTCGATGCACGTCTACCCTTCGGGCGGCCACGGCTGGGGCTTCAACGACACGTTCCGCTACCGCGGGCAATGGCAGCAGGCGCTGCTCGACTGGCTCCGCACCCTTCCCCGCACCGACCGCTAACACCTATCGAACATGAGACCGCTCGTCCGCCCCTTGCTGATTCTCGCCGCGCTGCTGCCCGCCGCACTCGCCGCACAGACGCTCGACAACCTGATCCCCCGCCCGCGCCGCGTCGAGCTACTGAGCGACCGCACGGTCGCCCCCGACACCGCCCGCCAGCTCCGCGTGCGCCTCGACGCCCCGGCCGACTGGGACGACGAGCAATATGCGCTGCTGATCGCCCCGCGCCGCATCGAGATCCGCGCCAAAACGCCGCAGGGCGTCGTCTGGGCCCGCCGCACGCTCGACCAGCTGCGCGACGACGAGGGGCGCTACCCCCACGTGCGGATCGACGACTGGCCCGAGTTCCCCATCCGCGGGTTCCTGTGGGACGACGGCCGCAACTTCGCCGGCGTCGAGCTCATCAAGCAGTGGCTCGACCTGCTCTCGGCCTACAAAGTCAACCTCTTCCAGTGGCACCTCACCGACAAACCCGCCTGGCGGATCGAGTGCCGCTGCTACCCCCAGCTCAACGACGGCCGCTACCAGCGCCCGGGGCGCGACCAGGGGTGCTACTACACCTACGACCAGATCCGCGAGGTCTTCGCCTACGCCCGCGAGCGGGGCATCCGGGTTCTCCCCGAGATCGACATGCCGGGGCACAGCGACTTCTTCGACGCCACCTTCGGCTTCGCGATGGATTCGCCCGAGGGGATGCGGGTGCTCGAACGCTGCATCGCCGAGTTCTGCGCCGAGATCCCCGCGTCGATCTGCCCGGCGATCCACATCGGCTCCGACGAGGTGCATATCGCCGACCCCGAAGGCTTCATGGCGTGGGCCCAGCGCACCGTCCGCAGCCACGGCCGCACGTGCTTCGCCTGGGATCCCGGGCTTCCGGCCGACAGCCTCACCGTCCGCCAGTACTGGCGCGAGACGCCCGGCGAGATGACCGACATGCCCGCGGGCTTCCCGGCCCTCGACAGCAGCATGGGTTACCTGAATCTCTACGACCCGCTGCTCATGCCCGCCAAGCTCTTCTTCTACACCCCCTGCGGCGACGGGCGCGCGAGCGCCACCTCGCTGGGCGGCATCCTCTGCCTCTGGAACGACGTGAGAATCGACGACAAGCCCCGCGCCGCGCTCCACAGCGGTCTGGCGGGCGGCCTGCTCGCCTTCGCCGAGCGGTTCTGGTGCGGCGGCCGCACGGTCGACAACGCCCCCGGCACACTGCTCCCCGCCCCCGACACCGAGGCCATGCAGCGCTTCGAGGCGTTCCAGCGCCGCATGGCCGACCACCGTCGCCGCTTCCTCGCCCGCGAGATGAGCTACTGGTCGCCGATCCACGCCCCGGAATGGGAGGTCGTTTTCTCCACCGACACCGCGACGATCGCCCGCGTCAAGGCCTGGGGCGACGTCATCGACCTCGACGCCCTGTGCCGCCTCCACGCCATCCCCGACGGAGAGCTCACCGTACGCCTGAGCCGCACGATCCGCTCCGAGAGCGACACCGTGCGCCGCTTCAAGGTGGGCTTCGACCACCCGCAGCGCTCCAACCGCATCTCCGACGGCATTCCCGAGCAGGGCCGGTGGCCCAACGCGGGCAGCCTCACCGTCGACGGACGTCCCGTCGCGCCGCCTCCCTACGAACAGCCGGGCGCCTACCGCTTCCACTTCCACACCTGGGCCCGCCCCCAGGAGGAGCTGCCCTACACCGACGAACAGCTCTACTGGATGCGTCCGCCCGTCGAGGTGCCGCTCCGCCGGGGCGACAACCGCGTGGAACTCACCCTCCGCCGCCACTTCGCCGGCCAGCGCTTCCACGTCGCCTTCGTTGAGGCCGAATAGGCCGTCAGGGAGGCTGCGGCGAAGGAATTTTCGGCTCCCGCTTTCAAATTCGTCGAATGTGTCGTATCTTTGTAGAATAAAACAGATACGACACATTTTCCTATGGCAGACAATAGCATCCTGATCCGTCTCGACGGACTGAAACTCAAATACGAGGAGATCGGACAGAAACTCACCGACCCCGAAGTGATCGCCGACGTCAAGCAGTTCATCGAGCTGACCAAAGAGTACAAGGAGCTCGAACCGATCATCGAGACCTCGGAGCGCTACCGCACGGCCATCGCCAACCTGGCCGAAGCCAAGGATGTCCTCGCCAACGACAAGGACGAGGAGATGCGCGAGATGGCCCGCGAGGAGATCGCCGGGCTCGAACCCGCGCTCGTCGCCATGGAGGAGGAGATCAAGCTGCTGCTCATCCCCAAGGACCCGCAGGACTCCAAGAACGCCATCCTGGAGATCCGCGGCGGCACGGGCGGCGACGAGGCGGCGATCTTCGCCGGCGACCTGCTGCGCATGTACTCCAAATACATCGAGTCGAAGGGGTGGCGCTACGAGATCACCTCGGCCTCCGAGGGCGCCGCGGGCGGCTACAAGGAGGTCGTCGTCAAGGTCTCGGGCCAGAACGTCTACGGCACGCTCAAGTACGAGTCGGGCGTCCACCGCGTCCAGCGCGTCCCGCAGACCGAGACGCAGGGCCGCGTCCACACGTCGGCCGCCTCGGTGGCCGTGCTGCCCGAGGCGGAGGAGTTCGACGTCGAGATCTCGATGAACGACATCCGCAAGGACATCTTCTGCGCCTCGGGCCCCGGCGGCCAGTCGGTCAACACCACCTACTCGGCCATCCGCCTGACGCACATCCCCACGGGCATCGTCGTCCAGTGCCAGGACCAGAAGTCTCAGCTCAAGAACTTCGACAAGGCCTTCGAGGAGCTGCGCACGCGCGTCTTCAACCTCGAATACTCGAAGTACCTCGACGAGATCGCCTCCAAGCGCAAGACGATGGTCTCGACGGGCGACCGCTCGGCCAAGATCCGCACCTACAACTACCCCCAGGGGCGCATCACCGACCACCGCATCAACTACACGATCTACAACCTCTCGGCCTTCATGGACGGCGACATCCAGGACTGCATCGACCACCTGATCGTGGCCGAGAACGCCGAGCGCCTCAAGGAGAGCGAACTCTGATCGCACAACGCAGCGCAATAACTCCGCACGGGTTCCGTTTTTCCGAGAAACGACCTACATGAAACGCCTGCTTACGCTTGTTCTCGCCCTCGCGGCGACGCTCGGCGCCGCCGCCCAGCGTCCGCTCTATATCGTCAACGGCACCGTGCGCGACGACATCGCCTCGATCCCGCCCGCCGACATCGAGCGCGTCGAGGAGCTCCCGGCCGACGAGGAGACCATCGCCCGCTACGGCCAGCAGGCCTCCCACGGCGTGGTCGTCGTCACGCTGCGCTACGACATCGAGGCCCGCTTCGGCGACGGCAGCGAGTCGTTCGACGCCTACATCGCCCGCCACGTGCAGTGGGACGCCGACGAGCCGGCCGCGCGCGTCGTCGTGCGCTACACCGTCACGGCCGAGGGAAGCGTCGTCGCGGGCGAGGTGCTTCAGGCCACCGACAAACGCCTCCGCCGCCGCGTGCTGAAGGCCCTCGCCGAAGCCCCCGCATGGCATCCGGCGCTCAAGGAGGGCCGCGCCGTGGCCAGCGAAGGGGTGCTCCGCATCCAGCTGCCCGAAGGCAAGCGCCTCCCGCGTCAGATCGAAATGGTCTGGCGATGAATCATCCGACAATCCGAAAAACCGCAAACATGTCCCTACCCGAAACCAACTCGCTGCGCGCCTGGATCGTAGGCGTCCGCCCCTACAGCCTCGGCAACTCGGTGATCCTCGTCCTCGCCGGCTCGGCTCTGGCCTGGAGCGACGGCGGCCTGCGTCTGCGCCCCGCCCTGCTGTGCCTCCTCTTCGCCGTGCTCATGCAGTGCACGGCCAACCTGGTCAACGACCTCTGCGACTTCCTCAAAGGGGCCGACCAGCCCGACCGCCTCGGCCCCGACCGCGCCTTCGCCAAAGGGCTCATCACCCCGCGCGCCATGCGGTGGGGCATCGCCGGCTTCACCCTCGCGGCCGCCCTCGCGGGCTGCGGCATCCTCTACGACGCCCTCGCGAGCGGCCTGCTCCGCTACGGCGGCTGGGAGCTCGTAGCCGCCGGCGCCGCCTGCCTCCTCTTCGCCTACCTCTACACCGCCGGTCCCTGGTCGCTGGCCTACCACGGTCTGGGCGATCTGGCCGTCATGATCTTCTTCGGCCTCGTCCCCGTGGGCTTCACCTACTACGTGCAGACCGGCGCCTGGACCGCCGACGTCACGCTTGCTGCCCTGGCCTGCGGCCTCGTGATCGACACCATGCTTTGGGTCAACAACTTCCGCGACCGCGAGGAGGACGCCCGCTGCGGCAAGCGCACCGTCGTCGTCCGCTTCGGCACGACGTTCGGCCGCTGGGGCTACCTCGCGCTGGGCGTCGTCGCCGCCGGCTGCTGCCTGGCGCTGCTCGCTTCGGGCCGCACGTGGGCCGCCCTGCTACCGCTGCCCTACCTCGCGCTCCACATCGCCACCTGGCGCCGCATGGTCCGCATCGACCACGGCGAGGCGCTCAACGTCTGCCTGGGCGAGACGGCCCGCAACATCTGGATCTTCGGCATCCTGCTCACCGCAGGCATTCTCCTCGGATAGGATGGAGACACCCCGGCATATCACCCTACGCGAATTGCAGCAGCAGGTCCGTGCGACGCTCGACGAGCGCTTCGCCCTGCCGCTGTGGGTGAGTGCCGAGATCGCCGAGATCAAGCCCAACCGGTCGGGCCACTGCTACCTCGATCTGGTGGAGAAGGATCCCGCCAGCGGCCGCCCCGCCGCACAGGCCCGCGCCGTCATCTGGCGCTCGGCCTACCCGCGCATCGCCGGCCGCTTCGAGGCCGAAACGGGTCGGCCGCTCGCGGCCGACCTGCGCATCCTCGCCCGCGTCTCGGTCTCCTACCACGAACTCTACGGTTTCTCGTTGCAGATCCTCGACATCGACCCCTCGCTCACGCTGGGCGACCTCGAGCGACAGCGCCAGGAGACCATCGCCCGCCTCCAGCGCGAAGGGGTGTGGGAGATGAACCGCGAGCAGCCCATGGCCGCCGTCGTCCAGCGCGTGGCGATCGTATCGAGCGCCGGCGCCGCCGGCTACCGGGATTTCTGCAAGGAGATCGCCCGCAGCCCCTACCGCTTCTCCCTCACGCTCTTCGAGGCCTTCATGCAGGGGGACGCCGCCGAGGAGTCGATCATCGCGGCGCTCTACGCCATCGCCGAGCGCGCCGACGCGTTCGATGCCGTGGTCGTGATCCGCGGCGGCGGCTCGCGCAGCGACCTGAGCTGTTTCGACGGCTACCGGCTCTGCAACCACATCGCCCAGTTCCCGCTCCCCGTCCTCACGGGCATCGGCCACGACAAGGACACCAGCGTCGCCGACATGGTGGCCCACACGGCGCTCAAGACCCCCACGGCCGTCGCCGGGTGGCTCGTCGAGCGGATGGCGCAGGTCGACGGCTGGCTCGACTACGCCGCACTGCAACTCCACGACACGACCGCCGCGGCGATACACGCCTCCGAAGTGCGGATCGAGCGGCTCCGTGGCGAGCTGCGGCAACGCAGCGCCGAGCGGCTCGCCCGCGAAGGGATGCGCACCGAACGGGCTGCCGAACGGCTTCCCGAGGCGGTGCAGCGGCTCCTCGAAAGGCAAACGGCCCGCCTCGACACGGCCGCCGAGCTGGTCGCCGGGCGCTCGCCCCAGCGCATCCTGCGCCTGGGCTTCGCCGTCGTGCGGGCCGGAGGCGGAGCCGTCACATCCATCGACGCCCTGCACCCGGGCGACCGGGTCCGCATCGAGGTGGCCGACGGGTCGGCCGAAGCGACGATAGACGAGATACGAAACCGGGAATGATCCGCCCGCTCCGAAACGGAACCGCCCCCGAAAACCGGTCCGGCAGTATAAAAACAGATGAATATGGCAAAGAAACAGGAACCGACCTACGCCGAAGCGATGGCCGAGATCGAGAAGATCCTCGCCCGCTTCCGCAACGACGAAATGGATGTCGACAGCCTGGCTGCCGAAGTGCGCCGGGCCACCGAGCTGATCGCCTGGTGCCGCCAGCGGCTGCACAAGGCCCAGGAGGAGGTCGACAAGGTACTGGCGGCCGACAACTGATCCGGCGGCCCGTTTTTCAAGCGCCCGGGCGGAAACCCGGCGCCCGCCGACGGCCCCGCCCCGCTTACCCGCGAAGTTCAACTTTAACCTCCCTGCGGGAACTTGACTTCGCTCACGCTCGGCATAGTCCGCACAGCGGCCTCTGCACTCGCTTACCCGCGAAGTTCAACTTTAACCTCCCTGCGGGAACTTGACTTCGCTCACGCTCGGCATAGTCCGCACAGCGGCCTCTGCACTCGCTTACCCGCGAAGTTCAACTTTAACCTCCCTGCGGGAACTTGACTTCGCTCACGCTCGGCATAGCCCGCAAGCGGTCTCTGCACTCGCTCACCCGCGAAGTTCAATTTTCAATTTTCAACTTTCAACTTCCTCACCGTCATGCGCCGTCTGATCCGCTTCGCCCTCAACCGCATTCCCCGCCCGGTGCTCCAGCGCATCGCCGGCTGGGCCGTACCCCTCGCGGGAGTATTCTACAAGGGCCACGGCGTGGAGTGTCCCGTGTGCGGCCGCCGCTACCGGCGGTTCCTCCCCTACGGCTACGTCACCTCGCGCCCCAACGCCCTCTGTCCCCACTGCCTCGCGCTGGAGCGCCACCGCCTGCTGTGGCTCTATCTCGTGCGCGAGACCGACCTCACGACCGCTCTCCCGCGCACGCTCCACATCGCCCCCGAGGTCTGCCTCATGCGACACCTCAAGCCCCTGTTCGCCGCCCACCCGGAACAGTACGTCACCGCCGACCTCGAAAGTCCGCTCGCCGACCTGCACTTCGACGTGCAGCGGATCCCGCTCGCCGACGCCTCGTTCGACGTCGTCGTGTGCAACCACCTGCTCGAGCACGTCGCCGACGATAGGCGGGCGCTCGGCGAACTGCACCGCATCCTCCGGCCCGGCGGCTGGGGCATCCTCCTCTCGCCCGTGGACGGCTCGCGCGCCGAGACCTTCGAGGACGACACGATCACCGACCCGGCCGAGCGCACCCGCATCTTCGGCCAGTACGACCACCGCCGCATCTACGGCGCCGACTACGTCGACCGCCTGCGCAGCGCGGGCTTCGAGGCCGAGGCGATCGACTACGCCGCGCGGCTGGGCGACGAGGCCCGCCGCCGCTACGCCCTGCCCGACGACCTCGTCTACGTGGTGCGCAAGCGATAAGCCGCCCTGCGCATCGTCAGGCCGCAGCCAGCGGAGGCTGTCCGGCGCGCGGAAGCGAGACGCGCAGCCTAAGGCCGGGGTGGCTGCTCTCTGCGCAGGCTAAGGCCGCCGCTCGCTGCCCGATTCGGGGCGCAGCCTGCGAAGGGCCCAACGAGCCGCAGGCGAAATCGCGGGCCTTCGCCGCCGGAGGCTGCGGCCCGCACGGCTCTTGCGAGCCGCAATAGACATTGCCGACGAAAAAGGCTTCCGACGCACGCTAACGCCGGCTGCGCACCGCCGCCCTGCCATAAGCGAAAAGACACCCGGGAAACACCTCGCACCCCGAAAAGCGAAACGGAGCACCCCTTGCGGGATGCTCCGTTTTCCGGTCGATTGCCTTGCGCGGGGAAGACTACTTCTCCTTGGCAACCATGCGCTTCTCCTTGATGCGGGCCTTCTTGCCGGTCAGCTGGCGCAGGTAGTAGATACGTGCGCGACGGACGACACCGATCTTGTTGACCTCGATCTTCTCGATGTGAGGCGAGTAGAGGGGGAAGATGCGCTCGACACCCACGCCGTTCGAAATCTTGCGGATCGTGAACATCTTGGTCTTGCCCTGACCCTTGATCTGGATCACCACGCCACGGAACGACTGCATGCGCTCCTTGCTACCCTCGACGATCTTGTAGGTTACGGTGATCGTGTCACCGGCCTTGAACGACGGCACGTCGGCGTCCGTCTTCGGCCACATCTGCTCGTTTACGAGCTTGATGATTGCGTCTTTGTTCATTGTGTTGCAACAATTTTTTCGTTTCGCATCCAACATTCCCGCTGCGCCCCGACTACCATGCGGGCCCCTTGCCCGCAATCCCGCTGCGGCCCTGCGGCCGCCGCCCGTGTCTCCGCGCCCAATGAAAGAGGTTGATCTACGCCCTTATGGGAGGGCAAAGATAGGTATTTTTTCTTTCCCCGCGCTTTCCGGGCACGAGAAAGTGATAATTTTTCTACCTTTGTAACTGACATAACGCATGAAAACGATGAATCGCGAACCCCTGATACTGGTCACCAACGACGACGGATACGCCTCCAAGGGGCTGGCCGCCGCCATCGAGGTGGCCCGCCCCTTCGGCCGCGTGGTGGTCGTAGCCCCCGAAACCGTCCAGAGCGGCATGAGCCAGGCCATCACCATGAACGCGCCGCTCTTCCTGCGCCGCATCCGCGAGGAGGAGAACCTCACGGTCTACGCCTTCTCGGGCACGCCGGTCGACTGCGTGAAGATGGCTTTCGACTACCTGCTGCGCGACGAGCGGGTCGATCTGGTCGTCTCGGGCATCAACCACGGCTCCAACGCGGCGGTCAACGTCCTCTACTCGGGCACGATGGGCGCGGCGATCGAAGGGAGCTTCTACGGCTGCCCGGCCATCGGCCTCTCGCTCACCGACCACGCCGCCGACGCCGACTTCGACGCATCGGTCCTTTGGGGCCGCCGCATCGTCGGCCAGATCCTCGGCGCCGACCTGCCGCGCCCGCTGTGCCTCAACGTCAACATCCCGGTCGGACGGCCCGAAGCGATCCGCGGCCTGCGCGTCGCGCGCCAGACGCGCGGATTCTGGCGCGAGGAGTTCTACCGCCGCGAGGATCCCCGCGGCCGCGAGTATTTCTGGCTCACGGGCGACTTCGTCAACGCCGAGCCCCAGGCCGAGGACACCGACGAATGGCTCCTCGCCCACGGCTACGTCTCGGTGGTTCCCGTCCAGGTCGACCTGACCGACTACGCCCAGACCCGCCGCCTCGGCGAGCTGCTCCACGAATAAACCCCGCGCCCATGCTCATCAAGATCCTGCTCATCATCGCCGTCGCCGTACAGATCGTCGCCTCGGTCTACGCCCTGCGGCTCGTGCGCGCCACCAAATACAACTCGGTGTGGATCCTCTTCATCGTGGGATTCTCGCTTCTGTCGGTCGAGCGCATCGTCCAGTTCATGGCCGCCAACGGCCAGTACGTGCCGCGCTGGTGGTTCGCCTACCTGGGCATCGTCATCTCGGTATGCCTCTCGATCGGCGTCATGTACGCCCACAAGCTCTTCATGTACATCGCGCGGCTCGACCGCCAGCGCCAGATGTGGAACCGGCGCATCCTCACGGCCGTCCTGCGCACCGAGGAGAAGGCCCGTTCGCGCTTCTCGAAGGAGCTTCACGACGGGCTGGGCCCCCTGCTCTCGTCGGCCAAAATGTCGCTCACGGCCCTCGCCCGCGAGGAGCGCTCGCCCGAGCAGCGCGAGATTCTGGAGAACACCACCTACGTCATCAACGAGGCGATCCGCTCGCTGCGCGAAATATCGAACAACCTCTCGCCCCACGTGCTCAACGACTTCGGTCTGGCGCGCGGCGTGCAGAACTTCATCGACAAGAGCGTCGCCATCCACGACGTGAAGATCCGCTTCACGACCAACCTGCGCACCGAGCGGTTCGACACCGACATCGAGGTGATCCTCTACCGCGTCATCTGCGAGCTGATCAACAATTCGCTCAAACATGCCGCCTGCTCGGCCATCCATCTCTCGCTGGCCCAGAACGGAGCGGAGCTGTCGCTCGACTACACCGACGACGGCCGCGGGTTCAAACCCCAGGCGATGATGGACTGCGGCATGGGGCTGTCGAACATCGCCTCGCGCATCAATTCGCTGGGCGGCACCGTCGAGATCACCTCCGAGAAGGGCAAGGGGATGCAGGCGGCGATCCGCATCTGCACGCAGCAGCAGGATCCGCGGCCGCAGCCGCGACGCCGCAAACACAGAAAATAGGCCGATGGAAACACACTACCGCATCGCACTGGTCGACGACCACTCGCTTTTCCGCAACGGGCTGCGCGGCCTGCTGGAACACTGCTCCGACTGCCGCGTCGTCGACGAGGCGGGCAGCGGCGAAGAGTTCCTCTCGCGGCTCTCCGAGTTGGAGGCCGACATCGTCTTCATGGATTTCGCCATGCCGGGCATCGACGGCGCCACGACCACCGAACGGGCGCTCGCCCGACGTCCCGAGCTGAAGATCATCACCCTCTCGATGTTCGGCGACGAGAGCTACTACACGCGCATGGTCGAGGCCGGCGCCCGCGGCTTCCTGCTCAAGGATTCCGACATCGGCGACGTCGTCGAGGCGATCCGCACCGTGGCGGGCGGCGGCAGCTACTTCAGCCCGGGGCTCCTGACCTCGCTCACCGGCCGCATGCACGCGCGCGCCGACGCCCCCGACGAGCAGCTCTCGGCGCGCGAGCGCGAGATCCTGGTCGCCGTCTGCCGCGGTCTGTCCAACCAGGAGATCGCCGACGAACTCTTCATCTCGAAACGCACGGTCGACAAGCACCGCGCCAACATCCTCGAAAAGACCGGCTGCAAGAACACCGCCTCGCTGGTGGTCTACGCCATCCGCAACGGCGTGGTGGAGATCTGATGCGCTCTTCCGCGCCTCGTTGCGGAAGAGCAGACCGGGCGACAGCCGGAGAAGGCTGCGGAGGCGGTTTTTCGAGCGGCAGCACGTGGGGCGACCGGTCCCGTACCGGGCCGCCACCGTCCGGCTGCGAAGGCCCGCAATTTCGTCGCCGCCCTTCGCAGGCTGCAACCCGAAATGCGTTTCACAAAATGGCGGCTCCTTTCGGAGCCGGCAGCCCGCAGCCACCCGGCGCGGAGGGCTGCTCTTCTCGCGCAGGCTCGAAAGCCGCCTCCGCTGGCTGCGAACTGCTTTCCAGATCCTGCGGGCCTCAGACGCCGGCCGCTACAACAGCGGCGAAAAAATACGCATGACCGACTCGGCGAAACGCAGGTAGCGTTTCCGGCGGAACCACTCCCCGGGCGAAAGCACGCGGCAAAGCGCCGCATCGCGCTCGAAGAGCGCTGCCATGCGCGCGGCGAACGCCGCATCGTAGACGAACGCGTTGATCTCGAAATTGTGCTCGAAACTGCGGAAATCCATGTTGGCCGAGCCGATGATCGACAGGTCGTCGTCCACCACGAGCAGCTTCGAATGGAGGAACCCCGCACCGAAAAAGAGAATCTTCACCCCGGCCTTCATCATATCGTCGAGATAGGAGTGCGACGCCAGGTCGACCACCCGCGAATCCGACCGCTCGGGCAGCATCAGCCGCACGTCGATCCCCGCCAGCGCCGCCGACTGCAACGCCGTGTTGAGCACCTCCGACGGGAGGTAATAGGGGGTCTGGATCCATATCCGGCGGCGGGCCCGCGCCAGCGCGAAGCTCTCGGCCTGCTGCAACGCGCGCCACTTGCCGAAGGGTCCGCCCGCCACCAGTTGCAGCAGGTTGTCGCCCAGCGGCTCGACCGGCGGATAGTAGGACGCACCGCCCACGCGGCACCGCGTCGTCGCCGACCAGTCGCTCAGAAACGCCGCCTGCAACCCCGCCACGGCACCCCCTTCGACCCGGAAATGGATGTCGCGCCAAATACCCCACGCCACCCCCTCGACATAACGGTCGGCGACGTTCATGCCGCCGAAGAAGGCCACGCGGCCGTCGATGACGACGATCTTGCGGTGGTTGCGGTAGTTGACCTTGCTCGTGAAGCGGGGAAACTGCACGTGGAGGAAGGCGCGGCACTCGATCCCTTCGCGACGCATCGCATCGAAGAAGCCGCGCCGCGTCGACACCGACCCCACGTCGTCGTACAACACGCGCACCTCGACCCCTTCGCGCGCCCGGGCGATCAGGGCGTCGCTGAGGCGGCGGCCCGTCGCGTCGTCGGCGAGGATGTAGTACTGCACGTGGATGTGGTGGCGCGCCCGCGCGATCTCGCCGAGCAGCGCCTCCATCTTGGCCGCTCCGTCGGTATAGGGTTCGATCCGGCTGCCGCGCAGCGGCACTGCGCGGATCGTCGCCATGAGCAGTTCGGCCAGCGGACGGTAGTGCTCGGGCAGCCCGGGCAACCCCGTCTGCCCGATCGCCCCGATCTGCTGGGTGATGCGCCGGCGCGTGCGCCGCGGGATGATGTGCCGCTTGGCGAGGTTCTGCCCGAAGAAGAAATAGAAAAACAGCCCCACGACGGGCGCGAAGACCAGCACGATGATCCACGGCACCGTCTTGAGCGGATTGCGGTTGTCGGCGATGATCACCGCGATGATGCCGAGGATCGTCAGGGAGTAGAGCCCGACGAGCAGGTATGTCAGCAGCTGCGACAAGGGCGGCGGTTACTTTTCTGCCGCGGGGAAGTCGATGCCGTAGAGCAGGTGCTCGATGCCGCGCACGAAGTTGCGCTTGCGGGGTTTGTTCAGATCGGGCGCATAGACATAGCCGTCGAAGGTGAATACCCGTCCCGTAGCGGTATCCACGGTCGTGTAGCTCACGTAAGGACCGCCCATGAAGTCGCCCTCGACATCCCAGAATCCGCGCATCTCGCACCACAGGCGCCCTTCGAGGCGGAACATGCGGTAGTCGGGCTCGAAAGCGGTCGAGGTGGTCATGTACGACCCGTCGGTCGGGCCGGGTATGCGGGCCATGAAACGGTTACGCGCGGCCACGAGCGCCTCGGGAGCGAGCGACTGCGGCCCCTCGTAGGGATAGGAGTAGACGGCGAAGCCCTGGCTCGCGGTGGGGTATTCGAAGCGGGCCCACACGAAATCGGGCTCGTTGGCCGCCAGCACATACCCCTTCGGCACGGCCATCTCCACGCCGAACCGCTCGGCGATCACCGCCGAGACCTTCGCCTCGCCGAACGTACGGTTGAACTCCACCGCGCGGTCGCGCTCGGCGCTCTCGAAGACCTGCAACAGCTCGTCGCCGTGCTCGCCCACATAGGCGGCCAGCGCCGCGTTGCTCGGCCCCTGCAACGTCACCACCAGCTGCGGACGCGCCGTCACGTCGTACTGCACGGCCGCGGCGGCCTCCGCCAGCTCGCCGTCGACCAGCGTCTTGAGGATGTTGCGGTGGTTGACCACCAGCTTGGTGAATCCGCGCGGCGTCACGCGCTGGATATCGAAACGGGGCTCGGTCTGGTTCAGATAGGGCACCGGCGCGGCGAAGACGGCGCGCAGCGAATCGCCCAGCGGGCCGGTCCACCCCTCCTGACCGCACACCACGATCAGTTCATAGGGTTTGCCCTGCGCGGTCTGCGCCGAGGTGGTGAGCGAACGGAAGGCGTCGCAGCCGACCGCCGAGAGGGCCAGCACGACAAGCAGGGAGATACGAAGGAGCGGATGTTTCATGGTCTGAAGGTTTTGTACGTTTGACAAAGATACGGATAAGTGAGGGCAAACGCAAACCTGTTTGCAGTTTGCCGAACGGGAGTATCTAAGACGAGGCGCAGCCGAAGTCAAAGATACGGATAAGCCGAGAGGAAAGCAAAACTTGTTTTGACTTTCCCGAGGCCGGAGTATCTTCGATGAAATCAAGGATACGGATCAGCGAGGGCGCAAGCAAGCGCGCCTGCATTTTGCCGGACGAGGGTGCCTTCGGCTCGGCCAAATATAACGATTTTTTTCGTAATCAGTCGAAAATTCACTAATTTTGCCTTCGGCTATGCGACTCAAACCGCCGAAAATAATCCGACGCCTGATGCCGGATCTGATCTGGGAGATCGACGACGACGAAGGGGTGTTCCTCACCTTCGACGACGGACCCACGCCGGGCGTCACGGAGTGGATCCTCTCCACGCTCGACAAGTACGATGCCAAAGCCACCTTCTTCGTGCTGGGAAAGAACGTCGAGATGTACCCCGACCTCTTCCGCCGCATCGTCGACGCCGGCCACCGCGTGGGCAACCACACCTACTCCCACCAGAAGGGGTGGGGCATGAGCCTCGAACGCTACACCGAGGACGTCGACTTCGCCAACGACCTGATCCGCAGCGACCTGTTCCGCCCGCCCTACGCCCGCATCACCCCGGCGCAGGCGCGGTTGCTGGGCCAGCGCTACAGGCTGGTGATGTGGGACATCATCTCGCGCGACTACAACCGGAGGCTCTCGCCGCGCACCTGCCTGAAAAACGTCACGCGCCACCTCGCCCCGGGGGCCATCGTCGTCTTCCACGACAGCGAGAAGGCCTTCCGCAACATGCGCTACGCCCTGCCGCGCACACTCGAACGCATCCGCCAGCTGGGGCTCCGCTGCAAGGCGATCGAGTTGTGAGCGACGCTGTTGCATTTTCGGAGGATATTTCGTAAATTTGCCGCGCAAAGGACAACAATAACAATCAAATACCGCTTCTTATGACTATTACAGCCGCCGACATCAAGATCGGCATGTGCATCGAAATGGACGGCAAGACCTTCCTGGTTGTCGACTTCCAGCACTGCAAGCCCGGCAAGGGCCCCGCATTCGTCCGCTCGAAACTCAAGAACCTCGAAAACGGCCGCGTGCTGGAGAACACCTTCTCGTCCGTCGGCCAGAAGATCGAGCAGGTCCGCGTCGAGCGCCGCCCCTACCAGTTCACCTACGAGGACGACCTGGGCGCCCACTTCATGCACACCGAGACCTTCGAGGAGATCAACATCGAGAAGAGCCTGATCAACAACTACGACCTGATGGCCGACGGCCAGATCGTCGAGGTGATGTTCCACACCGACAAGGAGCAGGTCCTCTCGGCCGAGCTGCCGCCGATCGTCGACATGGAGGTGACCTACACCGAGCCGGGCATCAAGGGCGACACCGCCTCGACCAACTCGCTCAAGCCCGCGACGGTCAACACCGGCGCCACGGTCCGCGTCCCCCTGTTCATCAACACGGGCGACAAGATCCGCGTCGACACCCGCACGCGCGAGTACTACGAGCGCATCAAGTAGCGGCACGCCGCAACGCATACACGCCGAGGGCGGAAGTCTTGCAGACTTCCGCCCTCGGCATTTTTCGGGGTCGACCGCTCGCGCCTCCAGACAGCGCCGGCCCCGCCTTTTTCGCCCCGCGGGGAATTTTCCCGCCACACCGGGTTCCGGACATGCAGTCCGCAGCCAGCGGAGTGGCGCGACGGAGGCGACACCCAACCGAGCAGCCCTCCGCCCGCCGTGGCTGCGGGCCGCCAGCTCCTGAAGGAGCCGCAATTTACCGGAAGAAAGGCCCCTGCTCAGTTCACCCGGTAAACCCGCTGCACCCCCTTGATGCGCGAGATCGAGTGGACGAGCGCGTCGACCGTCGCAGCGCCCGGCACCTCCACGGCGACCGAGCCCGCGATGCAGCCGCCCGCCGCCGTCTCGAAGTTGATCGAGCGGATGTTGAGCCGCAGCTCGCGGCTGATGACCTCGGTGATGTGGTTGGCCATGCCCGTGGTGTCGGCCGCCACGATGCGCAGCGTCACGCGGAAGGCCCCTTCGGCCCCCTTGCGCCAGCGCGCCTCGATGACGCGGTAGGGGTAGTTCTCCTTCATCCGCCGGGCGTTGGGACAATCCGTACGGTGGATCGTGATGCCCGAACTGATCGTCACGAAGCCGAACACGTCGTCGCCCTTGATCGGGTTGCAGCACCGTGCCAGCTTGTAGTGGATCTTCGAGATGTCGTCGTCGATCACCAGCGCATCCGTCCCGCCGCGCGTCTCCCGGACCGCCCGCTGCTCGTTCTTCAGCCGCTCGGCCTCGGCGGCGGCCGCCCGGCGCTCCTCCTCGGCCTCGCCCGACAGGTGGCGGGTCAGCACCTCCTTGATCGTCATGAAGTCGAGCTTCTGCGTAGCGATCAGCGCATAGACCTCGGTGCCGAGACGCACCTTGTAATATTTGGCCAGATAGGCCACCGCCTCGTCGATCGTGATGGCCAGTTTCCAGTTCTTGAGCTTGCGTTCGAGCTCCTCGCGCCCCATGCGCGCATGCTTGGCCTGCTCCTCGCGCAGGAACGACTTGATCTTGTTGCGTGCCTTCGACGTGACGACCACCCCGAGCCAGTCGGCCTTCGGCGTCTGGTTCTTCTGCGTCTGGATCTCCACGATGTCGCCGTTCGAGAGCTTGTCGCGGATCGACGCCGAACGGTTGTTGATCCGCCCGCCCGAGCAGGTCGCACCCAGATTGGTGTGGATATCGAAGGCGAAGTCGAGCAGCGTGGCCCCCTCGGGCAGCTTGCGCAGGTCGCCGTTGGGCGTGAAGACGAAGATCTCGCCCGAGGCCGGCTTGGCGTCGAAACGCTGCGCCAGCGCATGGGTCGTGTCCTCCATCAGCTCGCGCAGACGGCTCAGCCACATCTCGCTGGTCTGGGCCCCCTGGTTGACCCCCTTGTAGCGCCAGTGGGCGGCGATACCGCGCTCGGCCACGGCGTCCATGCGCTCCGTGCGGATCTGCACCTCGACCCAGCGCCCCTCGGCCGAGACGGTCGTGTGGAGCGACTCGTAGCCGTTCGACTTGGGGATCGACACCCAGTCGCGCATGCGGTTGGGGTTGGGCGTATAGAAGTCGGTGACGACCGAGTAGGCCGTCCAGCACTGGCGCTTCTCCTCCTCGCGCGGACAGTCGATGATGATGCGCAGCGCGAAGATGTCGTAGACCCCCTCGAACGGCACGCGCTGCTTGCGCATCTTGGTCCAGATCGAAAAGATCGACTTGGTGCGGCTCTTGATGTGGTAGCGCATGCCCAGCGACCGCAGACGCTCCTCCACGGGCACGAGGAAGCGGGCGATGAAGGCCTTGCGCTCGGCCGCCGACTCCTCCAGCTTGGCCACGATATGTTCGTAGTCCTTCGGTTCGAGGTATTTGAGCGCGATATCCTCCAGCTCGCTCTTGATCTCGTAGAGACCCAGCTTGTGGGCGATCTGCGCATAGAGATTCATCGACTCCCAGCTCTTCTTGCGCCACTTCTCGCGGGGGAAGATCGCCAGCGAGCGCATCACTTCGAGCCGGTCGGCCAGCTTGACCAGGATCACCCGCGGGTCCTCCGAGTAGCTGACAATCAGGTCGCGGAAGTTATCGGCCTGCTCCTTCGCCACCTTGAGCTTGAGCGCCGAGATGTTGGCCATCCCCATGCAGATGCCCGCCACCTGGTCGCCGAAGCGCGCGCGGATGTCGGCCATCAGCGCCACGAACGCCTCGCCCGGCAGCTCCTTGTGGGCCAGCCGCACCACGTCGTGCAGCAGCGTGGCCACCGTCGAGTTGCGGCCCAGTCCCACCTCCTCGATGACGATCCGGGCCACCCCCGCGGCGTGGTCCAGCATCGGCGAACCGTCGTAACGCACGAGCCCTCCGAGGCGCTCCGAGGCATAGGCGAGCGCCTCGTCGACGAGCCGCTGCGTCGTCTCGGAGAAATTCGCGCGCACCAGCGCGCGAAGCGATTCATAGCGAGCGTAATCCATAATCCGATCATCTTGTCCGGACAAAGTTAGTGAAAAAATCCGATCAATCCGCATGCCGCTCCCGCCGGCAAACGAAAAGCCCCGGGCCGGAGAAACTCCGGTCCGGGGCGAAAGCCTCGCAGAAGGCTTGGGGTTATTCGACGGGAATCTCCGTGTTGACGTTCTTCGAGCCCACGAGCGCGTAGTAGAGCAGGTAGACCAGGGCGATGACCACCACCCAGTAGCTCAGCAGGTAGTTGCCCGTGACATCGACCACGCCGTTCTGGATCAGCGGCAGGATACCGCCGCCGCAGACCATCACCATGAAGATGCCCGAAGCCTTCTCGGTGTACTTGCCCAGCCCCTCGACGGCGAGGTTGAAGATGCCGCCCCACATGATCGAGGTGCAGAGACCCGTCAGCACCAGCATCACGGCATTGACCGGCACGCTCACCATGCTCACGCCCTCGGCGCCGTTGAACACCGGCATGCTCACCATCGTGGCGCTCGGCAGGAACATCGCGGCGAGCGTCAGCAGCAGACCGGCGCCCGAAACCACCGTCAACATGCTCTTGGCCGACACCTTGCTGCCCAGCATACCGCCGGCCAGACGTCCGAAGAGCATCAGCAGCCAGTAGGTCGCGGCCACCGAACCGGCGATCGCCTCGGCGTTCACGCCCGCACCCAGCACGTTGAGGTCGGGGTTCTGCAGCCACTTCTGCAGCAGGTTGGGAATACCCACCTCGATACCCACGTAGACGAAGATAGCCACCGTGCCCAGCACGAAGTGGCGGAACGACAGGGGGCTGTATTTCGAAGCGCCCTCCTCCTTGCGGACGGACTGCGGCTCGTTCTCGGGGATCTTGGTCATCAGGATCACCACGAAGGCGAAGGCGAAGATGGCCAGCGCAGCGAACATCAGCGGGAATACGTTGCTGATCTGCGCGTTGCGGATACCCTGCGGGATCAGCAGACCCGTGAGGATGATCACCGACGTGCCGCACAGCGAGTTGAAGGCGCCGCCCGTCTGGATCAGCTGGTTGCCCTTGTTACCGCCACCGCCGAGTTTGTTGAGCATGGGGTTGACCACCGTGTTGAGCAGACACATCGAGAAACCGGCGATGAAGGCGCCCAGCAGGTAGACGCCGAAGCTCTCGACCGAACCCGAGAGGGTCTGGATGCCGACGCCGATGAAGCCCACGGCAACGGCGATCAGAGCCGTCTTCTTGTAACCGAGCTTCTGGAGCATGTTGCCCGAGGGGTAGCCCATGATGGCATACGCGATGAAGTTGGCGAATACGCCGAGCGTACCCATCCAGTTCGGCACCTGAAACTGATATTTCAGAATATCTCCCATCGGCGAAGCGAGGTTCGTCACGAAGGAGATCATACCGAACAGGAATATCATCACGATGATCGGCAGCAGGAAATTTTGTTTTTTCTGTTCCATAACGTTTTTATTTAGGTTAGTTGTCTTCGGTATCATCGGTCGCGCTCGGCCACGTAGGCGCACAGGTCGGCCAGCGACTTGCGGTAGGGGGTGTCGGGATAGTCGGCCAGCTGCCCCACGGCGCGCGTGACATAGTGGCGCATCACCTCGGCGGCCAGCTCCAGCCCCCCTTCGCCGACCACCGTGCGGTGGAGGTACTCCACCGCCGCCTCGTCGTCGCGGCACTGCGCCAGACGCCCTAGCAGCTCCGTCCGCCGCTCCTCCGACACCCGGTCGAGCACCAGCAGCAGCGGCAGCGTCACCTTCCCCTCGCGCAGGTCGTTGTTGGCGGGTTTTCCCGTCTGCGCCTCCCGCGTATAGTCGAGGATGTCGTCCTGCATCTGGAAGGCCATGCCCAGCGCCTCGCCGAAACAGCGCATGGCGGCCACCCGCTCGCGCGGCGCACCCACTGCGAGCGCCCCCGCCGAAGCGCTCACACCCAGCAGGCAAGCGGTCTTCTTGCGGACGATATCGAGGTAGGCCTCGCGCGTCATCGTATGGCGTCCGGCCAGGTCGTCCTGCAGCACCTCGCCCTCGCAGAGCGCCGTGATCGTGCCGCACACGTGCGTCACCAGATCGAACTGGGCGCTCGCCAGACCGAGGTTCATCGCCCGGGCCAGGATGTAGTCGCCCAGCAGCACCGCCTTGTGCGACTGCCACAGCGCATTGGCCGACGGGCGGCCTCGGCGCGTGTCGGCCTCGTCGATCACGTCGTCGTGGACCAGCGAGGCGAGGTGGATCATCTCCACGAGCAGCGCGGCCAGCGCGGGCCGGCGCCCCTCGGCCGCGGCGGGCACCGCGGCATTCATCCCCGCCGAGAGCATCACCAGCAGCGATCGGACCCCCTTGCCGCGCGACGAGAGGGCATGGCGCAGCATCTCCGAGAGCAGCTCGCCTTCGGCCGTGAAGTGGCGGCCGACGAACTCCTCGTAGGCGGCCAGCCGGTCCTCCACGGGCCTGCGAATGTCATCCAGTAAAATCATAACGAATACGCAAAGATAATGAAATTTCGCGACCGCGGCACGGAGGGGTCCTATTTTTTCGTATCTTTGCCCTCTGCAAACCCACCCGAGATGAATTTCGGTAAAACCTTCATCCCCCGCCTGCTGCCCGCAGCGGCGGCCTTCGCGCTCTTCCTGGCGGTGAGCGCCCTCTATTTCGCTCCGCAGCTGCGCGGCGACGTACTGCCCCAGCACGACGTACTGCAATACGAAGGCATGGTCAAGGAGATCCGCGACACGCGCGCCGCCACGGGCGAGGACCCGCAATGGACCGGCTCGATGTTCGGCGGCATGCCCGCCTACATGATTTCGGTGGCCTACCCCGCCCAGGCGGTCAAGAACACCCTCGGGCGCATCGTCTCGGCGGTCGACACCCCCGCCGGATTCCTCTTCTTCGCCATGGTCTCCATGTGGCTCATGCTGCTCGTCGCAGGGGTCGACCCGTGGGTCGGCATCGTCGGCGCGCTGGCCTACGGCCTGTCGACCTACTTCATCCTCATCATCGGCGCGGGCCACGTCACCAAGATGTGGGCGCTGGTCTACGCCCCGCTGATGATGGGCGGCGCATGGATGACCCTGCGCTCCGACCGCTGGACGGGCGGCGCCCTCACGGCCGTCGCCGCGTCGCTCGAAATCGGCGCCAACCACCCCCAGATCACCTACTATTTCCTGCTGGCGATGGCCGCCTTCTGGATAAGCGAGGGCATCGCGGCCCTGCGCGGGAAGCGCACCGCCGACTTCCTGCGCCGCACGGCGATCCTCGCGGCGGCGGGGCTGCTGGCCCTTCTCTCCAACTTCTCGCCGCTGTGGTACGCGGCGCAGCACACCGACGACACGATCCGCGGCGGCTCCGAACTGGCGGCCGAACGACCGACGGCAGAGGCTGCGACGGCAGGACTCGACCTCGACTACGCCACGGCCTGGAGCTACGGCCGCGCCGAGACGCTCAACCTGCTGGTCCCCGACTTCATGGGCCGCGACTCAGCCACCCCCTTCTCGGCCGACGGCGCCGTGGCCGCCACGCTCGACGGCCTGGGCCTGCGCGGCGCCGCGCGCCAGTTGCCCGCCTACTGGGGCACGCAGCCCTATACGGGCGGCCCAACCTACCTGGGCGCCGCGGCGATCTTCCTCGCCGCGCTGGGTCTGGCGCTGCTGCGCGGCCGCGACAAGTGGTGGATCGTCGCCGTATCGATCCTCATGATCCTGCTGGCCTGGGGCCGCAACTTCATGGGGATGACCGAGCTGGCATTCAAGGTCCTGCCCGGCTACGACAAGTTCCGCACCGTCTCCATGACCCTGGTCGTCGTCCAGTGGGCCGTACCGCTGCTCGGCGCCCTGGCGCTCTCGGCGCTGTGGCGGGGCGAGGTTCCGCGCGAGCGGCTCCGCCGCGCGCTGGCGTGGGCCGCGGGCATCACCGGCGGTGCCTGCCTGCTGCTGGCCGCCGCGGGCGACCTGTTGTTCGACTTCGGCCGGGCCGAAAGCGCCGAGATGATGACCGACCAGTTCCGCCACATCTTCGAGGCCAACGGGCTGCAACAGTATATCGACCGCGGCACCGACATCGAGTGGGGCGCTGCCGCCGCCGAGGCGATGGCCTCGGAGCGCGCCGCGATGATGCGCGCCGACGCCTGGCGCTCGCTGGCGATGATCCTCCTCGCAGCGGGCGGCCTTTGGCTTTTCGCCGCCGGAAAGATCCGGCGCGGGGCGCTCGCCGCCTGGCTCGCCGTCGTCGTCGCCGTCGACCTGGTGCCCGTCGACCGGCGGTTCCTCTCGTCCGACGACTTCACCTCGCCGCGCCGCCAGCGGATCGCCGCCACGGCGGCCGACCGGGCGATCCTCGCCGACAAGGACCCCTCCGACCCCGCCTACCGCGTCCTCAACCTCACGGTGAGCCCCTTCAACGACGCCACGACCTCCTATTTCCACCGCTCGGTGGGCGGCTACCACGGCGCCAAGCTCGCGCGCTACCAGGATCTCATCGACCGCTACCTCTCGACGCTCGACGAGGGGGTCCTCGACATGCTCGACACGCGCTACCTGATCGTCGCGGGCCCCGACGGGGAGCCCGAGGCCCGGCGCCGCGGCACCGAGTTCGGCCCCGCATGGTTCGTCGACCGCGTCGTCGGCGCCGCGTCGGCCGGCAGGGAGATCGACCTGCTGGGCGAAACGGACCTGCGCACGACGGCCGTCGTCGCCGACAGCGACCTGCCCACCGCCGAGCTTCCCGTCGCTGTCGGCGATTCGACGCTCCGCCGCACCATCGCCCTCACTGACTACCTCCCCCACCGCCTACGCTACGAATACACGTCGCCCGACGAGGCCGTCGCCGTCTTCTCCGAAATCTTCTACGACAAGGGGTGGACAGCCTATGTCGACGGCGTGCAGGCCCCCTATTTCCGCGCCGACTACATCCTGCGCGCCATGCGCCTGCCGGCCGGGCACCACACCGTCGAGTGGCGCTTCCGCGCCCCGCGCTGGACGCTGGCCGAGGGGATCACCCTCGCCGCCTCGCTCGCCATCCTGCTGGCGGCCCTCGCCGCGGCGGTCCGCCGTTTACGACCCTTTAAAAAACGCAACGCATGAGCAACGCAGACAAGCGACTGAAACGCAAAGTCCGAAACTCCTACATCGTCTCCACGGTGAGCGTCTCGCTGGTGCTCTTCCTGCTCGGATCGGTGGGCTACCTGCTCGTCGCCGCGATGGAGGTGGCCCGCGACCTGCAACAGGGGCTCGCCGTCACCGTCGAGCTGAAGAACGACCTCTCCGACGACGACCGCGACCTGCTGCGCAAGCGCATCGAGGCGATGGAGGCCGTGGGCTCGCTCGCCTTCGTCTCCCGCCAGGAGAAGGCCGACGACGCCGAATTCCGCCGGCTTTTCGAGAGCGAGTTCGAGGAGATCCTCGACGAAAACCCGCTGCTCGACTCCTTCGAGCTCACCTTCGCGGGCGACGCCTCCGACCGCGCGGCCACCGACCGCCTGATAGCCGACATCGAACAGCTCCGGGGGGTGGACCGGGTCTACTTTCCCGCCCGCGTGGCCGAACGCATGCACGCCACCGTGGGCAAGATCCGCCTCGTGCTGCTGCTCTTCGGCGGCGCCCTGCTGCTCGTCTCGCTCATCCTGCTCAACAACACCATCCGGCTGGCCATCTACTCGAAACGCTATCTGATCAACACCATGAAGCTCGTCGGCGCCACCAAGTGGTTCATCATGCGCCCCTTCCTCGTGAGCAGCGTCACGCAGGGCATCTGGGCCGGGCTGGCGGCCTCGCTGCTCTTCGGCCTCTCGGTCTACGGGCTCAACGAGACGATCCCCGAGCTGGCCACGCTCTCCCAGGCGTCGCGCCTGGGGGCGATCGTCGGGGGGATGATGGCCGGAGGCCTTCTCATTTCGGGCCTCTTCACCTTCCTGGCGCTCAACCGGTTCATCAACATGAAGTCGAACAAGATCCACCTTTACTGACATGAAAGAAAAACAGCCCTCCACCCCCACCTCCGGGCAGGATCCGCGCATGCCGCTCTCGCGCCGCAACTACCTCCTGCTCGCCGCCGGCTTCGCCGTCATCGTCCTGGGCTTCGTCCTGATGACGGGCGGCGGCAGCGACTCGCCCGAGGAGTTCAACTACGCCATGTTCTCGTGGCGCCGCATCACGCTGGCCCCGATCCTCGTCATCGGCGGTTTCGTCACCGAGATCGTCGCCATCATGAAACGATTCGATAAATAATGGATACGTTGCAAGCCGTCCTGCTCGGCATCGTGCAGGGTATCACCGAATTTCTCCCCGTCTCGTCGAGCGGCCACCTCCAGATCGCCAAGGAGCTGCTGGGCGTGGAGATCGACAACAACATCACCTTCGACGTCACGCTCCACGCCGCCACGGTCCTGAGCACGATCGTCGTCATGTGGCCCGAGATCCTGCGTCTCGTGCGCGGTCTCTTCTCGCGCCGGTTCAACGACGAGCAGGCCTACGTCGCGAAGATCCTCCTCTCGATGATCCCCGCCGGGGTGGTCGGCCTCTTCCTGGGCGAGCGCATCGAGGCGCTCTTCGGCTCGCTGTGGTTCGTGGGGCTCATGCTGCTCGCGACCTCCGCGCTGCTCGCCTTCGCCTACTACGCCCGCCCGCGGCAGAAGAGCGCGATCTCCTACCGCGACGCCTTCGTGATCGGCCTGGCGCAGGCCGCCGCCACCCTCCCGGGCCTCTCGCGCTCGGGCTCGACCATCGCCACGGGACTGCTGCTGGGCAACTCCAAGGAGAGCACCGCCCACTTCTCGTTCCTCATGGTCATCCCCGTCATCCTGGGCAAGATGCTGCTCGACATCCTCTCGGGCGAGATGGCCGCCATGTCGGTTCCCGCTCCGGCCCTCGCCGGCGGATTCGTCGCCGCCTTCGTCGTCGGTGCACTGGCCTGCAAGTTCATGATCGAGATCGTCAAGCGGGGCAAGCTCATCTGGTTCGCCCTCTACTGCGCCCTGGCCGGCACGCTGTCGATCCTAACCGTCGTGCTGCGATGAGCGCCGGGCAGGAGCTGCGCGGCCTGAACTTCGAGGAGGGGTATATCGCCGTCATCGACAAACCGCTGGAGTGGACCTCGGCCGACGTCGTGCGCAAGATCAAGTTCGCGCTGCGCCGCCTGGGCTACCGCCGCATCAAGGTGGGCCACGCTGGGACGCTCGATCCGCTGGCGACGGGCGTCCTGCTGGTCTGCATCGGCCGCGCCACCAAGCTGGTCGACGCCCTGCAGGCCGAGGAGAAGGAGTACGTGGCCGACGTCATGCTCGGCGCCACCACCCCGAGCTACGACCTCGAGCACCCCGTAGACCGCACCTACCCCTGGGAGCACATCACGCGCGAGGCGGTCGAGGAGGCGCTCCGCGCGCTCACGGGCGAACGGTTGCAGGAGCCGCCGCTCTTCTCGGCCAAGAAGATCGAAGGTACGCGCGCCTACGAGCTCGCCCGCGCGGGCGAGGAGGTCGTCCTGCGCAAGGCGGCGATCACGATCTACGAGATGGAGCTCCTGGAGTGCGAGCTGCCGCGTATCCGCATCCGCGTGCGTTGCAGCAAGGGTACCTACATCCGTTCGTTGGCCCGCGAGATCGGCGAAGCGCTCCGCAGCGGCGGCCATCTGACGATGCTGCGCCGCACGCGCAGCGGCGGATTCTGCGCCGACAAGGCGTGGAAACTCGACGATTTTCTGGAAAAATTGCTTCAACTCGAAACAAAATAATCGTTTTTGCGTATAAAGATTACTTTGTCGTATCTCAGAAAACACCTATTTTCATGAAATTATCGCAATACGGCTACGAATTCGAGCGCGAAATGCTGGCGCAACACCCCGCCGACAACCGCGACGAATCGCGACTGATGGTCATCGACCGCGCCAAGGGGACGATCGAGCACCGCATCTTCAAGGATATCCTCGACTACTTCGACGAGAAGGACCTCTTCGTCTTCAACGACACCAAGGTCTTCCCCGCGCGCCTCTACGGCAACAAGGAGAAGACCGGCGCCGAGATCGAGATCTTCCTGCTGCGCGAGCTGAACCGCGAACTGCGCCTGTGGGACGTGCTGGTCGATCCTGCGCGCAAGATCCGCATCGGCAACAAGCTCTACTTCGGCGACGACGACCTGCTGGTGGCCGAGGTGATCGACAACACCACCTCGCGCGGCCGCACGCTGCGCTTCCTCTTCGACGGCTCCTACGAGGAGTTCAAGCAGGCGCTCTTCGCCCTGGGCGAGACGCCGCTCCCGAAGTGGATCCGCGAGAAGGTCGAGCCCGAGGACGCCGAGCGCTACCAGACGATCTTCGCCGCCCACGAGGGGGCCGTCGCCGCCCCCACGGCCGGCATGCACTTCTCCAAGCACCTGCTCAAGCGCATGGAGATCAAGGGCGTCGACCGCGCCTTCGTCACGCTGCACGTGGGTTTGGGCAACTTCCGCACGGTCGACGTCGAGGATCTTTCGAAGCACAAGATGGACTCCGAGCAGTTCTTCGTCACCGACCAGGCCGCCGAGGCGGTCAACACGGCCAAGCGCGAAGGGCGCAAGGTCGTCTCGATCGGCACGACCGTCATGCGGACGCTCGAGACAGCCGTCTCCACGGGCGGCATGATCAAGCCCATGGAGGGGTGGACCAACAAATTCATCTTCGCCCCCTACGACTTCACGGTGGCCGACGCGATGGTGACCAACTTCCACCTGCCCTACTCCACGCAGCTGATGATGGTGGCCGCTTTCGGCGGTTACGAGACGGTGATGAACGCCTACCGCGTGGCCCGCGAGGAGAAGTACCGCTTCGGCACCTACGGCGATGCGATGCTGATCCTTTAGCCGCAAGCGCTTTATTGAGATTTTTTTCGTACCTTTGCAACCAATATACGTCGTAACCAAAAACAGGACACCATGGCAAGCAAAATTCTCTACGTCTGTCAGGAGATCACGCCCTACCTTCCCGAAACGGAGGAGTCCGTGCTTTGCCGTGCACTGACACAGGCCATGCAGGAACGGGGCAACGAGATCCGCACCTTCATGCCCCGTTACGGCTGCATCAACGAACGACGCCACCAGCTCCACGAGGTGATCCGCCTCTCGGGCATGAACCTCATCATCGACGACAACGACCACCAGCTAATCATCAAGGTGGCGTCGATCCCCTCGGCCCGCGTGCAGATCTACTTCATCGACAACGACGACTACTTCTCGCGCAAGGCCGTGCTGACCGATGCCGAGGGGAAGTGGTTCGCCGACAACGACGAGCGTTCGATCTTCTTCGCCCGCGGCGTGCTGGAGACGGTCAAGAAACTGCGCTGGACCCCCACCGTCGTCCATTGCCACGGCTGGTTTTCGAGCGTGGTGCCCATCTACCTCAAACACGCCTTCGCCGACGACCCCATCTTCCGCAACGTGAAGATCGTCGTCTCGCTCTACGACGACGCCTTCCCCGGCGCGCTCGACCCGGGTTTCGCCGGCAAAGTCGCCAACGAAGGGGTCGAAACGAAAAATCTGTCGATTCTCGCCACCCCGTCATACGAAAACCTCTGTCGTTTCGTTCTACAATATGCCGACGGCGTGGTGGCAGGCTCCGAGCGCGTCTCGCCCGAGGTATTGGAGGCGGTGCGCGCCAACGGCACGCCGCTGCTCGAATACAGCTCGCCCTCCGACGCCGACTTTTTCGACAACTACAACCGATTCTATGAAGCGATCCAATAAGTTCCGTGCCGTGCTGCGCACGGCCGCCGTCGCCCTCGCGGCCTCGGCGCTGACCTTCGCGGGCTGCACCGACGTCGACGATACGCTCGGCGGGAACCTCATCCCCGGCGACCAGCAGATGAAGGCGGGCTACGCCGTTTTCGACGGTTCGTCGCGCACGGAGGGGCTCAACCCCCGCAAATACGTCGAAACGCGGCTTTTCCAGACCGACTCGATCGTCAGCTCCAACATCGCCAGCGGCTACATGGGGTCGATGGCCGACGATACGACGGGCGTCCGCACGGCGGGATTCCTCACCCAGTTCACCAACTACTACCTGGTCGAGGAGGGCAGCTTCGGATACAAGCCCTTCTTCGACTCGGTCTATATCTTCCTGTCGATCAACGGCTACGGCGCCGACACGCTCACCGATCAGGAGTTCGGCGTCTACGAGGTGACAAGCAACCGCTATCTGGACAAGAGCGAGGATACGACCTTCTACTTCACCTTCGACCCCGAGGCCGAAGGCATCCTGGGCGAGCGGCTCTTCACCTTCTCGCTCGGCAAGAGCAACAACACGGGCCCCGCGACCACGGCCGTGACGATGCAGCCTACCGAAGCCGGCCGCCACTTCGTCAACCGCCTGCTGCTGCAGGAGGGCGAATACGCCGGCGACTACTCGATCTACTCCACCGACAGCCTGGAGCAGTGGTTCCAGACCTTCAAGGGGTGGTATATCAAGCCCGAGCGGACGATGGAGCGCGGCGGGGCGCGCGGCACGATCTACTCCACCGACCTCTCCTCCTCGGGATTCATGGTCTACGGCCGCAACCGCCGCGAGGACAACCCCTCGCTCATCCAGGATACGATCGGCATGGGCTTCTACTTCTACCTCGCTGACACGGGCCACGGCAACGTCTCGATCAACACCGTGCGCCACGACTATACGGGTGCCGTCGTTCCGATCGACCTGGCCCGCGAACAGCTCGCCGAACGTCCGCAGCAGCAGACCCTCTTCGTCGAGGGCCTCGGCGGAGTCGTCTCCGAGCTCACCTTCACGCGCGAACTGTTCGAGGAGATGGAGCAGATCCTCGCCGTCGAGAACGCCGCCAGCGGCAAGTCGTTCCACACCTTCGCCTTCAGCCAGGTGAAGATGTCGGTCTACCTCCCCGGCAGCGACTACGACTGGCGCAAGATCGACCCGGCCAACGCCTCGACGCTCGTCGCGCAGCTCAACGGGTCGCTTCCCCGCCTGGGCCTCTACACCGACTACAAGCGGCTCCTGCCCGTAGCCGACTACGCCTACGCCTACGAGAACAACGGCAACACCATCGCCTACGGCGGCGAACTCAACCGCAGCCGCGCCTGCTACGCCATGAACATCACCACCTTCATGCAACGCCTGTGGAACAGCTACGCCGAACTGCGCGACGCCACGCCCGCCGGCGAGCCGGTCGACCTCTCGCAGCTCGAATACCCCCGCACCGTCTACCTCGCTCCCGAGGCCTACAGCCTCTTCGCGCTCCCCTACAGCGTGTTCCAGGGCGAAGCCGGCGATGCCAACAACGCCCCCATCCGGCTGGAGATGACCTACAACATGATTCAATAAGCCGTACCCAAGCGGCGCAGCGGAACCTAAGTGTGCGAATGCTTAGGTTTTCGCATATATAATAAACAGAACAGACAAGATGCAGGATAACTTAGTGATCGTCGAGTCTCCGGCGAAAGCCAAGACCATCGAAAAGTTCCTCGGCAAGGACTTCATCGTCAAATCGAGCTTCGGCCACATCCGCGACCTCTCGAAAAAGGACCTGGGCATCCACATCGACGACGGCTTCGCCCCCGTCTACGAGATCCCGGCCGACAAGAAGAAGGTCGTCGACGAGCTGGCCCGCCTGGCCAAGACCAAGACCGTCTGGCTCGCCTCCGATGAAGACCGCGAAGGAGAGGCCATCGCATGGCACCTGACCGAAGTGTTGGGTCTCCCCGTCGACGCTACCAAGCGTATCGTCTTTCACGAAATCACCAAGCGGGCCATTCTCGAAGCGATCGAACGCCCCCGCACGGTCAACATGGACCTGGTCAACGCCCAGCAGGCGCGCCGCATCCTCGACCGGCTGGTCGGCTTCGAACTCTCGCCCGTGCTGTGGAAGAAGGTGCGTCCGTCGTTGTCGGCGGGCCGCGTCCAGTCGGTGGCCGTGCGCCTGATCGTCGAGCGCGAGCGCGAGATCATCGCCTTCCGCTCGGCCCCCTACTTCCGCGTCGTCGCCCAGCTGCACGCCGCCGGCGACCCCGAGAAGACGCTGTTCAAGGCCGAGCTCTCCACCCGCTTCGAAACGGCCGCCGAGGCCGAGGCGTTCCTCCAGGGCTGCATCGGCGCCGAGTTCACCGTCGTCAAAGCCGAGGAGAAACCCGCGCAGCGCTACCCCGCGCCGCCCTTCACCACCTCCACGCTCCAGCAGGAGGCGGGCCGCAAGCTGGGCATGTCCGTCTCGCAGACGATGTCCGTCGCCCAACACCTCTACGAGCAGGGTCTTATCACCTACATGCGTACTGACTCGGTCAACCTCTCGCAACAAGCCCTGGCCCAGTGCAAGGAGGAGATCACCCGCCTCTACGGCGAGAAGTACTCGCGCTGGTTCAACTACAAGACCAAGACCAAGGGGGCCCAGGAGGCCCACGAGGCGATCCGCCCCTCCTACATCGAGCGCCAGCAGATCGAGGGCACGCCCGCCGAGAAGAAGCTCTACGACCTGATCTGGAAGCGCACGGTCGCCTCGCAGATGGTCTCGGCCGAGATCGACCGCACGACGGTCCAGATCGGCATCTCGGGCTCGGCCCACCAGCTGGTCGCCCAGGGCGAGGTCATCCGCTTCGACGGGTTCCTGCGGCTCTACTCCGAATCGACCGACGACGACCAGGCCACCGAGGGCAGCGAGGGGATGCTCCCCAAGATGGAGCCCGGCGACCGCCTCTCGGCGCATCAGATCACCGCGACCGAGAAGTTCACCCAGGCGCCTTTCCGCTACAACGAAGCCTCGCTCGTCAAGCGGCTCGAGGAGCTGGGCATCGGCCGCCCGTCGACCTACGCCCCGACGATCACCACGATCATCAACCGCGGCTACGTGGTCAAGCAGAACCGCGACGGACAGAAGCGCACCTACGAACAGCTGACGCTCACGGGCGGGAAGATCGCCCGCAAGAGCCTCACCGAGAGCTACGGCAAGGAGAAGAACCGCCTCTCGCCCACCGACATCGGCATGGTCGTCAACGACTACCTCGAGGCGCAGTTCGGCCCGATCATCGACTACAACTTCACGGCCAGCGTCGAGAAGGAGTTCGACCGCATCGCCGAAGGCGAGATCACGTGGGACGGGATGATCTCCCAGTTCTACGGTCCCTTCCACAAAATGGTCGACACGGCCATCGAGCAGCAGACCGACAAGCGCAACCAGGGGCGCGTGCTGGGCAACGACCCCGCGACGGGACACATCGTCAAGGCGCGCATCGGCCGCTACGGCCCGATGGTCGAGATCGAGGGCGCCGAAGGCGAGAAGAGCCGCTTCGCCTCGCTCAAGAAGGGCCAGCTCATCGAATCGATCACGCTCCAGGAGGCGCTCGATCTGTTCGCCCTGCCGCGCACGCTGGGCGTGCTCGACGGCGAGGAGCTGTCGGTGGGCATCGGCCGCTACGGCGCCTACGTGCGCTACGGCAAGTCGTTCGCCTCGCTCGACAAGAGCGACGACCCCTACACGGTGGGCTACGACCGCGCCGTCGAGGTCGTCCGCGCCCACCAGGCCGCGGCCGCCGCGGCCAACACGCCGCTCAGGCAGTTCGACGAGGAGCCCGACCTGCTGGTCAAGAACGGCCGCTACGGCGCCTACATCGCCTACAAGGGCAAGAACTACCGCATCCCGCGCGGCACCAAGCCCGAGACGCTCACCCTCGAAGAGTGCCGCAAGATCGTGGCCTCCGCCAAGAAGTAGACACAAAACCCAATAAAACCCGAACCTTTATGAAAAGATTCCTCCTCTCCGCCCTCGTGCTCTGCATGACGCTCGGAGCCTCGGCCCAGTCGGCCGACACGAAAACCGAGCCCGAAGGCTACCGGTTCACCGACAACAAGGTCATCGAGATGACCCCGGTCAAGAACCAGAACCGCAGCGGCACGTGCTGGTGCTTCTCCACCTGCTCCTATCTCGAAGCCGAGATCCTGCGCGCCGGCGGCGCTCCGGTCCACCTCTCCGAGATGTGGATCGTCCGCCACACCTTCATGGAGAAGGCCGAGAAATATGTCCGCATGCACGGCGAGATCAACTTCGCCGAGGGCGGTGCCGCCCACGACGTCACCGAGGGAATCGCCCGCTACGGCATCGTCCCCTTCGAGGCCTACCCGGGTCTGAACTACGGCACCGACAAGCCCGACTTCTCGGAGCTCACCCCCGTGCTCAAGTCGTTCCTCGATACGGTGATCAAGAGCCGCAAGCTCTCCACGGCCTGGAAGCGCGCCTTCAACGCCCTGCTCGACGAGTACTTCGGCCCCTGCCCCGAGACCTTCGTCTACGAGGGTAAGGAGTACACCCCCGCGTCGTTCGCCGCGTCGCTGCCCATCCGCATGGACGACTACGTGGAGTTCACCTCGTTCACCCACCACCCCTTCTACACCAAGTTCATCCTCGAGATCCCCGACAACTGGATGTGGGGCGAGTCGTACAACCTGCCGCTCGACGAGATGATGGAGGTCATCGACCACGCCGTAGCCGACGGCTACCCCATCGCCTGGGGCACCGACGTGAGCGAGAAGGGCTTCAGCCGCACCAAGGCGCTGGGTATCGTCCCCGAGGCCGACCTCGAGAGCATGAGCGGCACCGAGGCCGAGCGCTGGGGCAAGCTCACCGAGCGCGAGAAGGAGGCCGCCCTCTACAAGTTCGAGAAGCCCGGCAAGGAGCGCGTCATCACGCAGGAGATGCGCCAGGAGGCCTTCGACAACTACGAGACGACCGACGACCACGGCATGGTGATCGTAGGCACGGCCACCGACCAGATCGGCAACCCCTACTACAAGGTGCTCAACTCGTGGGACGCACTGCCTCCCTACGGCGGTTACTACTACTTCTCGCGTCCGTTCGTCGCCTACAAGACCACCGACATCATGGTCAACAAGAAGGCGCTTCCCAAGGCGATCGCCTCGAAGCTCGGCATCAAGTAGCCGCACACGCGATCCGCAACGCACGACGGGCCGGCCTCCGATGGAGGTCGGCCCGTTTGGTTTCCGTTGCGCAGCCGCACAGGCGCATACGCCGCACCCGTACCCTCATGCGCACACCCCTCGGCACCGCTCCCCGGCACCACTCCAATCGTAACCCGACCCGCCCCTCGGATTTTTCGCCGCCGCTGTTCATTATTTCGTCCGAACCCGCTGAAAACGAGGCTCCGTTTTAATATGTCGGAAATTATTTCTACCTTTACGCCATGTTACGAGGCATCCTCATCGGCCTGCTCGCGCTCGTTTCGGTCCTTCCGGCCGCCGCGCAGGAGTCGGGCCTTGCACAGAACAACGCACAGATCGTCCACGCCGGCCATACCGCCGCAGCCCTTCGCCGCGAACTCCGCCCCGGCGCCGACACCGCAGCCATCCGCCGCGAACTCCGTCCCAGCATCGACACCACCTCCGCGACCGACCCCACGGCGCTTCTCGAGGGCGACCTATCCGCCGCTCCGGCCAAGCGCCCGGGCCTCTTCCGCCGCATCATCGACTACTACAGCCGCTCGAACGTCGACCGCACCTTCGAGAAGAAGATCGACTGGAGCATCGCGCCGGGCCCCAACTACTCGTCGGACGTGGGCTTCGGCATCGGCTTCCTGCTGGCGGGTCTCTACCGGCTCGACCGCACCGACTCGATCACGGCGCCCTCCAACGTCTCGATCTACGGCAACTTCACCACCCAGAAGTTCGTGCTGCTGCGCTTCTCGGGCGACAACATCTTCAACCACAACCGCCAGCGGCTGAGTTACTCGGGCGCCTTCGTCTACTTCCCCGGCGCCTTCTACGGCATCGGCTACCGCGCCGGCGAGGAGGGCTATGCCCAGAACCTCACCACGACGATGGGCATCGTCCGCATCTCCTACTGCACGGCCGTCGCCGACCGCTTCTACCTGGGCGTCAGCGCCGGCATCGACTACACCGGAGCGCGCTACTCCTCGTCGGGCATGGACGACTACCTGCACGACATCGCTTCGGGCGAGCGCGAGAACCCGGGCGGCGAGATCGGCGAGCTCTACGACCTGTGGCAGCAGGGGCGCTACGACCCCGCCAAACAGGACCCCTTCTCCAACTACATCGCCTCGTCGGGCGACAAACCCAACGCCTTCAACACCAACGTCGGCCTTTTCGCCCAGTACGACACGCGCGACGTGACGTTCAACGCCACGCGCGGTATCTTCGTCAAGGCCGAAGCCAAATGGTATCCCCGCTTTCTGGGCAACACCCGCCGCAACTTCGGCCGCTTCACGCTGACGTTCGACGCCTACCGCAAGCTGTGGAAAGGGGCAGTCCTCGCCTACGACCTCTACGCCGACTTCACCGCCGGCACCCCTTCGTGGCACATGTACGCCAAGCTGGGCGGCATGGAGCGCATGCGCAGCTACTACGAGGGGCGCTACCGCGACAAACGGCTGGTGGAAACCCAGGTCGAGCTGCGCCAGAAGATCTACCGCCGCCACGGCGTCGCGGGTTGGTTCGGCGTGGGCCAGGTCTGGGGCACCGAGAAGTTCCACTGGCAGAATACGCTCTACAGCTTCGGCTGCGGCTACCGATTCGAGTTCAAGAAGGGGATGAACATCCGCCTCGACTACGGCTGGGGCGTCCGCGGCAACCAGGATCTCCCCTGGGACCGCAAGCGCTCCTCGGCCTTCCTCTTCACCGCCTCCGAGGCCTTCTGACAACACGAGGGCGTGTATGCGCCCCTCCAACAGACAAAGGGCACTCCCTTACGGGAGTGCCCTTATTGTTTGCATGGCATCTGCCGGGCGCGGCCCGCGGTGGCTACTCTCTGCCGCTCCCCGGAAATTCCCGAAGAGCGCCTGCTTCCGCCAAAGTATTCGGGACGCAGCCTGCGAAGGGCGCAACAAGCGACAGCGAAGTCGCGGACCTTCGCCGGGAGGAGGCTGCGTCCCGCCCGGCTCCGACGAGCCGCCAATCGGGCGCCTCACACCGTGCTGACGAGGATCATCTCCTCGTTCCACCAGGCGACGAGCCGCACCGGTCCGCCGTCGCCGATCCGCCCTTCGATCCGGCCGCACCCGGTAAGGGGCAGCAGGCAGGCAGGCGGCTCCGGCCCCGCCGACACACCGTCGCCGATGCCCTCCGGTCCCGATGCCCCGGTGCGCAGGACGTCGGCACCCGCCACTACGGCACCCGAAGCGCCCCGGACGAGCGGAGCATCCGAAACATCCGCCCCGTCGGTCGTCGCGGCCGGCCCTGCCGCCGCATCGCCCGGTTCGAAGGCCCCGGCCTCCCCTTCGACGGAGCGTCCGGCCGAAAACCCGGCCGCTCCGCTCCGCAGATCGGCCCGCAACAGCCGCAGATCGCCGCGCAGATCCAGCTCCCGCCGCCCGGCCGCCTTGTAGAGCGCCTCCTTGGCGCACCACGCCACCCCGAGCCACGCCTCGTCGTCGGACAACGCCCGCTCGGCCTCCGTCAGGTAGCGCGCCGCGATGCGCCCGAAGTTGCGGTCGCGCCGCTCGATATCCACGCCGCACGGCCCGTCGGCGAACCCCACGACCACATGGCCGCGGCAGTGCGAAACCGCGATTCGCACCCCCGGGCGGTTCTCCACCACGGGCGCCCCCACGGCGTCGTAGCCGATCGCCGTCGCGCGCCCCAGCCTGCGGCGCACCACCGCCCGCCAGCCGAGGTACTCCCTGAGCCGCTGCTCCGAGCCGAACGCCGCAGCCGCGGCCCGCTCCTCGGCCGTCGTCCAGGACGCCGCAGCGGCTGCGTCGGGGAGCGGCTCCACCACGAGCGAGCGCATCATAGAATGTCCACTCTGATCTTGTCCACGCGATGTCCCTCCAGCTCCTTCACCGTGAATCGGATGCCATGGGAGGTGAAATGGTCCTCCTTGCGCGGGAAGTCGCGCTTGAGTTCGAGCATCAGCCCCGCCAGCGTCTCCGCCTCGCCCCGCACGTCGGAGAAGGTCTCCTCGTCGAGCGCGAGGATGCGCTCGAAATCGCCGATATGGGTCTTGCCCTCGAAAAGATAGCTCTTGGCGTCGAGGCGCGTGTAGAGCCGTTCGTCGTTGTCGCTCTCGTCCGAGATCTCGCCCACGATCTCCTCGATGATATCCTCCAGCGACACCAGTCCCAGCGTCGAGCCGTACTCGTCGACGACGATCGCCATGTGGATCTTGTTCGACTGGAAGTCGGCCAGCAGGTCGTTGATCTTCTTGTGCTCGGGCACGAAATAGGGCTTGCGCACCAGCTGCTGCCACCCGAACTCGTCGCCGTGGTTGATGTAGGGGAGCAGATCCTTGACATAGAGCGTGCCGCGGATGTTGTCGATCTCGCCGTCGTAGACCGGGATGCGAGAAAAGCCCGAGGCCATGATCGTCCGCTTGACCGTCTCGTAATCGTCGGTGATCTCGAGCGCCGTGATGTCCACGCGCGGCTTCATGATCTCCTGCACCTCGGTATTCACGAAGTTGACGATCCCCGACAGCATCACGTGCTCCTCGGGCGAGGTGTTCTGCGCCATATCCACCGCATCGGCCAGCTCGTCGAGCGATATTTCGTTCCTGCGCGCCGCCTTCTCGCTGATCCGGCTGCTCATGCGCACCAGCACGCGGGAGAAGGGGTAGCAGATCCACCGCAGCACCAGGAGCGGGCGCGCCACGAACGACGCGAAGGCCACGGGCACGGTCTGCGCCAGCACCTTGGGCAGAATCTCGCCGAAGAGCAGCAGCAGGAAGGTCACCAGCACCGTCTTGAAGAGGAACTCGAACCGCAGGAAAGTGAAGGCCGCGTCGATGATCCCCGAGGTGAGGATGACGATGCAGATGTTGACCAGATTGTTGACCACCAGAATCGTCGCCAGCAGCAGGTCGACATCGCCCAGCAGCCGCAGCACGGCATCGGCCGACGCCGACGTTTTCTTGCGAAGGTCGGCTATATCATTGTGCGACAGCGAAAAAAACGAAGTTTCAGCGCCCGATACGAGCGCCGAGAGCAGCAGCAGACAGCACGTCGCCGCCAGGAGCAGCGCCAGGTGCGGCGTGAAGCCGTGAAAGGTGATCCAGGGAATCGAAGTGTCCAAAGGTCGGGAAAGTTAGTTGCGGGGCGCATGGCGCCCCGCAGTTGTCAGTCGAAGAGCGAACCGCCGCGATTCTCCTCCTTCGCCGAAGCGCCCTCCGCCGCCTCGTCGCGCAGCACCTCCTTGCGTCCGCCGGGCATCTGCACGACGAATTTCGAGTTGCGCGTCTGGTAGGCGGGTTTGGCCAGCAGCAGGTCGATGTTGCTGTAACGCGTCGACTTGGCACCCAGCACCACCTGCTCCGCGGGACGCTGCACCACAGCGCGCGGCGGCACGGGTTTGATCGGTTCGAGCACGGGCGCCGGCTCCGGGCCCTTCGCAGCGGCCGTCGCACGCGCCGACGCGGCGATTGGCACGATCGGCGTCATGCGCCGCTGCTTCTCCTCGCTCTCGAAGCCCGTGGCCACCACCACCAGTTCGATGGCACCGCCCAGCTGCGGCTTCTCGCTCGTACCCCAGATGATGTTGGCGTTGTGCACCACGCCCTCCTCGTCCTGCACGCTGGCGTTCGACTGGATGTATTCTAGGATCCGCACCACCTCCTCATACATCAGCTGGTCGGCATTGGCCACCGAGATGTTGAGCAGGATGTTCTTGGCTCCGGCGATGAGGTTGTGGTCGAGCAGCGGCGAGTGGAGCGACGCCTCGGCCGCCACTTCGGCGCGGTTCTCGCCCTCGGCCGTCGCCACGGCCATGTGGGCGCGCCCGCTGTCGCGCATCACCTTCGAGACGTCGGCAAAGTCGACGTTCACCAGGTCGCTCTCCACCGTGATGATCTCGGCGATACCCTTGGCCGCCGAGGCCAGGATGTCGTCGGCCTTGCCGAAGGCCTGGCGCACCGACAGGCGGCCGTAGATTTCCAGAATATTCTCGTTGTTGATGATCAGCAGCGAATCGACGTTCTGCCGCAGCTCCTCGATCCCGCGGAAAGCCTGCTCGTAGCGGATCTTGCCTTCGAGCGCCAGCGGCGAGGTGACGATCGCCACGGTCAGCAGCCCCATTTCGCGGGCCAGCTTGGCGATGACGGGCGAGGCCCCCGTGCCGGTTCCGCCGCCCATGCCGGCCGTGATGAAGAGCATCTTCGTCCCGGCCTCCTCGAGGCTCTGGCGGATCTCGGGCAGCGTCTCCACCGCCGCCTTACGGCCGTTTTCGGGATCGTTGCCCGCACCGAGCCCTTCGGTTCCCAAACGGATCTTCCGCTCGACGGGGCTCTTGTCCAGCGCCTGCTGGTCGGTATTGCACACCATGAACGTCACGCCGCGGATACCCAGTTCGTACATGTGGTTCACGGCGTTGCCGCCCGCACCGCCCACGCCCGCCACGGTGATGATCGAGCCGTCGGTTCGCGGGGTCTTGATCTCCGACATCAATTCGTCTGTCATATATCGTTCTGCGGGGAGTCGCTCCTCCCCTCGCTTTTATAGGGTCAATCGGTTTAAATCTCTTCGTCCTCGGCCGCCGAGAAGGTCTGGTTGATGCGGTCGAAGGTCTTCTGGAAAATCGAGCCCCAGTCGCGCTTGCGTCTGGGCTCGGGTGCCGGGGCCTGCCGACGCGGCGGCTCCTCGGCAGCCTCCTCCTCCGGCTCGGATGCCATTTGCGGCGGCTGGGGTACCGCACTCGGCGCCGCGGCGGCCGCACGGGGCGGCACGTGCCGGAACTCCGGCGCCCCCTTCGGCTCGGCCGGACGGCGCCAGGCCGGTGCGGACTGCTCCGCCGCGGGTTCCGGCTCCGGCTCCACCCTGCGCGGCTGCGCGGGCTGCTCCACCACGGCGCACGAACCCTGTCCGGCACCCTTGAGCAGGATGCCCGCCACGGTAGCCAGCGCCGGGTCGGCCAGCAGCGGCTGCGACTCCTCGGCGAAGGCCTCCGCCTGGGGGGCGACGATCCGCACCTCCAGCCCCGTCACACGGCGGAACAGCTCGTCGATATGCTTCAGACGCGCCGAGCCGCCCGTGAGCACGATGCCGTAGGCCAGCTTGCCGCCGTAGCCCGAATCGGCGATCTCCTGCTGGACGAACTCCACGATATCGGTGGCGCGCGCCTCGATGACCGTCGCCAGGTTGCGCAGCAGGATGTCCTTCGCCTCGCGGGCCGTGCGGCCGTTGACGCGGATGAGTTTGTCCTCGGGGGCCAGCTCGGCGACCGCCGAGCCGTATTTCTGTTTCAGACTCTCGACATGTTTCTCGGGCACGCCCATCGTCCGGATGTCGCGGTTGATGGCCGAGGCGCCCATGGGAATCGTGGCGATGTAACGCACCACGCTGCCGTAGTAGACCGTCACGTCGGTCACGCCGCCGCCCAGGTCGACCACCGCCACGCCCTCCTCCTTCTCGTCGGCCGAGAGCACGGCCTCGGGAGTCGCCAGCGCATTCGACGTCACACCCAGCATCTTGATCCCCAATCGCTTGAGGGCCATACCCAGCCGCTGCATCGGCGTCTGCTGACACAGGATGAAGTTGAACGTCGCCGAAAGTTTGCGGCCGAACGACCCCACGGGATTCTTCACCCGCTGGCTGTCGTCGACCATATAGTATTGGGGCACGCGCTCCATGATCAGCTCGTCGTCGGGCGCCTGCACATTGCGCATGCGGTCCGAAAGCGCGTCGACATCCTTGCGGTTCACGCCGTTCTGCGGATCGTAGACGAAGACGTGATCCGTATGGCGGGCACAACGCACGAACTCGCCCGAGATGCCGGCATAGGCCTCGGTGATGCGGAAGTTCATCTGCGCCTCGACCTCCGCGACGGCCTCCGCGATGGCGCGGCTCACCTGCTCGATGTTATCGATCTTGCCGGCGTTGACCCCCTCGACGGGTTTCGACACCGCGCACCGCATCGCCAGACCGCCTTCGGGCAGCTTCTCCGCGACGGCCACCACGACGTTCGACGACCCCAGATCGACGGCTACTGTATAATTTTTCCTCTCCACGGTTCAATGAATTTCCAGACTCTCTCCTCTTTCGCGATTTTCGCGGCGGCCGGGTTTCCGCGCTCCGGGACCGCCGCTCACCGGCCGGACCCGCAGCGTTCCGAAGACCGCCGACAACGGCGGGCCCGCCTCGCGCCGCCCCGTCCGCCGGACCGGCACGCAAGCCGACACACCGGAGGCGGAGGCGCACCGGGCACTGCCCCCGACGCCCGCTACCGCCGGCATACGACCTGGCCTTCGTAGCGGAGATCGATCGTCCGGTAGGCGTCCCAGCCGATCCCGGACAATCCGCTCCGATAGAAACGCAGGAGCTTGTCCAGCTTGCGCCGTTCGTCCTCCAGCCGCCCGAAGCGGACGAGGTGGTTGCCGCTGCGAGGGACCAGATCGACCTCCAAAGCGCCGCTGGGGGTCGTTCGTGCCACGATCTGCACCACCTCCGACCTCCAGAAATCGTCCGACTCGACGCTTGCCACAAAGGTAAGGAGTTTCATGAAATCTTCGTAGCTTTTTTCCAACTTTTTTTCCTCCCTCCGCGCAGCCTCCTGCCGCCCGGCGATGCGGTCGATCTCCTCCTGGATCAGGCGCGCCTCGTAGCGGTAGGCACGGCGTTTGCGCGCCTTTTCGGCCCGCAGCTCCTCGACCCGCCGATCGAACGATTCGGCGCTTTCCAACCGCCACCACGCCCGGCGCACCCGCTCGCGCCGTAACGCGGCGATGCGGCGATCGTTCTCGCGCTCACGCCGGTAGAAGGGATACTTCTCGCGTTCGAGCGCGGCGATACGCTCCCCGACCTCGGCCTTGCGGCCGTCGACCCACTCGCGCACGCTCCCCGCATACGAGGCGGGAAACGGCGGACGGTAACCGCCCGTCACCACCGGCACGTAGAGCGACGAGGCGCGCGGCGCGGCGAAGGCGAAACCCTCCTCGGTCACGTAGGCGTCGTAGCCGTCGAGCAACAACCTTACCAACGGCCGCCGCTGGCTGATGGTCACGTGCAACGCCCCGTCGTAGGTCACGTAGGCCGCCGCCCGCTCGACGAATCCGTTGCGGGCGATCAGCGACTCGACGGCCGTCAGATCGACGGCGTCGACCGGGGTCCCGACGATCGGAATCCGGCTCTCGGCAAGCCACTCCATGACGCGGGGCGTCGAGACCAGATGGCCCATCGACGAGCTGTCGGCCACCTCGATCTCGATGCGCCCGACGGTCTGCGCGGCACGCCGGCGCCGCACCGAGAGCGCGGCAAAGAGCACATAGGCGGCCACCGCGACCCAGAGCGAGGTCATCAGGGCGTATTTGAGCGACCGATCCAAGCGGTAAATTTTTAATTCTTAATTTTCGATTCTACCGCCCCGGCGATCGCCTCGCAGCAGGCGTCGATGTTGCCCGCGCCGAACGAGACCACCACGTCGGTCTCCATCGCCGCGACGGCGTCGGCCAGCCGCTCGCGCGCGACGATCCGGCAGGGCACCGTCACGCGGTCGGCGATCAGTTGCGACGTAACCCCCTCGATCGGCTCCTCGCGCGCCGGATAGATCGGCACGAGCACCGCCTCGTCGGCATGCGAGAGCGCCTCGGCGAACTCCGCGTAGAGATCGCGCGTGCGGGTGTAGAGGTGGGGCTGGAAGAGCGCCGTGATGCGTCGCCCGGGGAACATTTTCCTTACCGAGGTGAGCGTAGCCGCCAGCTCGCGGGGGTGGTGGGCGTAGTCGTCCATGTAGACCCCCTGCGGCGTGTTGACGTAGAACTCGAAACGACGCTTGACCCCCTCGAACGAGGCCAGCGCCCCGCGCACGCGCTCCGCATCGAGCGCCGCGCCCTCGCGCCGCGCCGCGCACCACAGCAGCGCCACGGCCGCCACCGAATTTTCGATGTTGACCCACCCGGGGATGCCGAGCGTGCACCCCTCGATCGCACCCGACGGGGTCACGATGTCGTAGCGGTAATGCCCCCCGTCGAGCAGCCGCACGTTGCGGGCGTAGAAGTCGCACGGGGTGTCGTAACTGTATCGGTAGACCGCGATCGCGGGGTTGTCGATCGCCAGCTCCACCCCCTCTTTGATGACCAGCGCGCCGCCCGGACGGATCTGCCCGATGAACTGCGCGAAGGCCTCCTTCACCGCTTCGTGCGTGCCGTAGATGTCCAGATGGTCGGCATCGGCCGACGTGACGACCGCCGCATCGGGGTAGAGGCGCAGGAACGAGCGGTCGAACTCGTCGGCCTCCACCGCGAGGCGGTCGCCTCCGCCCAGCACGAGGTTGCCGTCGAAATTCTTAGAGATGCCGCCCAGGAAGGCCGAGCCGCCCCCCGTGACCGCGCGGTTGAGCCACGCCACGAGCGTCGAGGTGGTGGTCTTGCCGTGGGTTCCCGCCACGGCCATCACGTATTTGCCCTCGGCGAGGTGGCCCAGCATCTGCGAGCGCTTCTCCACGAGAAATCCGTGCTCCTCGAAGTAGCGCAGCTCCGTGTGGTCGCCCGGCACGGCGGGGGTGTAGACCACCGTCGTCGTCGCGGGGTCGCGGAAGGCGTCGGGGATGAGCCGGATGTCGTCCTCGTAGTGGACGTCGGCACCCTCCGCCTCCAGCGCACGGGTCAGCTGCGAAGGGGTGCGGTCGTAACCGGCCACGCGGCACCCTTCGTGGAGAAAATAGCGGGCCAGAGCGCTCATTCCGATGCCTCCGATCCCGAGAAAGTAGTAATTCCGTTTCATGCGTTTCAGTCGTTCGAATATCCGTCTACCGATCGTTCCCGATCACCTCCAGCAGTTCGTCGACGACCGCCTCCGCCGCGCGGGGCGTCGCCAGACGGGCCAGGTCGGCGCGCATCGCGGCCAGCGCCCCGGGGTCGGCGACGAGCTCCAGGGCACGGGGCATCGCCTCGTCGCGGCACACGGCGTCGGCCACCACCACGGCGGCCCCCTGCGCCTCCAGCGCCCGGGCGTTCTTGGTCTGGTGGTCCTCCGCCACGTTGGGCGAGGGGACGAAAACGACGGGCTTGGCCACCAGACACAGCTCCGAGACGGTCCCCGCGCCGCTGCGCGAGATCACCACGTCGGCCGCGGCGTAGGCCAGGTCCATGCGGTCGATGAAGGCCCCCTGCCAGATACCCGCCGCGGGGTGTTCGGCCAGAAAGGCGCGCATCTCGCGCTCGTAGTAGCGCCCCGTCTGCCAGATCACCTGCACGGGGGCCTCACCGCCGTCGAGCGAGCGGATCCACGCCTTCATCATCTCGTTGAGCGAGCGCGTGCCGAGCGATCCGCCGACCACCAGCACCACGGGCTTCGAGGCCGCCAGACCGTAGTGGGCCAGCGCCTCGGCGCGGTTGGCCCCCGCCTGCGAGAAGTTGCCGCGCAACGGATTGCCCGTCAGTCGGATCCGCTCGGCGGGGAAGAAGCGCTCCATCCCCTCGTAGGCCGTGCAGATCCGCGCGGCACGGCGCGCGAGGATCTTGTTGGTCAGCCCGGCGTAGGAGTTCTGCTCCTGGATCAGGGTCTTCACCCCCATCCGCTGCGCCGCCCACAGCACCGGGGCGCTCGCATAGCCGCCGAAGCCCACCACGGCGTCGGCGCCGAACGCGCGGATCGTCCGTCGCGCGAGGCGCACGCTGCGCAGCACCTTGAAGGGCACCAGCAGGTTGCGCCACTCCAGCCGCCGTTGCAACCCGGCGATCGGCAGCCCCACGATCCGATAGCCCAGCGCGGGGACCTTCTCCATCTCCATCTTGCCCTCGGCACCGACGAAGAGCAGCTCCACGTCGTCGCCCAGACGCCGCTTCAGCGCCTCGGCCACCGCCACGGCCGGGTAGATATGGCCCCCCGTGCCGCCACCCGAGAGGATGATTCTGTATTTTTTGTTTTCCATATATTCGCAATGTTCTATCTGTCTCTCTTTCCCGGTCCGCAGCCGGCGGAGGGAGGGCCTTCTGCGGGCCGCACGGCCCTCCGCGCCGGGCGGCTGCGGAGCGCCGAAGCCCGAGACTTCGATTTCCCGCACAGCGGCCTCTGCTCCCGCTTACCCGCGAAGGTCAACTTACCGCCCCCACGTCTCGCGGTCGAGCGACCGGTAGTTGATCGCCTCGGCGATATCCGACAGCTCGATCCGCTCGCGCCCAGCCAGGTCGGCGATCGTCCGCGCCACCTTCAGGATGCGGTCGTAGGCGCGCGCCGAAAGCGCGAGCCGCTCCATCGCCCGCCGAAGCAGCGCGGCCGACGCTTCGTCCAGAGGACAATAGCGGCGCAGCATCGCGCTGTTCATCATCGCGTTGGTGTAGACGCCCTCGATCCCCCCGAACCGTTCGCGCTGCACCGCACGGGCCTTCGTGACCCGCTCGCGGATCGCGGCGCTCGGCTCGCCGGGCGTCGCCTCGGACAGCTCGGCAGGCGTCACGGGGGTCACCTCGATATGCAAGTCGATGCGGTCCATCAACGGACCCGAAATCCGCCCCATGTAGCGGTGCACCGTCCCCGGCGAGCAGGTGCACTCCTTGTCGGGGTGGTTGTAATAGCCGCACGGGCAGGGATTCATCGCCGCCACCAACGTGAAATTGGCGGGATACTCCACGCTGTAGCGCGCCCGCGCCACGGTGATGCGCTTGTTCTCCAGCGGCTGGCGCAACACCTCCAGCACGCTGCGCCCGAACTCGGGCAGCTCGTCCAGGAACAGCACGCCGTTGTGGGCCAGCGACACCTCGCCCGGCCGCGGCGACTGCCCGCCGCCGATGATCGCCACCTGCGAGGCGAGGTGGTGCGGCGCGCGGAACGGCCGGCGGGTCATCAGGCCGCTCTCGGCGCCGATCTTCCCCGCCACGGAGTGGATCTTGGTCGTCTCCAGCGCCTCCTCGCGCGTCAGCGGCGGCAGAATGGTCGGCATGCGGCTCGCCAGCATCGTCTTGCCCGAGCCCGGGGCCCCGATCATCAGCACGTTGTGGCCGCCCGCCGCCGCGATCTCCAGCGCCCGCTTGGCGTGGACCTGGCCCTTCACGTCGGCGAAATCCTCGGCATAGCACCCCGCCGGCGACTCCTTCGCCGCCGACGGCTCCGCCGCGGGTTCGATCGTCTCGTCGCCGTTGAGGTAGGCGACCACCTGCCGCAGACTCCCGACGCCCACCACCTCGATCCCGTCGACCACGGCCGCCTCGGCGACGTTGGCCACGGGCAGCACCAGCCGCCCGAGCCCTTCGGCACGCGCCCGGAGCGCCAGCGGCAGCACGCCACGCACGGGCTTGACCGAGCCGTCGAGCGACAGTTCGCCGGCGAACATCGTCCCTTCGACCGCCCCGGTCTCCACACGCCCCATCGCCGCGAGAATCCCCACGGCGATCGGCAGGTCGAAACCGGCCCCCTCTTTCCGGAGGTCGGCCGGCGCGAGGTTGACGACGACCTTCTTGCCCGACATCCGCTCGCCCGAGTTCTCGAACGCCGCGCGGATGCGCTGCTCGCTCTCCTTGACGGCGTTGTCGGGCAGCCCCACCAGATAGAGGCCCAGACCGCCCCCGGCGATGTTCACCTCCACGGCGACCGCCACGGCATCGATCCCGACCAAGGCTCCTGCGTAGGTTCTTACGAACATGCTCTTATCGTTCTAATTCGGTTTCGTCTCGACAGCCGCCCCGTCAGAACGGCACCTCGTCGTTCAGCGCCGGGGGATTGATGTCGAACTCGCCGCCGCCCGTTGCCGAGCCCAGTCCGCCGGCCATCGCCAGACCGTTCGAACCGCTGGCGTAGTCGTCGTAGGCCTGCTGGCTGTCGGCCGCCTGGGCCGGGGGCAACATGGCGTCGTCCATGTCGGCGAAGCGCGCCTGCTCCTTGAGGAAGCGCAGGTTGACATCGCACACGGCGCCGTTACGGTGCTTGGCGATGATGATCTCGGCCATGCCGGCCGTGGGCATGCCGTTCTCGTCCTGGTTGATGCCGTAGTACTCGGGGCGGTGGATGAAGGCCACGATGTCGGCGTCCTGCTCGATGGCGCCCGACTCGCGGAGGTCCGACAGCTGGGGGCGCTTCGAGCCGCCGCGCATCTCCGTGGCGCGGCTCAGCTGCGAGAGGGCGATCATCGGCACGTTCAGCTCCTTGGCGATGGCCTTGAGCGTGCGCGAGATGAAGGCCACCTCCTGCTCGCGGTTGCCCTTCGAATCCTGGTTGCCGGTCATCAGCTGGAGGTAGTCGATGATGATGATCTTGATGTCGTTGTGGATCTTCAGACGGCGCGCCTTCGAGCGGAACTCGAAGACCGACAGCGCCGGCGTGTCGTCGATGAACAGCGGCGCGGCGCCCAGCGGCTTGGTCGCCGCCTCCAGATGACGCCACTGCTCGGGCGTCAGACGGCCCGACTTCACGTCGTTGCCCGAAAGGCCCGTCTCGGCGATGATCAGACGCATCATCAGCTGCACGGCCGACATTTCGAGCGAGAAGAAGGCCACCCCCTGCTCGTGGTCGACGGCCATGTTGCGGGCCATCGACAGCACGAAGGCGGTCTTACCCATCGACGGACGGGCCGCGATGATGATCAGGTCGGACAGCTGCCACCCCAGCGTCACGCGGTCGATGGCCATGAAGCCCGACGGCACGCCGTTGAAGGCGC
>CANASP010000007.1 GCA_947364365.1 uncultured Alistipes sp.
CCCGGTCGTCCAGCTCGCCCGACACGCAGGTGTTGAGGCTCGACGCACGACCGCACACGATGCGTGCGATCTGCCCGCGCGTGAGGTCCTGCTCGGCATCATGGTTGCCGAGCACCACGCAGAAGGGCACGCCGCACTCCTCCACCGCATCCAGCACGCGGCGCCACCCCTCGGCCGCGGGAGGTCCCGTCACCACGTCGCCCGTGAAGACCGCCAGGTCGGGGCGCTCCGCCGCGAGCACGTCGCGCAGCTGCGTCAGCGTCTTCACAGCCTCGCCCTGACGGTAGGGGGTCGAAAGATCGAGGTGCACGTCGGTGAACTGCACGATCCTGAACCGCCCCTCGGCATCGAAGCGCAGCGCGGGCCGCTGCGCCTGCGCCGTGCACCACGCCAGTGCGGCGCACAGCAGAAACATCGCTCTTTTCATGGTTGTCTCCCGCTTACAGTTTCACTTCGCCGCTCGCGGTCACCCGCACCGTGCGGCTGCGGCCGTCGCCCCAGTTCACCGTCAGGTCGAACGGCACGTCGGTCTCGACCGTGAGGCGCGGCGTTTCGCCGGCCGTGCGGCGCGCCGCGGCTTTTAGCGACACCGTGCCCTCCGGACCGAACGGATAACGTTCGATGCCGTGCGCCTCCGTGCGGGCCACATCCCACACGATGCGCCCCTCCGAGAAGTCGGACTTCACGCCGAGGATGTACTCGATGAATACGGCGATGGGCGGCAGTCCGGTCCACCCCACGAAGTCGCGCCGGGCCATACCCCGCCCTGCCAGTAACGGCCCCGCACGTTGTACTTGCGGTGGTCGGCGGCGAGCGACGGCACCCGGTGGGGCCGTGCGAACTCGGCGGTGTCGCGCAGGTGGGCCACCAGGCGGTCGAGCCGCCCGCGGTCGAGCACGTCGGTCTGCAAGGCCCAGTAGGCATAGATGCCCTTGGCCGTGCCGAGCGTGCCGTCGGCATAGCGGTCGAAGAGGAAACCCTCCGCCTCGTCCCACATCTTCTCGTTCACGTACTGCCGGAGAAAGCGGTTTTCGTCCTCCACCTCCTCGATCTCCTGCCAGCGCTCGATGTGGAAGCCGATCCGCAGCAGCGACTCATTGACGAGCATCTGCTGGAGGCAGGCGTCGAGCCACGTCATGCGGCCGTTCGAGAAGATCGGGTTGCAGCCCTCGGGCACGCGGGGCATGTTGTCCATGCCCGTTCCCCAGCCGCTCGACCAGTAGGTGCCGTCGGGCCACGTGCGGTTGAGCCGCCACCAGCGGGCATAGCCGCACAGCGCCGGAAAGACCTTGTGGAGGCGCTCCGTGTCGCCGAACTGGCGGAAATACATCAGCTCGGTCCAGGGCAGCAGGTCGGGCCCCGTGGAGGTGGGGTCGTAGCGCTCGAAGCAGTCCGAGCCGTCGGCCCGGATTTCGCGGCAGATGAAGCCGTCGGGGTGCTGGTGCGCGTAGAAGTTGTCGAGCGTGCGCTGGAACGGGAAGAAGCGGTAGCCGTAGCGGGCGAACATCATCATGAACGAAGCGTCCCACATGAAGATGTTGCCGTTGTAGGCGATGTCGAGGTAGGGCGAGACGAAGCCCGACCCCTCCTGCGGCTGGCGGATGTTGCCCACGGCGATCTTCCACGCATGCCAGTACATCTCCACCTCGCGCTCGTGACCTTCCCAGAAGGGTGCGGGCAGGATCCGCCGCGCCTCGGAGAAGGGGCGCGGCTCGATCCGCTCGGGTTTCATGGTCCGGTATTCGTTCTCGGCGACGAAGACCTCCTTGACATAGGTGTTCTTGTAGGGCAGCTCGTAGGGCCCCGAGCGCAGATCCTGCGCCCGGAGCGCCCCTGCCGCACAAGCCAGGACGACGCATGCCGCGACGATTTTACGTAACATGGCCATCGGTTTACTTGGTCAGCGCACGGATCCGACGTGCGATCTCGGTGTTGAAATAGACGCCCGTGAATCGATCGGCACCGGGACCGTAGGCGAAGACGGGCAGCATCGAGGGGGTGTGGTCGTCGGAGACGTAGCAACCCATGATGCGGCCGCTTTCGAGGTCGCCGTCGAGCAGCGTCAGACCTCCCGTCTCGTGGTCGGCCGTCACGACGACGAGCGTCTCGCCGTTCTCATCGGCGAACTTCAGCGCCTCGGCGACCGCCAGGTCGAAGCTCAACGTCTCGATGATCGAGCCGGGCAGGCAGCGCGAGTGGCCCGCATAGTCGATCTTGGCCCCCTCGACCATCAGGAAGAAGCCCTTCTTGTCGCCGCCCCGCTCGCGCAGCTTGGCAATCGACTCGCGCGTGGCCTCGGCCAGCAGGGTGAGGTTCTTCTCCTCGGCGGCGGCATCCATCTCGTCGTCGATGCAGATCACCTTGCCGGGCTTGGCGTTGATCTGGTCGACCTTGCGGACGAAGTTGTACTGCTTGGAGAGCTCGCGGATGATGTCGACGCCGTCGTGGCGGCGCTTGAACTCGCGGATGCCGCTGCCGCACAGCAGGTCGACATGCCCGTCGAGCAGGCAGCGCGTCAGCTCGTCCGAGTTGTCGCGCTCGACCGAGTGGCCGTAGAAGGCCGTCGGCGTGGCATCGACCGCGTTGCCCAGCGTCACGACGCCCACCGGAAGTCCCTTGTCGTGGAACCAGTCGGCGAGCGACGGATAGGGCACGCCGTCGGCGCTCATGGCGATATGGCGGTTGTTGTGGCGCTCGCCCGTGGCCAGGGCGCTGCCGCCGGCGGCCGAGTCGGTCGTGAAGGCGTCGAGGGCGTTATTCTGCTGAATGCCGATGTAGTTGAAGTTCAGCAGCGAAAGGCCCTTGTTGGCATAGGCCGCCGCCGTGATCTGCGACAGGCCCATGCCGTCGCCGATCAGGTAGATGACGTTCTTCACCTTGCCCTTGCCGCCGTCGTTGCGGTGCGTGGGCTCGTAGACGTCGATCCCCTTCGAGAGCTGGAGCTTGTCGTTCTGGAAACCGCTGAAGTCGCGCGTGGTCTTGTCCAGACGCTTGGTTCCCGTCACGCCTGCGGCCGCTTCGCGGTGCTCGCCGATGCAGAAGTTCTTGTTGCCGAAGTCGGCGAAGAAGGCTGCGGCGGTCTCCGGACGGTCGGTGTTGAGGTAGTCGATACCCAGGTCGTAGAAGGTGTAGTAGACCGTGGCGCCCTCGGGGGCGTTCCAGAAGCGGACGGGCTTACCCATCGCATGGGCGCGGTCGATCACCTCCTCGACGCGCACGAGCTCCGCGGGGATGATCGAACCCTTGCCGTTCCAGGTCGAGAAATTGCGGAAGTTGGTGCTGACGAGCGCCACGCGGCGCAGCTGCTCGGGCGTGTAGTCGGCATCCCATGCGCCGTCGAAGAGCACGTATTCGGGATACTTGGCGAAATCGGCCGGCGCCGGGACATTACCCGTGATGGCGATCCGCACGGCGTGGGGATTGACACGCACATCGAAGACCTCGGGCCAGCGGTCGAGCAGCGCGACGACGGCGCGGAGCGTGGGTTCGGTCTCGGACTTGAGCTCGATCATCAGCTGCAGCTCCTCGTCGCTGTCGCGCCAGGCGCGGCCGCCGTTGCGGCCGTAGAGGGTGACGAGCGGCTCGACGTACAACGCCTCGAAGGTCATCTTCGGGTCGAGATCCTCGATGTCGTGCCCCACCAGCAGCTGCCCGTCGCAGAGGAACAGGTCGGCCTCGATCGAGTAGACCTGCTGGGCATAGGCTTGGTAGAAGGGGACGCGACGCGTGTAGTCGTTGTGCGAGTGGATCAGGATCGGACGCTGGGCCGCGGCCGCCGTCGCAAAGCAGAGAGCGGCCCCCAGCAGCAGGTTTTTCAGCAAACGCGTATTCATCACTTGACCATTTTAAGCACGGCCGTCACGGGCGCGTGGTCCGAGACGTAACCGCCGTTGAAGGTATCGGGAAGGATTTCGTAGAGGGGCACCTCGAAGGCGTCGCTCACGAAGATGTAGTCGATCAGCGGACGACGCTCCTCGGGAACCTGACCGAAATCGGCGAAGCTCCACGAGGTGCCGCGGCGCTCGGCGGCGATGTCGCGCGTGTGGCGCAGCGTACCGTCGGAGAGGACATGGGCGATCACCGACGACTCGGGGTCGGAGTTGAAGTCGCCCGTCATGATGACCGGCCGGCCGGCACCGAGCTCGGCGACGCGGGCGAAGAGCAGCTTCACGCCCTCGCTGCGGGCCACGCGGCCCACGTGGTCGAGGTGGGTGTTGATGAAGAAGAGTTCGCGGCCGCTCTTCTCACGCAGCACGGCCCAGGTGGCGATGCGCTCGCAAGCGCCGTCCCACCCCTTCGAACCGGGCACTTCGGGGGTCTCGCTCAGCCAGAAGTCGCCCGAATCGAGCACCTCGAAGCGCTCCTTGAGGTAGAAGATCGCGCTGTGCTCGCCCTTCGACTTGCCGTCGAGACGGCCCACGCCCACCGAACCGTAGGCGGGCAGCAGCTCCTTGAGCTGGGCGTACTGATGGCCCAGCAGCTCCTGCGTACCCATCAGGTCGACACCGGCGTCGACCACCATTTCGGCGATCCGCTCACGGCGGTACTGCCAGTTGTTCTCCCCGTCCTCGGGGTTGTCGTAGCGCATGTTCATGGACATGACCTTCAGCTCGGGAGCCGAAGCGGGGGCCGATCCGCATGCAGAAAAGAGCACGGCGGCCAACAGATAAACCATTTTTTTCATATCGTCATTGATTTTAACGTGTTAATCTACGTAAAGAACATCGGCGGGAACGGGCTCGAAGCGGTCGCTGCCCGGGGCTCGCCACCCCCACTGGAGTTCCTGCCCCTCGTAATCCTCGAAGTAGAGCAGGCGGAAACGGTGCAGCCCGGCATCGAGCGCCACGCGGCCCGTGGCCACGACCGCGGCGTGCGAGGCGTCGTTGTCGACCACGCGGCGGCCGTCGATCTCGAGCACGCTGCCGTCGTCGCTGCGCGTCATGAACTCCCACACGCCCCGCTCGGGGATGCGGATCACCCCTTCGAACACATAGCCGTAGTGGTCCTCGTCGGGCGCCTGGGCGATCGACGGTTCGGGCATCGTGCCGCTGCCGGCAGCCTCGCCGCCCGCGATCTCGGCCACGCGCGAGAAGACGCCGCGGTAGTAGCGGTAGCGCACGCCCTCGTGCGCGGCCCGTGCGGACACGGCGGGCAGGAACACCGCCTTCTCGGCCTGCAAGGTCATCTCGGCGCTCGGCGCGGCACCCTCGCGGAAGGCGCGGGCGCGGATCGTGAGCGAGCGGTCGACCGTGAAGGGCCGCTCGTAGCAGGTCGACTGCTCGGTAGGCTCGCTGCCGTCGAGCGTATAGCGGATCACGGCGCCCGGGGTGAGCGAGGCCAGATCGACCGCCACCGGCTCGGTGAAAAGGCTCAGGTCGGCCGTCGTGTAGGGAATCGAGACCGCCTCGCCCGCCGAGAGCGAATAGGGAGCCGCCTCGGGCGAAGCGCCGCGGTCGGCGACGGGCTGCGCCGCCATCTCGAAGCGGAGCTCACCGCCCGCCATCAGCTCGTCGTAGGTGATGAAGTTGCGATCGATCGGTTCGCCGTCGAGCGTCACGGCGGCGACATAGCGGTTGCGCCGCGGGTTGTCGGCCGTGACGTGCAGCACCCGGCCGTTGGCCAGGCGGATCGTAGCCTCGGGGAAGAGCGGCGCCGTGAGGGCGAACTCGTTGGAGCCGGGGCAGACGGGATAGAAGCCCAGCGACGAGAAGACGTACCAGGCCGACATCTGGCCGCAGTCCTCGTTGCCGATGATGCCGCCGGGCGTGGCGTCGTACATCTCGTCGAGCAGCCGGCGCGTGAGCTCCTGCGTGCGCCACGGCTGGCCGACGTAATCGTAGAGGTAGGCCATGTGGTGGCTCGGCTCGTTGCCGTGGGCGTACTGCCCCATGAGGCCCGTGACGTCGACCAGGTCGATCTCGGTGTCGGACTCCAGCGTGAAGAGCCGGTCGAGCTGGGCGATGAAGGCCTCGCGGCCGCCCAGGAGCTGCACCAGCCCGTTGACGTCGTGCGGCGCGAAGAAGCGGTACTGCCACGGCGTGGCCTCGGTGTAGTCGCGTCCCGTGTCGAACTCCTCGAACGGCACGGTCCAGCCTCCGTCGGCGCGGCGGCCGCGGAAGAAGCCCGTCGAACCGTCGAAGACGTTGACGTAGTTGCGGGCGCGGGCGTAGTAGCGGTCGGCGACCTCCTGCCGCCCCATCGCCTCGGCCATGCGGGCGATACACCAGTCGTCGTAGGCATATTCGAGCGTGCACGACACCGACTCGCGGCGGATGTTGGAGGGGATGAAGCCCTGGGCCGTATAGAAATCCGAACCCTTCTCGTTGATATCCGACGAGCGCACCATGGCGTCGAGCGCCGCCTCGGCGTCGAAATCGCGGATCCCCTTCATCCAGGCATCGGCGATGACCGATGCGGCGTGGTAGCCGATCATGGTCTTCGTCTCGCCCGAGGCGAGGGGCCAGATCGGCAACTCGCCCGTCGAGGCGTACATATCCATCATGCTGCGGACGATGTCGCCCACCAGCCGCGTGTCGACCATCGTCTGCAACGGATGCCAGGCGCGGAACGTATCCCAGAGCGAGAGGGTCGAATAGTAGTTGCGCCCCATCGCCACGCGGCCGATCTCGCCGTCGTGACGGCGGTACTGCCCGTTGACGTCGCTCTGGAGGTTGGGGGTCAGCTTGGTGTGGTACTGCGCCGTGTAGAAGATCGTGCGCTCCTCGCGCGTGCCGCCCTGCACGACGATGTCGCCCAGCGCCTCGCGCCAGCGGGCCACGGCCGCGGCATGCACGGCGTCGAAATCCAACGCGGGGACCTCCACGCCGCCGTTCATGCGGGCATTCTCCACACTCACCGACGAAAGCGCCACGGCGGCGGTCACCTGCCGCGTCGAGGGGGCGAAGGTCAGAACGGCCTGCCGGTCGTCGATGAGCTCGACCGACGCGAAGGGCTCGGAGAAGCGGGCCGAGAAGAAGACGTAGTGGTCGGGCACCCACCCCTGCGTGCGGCGCATGCCGCACAGCTCGTCGGGGGCCGTCTGCACCAGCTCGCGCAGGTCGACCTTTTCGTCGGTGATCGTGTGCATGAGGTCGACGACGATGCGGCGCGGGCCCTCGCCCGTGAAGGTATAGCGGTGCACGCCCGTGCGGGGCGCGGCAGTCAGCTCGACGCGGATCCCCTCGTCGGGAAGCCCCACGGCGTAGTAACCGCACGAGGCCTCCTCGTCGCGGTGCGAGAAGCGGTAGGGACGGTGGTCGAAGGAGCCGTCGACGACCACGTCGTCGCGCGTCGAGGGATAGAAGAGGATGTCGGCCAGATCGGCGCAGCCCGTACCGCTGAGGTGGGTATGCGAGAATCCGTCGAGCGTCTCGTCGTCGTAGTAATAGCCGGCACAGGCATCCCAGTTGCCCGAACGCGTGTCGGGGCTGAGCTGCACCATGCCGAAGGGGGTCGTGGCACCGGGATAGGTGTGGCCGTGGAAGCCCGTGCCGATCAGCGGATCGACATAGTCGACAGGCTCTCCGGGAGCGGCGGTGCAGGCCGCGGCGAGCAGACCGAGCACCGGAACAAGGGATTTGTAAAGGGTCATGTTTGAAATCGGTTCTTGTGTCCAACGAAAGCCGATCGTCGTTCCGACGATCAAAGGTAGCTATTTCGGCGGAATATCCGGCCGAAAGCGGCGAGGCGTTTTCGCACTACCAACGATTCGCTCCGGGGAACGAATCGGTCGCAATCGAAACGGCAGAGGCCGCACGGAGCGGAAAATCAACAACAAAAAAGCATCGCTTCGAACAGAACGGAACCCCGATCGCAGACGAAATCCGGGGAAGATGAAAAATTTTTGCGAAGCCGGATACCCTTGCGAGTATCCGGCTCAGCAAAAATTCAGATCAGATCATCAGTTGGGCTGCTTCCACATGCCGCCCGCCTTCACGATCTCCTGCGAAGGATAGGGGAACACCAGGCAGCTCTCCTTCCAGGTACGGGTGGCGCCGTCGCCGACGGGCCAGATCTCCTTGACCTCGCACTTGGAGTTCGAGTCGTTGATATCCGCGGGCACGTTACCCAGCGTACGCTTGCCGAGGATCTTGGAGGTGGTGTATTCGTCCGAAAGACCCGTCAGACGCGACCAGCGCTTGAGGTCCATGAAGCGGTCGGTGAACTCGAATGCCAGCTCGCAGCGGCGCTCGTGCATCACATCCTCCATCGTGACCGAACCCTCGGTGTAGAGGTCGCCCAGACCGGCACGGCTCGTCAGACGGTTGAGCTCCTTGGCGGCACCCGACTTGCCCATCATCACGAGCGCCTCGGCCTTGAAGAGGACCATCTCGGCGTGACGCAGCAGCGATACGCAGAGGTCGGTCGTCGGATAGTCGCCGTTGGTCGAGATGTAGGGGTTCGTGGCGGCCGTGGCACCTGCATCGAGGACACCGTCCTTGTAGACCTCGTTGCCATAGGTGTAGGGCTCCATGTACTTGGCGATCGAATAGCCCGACAGCACGGCGTCACCGCCGTTCTCCGTGTAATGGAAGTTCTGGTTGCCGAAGAAGGTGAAGGTATTGATCTCGGGCTTGTAGCCGATCAGGTTGAGCTGCTTGCGCTTGTCGCCCGCGTTCTTCTCGTACTCCATGTAGAGGTTGTGCGTGGGCTTGATCGAACCCCAGCCGTTGTAGTAACCCCAACCGGTGTTGCGCAGGCAGATACCCACGAACTCGCTGCCGCTCGGATTCGAGCCGCCGGTCGAGTGCACCGAGAAGATATACTCCTTCGAATAGTTGTTGGCGATCTTGAAGGGATCGGCGCAGTCGGCGAGCAGGTCGCGGTGGCCTTCGGTCTCGATCTTGTCCACCAGCGCGGGGATCTCCTCCCACTTCGACGCATCCCAGAAGGCCCAGTATGCGTAGACCTTCACCATCAGCGCCCAGGCGGCAGCCTTGTGCGTGCGGCCGTAGTCGGCCTGCGTGTAGGTCTCGAAGAAGGGCAGACGCTCGGCTGCGTTCTTCAGGTCGTCGATAATCAGCTCGTAGTTCTTCACTACGCTCTCCTGCTGCTTGTAGATCTGGTTGTTCCAGCCGCCCTCGAAGCTCTCCCAGGGCTCGAACGGCACACCCAGCTGATCCGTACCGTGACGGTAGGCCACGTGGAAGTGGTAGAAGGCGCGCATGAAGTAAGCCTCGCCCAACACGCGCTTCTCGATCGGGGAGAGGTTCTCCTCGCCCTTGTCGAGCAGCGACTGGATCACCCACTGTGCGTTGGCCATATAGGTATAGAGGTTGTTCCAGGCATCGCGGATCCAGCTGTGCTCGGCGTTGAAGTTGAGCGACTCGAGGTTGAAGTCGCGCGACTTGGTGAAGACGATATCGTCGGCGGCACCCTGCTCCCAGAAGAGGTCGCGGCCCCACATGGCGTCGGTCGGACGGGCGATGCCCCAGTAAACGGCGTCGATGGCGTCGAGCGCATCCTTATCCGTCGCGAAGAAACCGTTCTGCGTCGGATATCCCTCGGGCACCACGTCGAGGAAATCGCCGCAGGACATCGTCAACGATGCCGAGACGAGCGCGACCAGTGCAAATATCTTTCTTTTCATTGCTTTCGTAAGTTTTAGGTAAGAATTAGTAAGTCAGTTTCACACCGAACGAGTAGACGCGCGGAATGGGATACTTGCCGCCGTCGAAGCCCCAGCCGCCGACCTCGGGATCGATACCCGAGTAGTTGGTGATCGTGTAGAGGTTCTCAGCGCTGAAGTAAACCGACAGCGAGCTGTTGCGCTTGTCGAAGTGACGCGCGCGACGCAGCAGACGCGACAAGTCGTAGGCAACCGAAATATTCTTGATACGCAGGTAGGAAGCATCCTCGAGGTACCAGTCCGACGAAGTCATGAAGTTGTTGTTGGGATCGGCCGAGTTGATGCGGGGGATGTTCGAGCCGCGGTTCTCGGGCGTCCAGGCGTTGAGGATCTCCACCGAACGGTTGAAGGACTTGTTGGCCTCGTTCAGGTAGGCGAACTTGGTGGCGTTGAAAGCCTTCGAACGGGCTGCGCCCTGAAGCATCATGCTGAACGAAAGATCCTTCCAGGTGAAGCCGGCCGACAGGGCGAAGGTCACCTTCGGCATGTAGCTGCCCATGAACTGGCGGTCGTCGTCGTCGATGTCGCCGTCGCCGTCGAAGTCGACGAACTTCAGGTCGCCGGCCTTGGCGTTGGGCTGGATGCGGTTGCCGTTCTTATCGACGTAAGCGGCAGCCTCCTCGTCGCTCTGGAAGATACCGTCGGTCTTCACGAGCCAGAACGAGTAGAGCGGCTCGCCCTCGGCCGAGCGGTAGAAGTTCTGCAGCTGCTGGAAGCGGCTGTTGTAGGCCCATACGGCCTTCGTACCGTCCTCGTTGGTCACGCCGATGTCCGAAACCCAGTTCTTGATGATGGCGAAGTTACCGCTGACGAAGTAGCTCCAGTTCTTGTTGACCTGCTCCTTCCACGAAGCCGAGAACTCGACGCCGCGGTTGCGGATCTCACCGAGGTTGACCGTCGGAGCGCCCAGACCCATTGCATTGGGCCAGCCCGAGGTCTGCGACTGGATCAGGTCGTAGGTGCGCTTCATGAAGAAGTCGGCCGACATCGACAGACGTCCCTTGAACATGTCGATATCGAGACCCAGGTCGGTCTGCTCCGACGTCTCCCACGTAAGGTTCATGTTGCGGGCCACGGGGTAAACGCGGTTACCGTTGGTCGAGGCGTTGATCTGGCCCGGACGGTTGCCCTGGCTGTAAACGCCCAGCGTGGCGGCGCCATAGGCGTAACCGATCGAACCGAGGTTGCCGATACGGCCCCACGATGCACGCAGCTTGAGCAGCGACACGACGTCGTTCTTGGGGAAGAAGGGCTCGCTCGAAATCTTCCAGCCACCGGTTACCGAGGGGAAGTCGGCGCTCTTGCGGTTCTTGGGCAGACGGCCGGCATAGTCGCGGCGCCACGAAGCGGTGACGAAGTAGCGGTCGTCGAAGCTGTACGACAGACGGGCGACGAGGGCCACGTTGTTGTCGGGGCTGTCATAGCTGTCGGTGGGGTCGATATACTCCGAAGCCTGGCTGAAGTACTGGTACATCTCGCTCTCGTTCTCGAAGCCGGTAGCCTCGGCGTGGAACGAGCGGCCGCGCTGCTTGCTGGCGGTGGTACCCATCAGGGCGCCCACGGTGTGCTTGCCGAAGGTGTTGTCGTAGGTCAGCACGTTCTCGGTCTCCCAGTACCAGAAGTCGGAGGTGCTGTACTGCAAACGGTTCGTCAGATCGGGCTTACCCGGCTCGGTACGCATCGGATCGAAACGCTTGTAGAAGAGATCCTCGTTACGGTAGGTGAAGCGGCTGTTGAACTTCAGACCCGGGAGGATGTTGGCGATGGTGAGGTTGGTCGTCGACGAAATCTTCTGACGCTTGTTCAGCTCGGTGTGGCCGTTGAGGATGCGCAGCGGGCTGATCAGGTCGCCGAAGATACCCGAGAGGTTGGGATCGAGCTCCGAAACACCGCCGAACGAACCGTCATCGTAGTAGGGACGGGCGCTGCGGGGGAACATCATGGCATTGAGGATCACACCGTTCTCGCCGCTGTCGGTGTTCGTGCCGCGCTGCTTGTTGTTGGTGTACATGAAATCCTCCGAAATGGTGATCCAGTCGTTGATCTTGTAGCTGCCGTTGTAGCGCACGCTCGTGGTCTTGTTGAAGGTGCTCTGGAGCGTACCCTCCTCGTTGTTGTAGTTGAACGACACGCGGTTGGCGAAGCGCTCCGTACCGCCCTGCACCGACACCTGGTGACGCTGGTAGAGCGCCGTGCGGAAGATCTCGCCGATCCAGTCGGTCTGGGTGTGCAGCTCGGGGAGGTTCCACTCCGACGAGAGCGTACCGCCGTTGACGGCCAGCGACTGGCGACGTACCTCGCGCTGCTGCTCGAAGGTCAGCGACTGGGGCAGATTGGCGGCCTTGCGCACACCGTAGTTGCCTTCGTAGGTGATCGAGGGCTCGCCTGCCTTGGCCTTCTTCGTCGTCACGAGGATAACGCCGGCGGCACCCGACTGGGCACCGTAGATGGCGGCCGATGCGGCATCCTTCAGCACGACGATCGACTCGATGTCGTTCATGTTGAGCGGAGCGCCGGGAACACCGTCGACAACCCACAGCACGCTCTCACCCGACTGCGATCCGACACCGCGGACCGTCACCGAGGGAGTCGCCGTGGGGTCGCCGCCTTCGGCGACGATCGTCACGCCCGGCATCTGACCCTGGAGCATGCTCTCGGTCGAGGTTACCGGACGGGCCTTGTTGGTCTCCACGTTGTCGAGCACGCCCACCGAGGTCGAAAGGTCGGCCTTGCGGGCGGCGGCACCGAAACCGAGGACTACGACGTCCTCGAGCATCGTGGCATCCTCCTCGAGTACCACGTCGACATGGGTCGTAGCGGACGATACGGGAATCGTCTGGCTCTTATAGCCGATGAACGACACCTCCAGCACGCCCTGCTTGCCGGGAACGACGACCTGGAAAGCACCCGACGCATCGGTCGAAGCGCCCGAGGTGGTCCCCTGGACGATCACGCTGGCTCCGATCACCGCGCCGTTCTTGTCGGACACGGTACCCGAAACCTTGAAACTCTGTGCGAACAAGCTCACGGGCGCCAGGAGCAGCACGAAGAGCAGCACACTTAAAGTTTGGTTGATTCTTTTCATTGCATTTGTTTTTAATAATAAATAGGTGTGTTTGGGTTCTCTTCTCCGCAGGCGGCCGGCGGATCGCCGACCGGGCGGAATTCTTCAGGCAGTAGTTTTCTTCGAATAATGATATTATTTAATAATTTAAAAATATTTATAATATTTCATAAAATATACTCCCCTTCGGATTATACAAATTTAAACCTATCCCAGCAGCCGCGAGGGGCGATTTGCGTCTTTATATCCTCACATTACGCAAAGCAGCAGGATTTCAGACCAAAAAAGACCGAAATTGCGATAGATCGCCCACGACATCGAACCGCAGGATCGAAAAAAAAGATCATCCGGAAATCAAAAAAGAGTATCCTGCGCTGCATTTCGGGCAACCGGGCAGCTCCCTGGGCGGCGACGGACACGCCACGCCACAGCCCCGTGTGCGCGTACTGCGCCGAAGATACTCACGTTCGGCAAACTGCAAACAAGTTTGCGTTTGCCCTCACTTATTCGTATTTTGGCTTCGCCGAAGATACTCCGCCTCGGGAAACTCAAAACAAGTTTTGGTTTCCTCTCGGCTTATTCGTATCTTTGTCTTATGGCACGCGTCATTTTTCTCACCGACTTTTCCGAAGCATACGCCCGCGGTCTGCTGACGGGCATGGCCCGTTATGCGCAGGAGAAACAGCAGCCCTGGAGCCTGATCCGGCTTCCGCTATCGATCCGCGACAAGTCGGGCATCGAGGCGGTGGTCGAATGGGCCAAGAAGATGCGCGCCGACGCCGTGATCGGCCAGTTCTACAACACCGACAACGTCCGGCTCTTCCGCAAGAACGGCATCATCGCCGTGGCGCAGGACTTCAAGCGCCGTTTCCGCGACATCCCCAACATCACGGGGCCCCACTCCCTGGCGGGCAAGATGTGCGCGGAGTACTTTCTCAAGAAGGGTTTCCGCCACTTCGCCTTCTACGGCACGCGCGACATCGAATGGATGGACGAGCGGCGCGACGGATTCCGCGACACGGTCGTGGCGGCCAACCCCGAGTTCTCCTTCTCGGAGCTGCGCAACGAGTCGAACAACGACCTGTGGTACTACGACTCGACGCAGCTGACGCGCTGGCTCGAATCGCTGCCCAAGCCGGTGGCGATCATGGCCTGCGACGACAACCAGGCCTACCACATCGCCGAGGCGTGTCTGCAAGCGAAGGGGGGGGGTGAGGCGCGCCTGCGCATTCCCGACGACATCGCCGTCCTGGGCGTCGACAACGACGAGACGATCTGCTGCCTCTCGTCGCCCAACCTCTCGTCGCTCAACCAGGCCGTCGAGCAGGGCGGCTACGACGTGGCCCGGCTGATCGACCGGCTGCTGGAGGACCCCGACGCCGCATGGGAGGACGTGATGGTGATGCCCACCCACATCACCACGCGCCAGTCGACCGACATCTACGCCCACAACGACGTCTACATCGCCGAGGTGCTCAAATACATCTACGAGAACATCAACCAGAAGATCTCGGTCGACGACCTGGTGGCGCTGGTGCCGCTCTCGCGGCGGCTGCTCGAAACGCGGTTCAAGCGCGAAATGGGCACGCCGATCTACGACTACATCATCCGCGTAAGGATCGAGAAGGTCATGCAGCAGCTCCGCGAGGGGGCGAGCGTCTCGGAGGCGGCCGCCGACCTGGGATTTTCCGACATCAAGAACCTCTCGCGCACGTTCCGCCAGCTGCAGGGCATCACCCCCACGGAGTACCGGCTCAAATACCTGCCTAAAAAATAGGCCGACGAACGAAAAATTCGTAACTTTGCGGACCCCGCGGCCCCGCGGCCGCCGAGCTGACATAACAAACCAACGATACATGGCACTTCAATGCGGCATCGTCGGACTGCCCAACGTAGGCAAGTCGACGCTTTTCAACTGCCTGTCCAACGCCAAGGCGCAGGCAGCCAACTTCCCCTTCTGCACCATCGAGCCCAACGTGGGCGTCATCACCGTCCCCGACCAGCGGCTCGTCCGCCTGGCCGAGATCGACAACCCCAAGCGCGTCGTCCCCACGACGATCGAGATCGTCGACATCGCCGGACTGGTCAAGGGGGCCTCGAAGGGCGAGGGCCTGGGCAACAAGTTCCTGGGCAACATACGCAACACCCACGCGATCATCCACGTGCTGCGCTGCTTCGACAACGGCAACATCACCCACGTCGACGGGTCGATCGACCCCGTGCGCGACAAGGGGATCATCGATACCGAGCTTCAGCTCAAGGACCTCGAAACGGTGGAGAACCGCCTCGCCAAGACGCAGAAGGCCGCCACGTCGGGCGGCGACAAGCAGGCCAAGCGCGCCGTCGAACTGCTGCTGCAATACAAGGCGCTGCTCGAGCAGGGCAAGAGCGCCCGCACGCTCGAGCTCGACAAGGAGGACCGCAAGCTGGTCGCCGACCTCAATCTGCTGACCGACAAGCCGGTGCTCTACGTCTGCAACGTCGACGAGAAGAGCGCCGCCACGGGCAACGCCTACACCGAGGCCGTGCGCGCGGCGATCGCCGACGAGCGGGCCGAGATGCTGGTGATCGCCGCGGCCACCGAGGCCGACATCGCCGAGCTGGAGAGCTACGACGAGCGGCAGCTGTTCCTCGACGACCTGGGACTCGAGGAGTCGGGCGTGGCGCGCCTGATCAAGTCGGCCTACCGGCTGCTCAACCTCGAGACCTTCTTCACGACGGGCGCCGACGAGACGCGCGCCTGGACCTACGTGCGCGGCATGAAGGCGCCCCAGACGGCCGGCGTCATCCACACCGATTTCGAGCGGGGCTTCATCCGCGCCGAGGTCATCAAGTACGACGACTACGTGGCGCTCGGCTCGGAGAAGGCGTGCCGCGACGCGGGCAAGCTCGCGATCGAGGGCAAGGAGTATGTCGTCTGCGACGGCGACATCATGCACTTCCTCTTCAATGTCTGAAAACCGTAAAACCGCAGGAATATGAAAAACGCGAAATACCTCGCACTGGGCCTCGCAGCCATCGTCTGCGCCGTCGTTCTGGGCCGTGCCTACACCTACAAGTACCGCGTACAGGACACCGTCGTGGTGACGGGTCTGGGCGAGACGGAATTCACGTCGGACCTGATCGTCTGGTCGGGCACGCTCACCGCCGAAGCCGACAACGCCGCCGCGGGCTACGCCCGGATCGAGGAGAGCAAGCGCAAGGTGCAGGAATATCTGGCATCGAAGGGCGTGGCCGCCGCGAACGTCGTCTTCGAGTTCGTCAACGTCGACAAGCAGTACACCCCCGTCTACAACGCCAACGGCAACTGGGCCGGGCAGCGCTTCACGGGCTACCAGCTGCGCCAGCGCTTCACCGTCGAGTCGACCGACGTGGAGAAGGTCGAGACCGTCTCGCGCGAGATCTCGTCGCTGATCGCCCAGGGCGTGTCGATCGAGGCCTACGCCCCCGACTACTACTACACGAAGCTCGACGACGTGAAGATGGGCCTCATCGAGAAGGCCTCGGCCGACGCACGCACGCGCGCCGAGAAGATCGCCGTCAACGCCGGCACGAAGATCGGCAAGGTGGCTTCGGCCCGCATGGGCGTCTTCCAGATCACGGGCGCCAACTCCAACGAGGAGTTCTCGGCCGGCGGGTCGTTCAACACCTCGTCGCGCATGAAGAAGGCGCGCATCACCATGCGCATCGAGTACCGCGTGAAATAGGCTGCGGCGATGCGACTGAACGAACGCCTGCTGCTTTTGGCGACCTCGCGATGGACCGGGCGGATCTATCTCGTCGTCGTCGCCGGCTGTTGCGCCACGCAGACCCGCACGGGACGCGTCGCGGCGGCCGTCGTCTGCGGCCTGTGCTGCCTGACGCTGCTCGTCGCCGCCCTGCCCACCCTGCGGGAGCTGCGCCGCAAGTGGCGCGACTGGCCCGACACCGCGGAGGGGCGCGCGTATGCGCAGCAGCTGGCGCAACGGCTGAATGAAGAGAACAAAAACAAAATCGAACTGAAATAAATGGAAAGACCTGTTCGCGTGCGCTTCGCACCCAGCCCCACGGGGCCGCTGCACATCGGCGGCGTCCGCACGGCACTCTACAACTACCTCTTCGCCCGCCGGCACGGCGGCGCGATGATCCTCCGCATCGAGGACACCGACTCGCAGCGCTTCGTGCCCGGTGCCGAGCAGTATATCATGGATTCGCTCCGCTGGTGCGGCATCGAGATCGACGAGGGTGTCGGCGTGGGCGGTCCCCACGCCCCCTACCGCCAGAGCGAGCGCCGCGCGATCTACCTCAAATACGCCACCGAGCTCGTCGAGGCGGGCTGGGCCTACTACGCCTTCGACACGGCCGAGGAGCTCGACGCCCTGCGCCGCGAGGCCGAGGCCCGGGGCGAGGCCTTCGCCTACAACTACGCCGTGCGCGGGCGGCTGGCCACCTCGCTGGCCCTGCCGGCCGAGGAGGTCAGGGCGCGCATCGAGCGCGGCGACCAGTGGGTCATCCGCTTCCGCATGCCCGAGAACGAGGTGGTGAAGATGGACGACCTGATCCGCGGCCACGTGGAGGTCAACACCTCGACGCTCGACGACAAGGTGCTCTACAAGTCGGCCGACGCGCTGCCCACCTACCACCTGGCCAACATCGTCGACGACCACCTGATGGAGATCTCGCACGTCATCCGCGGCGAGGAGTGGCTCCCCTCGCTACCGCTCCACTACCTGCTCTACCGCGCCTTCGGCTGGGAGGCGTCTCGACCCGAGTTCGCCCACCTGCCGCTGCTGCTCAAGCCCACGGGGGGCGGCAAGCTGTCGAAGCGCGACGGCGACAAGATGGGCTTCCCCGTCTTCCCGCTCTTCTGGACCTCCCCCACCACCGGCGAGACGGCCCACGGCTACCGCGAGGACGGCTACCTGCCCCAGGCCTTCATCAACATGCTGGCGCTGCTGGGCTGGAACCCCGGCACGGAGCAGGAGCTCTTCACGATGCAGGAGCTCGTCGACAGCTTCTCACTGGATCGCGTCTCGAAATCGGGCGCCCGTTTCCAGCCCGACAAGGCTCGCTGGTTCAACGCCCAGTACCTCCACCGCATGAACGAACAGGAGCTGGCGGCGCTCTACCAGCCCATCCTGCGCGCCCACGGCATCGAGGTCGCGGACGAAGTGGCGGGCAAGGCCGCAGGCATCATGAAGGAGCGCGCGCAGCTTCTGACCGAGCTGTGGGACCTCACGTCGTTCTTCTTCGTGGCACCCGACACCTACGAGGAGAAGCAGGCCCGGAAGTACTGGAAGGGGCAGAACCCCGCGATCCTCGCCGAGCTGCGCGGGGTGCTGGCCTCGATCGACGACTTCTCGCTGGAGAACACCGAGCGCATCGTCCGCGCCTGGATCGAGGAGCGGGGCTACGGCATGGGGCAGGTGATGAACACACTGCGCCTGGCGCTCGTGGGCGCCGGCAAGGGCCCGGGCATGTACGACGTGACGGCCTTCATCGGCCGCGAGGAGTGCCTGCGCCGCATCGACCGGCTCATCGCCACGTTACAGCCGGGAGAGTAAGCCCTCCCGCGCGGGACGCAGATAGCCCAAGGAGGCTTTTCACGCAAGCTGCAGATAGCCAGAAGAGGCTTTTCGAGCAGACCGCAGCCAGCGGAGGCCGCTTTTCGAGCGAATGCGATGAGAGCGGCCCTCCGCCGGGGGTGGCTGCGGGCCGCTACGCTTCGGACATGTCCGAAACGTGTCTACACTCACAACGGCGCGCACCCGGAGCCGTGCCGCCAGGCCGACGCCCCGTGCGCCGGCAACCCTCACGACAACCTTAAAACTTACGCAAGATATGGTACAGATCGAACAACACGTCTGGGGCGCGACGCCCGAAGGCGAAGCCATCATCCTCTACACGCTGCGCAACGACCGCGGCGCCGAGGTCCAGATCACCAACTTCGGCGCGGCGATCGTCTCGGTGAAGATGCCCGACCGCGAGGGCCGCATGGCCGACGTGGTGCTGGGCTACGACCGCCCCGAGGGCTACTTCTTCGACGGCCCGGCCGCCGGCAAGAGCGTGGGCCGCTGCGCCAACCGCATCGCCCTGGGCCGCATGACCGTCGACGGCGAGCAATACTCGCTGGAGATCAACAACGGCCGGAACCACCTCCACGGCGGCACCAAGAACTTCGCCAACCGCGTGTGGGAGAGCCGCGTGGAGACCAACCGCGTGGTCATGGAGCTCCTCTCGGAGGACGGCGACCAAGGCTACCCCGGCGAACTCGCGGTCGAGGCGGTCTTCGACTTCGACGACGACAACGCGCTGGAACTCACCTACCGCGCCCGCACCGACCGCACGACGGTGGTCAACCTCACGAACCACGTCTACTTCAACCTCGCGGGCGAAGCGTCGGGCGACGTGCTCGACCACGAGCTGCGACTCAACGCCTCGCAGGTTCCCGAGATGAACGAGTACCAGATCCCCACGGGCCGGATGCTCGACGTCGAGGGCACGCCGCAGGATTTCCGCACGTTCCGCCCGCTGCGCCCGGGTATCGGCTCGGAGTTCAACCACATCCGCGACTTCCGCGGCTACGACCACCCCTTCGCCATCGACGGCTGGAAGCCCGGCATCCTGGGCGAGGTCGGCACGCTGCGCGACCCGAAGTCGGGCCGCTGCGTCGAGGTGCTCAGCTCGCAGCCCAGCGTGATGATCTACACGGGCAACTGGCTCTCGGGATCGCCCCAGACCAAGTCGGGCGGCCGCTACGCCGACTACGCGGGCGTGGCGATCGAGTGCCAGAACTTCCCCGACGCCGTCAACCGGCCCGAGTTCCCCTCGCCGCTGCTCCATCCGGGCGAGACCTACTGCCAGAAGATCGTCTTCCGCTTCGGGGTCTGCTGAACGCGCCTGACGTAGAGACAAAGAGAGGAGCGCCATTCAACATGGCGCTCCTCTCTTTTTGCCCTGCGGCCTGCCCGGCAGGCCGGCGGTCAGAACCTGCGGGTCACGGCCTTTCCGGCCCGGCAGGCCACCTCGATCGGCGCGTCGGCTCCCGGCACGCAGAGCTGCACGGTGCAGTCCCGGTCGGCACGCAGCGTCACCTCCACGACACGACCCGCCTTCCAGCGGCAGTCGACCTCCACGCCGCCGCGGGCCCGCAGGCCGCGGTACGAACCTTCGGCCCACGCCGCGGGCAGCGCCGGCAGCACCTCGATGCAGCCGTCGTGGCTCTGCAACAACATCTCGGCGATACCGGCCGCTCCGCCGAAGTTGCCGTCGATCTGAAAGGGCGGATGGGCGCAGAAGAGGTTGGGATAGGTCCCCGCCCCTTCGCCGTCGTAGGTCGTCCGGCCGTCGTCTCCGCGCTGCGCGACGTAGGCCGGGTGCAAGAGGCTCGCGAGCAGCTTGGCCGCGCGGTCGCCGTCGCCGATACGGGCCCAGAAGCAGATCTTCCACGCGCGCGACCACCCCGTGCCGTCGTCGCCGCGGCGGTCAAGCGTCGCGCGGCACGCATCGAGCAGCTCGGGGGTCGTGCGGCGCGTGAGCGTCGTGCCGGGATAGAGGCCGAACAGATGCGAGACGTGGCGGTGGTGGATGTCCATCTCGCGGTAATCCTTCAACCATTCGAGCAGATAGCCCCCGTCGCTCACCTCGTCGGGCGGCAGGCGGAGCGCCGCCTCGCGCAGCCGCGCGACGAAGGCCCCGTCGGTCCCGAGCGTCCGCGACGCCTCGTCGACCGCGCCGAACAGCTCGCGCAGGATCTGGGCGTCCATCGTCGAGCCCATGCAGACGAAGGTGATCTCGCTATCGCTCTCGTCGTAGTAGCCGTTCTCGGGCGACGAGGTAGGCGCCGTCACCAGGTAGCCGTGGTCGGGCTCCTCGACGAGGTTCTCGAGGAAGAACTCCGCCGCCCCGCGCAGCACAGGGTAGACGCGCCGCAGATAGGCCGTATCGGGGTGGAAGCGGTACTGCTCCCACAGATGGAGCGCCAGCCAGGCACCGCCCGTGTTGGTCGCGCCCCACGAGGGATCCTCCGACGGCGCGGTGAAGTTCCATCCGTTGGCCAGCACGTGGGCGCACCACCCCGAGGTGCCGTAGAAGTCGCGCGCCGTGCGCTCGCCCGAGGGAACCATCCGCTCGACGTAGTCGACCAGCGGCAGTTGCAGCTCGGCCAGGTTGCCCGGACCGGTGATCCAGTGGTTCATCTCGACGTTGATATTGGTGTGGTAGTCGCCCCGCCACGGCGTGCGGCAGTCGACCGTGTTGGCCCACAGTCCCTGAAGATTGGGCGGCAGCATCCCCTCGCGCGTGGAGGAGATCAGGAGGTAACGGCCGAACTGCATGTAGAGCGCCGCGAAGGCGGGATCGTGCTCGCCCGAACCGTAGGCGGCCAGCCGTTCGTCGGTGGGCAGGTCGCAACCCGGGCCCAAATCGAGCGCCACGCGGTCGAACAGCCGGCGGTGGTCGGCCGTGTGTGCGCGGCGCAGGGCGTCGAAATCGCTCGCCAGCGCCGCCCGCAACGGCTCCTCGACCCGCTCGGAGAGCGGAGCCCCTTCAACCCCCGCCAGACGGTCGAAATAGTCGGTCGCCGAGGAGACGTAGACCACCGCCTCGTCGGCCCCTTCGACGGTCAGCGCCCCGTCGCGGGCCACGACCTCGCCGCCGCGCGTGCGCACCGTCGCCACGGAGCGGATCTTCACCCCTTCGACCCCTTCGCGGCCGCTCGGCAGCTGCCCCGCCATCACCAGACGGTCGCCCTCGGCCACGACCTCGGCACACGAGGGACGCGACAGCGACAGCGTGAAACCGAGCGCCCCGCGCTTCGAGGCGCGGAACCGGATCGCCACCACGTCGGCCGTGCGCGAGACGAAATAGTCGCGCTCGTAGCGCACGCCGCCCGCCTCGAAGCGGGTGTAGGCCGTAGCGTCGGAGAGGCTCAGCCCGCGCCGGTAGGCGGCCAGACCCGCCGTATCGATCCGGAAGTCGAAGTCGAGCCGCCCCAGCATCTCGTAGCTGCCGTAGGCCTGCTCGCCCGATCCGCCGCCGCTGCACACGAAATGGCGGTACATCATCCGCTGCGCCTCCAGATTGCGCCCGGCAAGGAGCAGCTCGCGGATGCGGGGCAGGTAGTCGAGCGCCTCGGGATTGGCCGTGGGCTGCTCCGATCCGCTCCAGCAGGTGATGTCGTTGAGAATCACGCGCTCGTGCACGACGCCGCCGTCGGGCATGGCGCCCAGACGGCCGTTGCCCAGCGGGAGCGTCTCCTCCCAGCGCGAGGCGGGACGGTCGTACCACAGCGCCAGCCCGTCGTCGGCCGGAGCCCCGCAGGCGGCGCAGAGAAGCGACACCGCCGCAAAAAGAATAGTTCGTTTCATCGGGTAAAATCGGTTATTTGGGATGAAGATACGAAAAAGCGAGCGAAAACCCAAACAGACAAGGTCAATAATACGGATAAAACCGGCTCCCCGGAGCCGTGCGGACCGCAGGCTGCTCCCCGAATTTGACGACAAAAACGGCCTTTGGGCCGTGCGGCCCGCAGCCACCCGGCGCGGAGGGCCGCAAACAGGAAGTGCCGGCAGGAACTATTCCAGCCGGCACTTCGCAGGGGACAAGGCGGCCCGCCGGCCCCCGGCGTCAGAACCTGAACGGCTCGCGCTTCACGTAGATCCGGTATCTGCGGATGCTCTCCGGGGCCCCCTTCTCCACACGGGGAAGATACTGGAAGCCCGCGAGCCGCTGCACGCTGCCCAGGTCGAGGACGACGTGGTGCGGGAACTGCGCGCCGCGCACCGTGCTCCAGTAGGTCGACTCCTGAAGGTCGAACAGCTTGTCGGCGGCCTTGTTGCCCGTGGTCACATCCTCCGAATCGCAATAGGGCACCCGCCACGTCTCGCGGTCGATGCGCCTGCCGTCGGCGCCCAGCATATACCACTCGGCGATGCAGGCGTACTCGCGTTCGCTGTGCGAATCGAGCGCCTCGATACACACGTAACGGCCCTCGACAGGCGCATCGAAGAGCACCTCCTGCCAGCCGTTGCCCGGCGCGAAAACGCCCTCCCCGGTCGCGGTCTCGCCCGTCAGGTCCAGCACCTGCCCCTCCTTGCGGTGGGTGGCCGGCGTGCCGACGTTGAGCTTGTCGATGACGGGCACGGCAAGGCCCTCCACGACCGGCTCGGTCGGGCCGATGACATCCTGCACGATGATCTCGTTCTCGCCCTTGCGGAGCCAGCAGCCGGGCATGTAGAGCGTCTGCTGCGGGCCGATGAACCAGTGGCGGCCGATGGCGTGGCCGTTGACATAGACCTGCCCCTTACCCCACCTCTCCAGATCGAGGAACGTATCGCCCACACGCTTGAGCGAGAAGGTGGCCCGGTAGCATCCGGGGCCGCGCTCGCCGGTCAGAGGCCGGTAGTTCATGTCGCGCTGCGTCTCATAGGCGTCGTCGAGGCCGAAGATCTCCCACCCCTTCATGTCGACGGTCACACGGCTACCGTTGGGCAGCGCATAGGCGAGGCAGACCCGCTCGGTGATACCCTTGTAGTCCTTGATGGCCTGGCCGAAGTTCACGCGGCCGAACGCCTCGACGAGGATGTCGAGCCGATCGCCCTCGCTGAGGGCAGGCAGCACCACGCTGCTCTCGTTCAGGCGGCGGTCGGCCGTGCCCACCCGCTTGCCGTTGACGAAGACCTGGGCGAAGTCGTGCACCTCCTGCATGTCCAGCACGCTCCTGACGGGCACCGCGGGGGTCGTCGTCCGGTAGAGCACCGACCCCCATCCCTGGTCCAGCTCCTCCATCGTCAGGATCTCCAGCGAGCGGACCGGTTCGGGCAGGTTGTCGAACAGCGGCGCCACCTCGGTGAACGCGATGCACGGGACGGTGATCACGGGATAGGCCGCGGGGATCGCCGGCAGCTTCTTCCCGTCGTTGTAACGCGCCATCATCTCGCGCAGCTCCATGTATTTGGGCGTGGCCCAGCCGGCCTCGCTGATAGGGGCGTCGTAGTCGTAGGAGGTCACGTCGGGCGTGAAGGGGCCGTTGTTGGCTCCGGCCCAGTGGCCCCAGTTGGTGCCGCCGTGGGTCATGTAGAGCGAGAAGGAGATCCCCCGCTCGATCATCTCGCGCATGCCGTCGACCATCACGCGGCTCTCGCGCGTCTCGTGGCGGCTCCCCCACTTGTCGAACCAGCCGCTCCAGAACTCCGAACACATCTTCGGCGAATCGGGGCGCAACTCGCCCAGGCGGCGGAACTCGTTTTCGATATTGGCTCCCGTGCCGAAGTTCATCGTCCAGAGCAGGTCGTCGAGCCCGTTGCGGGTGAAGTTGCTGCTCCAGTCGCACTGGAAGAGCGTCACCTCGCCGAAGCCCGAGCGGCGGATGATGTCGCGCACGGCCGCGACATACTCCTTGTCCTCGGCATAGGCGCCGTATTCGTTCTCGACCTGCACCATGATGATCGGTCCCCCCTTCTCGATGGTCAGGTCGCCGAGCTGCTCGCCCACCTTCCGCTCGAAGCGCTCCAGACGCTCCATGAAGTAGGGATCGCTGTGGCGCAGGGCGATATCCTTCTTCTTGAGCAGCCACCAGGGCAGACCGCCCATGTCCCACTCCGCACAGACGTAGGGGCCGGGACGCACGATGACATACATGCCGTTGGCCTGCGCCAAACGGACGAAGGCCGCCAGGTCGTTGTTGCCCGAGAAGTCGAACTCGCCCTCGCGCTGCTCGTGGGCGTTCCAGAAGACGTAGACGCAGAGCGTATTCATGCCGAGCGCCTTGCACATTCGGATACGATGTTCCCAGTAGGGACGCGGAATGCGCGGATAGTGCACCTCGGCCGCCTTGATCACGAAGGGCTCTCCGTCGAGCAGGAACGTTCCTTTCCCCACCTCGAAGGTGTGGCGGGGAGCAGCCGGCGCGGCCAGCACCGGCATGGCGGCCGCCGACAGGAGCAGGGCCAGCGCCGCACCGGTGAGCAGACGTCGCGCCCGCTTTGACAATTGTTTCATAAACAGGGATATTTTAAGTGTATTCGACAAACTGCGGAACGACCGCTCACTGCGCCGGGAAACTGCGCCGCACATACCGCAGGTAACACAGCAGCACGACGTTCATCACCAGCGCGTAGACGATCGCCGGGATGGCCATCTCGTCTCTGGCGAAGACCAGGGGCGACGTGGCGACGGCGATCGCCTGGGCGGCGTTCTGCATCCCCACCTCGATGACGATCGTCCGGCGCACGGCCTCCCCGAGCCGGCAGATGCGGGCGAGCAGCGCCCCCGAGGCCGAGGCCAGCAGAATGAGCAGCCCCGAGGCGGCGCCCAGCAGGGCGATATGGTCGACGATCGTCCGGGCGTACTGCACGAAAAAGAGCGCCGCCAGCAGCATCAGCGCGGGAAAGGCCACGCGCCCCAGCAGGTCGTGCGCCCGCCATGCGGCATCGGGCCGCCAGCGGCGGAAGAGCGCCCCGCACGCCATCGGCAGGAAGAGCAGCACGATGTTCTGCACGAACAGCCGCCCCACCGGCAACACGATCGCCGCACCGGCGTGCAGCGCCACGTAGCGGGTCGCGAAGGCCATGACCGCGGGGAGCGTAATCAGCGTAATGAGGCTGCTCAGGGCCGTGAGCGTAACGGAGAGGGCCACGTCGCCCCGGGCCAGCATCGTGAAGACATTGGACGAGCTGCCCCCGGGGCAGCAGGCGACGAGCACCAGTCCCAGGAAGTAGACCGGCGGCAGGCAGAGCAGCCGCGCGACGCCGAACGCCACGAGCGGCAACACGACGAGCTGTCCGACGAGCCCCGCGAACAGCGCCGCAGGGTGCCGCGCGACACGCACGAAGGCCCGGCCGTCGAGGCCGATGCCGAGCTGAAACATCAGCAGGATGAGGATGGGCAGTACGATCCAGACGGTATTCATAAGCGATCGGTTCCTATGCGGCGGGGATAGCGGCAGAGAATGGCCAGCAGCGCACAACATCCCATCACCAGCGGATAGTAGAGATAACGCATGATCTCCAGCGGCGAGAGCCCCGTGAGCCCCGAGGCCATCAGCAGCTGGGCCCCGTAGGGCAGCAGCCCCTGCATGAAGCAGGAGAAGGTGTCGAGCAGGCTGGCGCTGCGCCGCGGATCGATGCCGAACCGGGCGGCGATGTCGCGGGCGATGGGGCCCACGGTGAGGATGGCGATCGTATTGTTGGCCGTGCAGAGGTCGGCAAGCGCCACGAGCCCGGCGATGACCCCCTCGGCGCTGCGACGCCCGGGGATGCGGCGCGTCATGCGGTCGATCAGGAAGTCGATGCCGCCGTTCGTGCGGATCACCTCCAGCAAGCCGCCCGCCATCATCGTCACGATAATCAGCTCGCCCATGCCCGTGATACCGCGTCCCATGCCGCCGCACCACTCCAGCGCATCGAAACTTCCGGTGGCGACACCCACCCCGCCGGCGGCCAGAATACCCAGCAGAAGCACCTTCATCACATTCATGCCGCCGGCGGCCGCCGCGAGCACGAGCAGATAGGGCACCACCTTCACCCAGGCGACCGCCCCCGCCGGTTCGGGAGCGACCAGCGCACGACCCGTCAGGAGGTAGATCCCCAGCGTCACGAGGGCCGCGGGAGCCACGATGCGGATGTTCACGCGGAACTTGTCGCGCAGGTCGCACCCCTGGGTGCGCGTCGCGGCGATGGTCGTGTCGGAGATGAACGAGAGGTTGTCGCCGAACAGGGCGCCGCCGACCACGATACCCGCCAGCCAGGCGGCATCGGCTCCCGTCTGCCCGGCCAGTCCCGCCGCGACGGGCGCCAGCGCCACGATGGTCCCCACGGAGGTGCCCACCGACAGCGAGATGAAACAGGCGGCGAGGAAGAGCCCCGCAGGCAGCAGCGACGCCGGCAGCAGCCGCATCGCCAGGTCGACCGTGGCATCCACGGCCCCCATGCTGCGGGCCGTCTCGGCGAAGGCGCCGGCCAGCACGAAGATCCAGATCATCAGCAGCACGTTGGGATGCGATGCCCCGGCCGAAAAGCGGGCGACCCGTTCGGCGAAGGGAAGATGCCGCATCTGCGCCAGCGCACACACCGCAGCGGCCAGAAACGCCACCGAGACGGGCATACGGTAGAAATCGCCCGCCGCGAGCGAAACGGCCAGGTAGCTGACCAGAAACACCCCCAGCGGAGCGAGTGCCGCAAAACGACCGCGACAGGAACGGGGTTCGGTATTCATAGGCGATCGGATACGAAAAAAGGCGAGCCTCCTTTTTCGGAGGCTCGCCATCGATGTAGCGGGAGAGAGACTTGAACTCTCGACCTCATGATTATGAATCATGCGCTCTAACCAGCTGAGCTATCCCGCCATTGCTGAAAGCGAGTGCAAAGATAAGCGAAATTTTCGACGATGCAAAATATTTCGCAAAAAAATCATCGGAAAAGCGAACAGGCGGGGCTTGGCATCGATTTTGACCCGGCGAAAAACAAACCTTCATCCGCATGCACCTGAAAAAAATCACGCGCGAACGGATCACCGGGATCCTCGGATCGCTCAACGTCGCCGGCGGCATGGTGCTGCTGGCCGCCATCTCGCAGGAGATCCTCGGCGGCAACCGCGCCCACTTCTCCGCCACCTACATGAACGTCCAGCTGGTCGTCTGCTCGCTGTTTCTGGCCGACTTCTTCGTCCGCTGGGCCGCCGACGAACACCGCGGACGGTTCATCCTCCGTAACGGGCTGTTCCTGCTGCTCTCCATCCCCTATCTCAACCTGATCGGCTGGAGCGGCATCGAGCTCCCGCGCGAAGCGGCTATGCTCATCGGACTCATGCCGCTCGCCCGGCTCTTCCTGGCGCTCTACATCGTCATCCGCTGGCTCACGGGCGACCGCGTGGGCAAGCTGCTCACGGCCTATGTGCTCACCGTCGCGCTCTTCACCTACATCTCGGCGCTGGTCTTCTACGACTACGAGCTGGGCGTCAACCCCAAGCTCCACGGCTTCGGCGACGCGCTGTGGTGGGCCTGGATGAACGTCACCACGGTCGGCGCCGCGATCTTCCCCGTGACGACCGTGGGCAAGATCTTCAGCGTGCTGCTCCCGTCGCTGGGCATGCTCTTCTTCCCGATCTTCACCACCTACGTGCTCCAGGAGTACGCCCCGACGAAAAAATCCGGCCAATGACCGGATTTTTCGGGATAATGCCTTTATGTATCAATACCGTCCCGGACCGCAGCCAGCGGAGGACGCCGGCAAGCCCCATGCGAGCCGAGCGGCCCTCCGCCGGGGGTGGCTGCGGGCCGCAACGCTTCGGATAAATCCGAAGCGGACCTGCATTCGTAACGAAAACCGAACAGCTCCGTTTCCGAAGCCGACGGCAGCCGCGCGACCGCACGGAAGCGCTACTTCTCCTGCGCGTTGCGCTGCTCGCGCAGCAGGTCGCGGATCTCGGCGAGCAGCTGCTCCTCCTTCGACGGAGCGGGCGCCGGAGCCGGAGCGGCGGGCGCCTCGGCCTTTTTCTTCGCCACGCGGTTCATCAGTTTGACCATCAGGAAAACGCAGAAGGCCAGGATCGTAAAGTCGATGCACTGCTGGATGAAGGCGCCGTAGTTCCAGTAGACCGGCTCGGTCGCCGCATCGGCGATCACGGCATCGGCGCCGCCCACGATATCGCCCACCTTCTGCACCGCGCTCGACGAAAGGTCGCGCACACGGCTCAGGTCGATCTTCAGATTGGAGAAATCGGTGTTGCCCAGCAGCGCGCCGATCGGCGGCATGATGATGTCGTTGACCAGCGACGAGACGATCTTGCCGAAAGCCCCGCCGATGATGACGCCGACGGCCATGTCCATCACATTGCCCTTGAGGGCGAACTCCTTGAATTCCTTGAGAAATGCCATAATTGAAACGGGATGCGTGTTGATATTTTTTGCAAAAATAGGGATTTTTCCTAATTTTGGCAAAAACAATACCGTATCTGCATGGATTTCAGAATAGGACACGGCTACGACGTACATGCGCTGGCCGAAGGGCTGCCCCTCGTGCTGGGCGGCGTCACGATCCCCCACTCCCGCGGCCCTGTCGCCCACTCCGACGGCGACGTGGCGATCCACGCCCTCTGCGACGCCCTGCTGGGCGCCGCGGCGCTGGGCGACATCGGGCTCCACTTCCCCGACACGTCGGCCGACTTCGCGGGCATCGACTCGAAAATCCTGCTGCGCCGCGTCACGGCGCTGCTCGGCGAGCACGGCTACCGCATCGGCAACGTCGACTGCACCATCCGCATGCAGCGGCCCAAGCTGCGGCCCCACATCGACGCCATGCGTGCGGCGCTGGCCGAGGCGATGGCGATCGACGTCGACCGCGTTTCGGTCAAGGCGACCACCACCGAACACCTTGGGTTCGAGGGCCGCGAGGAGGGCGTCTCCGTGTCGGCCGTGGCTCTGATCTACCGACCGTAGGGACGCCCGCCCGAGACCGAGGCCCGGCCGGCGGATCCGATCCCCTGCCCCGAACTCCGGTTCCCGCCCACAGTTGCCGCCGATCGCGGCCGGCCGAAGCGGGCCTGCGAACCCCTCCGCAACCCGCGACAGTCCGCAGCTCCGTCCCACGGCAATCTGGGCAGTCCGCAGGCCCCGCCCGCCCGCACGAAAAAAGCCCCGCCGGAGTGGCGGGGCCCGTTTTTTGCGCGGATCGATCGACTAATAGATGCGCGTGATGCTTCCGTTATACTGCACGGGGCTGTACCAGGGGTTGTTGATCGTCAGCACGGCACCGCCCGTCCGCGAGTGGATCTCCAGGGTGAAGGTATAGTCCGAACCCGAGTAGAGATTGCTCTTGAAGGTGACGATCCACCCCTCGCTGGTCTGTTCGGTGACATAGTTCTCCACGCTCGGCAGCGTATAGTTGAGCATCGTCACGTGGTAGGGCGGCACGTAGCCCTTGATATAGGGAAGGCAGACTTCGACGGTGCCGTCCCACACCTGAAGATCGAACTGCGGATTGAGAATCTGGCGCATCTGACCCGCCGGCTGACGCTGCATGGTCTGGGGCGTGAACTTGAAGTTGCGCGACAGGATGGTCGAATCCATCGCCTGCTCGTACTCGGCGATACGCTGCGCACGACGCTTCTCGCGCACTTCGCGGCGCTCCTGCTTGGGGCTCAGATTCTGCTTCTGACCGATCACGGTAGCGGCCGCCAGACACACCAGCAGGCCGGCAAGGATAATGGTAATTTTTTTCATGGCTCGAAATTGAATTGGTTTCGACCATGAAAAAGCAAAACCGGTGCCGAATCCCCCGCCCGACGCGTCAAAGGCCCATTTGTGCCAGAAAAGCGCCCGTATGGCTCTCGGCGCAGCGGGCGACCTCGCGCGGCGTCCCCTCGGCGACGATCCGTCCGCCCGCTGCACCGCCCTCGGGACCGATGTCGATGAGATGGTCGGCGACCTTCACCACATCGAGGTTGTGCTCGATGACTACCACCGTATTGCCCCTGTCCACCAGCTTGTTCAGCACTTCAAGCAACATACGGATGTCCTCGAAATGGAGTCCCGTCGTCGGCTCGTCGAGCAGGTAGAGCGTCCGCCCCGTGTCGCGTTTCGACAGCTCCGCGGCGAGCTTGATGCGCTGGCTCTCGCCGCCCGAGAGGGTCGTGCAGGGCTGGCCGAGGGTCAGGTAGCCCAACCCCACCTCCTGGATCGCCCGCAGCTTCTGGGCGATCGCGGGAATGGCGTCGAAAAACTCCACGGCCGCATTGACCGTCATGTTCAGCACCTCGTCGATGTTGCGCCCCTTGTAGCGCACCTCGAGCGTCTCGCGGTTGTAGCGGTGGCCGCCGCACGCCTTGCAGCGCACGTAGACGTCGGGCAGGAAGTTCATCTCGATGGTCTGCACGCCGGCGCCGCGGCACTCCTCGCAGCGGCCCCCCTTGACGTTGAACGAGAAGCGCCCCGCCTTGAACCCGCGGATCTGGGCGTCGGGGGTCATCTCGAAGAGCTTGCGTATGTCGGCGAAGACGTTGGAGTAGGTCGCCGGATTGGATCGCGGCGAGCGGCCGATGGGCGACTGGTCGACCACCACCAGCTTGTCGATATGCTCGATCCCCTCCACGGCGTCGTACTCCAGCGGGCGGTCGAGCGAACGGTAGAGCGCCCGGCTCAGGATGGGCCGCAGCGTGGCGTTGACGAGCGTCGACTTGCCCGAGCCGCTCACGCCCGTCACGCAGATGAGCTTGCCGAGCGGGAATTCCGCCGTCACGTTCTTGAGGTTGTTGCCCCGTGCGCCGCGGATCACCAGCTTCTCGCCCGAACCTGCGCGCAGCTGCGCCGGGATCTCGATCCGGCGGCGCCCCGTCAGGTAGTCAGCCGTGATCGTGTCGGCCTGCCGGATCGCATCGAACGGCCCGGCGGCGACGACCCGCCCGCCGCGACGCCCGGCCAGCGGCCCCACGTCGACGATGAAATCGGCCGCGCGCATCATCTCCTCGTCGTGCTCGACCACGATCACCGAGTTGCCCGCGTCGCGCAGCTCCTCCAGACTGCGGATCAGCCGCCGGTTGTCGCGCTGGTGCAGGCCGATCGACGGTTCGTCAAGGATGTAGAGGACGTTGACCAGCTTCGAGCCGATCTGCGTGGCGAGGCGGATGCGCTGGCTCTCGCCGCCCGAGAGGGTGCGCGAGGCGCGGGCGAGCGTCAGATAGCCCAGCCCCACGTCGACCAGGAAGCCCACCCGCTCGCGGATCTCCTTCAGGATCTCCTGCGCGATGCGCCGCTCCTTGTCGTTCATCGTCTCGTCGGCATGCTCCGCCCAGCGGGCGAACTCCTCGATCGAGAGGGCCGAGACGTCGGCGATGCTCCGCCCGCCGATGCGGAACTGCAACGCCTCCTTCTTCAGGCGCGTGCCGCCGCACACCGAGCAGGTGCGGTAGACGAGGAACTGCTCGCGCCACTTGCGCCCCTTCGCCGAATCGTCGTCCTCCTCGCCGCGGCCGATCCACTCGGCCACGCCCTCCCACGAGATCAGCTGGTTGCCGCCCGACGAGGCGAACTCCGAGAGGTTGACCGTGAGCGGCTCGGCATCGCCGTAGAGCAGCGCGTGGAGCGCCGCCTCCGAAAAGCTCTCCAGCGGATCGTCCAACGTGAAGTCGTGACGGCGTCCCAGCGTCTCCAGAATGGCGAACAGCAGGTTGTTGCGGTACTTGCCCAACGGCTCAACGGCCCCCTCGCGCAGCGAAAGCCGGCTGTCGGGGATGATCCGCGCGATGTCGAATACGGCCTCCTCCCCCAACCCGTTGCAATGGGGGCAGGCCCCCTTGGGCGAGTTGAACGAGAAGGTGTGGGGCGCGGGATCCTCGAACGCCACGCCCGTCGAGGGGCACATCAGGTGGCGCGAGTAGAAGCGCTGCTGTTCGGTGCCGTAGTCGTAGACGGCCATCGTCCCCTTGCCCTGGCGCATCGCCTCCTTGAGCGAGGTCATGATCCGCTCGTCGGCATCGGGCGTCACCTGCACGCGGTCGACGACCAGGTCGATCGTGTGGATCTTGTAGCGGTCGAGCCGCATGCCCGCCGCTATTTCGCGGATCTCGCCGTCGATGCGGGCGTAGATGTAGCCCTTCTTGGCCAGCGACTCGAACAGTTCGCGGTAGTGGCCCTTGCGCCCCTTGACGACGGGAGCCATCAGCGCGATGCGCCGTCCGGCAAACCCCTCGGCGATGAGGCGGACGATCCGCTCGTCGGTGTAGTGGACCATCTCCTCGCCCGTGACGGGCGAATAGGCGCGCGAGGCCCGGGCGTAGAGCAGACGCAGGAAGTCGTTGATCTCCGTCACGGTCCCCACCGTCGAACGGGGGTTCTTGTTGGTGGTCTTCTGCTCGATGGCCACCACGGGGCTGAGGCCCGTGATCTTGTCGACGTCGGGACGCTCCATCGCCCCCACGAACTGGCGGGCGTAGGTCGACAGGGTCTCCATGTAGCGGCGCTGCCCCTCGGCATAGATCGTATCGAAGGCCAGCGACGACTTGCCCGACCCCGACAGGCCCGTTATGACCACCAGCTTGCGGCGCGGAATCTCCAGATCGACGTTCTTGAGGTTGTGGACCCGCGCGCCGAATATCTTGATCGTATCTTCTTTCTTCATCGTCGGAGAAATATCGGGCCGTAAAGATACGATTAAGCCGAGAGGAAACCAAAACTTGTTTTGAGTTTCCCGAGGCGCAGTATCTTCGGCGAAGCCAAAGTACGATTAAGCCGAGAGCAAACCAAAACTTGTTTCGAGTTTGCCGAGGCGAAGTATCTTCGGCGAAGCCAAAGATACGACAAATTCGCCTTCCGGCCGACTGTTTCCGATCCGCAAACGCTATCGCAGCTCGAAATCGTCGGCATCCATCCAGGCGGGAAACCGCTCGCGGAAGGCGTCGAGCGCCGCACGGTCCAGCCCGGCGACGAGCGTGCGTTCGCCGCGGCCCGCCTTAGCGAGCGTCGCACCGCGGAAATCGACCGCCGCCGAGTCGCCGGCATAGCCGATCCCCGGGTCTTCGCCCGCGCGGTTCACCGCCACGACGTAACACTGGTTCTCGATCGCCCGGGCCCGCACGAGCGTCCGCCACGCATCGCGCCGCACGGCGGGCCAGGCGGCGCAGCAGACGATGGCGTCGTAGTCGCCCCGGCAGCGGCTCCATACCGGGAAGCGCAGGTCGTAGCAGACGGCCAGCAGCAGGCGCCAGCCGCGATACTCTACCACCACGCGCCGGTCGCCCGGCGCATAGGCCGCCGCCTCGCCGCCCGGACGGAACAGGTGGCGCTTGTCGTAGCGGGCGACCTCGCCCGACGGGGCGACGAAATACATGCGGTTGCGGAAGGCTCCGTCCTCGGCCACGGCGACGCTGCCCGCCACCGCCCGGCCGTAGCGCGCGGCCCAGCGGCGCATAGCGGCGAGGATCGGCCCGTCGGACGGCTCGGCGATCGCCGCGGCCTCGGGGTCGAACCCCGTGGCGAAGAGTTCGGGCAAAACGACCACGTCGGCATCGGCCGCCGCGACGAGCGGCTCGATGCGGCGGAGGTTTTCCGACACGGAGCGCCACACGGCCCCGGTCTGACAAAGGGCTATTCGCAGATTCATGCCCTAAAGATAGCGCGAATTCGCCGAAAATAGCTATCTTTACTCAATCAAACCTCAAACACCGACCATGCGACGACTCCACACCCTCTGCTGCGCGGCGCTGCTCGCAGGAGCTGCGGCATGCAACGACCCCGCACCCCGCACGACGGGAATCATTCCCGCACCGCTCGAAGTCACCTGGCACCGCGGCACCTTCACGGTTCCCGAGACCTTCGCCTATGTCGCCGACCTTTCGCCGGCCGACCGGGCCGACCTCGAAGCGGCGCTGCCCCTCGTGGCCGCATCGGACGGCGACCGCGCCGACCTGCTCATCGCGACCGACACGACCCTCGCGCCGGAGGGCTACCGGCTGGAGGTAGGCCGCCGCGGGGCGACGATCGCCGCGCGCGACGCCGCGGGCGTCTTCTACGCCATGCAGTCGCTGCTGGAGATGGCCGACCGCTTCGACGGCCGCATTCCGGCCGTCAGCATCGCCGACGCCCCCCGCTTCGCCTATCGCGGACTGATGTTCGACGTCTCGCGCCACTTCCGATCCAAGGAGTTCGTCTTCAAGCAGATCGACCGCATGGCCCGCCACAAGCTCAACCGCCTGCACTGGCACCTGACCGATGCCGCGGGCTGGCGCATCGCCATCGACCGCTACCCCGAACTCACCGACATCGCCGCCTGGCGCCCCTATGCCGACTGGGCCGCATGGAGCGAGGGCGGCGCCCGCTACTGCCGCCGCGACGACCCCGAGGCCCGGGGCGGCTACTACACCAAGGAGGACATCCGCGAGGTGGTCGAATACGCCCGCCTGCGCCACATCACCGTCATCCCCGAGATCGAGATGCCGAGCCACAGCGAGGAGGTGCTGGCCGTCTACCCCGCCCTCTCGTGCACGGGCAAGCCCTATACGTCGTCGGACTTCTGCGTGGGCAACGAGGCGACGTTCGAGTTTCTGGAGAACGTGCTCGACGAGGTCATCGCCCTCTTCCCCTCGGAATACATCCACATCGGCGGCGACGAGGCGCCCAAGACCCACTGGCGCACCTGCCCCCGCTGCCGCGAGCGCATGCGCCGCGAGGGGCTCAAGGATGTCGACGAGCTGCAAAGCTACCTCGTGCGCCGCATCGAGCGCTACCTCAACGCCCGCGGCCGGCGGCTGATCGGCTGGGACGAGATTCTCGAAGGGGGCTTGGCGCCCGACGCCACCGTGATGTCGTGGCGCGGCGTCGAGGGGGGCATCGCCGCGGCCCGCAGCGGCCACCACGCCGTCATGACGCCGGGCGCCCACTGCTACCTCGACCACTGCCAGGACGACCCCACGATCGAACCGCCCTCGGCCGCCTCGTTCGTCTCGCTCGCCGACGTCTACGGCTACGACCCGGCGCCCGATTCGCTGGGCCGCGACGTACAACGCATGATCCTCGGCGTGCAGGGCAACCTCTGGTGCGAGCACATCCCCACCGACGAGCACTTCGAGCACATGCTCTGGCCCCGCGGCCTGGCCATCGCCGAGGTGGGCTGGAGCGCCCCCGGGCGAATGGACTACGACGACTTCCACGCCCGCGTGCTGGAGGTCACCGACCGCATGCAGGCCGAAGGGTACCACCCCTTCGACCAGAAAAACGCCGTGGGCAGCCGCCCCGAGGCGCGCGAGGCGGTCGCGTGCCTCTCCACGGGCAAACCCATCCGGTACAACACCCCCTACCACTCGGGCTATCCCGCCGCGGGCGACGCCACGATGACCGACGGACTGCGCGGCGGCTGGAAATTCGGCGACGGCCGCTGGCAGGGGTGGCTCAACAGCGACGTCGACCTGACCCTCGACCTGGGCGCGACGCAGCCGATCGCCTACGCCGGCATCGGCTTCATGCAGGCCCCCGCGGCCGAGATCCGCATGCCGCACGAGGTGACCATCTCGCTCTCCGACGACAACGAGCACTTCACCGAGCTGGCCACCGTCGCAGTCGACACCGCGCTCGATCCGCGCAAGACGGCCTTCCAGACCTTCGCGTGGTCGGGCGAGGCCCGGGGACGCTATGTCCGGATCGTCGGGCGGCTCGACAAGTCGAAAGGCGGCTGGCTCTTCGCCGACGAGGTGATCGTGCGGTAAGCATCTGCGCCGCTATTGTAACGCGGGTCTGCGTTTCGGCCCGCAGCCAGCGGAGGCTGTTTTCGAGCGGAAGCGAGAAGAGCGGCCCTCCGCCCGGGGTGGCTGCGGGCCGCCACGCTTCGGATGCCCGAAGCGCGCCCGTTTTGAAGGTGGCGCGAAACAGGATTATCCCGAAACAATACATAGTTGCCAAAATAAATTCGTATCTTCGCCCTCTCAAACCCCGCAACCCCGCACGCATGCTCAAAGCAGGACGCATTCAGCAACTCACCGTCAGCCGCATTTCCGACTACGGACTCTACCTCGCCGACGAGGAACAACAGGAAGTGCTGCTTCCCAACCGCTATACGTCGCTCACCGACAAGGTGGGCGACCGGAAGGAGGTCTTCGTCTACCACGACTCGGAAAACCGCCTGGTCGCCACCACCGAAACCCCGCTGCTGAAGGCGGGCGAGGCGGGCTACCTGCGCGTCGTCGACAAGACGGCCCACGGGGCCTTTCTCGACTGGGGGCTCCACGGCAAGGACCTCTTCCTGCCCAACCGCAACCAGCAGGGCGGCATCTTCGTCGGCCACAGCTACGTGGTCTACCTCTACGAGGACAGCGTCACGGGCCGCTGCGTGGCTACGTGCAAGCTCAAGAGCTTCATCGACAACGAGATCATCACCGTGCAGCCGCGCCAGGAGGTCGACCTGCTCGTCGCATCCGAGAGCCCGATCGGCTACCGCGTGGTGGTCGACAACCGCCACTGGGGCATGATCTACCGCAACCAGATCTTCCGTCCGGTGGCCGTGGGCGACCGCCTGCGGGGCTACGTGAGCCGCATCACCGAGGATCACCGCATCGACATCAGCCTCCGGCAGCAAGGCTACGCCCAGGTGAAGGACGCAGCCGACGAGCTGCTGCAACTGCTGCGCGACAACGGCGGCGAGCTGCCCCTGGGCGACGGAAGCGACCCGGCGGAGGTCGCGCGCCTGACGCAGATGAGCAAAAAAGGATTCAAGCGGGCCCTGGGCGTACTGCTCAAGCGGGGCGCCGTGGAGACGGACGGCATCCGCACCCGCATCAAGGAGTAACGGCATGGCAAAGATCGCAACGGCCGAGCGCGTCTCGCGCGAGGTCTCCGACAATTTCGTCTTCCAGCGCTCGCTGCTGGCCTACCACGCGGCCGCCGGGCTGATCGCCGGCGACGTGCTCGAAATCGGCACCGGCTCGGGCTACGGCATCGAAGTCATCGCGCCGCACGCCGCGCGCTTCGTCACCGTCGACAAACACGCCCCCTCGGCCGAGCTCGTCGACCGCCCCGGCGTGGAGTTCCGCCGGGCGACGGTACCGCCGCTGCCCTTCGACGACGCGAGCTTCGACTCCGTTATCTCGTTCCAGGTCATCGAGCACATCGAGCGCGACGCGGCCTTCGTCGCCGAGATCGGGCGCGTGCTGCGCCCTGGAGGTCTTTTCATCGTCTCGACCCCCAACGCCCCCCTCTCGCTCACGCGCAACCCGTGGCACGTGCGCGAATACACGGCCGACGGGCTCTCGGCGCTGCTCCTCCGCGGCGGCTTCGCTCAGGTCGACATGCAGGGCGTCTTCGGCAACGAACGGGTGATGGCCTACTACGAGCAAAACCGGCAGAGCGTCGCGCGCATCGCCCGGCTCGACATCTTCGACCTCCAGCACCGCCTGCCGCGCCGCCTGCTGCAACTCCCCTACGACCTGCTCAACCGCCTCAACCGGCGCAAGCTCCTGCGTGAAAATACGGCGCTCACCGCCTCGATCCGCATGGACGACTACCGCCTCGCCCCCGTCACCTCGCCCGACGACGCCTGTTTCGACCTGTTCGCCGTCGCGCGCAAATAACCGGCCCGGCACCGGACCTGCCGCCGCAACGGCTCCGCAGCCCCATATGAAAAAAGGCGCGACCCTATTCAGGTCGCGCCTTTTCATTCTTGCACCGCCCGGGCGGCAATCGCGTCAATACTCCTCCTCGTTGAAGAAACGATTTACAATTGAATATCAGTGCATTATATCTCAGTCGATGAAATTTGTGCAAACAAACCGCATCGTCTGAGACAGACTGAGGCGATGGAGGAGGTGGTGGTGGACGAACAAATTAAAATACACCTTTATTTATCTTAATTTTAGTTTTTCTCCATAAAATTCGTTATTGAAATAATTATTGGCTAACTTTAAACTATGATTACAACCCCAAATACAATATTAACAAATAATTATGAAGGCTAAAATCTATTACGGGGAATATACCCTTAGACATTGGATTGAGTTAATGCTGAAAGGTAATATAGTCCTTCCGCCGTATCAACGGAATTTTGTATGGACAGAAACAAAGGTTTTGGGTTTAATTAATGCATTCAACAATAAAGAATTTGTACCACCAATTACTATTGGCCTTTTTAAAAAAGATGGCGTTACACAAAATCTAATCTTAGATGGACAACAGCGCTTAACGACACTGTTGTTAGCATATTTAGACTTAATGCCAAACGCTGCAACATTTAAAGCAAAAAATGAAGAACTAACTATGGGACATCTGGCTGAAGGTGATGAAATTGACGAATATGGTCGAGAATTAGATGATATACTGGATTGGACTTTTCAAAAATTGACCGAGAAAGGGAAAAGCAAATCTGAAATCGAATTAAAATTAATCCCGGGGAATTATAAGAATTTGGATAAAAAGTTGCCCGATAAATTTTTTGAAGAGCGATATTTAGGATTCTCATACATTGTTCCTCAAGAGGACGAAACAATACAACAACAAAAATTTTATTCAACCGCCTTTCGAAATATCAATATTGGAGGACAAACATTATTGGCACAGGAAAGCCGGGAAGCACTCTATTATTTTAACAGTGAAATGCCGGATTTTTTCAATCCCAGTTTTTCCAAAGAAATCAAATTGAAAACAATGAGCTCTAATATAGAAATACCTCTCGATTTCGTAAGGTACATGTCTATTCTTTCACAATACCGGCAAGATGGCAATGAAACTAAATTAGCTAAGGGATATCGTTCCAATATGGAAGACTATTACGAACAATATATTTACTCCGTATTAGGCGAACTGACAATATCCATTTTCAAAGATTTCAATACCATTTTCCCTGATAAAAACTACCAACCAAAATTGGAAAAACTTTCTGAAAGCATTAGATTATTAGACCTGTCAGCAAAATCTCCATTTTCATCAATAATTGATATGGATGTCTATTTGTTTGGACTAATCTATCAAATTGTATTCGAATCAAAGAAGTTAAATCCAGAACATATTGATGATTTAAAAAGGGAACTATCTACACAAATAAGCGATTATAAGTCAGATGATTCCCATAAAAGATCACCCAATGCTTTTAAATATATGCGTCCGCGTGTTGTCAATTCCATAAATATATATTCGCGTTATGTCATTGCAGAATAACCAATTGAAATTTATAGAAACCCCTATATCTATAATATTAAGAGAGGCTGTTGTTGCCAGTACTGCTATAGGAAACGGAATTGAAACCTATCCCGTTAACGATTACATTTTGCATTCAATTTTTCTAAAAATGACTGGAGCTCAAGAACAAAAAATGAAATGCATCGTATGGGAATTGGCTTCTAACGATTACAACTATCGCTATCTTCGATATAATCAGAAACCATATGGAGAATGCTCTTACTACGATGAAAAAAACAAGATTTACAGAGATTTATTAGACCAAATAACTAAAATCGATCCGGCCTTTCTTGTTGATACTTTTTTCGATAAAAATGCTATTTTGTCGGATATAGCCGCAGATCTTGACGATATATTCGAAAAAAGTAGTTTATCTCAAATTAGGTCGCGTGAGTATAACGAGTATAAGCGCATTTTTAAATCCTTGACTCCAGATTGTTTCATTGTTGGATCATTATCTGCAAACAATAAAAACGATGGACGCAGAATATTTTCAACATGTGATAAATGCCATAAGTTTGATAAGAAAAGTAATGTTCGCAAATGTGATAATTTATTAAATCTACATGAAATATATGGTTTGCTCTATCGGCATCGAAATCGATGTGCCCATAACTCAACATCATATCAACAGAATTTACCCACATTCACGATGATGTCAAATTTGAAATATTGTTATGAAAACTATTTTATATATTTCGCTATTCTAGTATTGATAGACACTATATTTATAAATCTATTCAAACAACACCAGAACCTCATAGATCTAACTATTTAATAATCAGATGAAAATACAGCAAATAAGATCTCCGCTTATTATAAAACACGATGATATGGACTTCTTAAATTACCATTAATAAAAAAATTGATTGAATTACATCATGAATCGCTCTAACTTGTCTTTCCAACGCCGCCAGTCGGGCATTTCGGTTTCGAGCAGGGAAAAGAAGGCTGCGGTATGGTCGGGATGCAGCAGATGACACATCTCATGCGTAATAACATACTCAATGCAGGGCCGAGGCACCTTGATGAGTTCCGTATTCAGAATAATTTTCCCTTTGGGAGTACAGCTGCCCCAGCGATTTTCCATCTCCTGAACATAGAGTGAGGTTGGTGCAACTCCGTACCGTGCAAATCGAGAAATAATAGGCTCCGCATATTCGGCGAACTTGAGTTTGGCATGTTCGCGGTACCAGGATTTCATCAATTCCCGGGCCTTGTCCGGAGAGGTACATACCACTTCGAAGCAGCGCCCTTTGTAACGGACGCTGTTGACCTTGCCAGCGGATACCCGGAGCAGAAACTGTTTTCCCAGGTAGTAATGCGACTCTCCGCAGACATACCGTTTTTCCGGACTCCGAACCCCAAAATCCTTGAAATAGGACTGCTGCCGAAGAATCCACGGCGCCCGTTTGTGGAGTTTCTGTTCGATAACCTCTTCCGGCGTCCCTTCCGGAGCCAGCAGGACAGCCTCACCGGATGGATATACCTTGATTCCGAGTGTTCGGCGGGCGGAAAAGAGCACGCTGTAGAGAATCGTCTCTTTCCCGTAGACGAATACCTGCTGCATCACCGAAACCATTTTTGAGCCACATCGACCGCCCGGTCAATGATGGCATCCATATCATCGAAGGTCATCGACAGGTCATACTTGCGTTTGACCTCGTCAATCAGATAGTCCTCGATATCGAGCTTCATCATGCCGACCAACCTGTCCTTGAGCGGCCAGTCGACAATGAGCCTCCCATTCTCGAAGATGTGCTGACGAATGATAGCGTCAATCCTGTTGGCCGTGTCAAGCGCAATTTGCGTCAGATTGAGCCCCTGTTCGGGCTTTATGACCACCTTGTAGACCTCCAGACTCAATCCGAAGTAGGCTCGCGCAGCGTTGTTGTCCGTCAGCACTTCGGGGATCTCGCTGTCGGTATGATTCAGCACCTTGTTCATCAGATCCATAGCCTGTGCCAGATACTCCGCTTCGTCAATTCTACCCTGTTCGTACTGCGAAATAGTCTCCTTAAGCATCTGCGAGAACTTTTTGTAGAAAGCAGGATCGGTATCCATATTCTCGGTAATGTACCTAGCTGTTCGCGAAGCAATTGTATCGGCCTTGGCCGCTTTCCCTGAGATCTTCTCCACCTCTTCGGCGAACCGCTCCTTATCGAAGATGTTCACCAGATCGGTGATGATCTGCACCTCACCACTCTCAATGTGCGCGTCAATTAGTTTCTGAATCTGCCCTTCGTATTGCTTGTAGTCCACTATGTCGGAGTAGCGCTCCTGCACGGCATTACGAAGCTTCATGAAGAGGGCCAAATCATTCTTGTACTGCTCGATAAGCTCCTGACATGTATTCTTATGAAAATCAATCGACGAAAGCGCTACCTTCAGCGTCCGGGCAAAGGCCCGCAGCTTTTCGTAGTAGAGCGTGCGCCGGTCCTCCTCGCGCAGGACATTGCCGAAGGCCTCGAAGTCGGTCGTGTTGCGCACCTCCTTGAAGAGGTCCCACAACTCGGCATGCTTCTGGGGCAGCTTGGCCACCTCCTCCGAGATGTCCGTATAGATTCCCTCCAAATCCTCCTTGTCGAAATCGGTGTAGAGCTCCAGCGCCGAATTGAGCGACCCCAATACGCCGTAATAGTCGATGATATACCCGAACTCCTTGTCTTCGCAGACGCGGTTGACGCGGGCAATGGCCTGCAGCAGCGTGTGGTCCTTCAACTTGCGGTCGAGATAGAGCACCGTGTTGCGGGGTTCGTCGAATCCCGTTAGGAGTTTGTCCACGACGATGATAATCTCCGGCTTGTCGCTGTTCTTGAAGCGGTTGATGATGCTCGCCTCGTACTTTTTGGCCGTGCCATATTCATCCATCATGCGCTTCCAGAAGGCCACCTCCACGTTCGAGGTCTCGCCGAATGCTTCGTCTTCCCCCTCCCGAGTGTCGGGCGAGGTGATGAGCACCTCCGACGAGACGATGCCGATTTCGTCGAGATACTGCTTGTAGAGAATTGCGATGCGCTTACGCGGAGCCACCAGCTGCGCCTTGAACTTCGGTCCCTGCCAGTTCTCCCGGAAATGCTGCGAAATGTCCCACGCAATGGCGTAGATGCGCTGCTGCGTCTGGTTGAGCTGGTCCGCACGGCTGAATTTCTTCTTCATGTCGGCCCGCTGGGCATCGCTCATCCATCCGCAGATCTTGTCGAAATAGCGGTCGATCGTCTCCTCGTGTACTACCTGCGGCACCATACGCCCCTCGTACAACAGCGGTACGACGGCCTTGTCCGCCACGGCCTGATCCACCATGTAGACCGGCTGGATGATGCCGCCGAACTTCCGGGCCGTGTTCTTCTCCTTCTTCATCAACGGCGTGCCGGTCGTGGCGATGAAGCAGGCATTCGGAAGCGTCTTCTCCATCTTGATGCCCATCTCGCCGTACTGGCTGCGGTGCCCCTCGTCAATCAGCACGAAGATGTTGGGGTCCGTCAACGGAGTGCGGATCCCGCGCACTGCCGTCTCGAACTTGTTGATGATCGTCGTGATGACGGCATCGCTCTTGCTGTTGAGCAGCTCGACGAGCTTACACCCCGTCGTGGCGTTCTCGACGCGAATCTGACATTTGCGGAACGTCCCAGTAATCTGCCGGTCGAGATCCGTGCGGTCGGTCACGAGGATGATTTTCGGGTTGCTGATCCTCCTGTCGAGGATGATCGCCTGCGCCAACATTACCATTGTCAGCGACTTGCCACTTCCCTGCGTGTGCCAGATAACGCCGCCGCGCCGCCGCCCGTCCTCAATGCGGCAGATGCGTTGCATCGTCTGCCGTACGGCAAAATATTGCTGGTAACGCGCCACCTTCTTGATGCCGTCGTCGTAGAGCGTGAAACCGTACATCAACTGCAACAACCGTTCGGGCCGACAGAGATTGTAAAGGTATTCGTCCTGTACCGACGGGGTAGCTGACTGCTTGTAGAGCTCCTCAAAGCTACGGCGCGCATAGCCAAACCGCTCCCCGAAGAGCTTGTCGTCCTGCAGCGGCTCGTTGACCACCCGCTCCAGCTCTTGTCGGTAGCGACATTCTTCATCGCGGTCAGCAAACTGCTCGCGCCACCGCGCCCAGAACTTCTTGGGTGTGGCCGTCGTAGCATAACTGCCCTCCTGGCGGTTGATGGTCAACAGCAGCGTTGAGTAGAGGTATAACCAGCGGATACCGTCGGACTTCTGGTTACGGAGGTGCTGCGAAATGGCCTGTTCGATGGAGCCCTTCACGTCGGGACGCTTGCACTCGATGACGCAGAGCGGGATGCCGTTCACGAAGAGAACGATGTCGGGCCGGTAGGTCTCAGTCATCCCCGTACGGCTGACGGCAAACTCCTCGGTGACGTGGAAGATGTTATTGCGAATGTCCTTCCAGTCGATGTACTGCATCACGAAACTCTTGCGATCGCCGTCGATGATCTGCTCAAGGGTCTTTCCGAAAGTAAGCAGGTCGTAGACCGTCTGCGAAGCCTCCATAAATCCTTCGTCCATCGGGATGTTGCGCAGAGCCTCGATTCCAGCTGTAATGTTCTGCTCGGAAAATACGGTGGTCCGCGTCGAGCTGACTTGCACGACATTGATTGAGGCAATCCGCTCACGCAAAATGGGTTCGAGCAGCACATTAGCGATACTCCCGCCACGCAGGGCCAGCGCCTCATCAGGTGTAAGGTATGTGTACCCCAGCTTTTCAAGCATCAATAGAGCAGGAATTTGGCTGATATGGTCTTCTTTGAAGGAAATAGACATAGTTAATTCTTAAAATATCCACAACAATGGTATCCAAATAGATAACAATGCGATAGCAACTGATAATTTATTGATCCATGTCCCCTTTTGGCATATTGTGATAATAGCGCCCAGAGTTAGAATCCCTCCAAATATAAAATATATGATCTTAATAGTTTGAACCAACCATCTTGGTAAGTAGTCTATAATTTTTGCATTTTCATTTATAATCTCTGGAGTATATTTCTGATAAATGATTTCTGAATCTTTTATATCCCTATCACTAATAATCAATTGTGGCAGTTCTTTACTCTCGACAAAAGCGATAAGTTCTATAAATTCTCCGGAACGCCATTGTTTGAAGCAAATCTGATTATTTAGAAGAAATGCTTCATTATTTGATTGAGTAATTGCTATGGAATATATATGTTCTTGATTTTTGATAGTCAATGGAAGATTTTCACTCAATAGCTGTTTATTTTCGCCCATGCCTACAAGAGTCGCATCTCCAATGTTGCGAATCACATATTGAATTTGCCAAAGATTTTGTACCGGAATAGTGTCCTTGTAAAAATATTGAATACGTAAATCATCCGTAGATGTCGATTCCGTTAATAATTGTTCCGACATCGTCTTGACTTCGAGAATAACATGCTCTTTATGAATATAAAAATATATAGTTACTATTCCTGCTGCAATCGCAACTAAAGTACCGATAGTTTTAATATATCTTATAAGAATCTCCATAAATCTAAATTATTACACGTTTCTTACCTGTTGGAAGTTGTTGCATCAGGCCGTGTTTCTGGCGGCGCAACTGTTTGATTTTCCCTTTTGCTAAATCAATCTCGCGGTCAGCTACAGTCAATACCTCCGCAATAGCGGTTTGCTCTTGATAGGCGGGAATCATGAATTTGAGATTCCCAAGATCTTTAATTTGGATATTGGGCAATCCTGATCCTACTCGTAAGGACATGATATATTTCTCATTGTTTTTGAGTGCCTGATAGATGAATAGCTTGTTTATTCCATTCTTTGCTTCAATCGTATAACAATGTCCTCCACTCCAAAATGGTGTAGTCATAAAGTTTACGTAGCCACATGAATTACCGCCTTCGCTTATAGTGATAGTATTTGCCTCTGCATTATATATGTCTAAATACCCGGAAGGAGTAACACCTCCATTTATGACAGGATATTTTGCGTTAGAGAACAATATGTCTTTGTTGACCTGCTCGCCTTTCTTTATTTTTGCTATTTTATTTATTTTTAGTTCTTCCCATGGTTTGGAAAATCCAGAGAGACGGAGTTTAGCGGCGAGGAGTCGCTGCATCAAGCCGCGTTTGCGCAGGACGAGTTTTTCAATCAGCCGCGCCTGCTTTTCAATCGCCTCATCCCACACGCCCAACACCTCCGCAATCTTCCTCTGCTCCACCAGGGGCGGAACCGCAATTTTTACTCTTTTCAAATCGCTGGTGCTAATACTGGCCTGATTGACAGCGGGCTTCGCTATTACTTGAGCCATATGCCGTATATATTCAGTTAGCAACGTATAATATAAATATTGCTTATCAAGGCAATCGTTGGCTCTAAGCAAAAGCAGGTTCATACCATGATAAATTTCTTTATCACCTTTGTAATAAGCAACCTTCCCGATTTGAGAAAGACTATTTATGTGGCTATACAGGATGTCGCCTTTTTGCATTCTGAAGGTTTCATATCCACTTTTATTGGGAATATATCCGACCTTCGCATAATTTATTTCTCCCGTAGAAATGGTTTCGATACGAGTAACAGGGGTTCCCTTGGTGATAGAGACATCATATGTAAGACCATTAGCACATCTCGAAAGGAGATCGCCTAAAAATTTCACTTCCCACTCCTGCGGAATAATCCCCAGCGCCGTCACCTTATAGCCTTTCGGTATGTTATTCTTCATCTGTGAATTCATTAGATTTGCAGGTATTTTGCTTGCGGAATGTCTCCAAATCGGCAAAACGAAGTCGTTTATAATGCTCTTTGTGTTCAGAGTCGGACGTATTTTCTATTATTTTTTGATAAAGCGTGGCTCTATTCTCATATAACACCCAAAGATTGGGATCTAAAGCTATAGCTTTATTTAAATCATTTAATGCAGATTTGTAATAATCTGACCCCATTGCCATATATATACAAGCTCGCGTATCAAGTGCACTAGCTTTGGCCGAATTATTATCATTGTCCATGGATAAAGACTCATTTGCATCTGCCAATGCTATTTCAAGTTTGCCTAATTTATAATATGCGTAAGCTCTATTGTTATAATTTATAGCCGTTAGTTGATCATTTTTTGCTATGATATTAAATATATCTATCAAATTCTGCCATTGTTCACTTTCTAAATACACAGAAGACAAGGTGCAATACCCTCGTATATCTTGAGGATCTTTATGTATCGCTTCCTTACAATATTTGATAGCTTTTGCGTAATCCTTTTGTTCTAAATAGATTAATCCGATTATAGCGTAACCATTGGGAGAGTCCGGTTTTAATTTTATATATTGTTCTGCATCTTGCATGGCAAGCTGATATTGTTTAGTATCGGAATATGCAATACTTCGATTGTTTAGGGCATCTATATCTTGTGGATCTAATTTTAAAATTCTAGAGTATAGCTCAATAGCTCTATTGCTATCTTTTTCTTTTAAAGCTTCAGAGAAGAGTCTACTAATCATCGCACTAAGCTGAGATTTACGAGCATTATTTTCGGAAGCTTCGCTCCTTTTCTGAAGAGTGGTAACTTGTTTCTTGATATTAGTTATGTCTGACAATTGTGAATCTATTATTTCTCGATCTTTATTGATTTGTTTGGCTACATCGTCAATTCTATTTTGGGTACTCATTATTCCAGTGTTGATATTATCAATATTATGGTTTAGATCCCTAACGGCATCTAATGCTTTTTCCGACTTTTTCTTTGCTTGGTGATTTAATAAAATAGGAGTGGCAACGCCAAAAGCTCCCACAATTAAGGATATAATTCCAAGGGCCCAGTTGCGGGTCTCGTGCGAATCTGTCAAAAAGATCATGTAATCTTCGCGGGTCTCTGCCATGCGAGCGGAGAGCATCTCCTGCGTCTCTGTAATTGTTTGGATATTACGAGATAAGGCATCAATTACAGAGGCCAATGAATCCACTTCCTCAGAGAGTTTCGTAGTCTCACCGGGTCGAGTCTTTGTTGTAGCAGCTTCCGATACCATTGTGATACACAGAGCCAATATAAGAATTAAAATGTTCTTCATTTTTACCTTTTTAATATCCCAACTCCTTCAGATAACCTTCCATTTTGACGTGCACCTCGGCAAGCTCCTTTTCCAGTGCATCAATCTCCTGCTGCACGGCCGCGATGTCGATCTCGGGCTCCTCCTCGAAGGTGTCCACATAGCGAGGGATGTTAAGGTTGTAGTCGTTGTCGGCAATTTCCTCGCGCCGGGCCACGTAGGCGTAGCGCTCCTCGACGACACCCTGTGCGAGTTCGCCCTTCGCAAAGCAGCGGTAGGTCGTAACGATATGGTTGATATCCTCATCGCGCAGCCGGTTCTGGTTCTTGCCGTTCTCGAATTCGCGGCTGGCGTCAATGAAAAGCACGTTGGTCGTCGTCTTGGCCTTATTGAAGATGGCGATGGCGGCCGGAATACCGGTTCCATAGAAGAGGTTGGCCGGAAGTCCGATGATGGCTTCGACGAGGTTCTCCTCGACGGTCTGCTGACGAATTTTCCTCTCGCTGCCTCCGCGGAACAGCACGCCATGAGGAACGACGACGCCAACCTTGCCGTGTTCGTTGGCCACTTCGAGCATGTGGCAGATGAAGGCCCAGTCGCCCTTGCTCTTGGGCGGAATGCCGCGCCAGAAACGATTATAGGGGTCGTCGGCCGCCTCGTCGGCGCCCCACTTTTCGAGCGAGAAGGGCGGATTGGCCACGACGGTGTCGAACTTCATCAGTGCGTCACCCTCCTTAAACTTCGGATTGCGCAGCGTATCGCCCCAGCGGATGGTGGCACTGTCGAAGCTGTGGAGCAGCATGTTCATCATGGCCAGCGCCCAGGTGCTACCGTTGAGCTCCTGACCATAGAGCGAGAAGTTGTCGGAGCCTACTTCGCGGCCCGCCTTGATGAGCAGCGAACCCGAACCGCACGTCGGGTCGCAGATACGCGAACCGGGGGCGCTCTTGGTCAGCCGCGCCAACAGGGTAGAGACCTCCTTCGGCGTGAAGAACTCTCCGGCTTTCTTTCCGGCATCGCTGGCGAATTTCTCGATAAGGAACATGTAGGCATCGCCGATGACGTCGTTGTTCGCAAGGTGCGACTCGTCGAACTGCAGCCGCTCGTCCGAGAAGTCGATAAGCAGCTGTTTCAGTCGGGTGTTGCGCTCTTTTGTTTCGCCGAGGTTGCTGATATTGAAGCTGATGTTGCGGAAGATGCCACTGCCGTCCTCGCTGCTTAGCTTTTCGCGGTTGACAAATTCGAGGTCAGCCAGCGCAATATCAATCAGTTCGCCGATATTAGACTCGTTGCGGTGCTCGAAGAGGTAGTCGAACGAACTCTTCTCGGGAACCTGGAACCGTTCGCGGCGCATGGCCCGCTGTGCACGCTCCGTGTCGCCATCGTAGCGCTGGAGGTACTCCATGTATTTCGCCTTGCTGACGTCGCTGACGTACTTCAGAAACAGCATTGTAAGGATGTAGTCCTTGTACTGGTTGGGGTCGATAACACCCCGGAATGTATCGCAGGCTTGCCATACGACTTTGTTGATCTCTTCCTGTGTAACTTTACCATTCATTTTTATATGCTTTTTTTAGTTTATAATCGATGAGTTGTCTGCGACGTTCGGCAATAGCCTTGTAGAGCGCCTGCTCCCGGTGTTGAAGACGGACAAGGGCAATGCAGGTTTGCTGTTGCCCCAGTGGGAGAAATGGGATCTCAAGTTCCCCGATATCCGTTTTGCTGAGCGATGCAATGGCCGAACCTTTAGCCTGTGCCGTAAGTAGTTGTCGTGTTGCCGGTATATTGAGGAATCCGCAAAGGTATTCGGGCAGGATGCGGGTCAAGTCGTTGATTCGGATAATCAGAAACGAGGGTGAGGCCACGCACGGCCCGAGTTGCGTCGGGGCGATGGCGCAGAAATTCTTGCCACCCTTGGCGGCGAGCAGCAGGTTACTTTCTGTCAACAGGTGGCGGGCAGCCTTGGAACTGACGGTGGTTGTTGGCCGGACGGTCGGACGAATGTTCCCTTCCTCGTCGAAATCGTTCACCTGAAGGTAGCAGGTGTCAGGCAAAGGGGCGCTTTTCAAGAATACTCCCGTCTGAATGGTGGCAATATCTTTCAGTTTTACCATTTTTCCTTCAATAGCTTCGCTACAAAGGTATGTATTTTCACTGATTCGCCAAATAATTCAAGAAAATTTCACAATAGATTTTCTACAAAATTATCCTGTGGCCATTTTTTTCACATAGTGAAGAAGATTATTTACATCAGGTAAATTGAAACCGGCTCTTTACCTATGTATTGACTTCTTGTGTGTTCTATTGACTATTCGAATAGCATAAAGCAGACACCTTCTCCGATACGCCTCTTCCTCCTCATCTGGTCTTCGACCGTCCCAGCAAAGATCGGAGTCGGAGTTACCACCTCCGCCGCCGGATGACACTGCAACAGGATTTCCGCCAATTAGTTATCCGCGATAGAGAAGATCCGCTCCCGGACAGACGGATCCGCCATCTGGTCGAGAAACTCCTGCATCAGTGCAGTCTGGTTCCCGCTGAAATCCATAACTGCACATTCTCCTGCTGCAGCCGTTTAAGTTCCTGATAATACACCAACGAATTTCGCTACACAGCCTGCTCCTGCTACTCGGTATCCTTTCGATACAATGCTTCAATCTGGCGGACAATCTTCACGAATCGGCTGGCGATAGACCGGCTCTGCTCGTCGAGCCATTTATCCACACTGAACATCAGAGGCTTGGTAATGATTCTCGCGGTTCGAAGTCTATCTGGTGGTTGCGGAACGGTTGAACAATCCGACCTGTCCGCTCCATATCCCGTGTCATTCTGTCTAGCGCCTGCTCTTTCGCTTGAAGTTTACCGGCCTTGTCTTCCAGCTTCGTCTGGTACTCGGAAATAAGTTTCAGAAGATCGGCTTTCCGAGCGTCGTATTTGTCGAGTGTTATTTTTCCGGATGCCAGTTTCTCTTCGACTTCATCGAGTTGCGATTTATAGTTTAAGATCTGTACTTCCAGCCTCCGTATCATAGACTGAAGCCCTTTGACTGCTTTCTCGGCCTGTCTTGCCTCGTGAGTCAATCTGCGGATGTAGTCGCGTTTATTCAAATGGCTGACGTGCTGTCCCTCGATGCTGCCGCCGCGTTCCAGTCCGAATTTACTGCCGGCCTCCTCGTAGAGCGAGGTATGCATCTCCCGAAGGATCCAGCCGTACTCATCGCAGTTCGTCCCGAACTTCGCCGATCACATGACGCATTCGCGTCCGCTTTTTGCACGTTGTCCGACCGGAACGATCAAGGCATGAATATGCGGACTGCGCTCGTCGAGATGAACCTGAAAGCCGATGATATTCTCCTGCCCGTATCGTCGGATGCACCAGTCATAGACGTCTTCCATTGTCCGATTTCCTGGCACTGCTGGAGGTGGCAGTTGTCCGCCCCTGTCCAGATTGACGGTCTGATCTCCGAATGCCATTTCGAGAGTGCAGTCTTGGTTGCCACCGAAGATAAATCTGGCACAACAGTTCGGCTGTATCTTGCTGTCGGCTTTGAACGGATGCCAACCCAGCTATGCGAGTCTGTCCATAAGCCGCACCTCAAGCGACTTTTGCTGATAGCCTAACAGATGAATCTTCCCGTCGGGCCCGATCTAGAAATTCAATCCCATCCGGCTCATGTCCTAATGGTTGGTCGGGGCCTGATTCTTTCGCTCGGTCTTATCATCATCCCAGCGTCGTTCATTTTCATTGGCCTCCGCCGTGCCGAGTGACGTCCCGGCTTCGACGTGCATAGCCTGCTTTATATCTGTATTCATAATCGTTGGTCTTTTGATAAATGGCTCTTGTTTGAGCTTGCTCACTACAGGTCGAAGTCTGCCGAATCCCGACGGGACTTTCTTGCCACCTGGCAAAAAGTCCATATTATGTTATGGACTTTCCCTGTAAACTCCCGAAACCTCCCTTAGATTATTCAACCAGTTCCAGATCCAGCTCGTCAATGAACAGTTGCAGAGCTGGATTGCGCCGTATCATCTGCTGGAGTACCTGACGTTGTGCCAGAACAGTCAAAAAAAGTCCGTTATGTCCAGACCGCAGCTGCGCCGTTCGTCGTTGACCAGACGCTCCAGCATATCGGATACAACCACCCGTTTGCTGATGTCGGCCAGCAGGGCAGATTTCTCCCGCCATCGCTCCGTTGCCCCAGATCGGGAATGAGAGTTACCTCTCTGTCCCGAAGAACAGACATCGCCTCCCGATTGAAGCTGCCATTCTTCCCGCCCATTGCTAGCCTAATGTAATCCGGCATGAAGTGGCACATGACGACGGCGGTCTTCTCGCTCTCAACCAGCATCACCGGTGCCGAGGTAGGGCGGTTCAGCAGGTGTTCGCCAAAGAGGCATTGCTGGAGACAGAAGTCCGGCAGATGCAATTCCGAATGTACCCAACCGACATATGCATGAGGCTCCTTTATCCGATGCCCGGCAACGGGATCGTACAGCATGATTTTCCGGTCCGCACCTGTCCCTGCCGGTCCGTCTGCCAGAAGATGGACGCGCCGCCCCATTTGGACGAGGTGCCGATACGGTATAATCTGAACAGTCGCAGGTCTCCTCCTCGCCGAATGTCTGGCAGAGGTAATGATACAAAGGATTAAACTCAGAGTGCGACAAACTCTACCCGACCATATCAGCCGAGATAAAAGAGAGACCGGGATGGGACGTTTTACGCTCGGCAGACCTTGGCAAGATGCGACGATCGGCTCTGCCGCTGTCCGGTTGAGATAGCACATCGGGATTGTCCCGGAAATACCCCCGCGGCGTATAATGATACCCGCTGGAGTTCTCGTGGTCGCATTTGCCCACCGTGTCCGGAAACCGGATGATGTCCTCTTCATCGACATAGCGGACGAAGCAGCGGTTTTTACTGCAATTGGGGCAACTGATCTTGCTCCCGTAACGGTATTTCTGGAGATGGAATCTGTACTCACTCATGGCCGCGCAGATTATCGTCGTTTGCACGCTGCACTTTTGCACTTTGACACATTGCCTCCCCTGTTTCTCCGTCCGAAAGTGCAATAGCGCAATGTGCGGCCGGTTTGCCCGAACAGCGTTTGCGATACGTTCCGTGGTCGATCTTCTCCAAGAGGGGATTCGGCTGGCTGCACAACTACTTCAGCGCATAATAGGCCGAACACCTCGACAACTCGACCCGCTTCCCCGCGACGATCGCGTCGCCTGCCGTGAAGGTATCACCCAGCAGCGACAGCCTCGCCTCTTTGGACTCGCCGATATTGCTTGCGACAATCAGCTCCTGAATCCTTCGGTAGGTCTCCTCATAATAGCCGATCATCCGAATGGCCGCCTGTACGGATTCGATGTCTACGCATTGCATACCGCCTCCGCGTCGGCCATATTCAGCACAGCACCCGCCGGATACAGGAGGTTCACTATCCTGTTCAACATCTCCCGCCACTGTCCGACCAGATCCGGTTGCGCAATGGTGCCGTCGTTGCGTTTCCTGCCAGAAATCCTCCGGTCTTTCGGATAGACGAACAGAAAGCGGTCGAGCAGTCCGTTTGCCATGTATTCGGCCCGGAAGATCTCCGGCAGCAGATTGGCCTACACCGAACCGATGACGTTGATGCACGGATTCTTGATAAGGATTAGCCGAGCTTCCGACTTGCAGATCACCTTCAACGGCTGGCCACACCTCGTTATACTTCTCGTACGTCCGGTCGTCGTGCTCGCGGATCGGTTTGTAAAGGAAACCCAGCAGCGGTGTCTTGCCGAGCCCCAGTCTGCCGACCAGCATCATGTAGATGGAGGGGCTGGTTTTCCATTCTCCCTTTATTCGAATCCTGCAGTAGTTTCCGATGGCCGTTGCCACCGCCGACAGCAGGATCAAGGCTGTATATTCGACATTGAAGTTCTCGTAACGGGCTAAATTCAGAATGAGCACCCGAATCCTCGCCGGAAAGACCTCCAGCGGCAGGCCCGTTTCGGGAATACGCTCCACCTCCGAGCGAAGCATATTGGTCAGTTGCAGCCGGTCATACATGAGAACCTCCTTCCTGATCGGACAGCATAATGCCGGAGGCAAATGCCTCGTAGTGGAAACGGCGCAGGAAGCGGTCGACACCCGCCTGCGTGTACCAGTATTTGTCGCCTTCGCGCGAGTAGCCGAGATAGCCGTTGTCGCGCAGTTTTTTCAGATACTTCTCCTTGATATTTCGTTTTTTCATCAAAGACTTGTTATCATAGAGACAGTGCCTTCCTGTGTCGGAGGCGACAGTTTCTCCTGTCTCTCTACTATGCTGAGGATCTTTTCAAGCAGTTTCCGGTCGCATAGTTTCTCTACATTCGTGTTCTTTGCCATATATATCTCGGATTATGGCCGAACAGTCCTGATGCACACTCAGACTTTCAGCCTGGTTATGCGACATGGTGCGATTGTGCACATCGTATCAGAATCACAACACGAATGTACAAAAAATTACAACTTATTTAGTTACAATATGTTATCCGATGCCATAAAGGGTGTCATGGAAAGTTATGATTCTGTCACAACTTCGTATGTAATCATCTGATTACTAACAATAAAAAGAGAAAATAAAATTGAAAAAAAACGAAGATTGCCAGATTGCACAGCAAAAATGCATGACAAGCCGGATGTAAAACTCGCCAAGCTCGAAGATCATACCCCTCGTTTTTTGTCAATCCTGAAATAACCTATCGATTTCTCCGGCATTGGTAGGTACTGGCATACCCCTTCTGTTCTGCCGGAACTGTCCGATACCGGTCTATTCAACAGAGCTTTAAGCTCGGCATCTGGAAAGAGTCCGTTGCCGAACTCTCAGAAAGTCTTCTGTTCGTATTTGGAATATTCAGGAACATCGCCACAATATATTCGGCCACACATATAGGCAAGAAAAGCCTTTGTACCTTTCCAGCTATAATGGGAACCAACATCCTCCATATATCCGTCCTCAATGGCTTGGGCAAAGATCCTTCTTGCCAATTCCGTGTCAAGGCGAGGGGGGGGGTGAAGCTACTTTGTTGTGTTCAGAATTTGGAACTCCTTGTGCAAACTCAAACCCAATTGCCGCAATGTCTTGTCCCTTAATTCGCTTCTTTTTTTGATGCAAGTCCTCGGCTGCGTATATCAGCGTTATTGCAATCCTATGGCTGTACTGATTCCTACAATGACTGCCATACTGGTTTCTGTTCTCCAAGATGGACGGAGTATCCCTAAACCAAGAAGGATAAGGATACTTATAATGATGGTGAGCTCTACACCCCAGAACACTTTGCGATTATTGAGTTTGTATGTATAGGTTACGACCAACACTATGAAGAATCCTGCAATCAGGATGCATACGACTCTAAAAAGTAATAATATCATATTTCTTTATCTTTTCGTGGGGATTATATAGTCAGGTTACTTAATTCTCCGCTCAGTTTTGCAATCTCCGCCGACAGCGTTTCAGGTAAGAACCTGTCATAGACCTTTTCAGTAACCTCCGTACTTCCATGACCGAGCAGACGGCTGACCACAGACATAGACAAGCCTTTATTCAACGCGAAGACGGCAAATGTATGCCGCACCACATGCATTGACAGATTGAATGGCAATCCGACCTGTTCTCCTACAACCGCCAGCGACTGATTGATGCATTTTGTTGCATTATTGCGGGACTTGTACAGTGCCTTTGCATCGTCAAGATCCAGATCATTCTTTACTAAGTTGAATACATATCAGGATCCTGCCCGTTCCTTCTGCCACCGGTGCAGAATATTCAAGGCAGGTTTTGTAAGAGGTATCACATGCCGCTTGTTCGTCTTAATCATGATCTTCCTCAGTTCCTTCTTCTCGAAATTGACATGGCCCCACTGCAATGTCATCACATCGACAACACGGAGTCCGCAGGCATGGAAGGCAAAGAAAAACATTTCCAAAAACTCCTTGCGGCGCGATTCGGTGCAGGCATGGTAATATTCCAGTAACGCAGACATTTGTCCCTTTGAAAGGTACTTGCCGTCAAATTCGTTGTCCTCGTCCGCAAAAGATATCTTTGAGGCTATACGCATATCCTGAATCCGCGCATTGACGGGCATGGTCTATCATTTTCATTTCGGAAGCATAAGCACATGCCTTCAAAATCGGAGTCAAAGCATGGTTAATTGTTGCATCGCTGTTCTGTTTTATCTCGCGGCGCCACTTGATGTATTCGTCAATCAGTTCAATCGATATTTCACCTACATAGATACTGTCCGGCTTGTATGTGCCGTTCTTCGTTGCACGGAGAAAAATACGGAAGATATTCATGCCGCTCTTTCCGTTCTCATAGCAGCTACGGCCAATCCTGTTTCGGGAATAGTCCGATTCGAGCCGATCTAAAACAAACTCAATAAAATCCTTCCCTTTGTCCTCCCGCGTAAGTGGTTTGTTGGCCAAAAAGTCAACGATTACCTATACTGTAATCTGATCGGGATGCTTCTCCTGATATTCGGCCAGCAGGCCATCAATCTTGTCTGCACGGGCAATCAGCAGGCTGTTAATGCGGTTGACCTCCGAACCATAGCTCGCCCTCACGCCTCCGCGTCCCTTGTTGGCTTCTCGTTCCAGTCGCCCAGCCGGACAAAGATATCCAGCCCTTGCGTATCACCTGTCGGATCCAGGTATATTCAAGTTGGACAAGATACTGTTTGGCAGGATCGATCTCACCCCGGATATGCAGGCGATAGCGTCCCAATGGATATAGTCGTTTAGGCCTTCCCATAGTGGAGGATATTTGAATTGGGAATACAGCTTGCGGCAATACTCACAAACCTCTGTAAAAGTAATAAATTGGGTCCAAACAGATCCCGATTTTTCCTCCAAAAAACGTATTTTGTCCAAATAAACCGCGCCATTTGAAGCGGTCAAACGCCACTATCCAAACAAACTAAATCCCTGCTAATCTATATGATTAACAGGGATTTAATAATTATTTCGCGCTTAAAAACGCGTCAATACTCCTCCTCGTTGAAGAAGAAATCGTCCTTGGAGGGGTAGTCGGGCCAGATATCTTCGATCGACTCGTAGATGTCGCCTTCGTCTTCGATCTCCTGCAGGTTTTCGAGCACTTCGAGCGGCGCACCCGAGCGTACCGCATAATCGATCAGCTCATCTTTGGTCGCAGGCCAGGGAGCGTCTTCGAGCTTCGAGGCCAATTCAAGTGTCCAGTACATAACGTCAAAATATTAAGGTCCAAATTCTCAGCGGACAGGACGCATCGCCGATCGCCCCGTACCGAGTTGCAAATGTATAAAAAAAACGATAATTCCAAACAAAAACGGCTGAAACATCGCCTTTACCCGGCAAAGCGCACAACCCCGGCCGCCGCAACCCGCGCCTCGCCCGCACAAAGCCCCGCACAAAGCCCCGCATAGAGCCTCGCATAGAGCCTCGCATAGAGCCTCGCATAGAGCCTCGCAGCCTCGTCCGCGCAACGCCCCGCGACAATCGCGCCGCACACCGACGCCCGGTCGCGGTCAGGGGATCCACAACGTCTCCTCGACCCCCAAACGGAAGGTCAGCAGCCGCCCGAGCAGATAGAAGTAGTCGGAGAGGCGGTTGAGATAGCGCAGCACCTCCGCGTCGACGCCGTGCGCCTGGTCGGCACGCAGCGCGGCACGCTCGGCACGGCGGCACACCGTGCGGCAGACATGGCACAACGACACGGCCTCGTGCCCGCCCGGGAGGGTGAACTTGTCGATGGGGGGCACCTCGGCCTGCATCGCGTCGATCCGCTCCTCGAGCCATGCGACGGCATCGTCGGGCAGCGGGGCGACCTTGTCGGCGCCTCCCTCCCCCACGGCCAGCAGCGCCTCGACGGTCATCAGGCGCGAGAGGATCCGCCGGAGCGCCCCGACTTCGGCCTCGGCACCGCCTTCGGCGCAGAGCCTGTCGCAGAGCAGCGCCGCGAAAGCGGTCAGTTCGTCGACCGAGCCGTAGGCCTCGACCCGTTCGTCGGTCTTGAAGACCCGTTCGCCCCCGATGAGCGAAGTCGTCCCCCGGTCGCCGGTTTTGGTGTAGACGTTCATAGGCGGAAATGTTGTTTAGGCAGATAGTTGTTGAACAGCAGCAGATACCCGCGGTTGTCGACCGACGTCGAGCGGTGCGCGGCCACGATCCTGCGGCAGAGCGCCTGCCGCTCGTCGTTGGCATAGGGGGCGAGCACCGCCACCGTGCTTCCCGACGCCGCGGCGTCGCGCACGAGCGCCGAGAGCCCCTCGCCCGACAGATCGCAGGTCGCAACGTACAGATCGCCCTCCGCACGATTCATGCCGAACGTCGCATAGCCGCAGCGGATCGCCGCGTTCTGCAACTGGACGGCCCTTCGCTGCGGCACGCCCGCCCGGAGCAGCGCCTCGTAGAGGCCTCTGTCGCCCGGCAGCAGCTCGCGGCGCATGAAGACCTCGCGCACCAGATCGTAGACGAAGGGCGAGTGGACCCCGTGGCCGCGGAAATAGCGGGCCCGCGCGAGCCGGTTGCGCAGCAGTTCGACGCCTCGGGGTATGCGACTGCGGAGGGGCATGGCGTTATTTCTTGAGCATTCCGGCCAGGCGCCCCGTCGAAAAGGCGATCTGGAGGTTGTAACCGCCCGTGTCGGCGTCGAGATCGAGCACCTCGCCCGCGAAGTAGAGCCCCGCGACCTTGCGCGACTCCATCGTATAGGGGTTGACCTCGTCGCAGCTTACGCCCCCGGCCGTCACCACGGCGTACTCGAACGGCGCGTAATCCGTAACGGGCAGCGTGAAGCCCTTGAGCGTGCGGATCAGCCGGTCGGTCTGCGCATCGGTCAGGCGCGAAATATAGTCCTTGGAGTGGATGTCCATCTCGCGGCACAGCGGCATGACCAGCGGCTTGGGCACGAGCTTGCGCAACAGCTCGGCGAAGAACTCCTTCGAATCCATCTCGGCCACCTCGCGGGCGATGCGCTCGCGCAGCACCTCCTCCGTGAGGGCCGGCTTGAGGTCGAGGACCAGCTTCACGCGCCGCTCGTCGATGAGCGCATCGACCGCCAGGCGGCTCAGGCGCAGCGCCACGGCCCCCTCGACGCCGCGCTCCGAGAAACCGATCTCGCCGAACTCCTCGCGAACGGGTTCGTTGTCGACGAAGAGCGTCGCCCGCACGTTGCGCAGCAGCAGCCCGTGGAGGAACTTCATCTGGGGATGCGACGTCACGAGCGGCGTGAGCGACGGGCGCAGCGGCTCGACCGAGTGGCCCAGGTCGGCGGCGAACGCATAGCCGTCGCCCGTCGAGCCGGTCGCCGGATAGGAGACGCCGCCCGTGGCGACGATCACCTGCGCGCACTCCTCCTTGCGCTCGAAGCCGCGTTTGTTGATGTAGCGCACGCCGAAGACCTTCCCGCCCAGGGTCATGATCTCCGTCACGCGCGTCTCGTAGAGGATCTTCACGCCGTTCTCCACGCAGAAGTCGAGCAGCCCGTTGGCGATGTCCCACGCCTTGCCGCTCGCCGGGAAGACGCGCTCGCCGCGCTCTACGGAGAGCTTCACGCCCTGCCGCTCGAAGAACCGGATCGTAGCGCGGTTGTTGAACTCGGCGAAGGCCTGCGTGAAAAACGCGGCATTGGCCCGCACGTGCTCGGCGAACTCCTCGGCCGGACGCGCGTTGGTGACGTTGCAACGTCCCTTGCCCGTAATGCGGACCTTGCGGCCCGACTTCTCCATCTTTTCGAGCAACAGCACGCGCTTGCCGTTGCGGGCCGCGGTACCCGCAGCCATCATGCCCGCAGCGCCGGCGCCGACGACGACAACGTCGTAGGGCAGCCGCTCCACAGGACGGATCTCTTCAGTTTGTTCCATAAGTGGGACAAAGGTAACATTTTAAATCCATAGCCGAGCGAAAACCCTCCATTTTTCGGCTCCGGCCGCGAAATGAAGCCCGGAGATCCGTCGCACGGGCCTCCCGGAAAAAGCCAACGCCGCACCCCCGTCCGGGGATGCGGCGCCGAAAATCGACAGAAGCGGGCGATCAGCGCTGCTGCAGGTCCGACGTGTCGGCCACGACCATGTTCTTGTCGATGCGCAGCGTCACGTTGCCGTCGACCTCGATCAGGAGCGTCGTCTCCTTGACCTCCTTCACCACGCCGTAGATACCGCCGGCGGTGATGATCTTGTCGCCCTTCTTGAGCCCTTCGCGGAAGGCCTGCATCTGCTTGCGGCGCTTGGCCTCGGGACGCCACATGAGCAGCCACATGGCCAGAACCATCAGCGCGATCATGATAATGAAGCTGTACTGCTGCATGAAGCCCGGCTGGGGCTGCACGGGAGCCTGAAGAAATTGAATCATCTCGTTATGCGTTTTAGAGTTTGTATTCGGTTCGAGCCGACAAGATACGAATTATTGCCGGAAAAGCAAGCGTCAGTCGACATCCGCTTCGACATACAGACGCAAATTCCGCGCCACGCCGGCCAGGCTGAGCTCCACCAGCTTGAGCTGCCACCCCCGCTCGCCGCGCGAGTCGAACGCGAGTTCGAGCCTCCGGGCGGCACCCGGAGCGATCGGCTCGGCCGAGTAGTCGAGCGTCGTGCAGCCGCAACTGCGCGTATAGGAGACGATGACGAGAGGCTGCGGCGTGCGGTTCTCGATCCACAGCCGCTTGACGGCGATTTCGCCCGGACGCATCCGGCCGAAACGCAACGTGTCGCACCCGCCCGCCGCGAGCAGCGAATCGGTGAGCGCCACCACACGGGCACCTGCGGGAGGCGTCGCATCGGCCCCGGCAGAGGTCTTCCGGCCGCCGCAGGCAACCCAGGCGAGACAGAGCGCGAGGCCCGCCGCCACGAAGAATCCCCTCCGCACGGACATCGCCTCAGATCAGGCCGCGCCCGGCCTTCTTGATACGCCCCTCGGCCGTCAGCGCCTCGACGATCTTGTCGAGCACGCCGTTGATGAAGGTGCTGCTGCCGGGGGTGGAGTAATATTTCGAGATCTCGATGTATTCGTCCATCGTCACCTTGACGGGGATCGACGGGAAGGCCACCAGCTCGGTCATCGCCGTCGAGAGGATCAGGTTGTCCATGAAGACGATGCGCTCGACATCCCAGTTGGCCGTGAAGCGCTCGACATACTCCTGGTTGGCGTCGTAGTTGACGAGCGACTTCTCGAAGAGCGTCTTGAGGAACGCGGGGTCCTCCTCGCTCTTGAACTTGGGGGGCACGCGCAGCTCGGTGTGCGAGGGGCGCAGGTTGGAGAGCGTGCGCAGGATCATCACCACGATGTAGGGCATATCGTCGGTCCACAGGAGCGACATCGCCTCCAGCTCGTCGTCCAACGCCTCGCACTGCTGCAACTGCGTGAAGAGGGTTTCGAGCAGCTTGCGGTCCTCGTCGAACGAGCGCCCGGGGTTCTGCATGTACTCCTTGTACCACGCGCTCTCGACCATCCAGCCGTAGAGCGTGCGGATGAGATCCGCCGACTGGGCCCACCCCAGCTTGCGGGCGGCCGTCTGGTCGTTCACCGCATCGCTCTGGGTGATGAGGCGGATGACGGCGTTGTCGACGAACTTGGTGTTGGGATTGAGGTCCTCGAACGTGGGCAGTTTCTTCCGACGGGCCAGCTCCTGGCGCTGTTCGGCATAGCGGGCCAATTCGACCGGGAGGGTCATCAACTGAAAATAGAGATCGTAGGCCTTGTCCACCGAACTCAACAGCGTCTTTTCCGAGGCGATCATGTTGTCGGCACCCGACTTGATGTGGGCGAACAACGCCTTGACGACCTTCACGCGGAGTAATCTTCTGCTCAACATATCTTATAGAACCGTTTGAATCGAGGCGCAAAGATAGTGCAACGCACCGGCAAAAGCAAATTTTTCGTCCGCCGCCTCGCGACAAAAAAACAACGGACGGCGCCCGAACGAAGACGGGGAGGCCATCGCGGCCTCCCCGTCCCCGGAACGGAATACCCCTATCGGGTCATCTTTTCGCGGATCTTTCCGGCAGCGGTCGCGACCGCCTCCTCGACCTTGTCGGTCGCCTTGAGCACCCCCTCGCGGGTCGACTCCTTGATCCGGGCGCCCGTCTGGCGGAGCTTCTCGCCCGCCTTGCGCGCCTCGCAGCCCACCTTGTCGGCAGCCTCGTCGGCCTTCTCGCGGAGCTTGTCGCCCGTCTTTTCGGCACGCTCTTTGGCGTTTTCCATCTTGTCGGCCAGTTTGTCCACGACCTGCTTGGTCTTGTCGGCCGCCTTGTCGATCGTCTTGTCGATTTTCTTCGTATCCATACTACTTTCTGATTTTACGGTTACGCGACGAGACCAACGATACGACCCACAGCAGCACGATGGCGCCGATGACCGAGGTGAGCAGGCTGCCCACGGTGCCCACGGCGACGACGCCGAACAGCGAGAAGATCCAGCCGCCCAGCAGACCGCCGATCAATCCCACGATGAGATTGACGACCAGCCCCGAGCCGTTGCCCTTGACGATCAGGTTGGCGATCCATCCGGCCGCCAGACCGATAAGAAGATACCATAAGAAATACATAGCTTTTCGTTTTTGAGGTTTGACGAAAAGCCCTGTGCAAGATTCGTTCCGAAGCGCCGCGCGGGGCCCGATACCGGCATCTTTACGTCCGAACGGAGCCGCGTCAGAGCGCCCCGCGGAGCGCCCGGGCCAGCTGGTCGGGGCACGAGGTGCCCTTGCCGCGGCAGTCGACCCCCTCCAGACGGTCGGCGGCCTCCTCGGCGCGCATGCCGCGCACGAGCGCCGCGATGCCCTGCGTGTTGCCGTGGCAGCCTCCGGTGAAACATACGTCGAGGATCACGCCGTCGGCGTCGAGCTCGATATCGATCTGCCGCGAGCAGGTGCCCTGGCAGGCGTGGGTGATGTGTCGTGTCATGGTGTGCGAAATTTCAACGGGACAAAGATACGACATTCACGGCGAAGCCGTTTCGCCGGGCGGTGATAAATTGTTGAAAACTTCGTCCCCGCAGACTTGTTTTGTCGGCCGAAAAAGAGAATCTTTGCAATCGCAAAGGTATCCGCGCTCCGTCCGGAGCCGCCGATAAAAGGGAATCGGGTGAGAATCCCGGACAGTTCCCGCTGCTGTAAGCACTTCCATGCCGCAGACCCTCCGCGCCACTGCCCCGCCGCCGGGGCGGGAAGGCCGTCCGCGGATCGGTGCGAGTCAGAAGACCTGCCTTTGCCGAAGCAAGGAAGGCCCGCGGGGAAACGGGCCGATTGTAGAACCTTTACATATAAATAATCCATGGATTACGCACGGATTTCAATCATCAAGCGCGACGGCAAACGCGAAGCCTTCTCGCTCGACAAGATCGTCGGCGCCATCACCAAGGCCTACCGGGCCGGCGGCATCGACAACGAAGAGCGGACGATCGCCCGCATCGCCGAGGACGTGGCCGCCGCCATCACGACCGACGAGATCTCGGTCGAGCAGATACAGGACATGGTCGAGGAGCGGCTCATGCAGCACAACGCGTCGATCGCCAAGCGCTATATCATCTACCGCGAATGGCGCAACGTCGAGCGCGACCGCCGCTCGCAGATCAAGGGGGTGATGGACGGCATCGTCACCGTGGAGAAGAACGACATCAACCTCTCCAATGCCAACATGTCGTCGCACACGCCCGCCGGCCAGATGATGACCTTCGCCTCGGAGATCACCAAAGACTACGCGCTGAAGTATCTGGTGGGCGTCCGCCACGGCCGGGCCCACCGCGACGGCACGATCCACATCCACGACCTGGACTACTACCCCACCAAGACCACGACCTGCATCCAGTACGACCTGGAGGATATCTACGAGCGCGGCTTCACCACCAAGAACGGATCGGTGCGCACGCCCCAGTCGATCCAGAGCTACGCCACGCTGGCCACGATCGTCTTCCAGACCAACCAGAACGAGCAGCACGGTGGACAGTCGATCCCGGCCTTCGACCGCTTCATGGCCCCGGGCGTGCTGAAGACCTTCCGCAAGCACGTCGCCGACATGACGCTCTTCCTGTGCAGCCTGCGCGGCATCGCGGGTCCCGACCGCGCCGAGCTCAAGCGCCTGGTCGCCGAGCACGTGCCCTCGATCGAGCCGTGCGAGCGGGCCGTGGGCGCGCTGTTCGAGGCGCTGCGCGCCGCGGGCGTCGAGATCGCCGACAGCGACATCCGCGGCATCTGGCAGCAGGCCTACGACACCACGCGCCGCGAGACCCACCAGGCGATGGAGGGTTTCATCCACAACCTCAACACCATGCACTCGCGCGGCGGCAACCAGGTGGTCTTCAGCTCGGTGAACTACGGCACCGACCACTCGCCCGAGGGGCGCATGGTCATCCGCGAGCTGCTCTCGGCCACGGTCGAGGGGCTGGGCCACGGCGAGGTGCCGGTCTTCCCCATCCAGATCTTCAAGATCAAGGAGGGCATCTCGTGGTCGGAGCGCGACTACGAGCTGGCCGTCAAGGATTTCGACCGGGCCCTCGCCGGCGAGCTGGAGTTCGAGGCCCCCAACTTCGACCTGCTCGTCGAGGCGTGCCGCACCACCTCGGTGGCGCTCTTCCCCAACTTCATGTTCCTCGACGCCCCCTTCAACCGCAACGACAAGTGGCGGGCCGACGATCCCGACCGCTTCCGCTACGAGGTGGCGACGATGGGCTGCCGCACGCGCGTGTTCGAAGACCTTCACGGCGAGAAGTCGTCGTGGGGCCGCGGCAACCTCTCGTTCACGTCGATGAACCTCCCGCGTCTGGCCATCGAGGCGATGCGCGAGGCCTCGGAGATGATCCCCGACGGCGACAAGCACACGATCCGCAAGGAGGCCCGCGCCATCTTCCTCGAGTCGGTCCACCGCACCGCGTCGATGATCGCCGAGCAGCTCTACGAGCGCTACCGCTTCCAGCGCACGGCCCTCGCGCGGCAGTTCCCCTTCATGATGTCCAACGACGTGTGGAAGGGCGGCGGCGCGCTGCAACCCAACGACGAGGTGGGCGACGTCCTGAACCACGGCACGCTGGGCATCGGCTTCATCGGCGGCCACAACGCCATGGTGGCCATCTACGGCGAGGGCCACGCCCGCTCGAAGGAGGCCTGGCAGACGCTCTACGACGCCGTGATGACGATGAACCGCGTGGTCGACGAATACAAGGCCAAATACGGCCTCAACTACTCGGTGCTGGCCACCCCGGCCGAGGGGCTGAGCGGCCGCTTCACGCGCATGGACCGCAAGCGCTACGGCGAGATCCCGGGCGTCACCGACCGCGACTACTACGTCAACTCGTTCCACGTCGACGTGCGCGAACCGGTGACCATCGCCGAGAAGATCCGCCTCGAGGCGCCGTTCCACGCCATCACGCGCGGCGGCCACATCACCTACGTCGAGCTCGACGGCGAGGCGAAGAAGAACCCCGTGGCGATCCTGAAGATCGTCAAGCTGATGAACGACTCGGGCATCGGCTACGGCTCGATCAACCACCCGATCGACACCTGCCGCAAGTGCGGCTACCGGGGGGTGATCTACTCGAAGTGCCCGGTCTGCAACTCGGAGAACATCTCGCGCATGCGCCGCATCACGGGCTACCTCACGGGCAGCCTCGAATCGTGGAACTCGGCCAAGCAGGCCGAGGAGCGCGACCGCGTGAAGCACCGCTAATCCCAACCCCGGCCGGTCATGCACTCGCTCCGCGTCCTGAACCTCTATCCCGAGACGATCTCCGACGGCTACGGGCTGCGCTACGCGATCTATTTCGCGGGGTGCGCCCACCGCTGCCCGGGGTGCCACAATCCGCAGAGCCACGACCCGCGGCAGGGCGAGCCGCTCACCGAGGCCCTCTTCGCGACGATCTGCCGCGCCGTCGCCGACAACCCGCTGCTCGACGGCGTGACGCTCAGCGGCGGCGACCCGCTGCTGCGCCCCGCGCCGATGGCCGAGTTCCTGCGCCGGCTCAAGGAGCGCACGGGACAGAACGTCTGGTGCTACACGGGCTACACGCTCGAGGAGTGCCTGGCCGATCCCCTGCGGCGCGCGTGCCTGCGATGGATCGACACGCTGGTCGACGGGCCCTACGTCGAGGCGCTGCGCGACCTCTCGCTCCCGTTCCGCGGCAGCTCCAACCAGCGCCTCGTCGACATCGCGTCTCTGCACCTCTTCGACGGGGAGTAGCGAGCGAAAAGAGCCCGCAGCCTGCGAAGGGCGCAACGAGCCGCAGGCGAAAGTCGCGGGCCTTCGCCGCCGGAGGCTGCGGTCCGCCGGCTCCTCGAAGCCGCACGGCCCGCTTCAGTCGGCCGGTCGCCCCTCGGGTTGCCGGACTGCCATTCCGATAGCGGCAATGCGCGAAAACGACATCCCGACAACAAAGAAACCGCTCCGAAAACGAAAACCGGCTACCTTCGAAGAGGTAGCCGGTTTTCTTGGTTGGTGTTGAACTGCCGGGATTCGAACCCAGAACGACAGAACCAAAATCTGCTGTGTTACCATTACACCACAGTTCAATCCGTGCTCGTAAGCGGTGCAAAGGTAGTCAAAAAAAACGAAATCCCGCCTATCCGGCCCAAGAAAAGCATCCTGCGAAATGGCCCGCGGCGAAAATAGGACACCTTCCGATGCCTGATCTTCGCGCCGCCCGCCGTCAGAAAGTATATTGCAGACCCACCTGCAGGCGGTTCCAACCGGCGTCGAGCACGAAGCCCCCGTCGCCCCAGCAACCGTCGCTGCGGCGGTACGGCGACGAACCGCTGTAGCCGAGGTAGAGGTAGCGGGCCGTGAGACGCAATCCCTTCCAAAGCCGGTAGGAGGCCCCGAAGGTCACGCCCGCTTCGGCGTAGTTTTGATTGGCAGACAACGAACCAGGACCGTCCCACTTTCCCGGATTGATGACATAGGAGACCTGCCCTTCGGCAAAAACGTCGAACCGACGCAGATCGATGAGCCGATATTGCCCGAACCAACTCAATGTGGTGTAATCGGACACTTCGGATTCGAACATCACCCGAAATCCTGCCGACCAACGGTTAGCAAACCGATAACCGACCGACGGAGCAAACAGGGCATAACCGTCGTCAGTGGCACCATAGCCGAAATCCATCTCGACGAACACCCCCTTGTCCCGGTTTTGGGCGGAGGCTGCGGCGCTGCACAGCAGCATCGCCGCGGCAAAGAGAGAATAGAGCGCTTTCATCGAACGATTATTTTACGTATCAGAAAGTATATTGCAACCCCACCTGCAGGCGGTTCCAACCGGCGTCGAGCACGAAATTCCCGTCGCCCCAGCAGCCGTCGCTGCGGCGGTACGACGACGAGCCGCTGTAGCCGAGGTAGAGGTAGCGGGCCGTGAGCCGCAATCCCTTCCAAAGCCGGCAGGAGGCCCCGAAGGTCACGCCCGCCTCGGCGTAGTTGTCGTACATGGCCTTGGTACTCCCGTCAAGCATCACATCCGGATTGCGAACATAGGAGACCTGCCCTTCGGCAAAAACGTCGAACCGGCGCAGATCGACGAGCCGATATTGCCCGAAGAGACCGAATACGTTATAGTCGATCCCCGTGTCGAACTGCATACGGAAACCCGCCGACCAGCGGTTGGAGAACCGATAGCCGACCGCCGGCGCAATCAACGTGTAGCCCGAATCGCCCACGCCGTCGCCGACGCTCAATTCAACGAACGGACCTTTGTTCCAATTCTGGGCGGAGGCTGCGGCGCTGCACAGCAGCATCGCCGCGGCAAAGAGAGAATAGAGCGCTTTCATCGGACGATATGTTAGTTGTTGGGATAAATGTTTATAATGTCTTGTCGAGATGCCGTAAAATTGTAGTCGACCTTTTCCTGGGTTACAGTAATGATATCGTCAAGATAGTAACCGTCGTTTGTTCCACCCCACCCCCAATTCATATGAAATCGTGCAGGTGTATAACTTACTATCTCCGTATGATTATACGGATTGAGAAATTGCTGCGGCTCATAACTTGACGGGCAATCCTCCAATGTCATCAATTTCAGTTCATAACAATTATTTCCGCCATAGTATCCGTCGCATACCCAAGCATGTCCTGAATTATGCTTCGAGTCTTGGCCTCGCATATAGACCAATCTATTATTGTCTAATTCGCTCATAACCTTTAGTTTATTATGATCGCATTTAATGGCGCCCGTATATCCATAAGACTTCAATGCAGAAAGAGCTTGATCTATATTAGCCCCGGAATCCCCAGAATTGTAGTTAATTCCTATTCTTTCTCCGACAGACTTCAAAAACTGGGAGGTAGCAGACGTAGCATACGTATTGGGCATATCACCCCAGTTATAGGTAGTTGGATAACGATAATACCTCATGATCTGCCCGACAGCAACGGGAACGCATCCGACAAGAACGCCGGAGGGAAGGTATTGGTTATAGGTAAATATTTGTTCTTGCGCGTCGCGAGATCCTTGATGCCATTGCGTAGTTGTGAAAGGACCTTTGCTGGATATACTCACATCCTTCTTCAGCACGAAAGACACCGCATAGACACCGCCGTAATTGGGATTTGCATATCCGTAAGGGAGATTCAGCAGTTTCTCCCGCACCTCGGCAGGGAGCGCCTGAAACTCGAACGAATCCTTGTAGTCCGATAAGCGGTAGACGGTATAGCCCTCGGCCTGCCACCGGCTGACGCTGCTGCTCATCAGATCGATTACGTCGTCGAAGGTGCGCGTACCTTCGGCGACGAGCGGCTCCTGCCGGGCCCCGTAGTCGGCCCACAGGGCACGGTGGCGCAGGCGGATGCTGTCGGGAAGCTCGGCGGCATGCTCGATGGCCACCTGCTGCTCCGACAGCCACACCGAGACACCCGTGCGGTCGATGGCCTCGACGTCGAACGAGCCGCTCTCGCTGAAGGCCAGCACGGGCATGTAGTCCTTCGTGGCGGAGACCACGACGAAGCCCCCGTCGTCGGCGTAGTTGACCACGTGGCACAACGGATCGCCCGCCTCGGAGCGGAGCGTGTGGACCGACGCGATCGCCCGCTCCCCGCCGCGGGTCATGCGGCCGGCCCCGAAGCGGGCGGCGACGTCGCGCACGACCGCCTCCGTTACGTCGTCCGAGAGGTCGGGCACGGTGACCGTGGCGATCGGAAGGTCGGGATCGGTCGTCGGCACCACCGCCTCGTCCTGCGACGTGCAGGCGGCAAGCACCGCGAATGCAAAAAAGAGACGGTGTTTTTTCATAAATTTAATATTGTTTTAGGCACACAATACAAATATAGCCAATTAAAACGAACGCGAAAACAAAACTAAAATTATTTCACCCTATACAATCAAAAAAAACACGCCTCGGGAGGTCCCGAAGCGTGGCGGCCCGCAGCCACCCGGCGCGGAGGGCCGCTCTTCTCGCATCCGCTCGAAAAGCAACCTCCGCCGGCTGCGCTCCGAGTCCCCCCTTTTTTTGCACGATTGTTGCGCGGCTCACGGACGCAAACGCAATCAAACACTTCGCGACATGATTCCATCCATGATTCTCCTCTTCGCGACGGGCTATCTGTTCATCGCGCTGGAGCACAAGACGCGGGTCAACAAATCGGCCGTCGCACTGGTCATGTGCGGCGCGATCTGGAGCCTCTACGCACTCGCGGGACCGACCGCCGACACGACGTCGCAGCTGCTCGCCCGCCTGGGCGACACCTGCGAGATCCTCGTATACCTGATCGGCGCCATGACCATCGTCGAACTGATCGACGTCCACGGGGGCTTCAACGCCATCACCGCCCGCATCGCGACGCGCGACAAGCGCCGGCTGCTGTGGCTGCTCGTCACGATAACCTTCTTCATGTCGGCCGTGCTCGACAACATGACCACGGCCATCGTCATGATCATGCTGCTGCGCCGCATCGTCGCCGACCGGCGCGAGCGGTGGACCTTCGCCAGTATGATCGTCATCGCGGCCAACAGCGGCGGCGCCTGGTCGCCCATCGGCGACGTGACGACGATCATGCTGTGGATGCGCGGCAACATCACGTCGCTGCCTCTCATGGAGAGCCTGCTGCTCCCCTGCCTCGTCTCGACGGCGATCCCCACGGCCATCGCGGCCCGCTACATCGGCCGCGGCGAGACGGCGCGCCCCGAAACGGGCACCGACAGCCTGCCCGAAGGCGTGACGCCGCGCATGAGCCGCACGATCCTCGTCGCCGGCGTCGCGGGGCTGCTCTTCGTACCGGTGTTCAAGGAGCTCACCTCACTGCCGCCCTACATGGGCATGATCCTCTCGCTGGGGGCGATCTGGCTGCTCACCGAGATCCTCTACGACCGCCGGCACGATCAGCGGGAGTCGGCGCAGAACCGCGTGGCGAAGGTCATCCGCCGCATCGACATGCCCACGATCCTCTTCTTCCTGGGTATCCTGATGGCCGTCGGGGCCTTGCAGAGCGCCGGGATTCTCGACCGCGCCGCCGGATGGCTCGACGCCGAGATCCACGAGGTCTTCACCATCGCCGGAGCGATCGGTCTACTCTCGTCGGTAGTCGACAACGTGCCGCTCGTCGCCGCCTGCATAGGCATGTACCCCGTGGCCGACGCGGCGGCCGTGGCGGCGAGCGCCGACCCGGCTTTCCTCTCGTCGTTCGTGCGCGACGGACTCTTCTGGCACCTGATGGCCTACTGCGCCGGCGTGGGCGGCAGCCTGCTCATCATCGGCTCGGCGGCGGGCGTCGTGGCGATGGGGCTAGAAAAGATCGAGTTCGGATGGTACCTCCGGCGGATCTCGCTGCTCGCGCTGGTGGGGTATGCGGCCGGCATGCTCGTTATCCTGGCCGAACACCTCCTTGTGGGGTGGTAGGCCCCGCACGGGAAACGACGACGCGCCGCACGGAACGATCCGTGCGGCGCGCTGCGTCTCAAGACCGGCGGAACGCCTACTCTACCCGGGACATGAAACGGGCGCGATCGACGACATAGCGCACGTGCGTCCCTTCGCCGATCATCCCCTCGCCGTCGACGGCACCGACGTTGAAGGTGAGCTTGCGCCCCTCGACGGCGGTCAGAACGGCCGTCGCCGTGACGACGGCACCCAGCCCCGAGGGCTTGAGGTGCGTGCAGGCGATCTCGGACCCGACGGTGGTCGCCCCGTCGGGCAGGGCGGCGGCCACGGCCTGCATCGCGGCATTCTCCATAAGCGCCACCATCGCGGGGGTGGCCAGTACGCGCATGTCGCCCGAGCCCATCGCGACGGCCGTATGCTCGGCCGTCACCGTGACGCAGCTGGAGGCGGAAAGTCCCGGAGTCAAACTGATTTTCTGCATGACGATTCGATAAAAAGCACTATCTTTACATCCCGTGCAAAGATAAAACAATTCGCGGAAATGAAAAAACGGCTCGCACACCTCTCGCTCGCGCTGCTCCTGCTTCTCGCCGCACGGACTTCGGCTTCGGGACAGACGCCCCACGGCCGCGGCTACTCCCGCAGCGAGCTGACGGTAGTCGGCGGCGACACGATGACGATGATCCACATCATGCCCGTGCCCGTTTTCCGCCGCCCGATCGACCTGCGCCGCTACCGGCGGCTGGTCGAGGCGGTGAAGTGCGTCTACCCCATCGCGCAGATCGCCAAGGCCAGGATGGCGGAGATGGAGGCCGAACTGCTGCGGCTGGGGAGCCGCAAGGAGCAGAAGGCCTACATCAAGGGGATCTACCACCAGATCAAGGAGGAGTACACCCCCGTGCTCAAGCACATGACCCGCACGCAGGGGCGCGTGTTGCTCAAGCTCATCGACCGCGAGACCGACCACACGGCCTACGAAGTGCTGCGCGAATTCCGCGGCGGCTTCGTGGCGGGGTTCTGGCAGAGCGTCTCGCGCATCTTCGGACAAAATCTCAAATCGGAATACGACCGCGAGGGCGAAGACCGGCTCATCGAGCAGATCGTCGTCTACTACGAGGCGGGGTGGCTGTAGGCGGCTGTACCGCACGCAGAGCGACGGCCCGGCATGCGCCGCCGCTGCCGGTTTGCGCTTCAGACCGCCGGCAGCCCGGGCCCTACTCTTCGTAGATCGGGCCGCGAACCAGCTCGTCGAGCAACACGGCATAGCGCTCGACCACCGCGGCGGCGAAGCGCGCCCCCTTCTCGGCCGTCGCACGGGCCGGGTTGCCGATGCCCGTATCGGTCGACACGCGCTGCCAGTCGCGGGGAATCCACGCCGTCTTCGCACGCAGCGACGAGGCGGCGAAGGGCTTCCAGGCGCCGTCGCCCGCCTCCGCCAGATCGACCAGCTCGGGACGGTAGTGCATCATCACCGAGGTCTCCAGCTCGTCGGCGTGGTCGCCCGGGTCGTCGAAGAAGTCGGCCGCCCGGCAGACGGTGAACCACTCGCTCGACGCGATGAGAAAATCGGGGAAGTCGACCGCCAGGTCGCGGATCATGTTCTTGAAGCAGTTGCCGCCGTGGCCGTTGACGATCACCAGCCGCCGCAAGCCCTGGCAGCGGAGCGAGGCGACGATATCCGTCAGGATCGCCTTCTGCGTCTCGTAGCGGGCGTGGATGCAGAAGGGCAGGTCGCGCTGGCCGGGGTTCTGCGACCCCATGGCGACCCACGGCAGCACCATCGCGCGCACGCCCGAGCGCTCGAAGGCCCGCGCGGCGGCATCCACGGCGACGGCGTGCGAGAGGATGCAGTCGGTCAGGTAAGGCAGGTGGAGGTTGTGGGGCTCGGTGGCACCCCACGGGAGAATGGCGATGTCGTAGGCCGACTGGCGCGCCGCGCCGTAGCACGAGACCATCAGGTCGCAGTCTTTTCGGATCATAAGAGCGGGTATTTTTACAAAGATACGGAAAGTCGAGCGCAGAGCAAAATAAGCTCGCTTAAATTTTACTCTGCCGATACGGGCTGTCCCCTTTTCTCGTAAATGGCGGCTCGTCAGAGCCGGCGGGCCGCAGCCTCTTTCTTGTCCTTTCTTGAAGAAAGGACCAAAGACTTTGCGCACGCAGAAAATGGCGGGATGTCGCGCAGCGTCTCGCTGAGCAGGCACGAAAGACTACGCTGTTTCGAACACCTGCTCCTGTCGCTCGCCGCCGCGCGCCCTCTTTTTCCGCCATTTCCCGAAGTGCGCAGCCGAGGTGCCGCTGTGCGGCAGGCGTATATTGCGGCTCCTTGGGGAGCCGGCAGCCCGCAGCCGCCTCCCATTTTCAACTTTTCATTTTTAATTTTTAATTTTTTTCCTACCTTTGCCCCCGACATTTCGAAGGGGTGCCTTACTATCAGGCTGAGATTATACCCATTGAACCGGAGACGGGTAATGCCGATACCGGGAACAACGCGTAATCAACAACGTATACCCCTTTTCAGTTTTTAACCTATTCAAACAGGTAAATGAAAAGGATTTTTCTACCCACGGCGGTCGTCGCACTGTGCGCCACCGCCGCAGTCCGGGCCCAGGAGGTCGCGGACGATTCGCTGCGCATGTACCGCATGCAGCAGGTCGAGGTGACGGCCACGCGCGCCGACGCCAAAACACCCGTGGCCTACGCCGACCTGGAGCGCGAGGCGATCGCACGCAGCAGCTACGGCACCGACCTGCCGTCGCTGCTGGCGCTGACCCCCTCGATGGTGGCGACCAACGAGACGGGCATCGGCATCGGCGGCACGTCGATCCGCCTGCGCGGCACCGACGCCACGCGCATCAACGTCACGATCAACGGCGTGGCACTCAACAACCCCGACTCGCACGCCATGTACTGGTACGACACCCCCGACCTGGTCTCGTCGGTGGGTTCGATCCAGGTGCAGCGCGGCGCCGGTCTGTCGACCAACGGAACGGGGGCCTTCGGCGGCGCGGTCAACATGACCACCTCGGCCCTGCCCACCTCGTTCGGCGGCTCGGCCTCGCTCTCCTACGGATCGTACAACACCCAGAAGCAGGCCGTGCAGCTCTCGTCGGGTCTCATGGGCGGCCACTGGACCCTCGACGCGCGCCTCACGCACATCGCCTCCGACGGCTACGTCGAGCGCGGCGGCACGGATCTCAAGTCGTATATGTTCCAGGCGGGCTACTACAGCGGCCGCACCATGCTCAAGCTCCTCTCGTTCGGCGGCAAGGCCACCACGGCGCTCACCTACACCGGCGCCACCAAGGAGGAGATGCGCCTGAACGGCCGCCGCTTCAACCCCGAGGGCATGTATATGGTCTCGGACGGCTGGTCGCAGCGCGTATGGCACGGCGATCCGCCCGAGTGGAAAGAGGTGGCCTACTACGACGATCAGACCGACAACTACCTCCAGATCAACAACCAGCTGATTTTCAGCCACGCCTTCGACGACAAGTGGACCGTCAACGCCACGGCCTTCTACACCTACGGCTACGGCTACTACAAACAGTATAAGGACGACGCCAAACTCGTGGAGTACGGTTTCGACCCGTCTATCGCCTTCACGCCCGACGGCAGCAAGGTACGGCGCGACGTGATCCGCGAGAAGCTCATGCGCAACCACCTGGGCGGCGTGAACGCCTCGGCGCTCTACTCCGTCGAGCGGTTCGACCTCTCGTTCGGCGGTTCGTGGAGCCGGTACAGCTGCCCCCACTGGGGCGAGCTGGACTGGGTCGAGGGGATCGCCCCCGAGGCGACGGCCCGCCGCTGGTACGACAACGACGTCGACAAGACCGACGCCAACCTCTTCGTCAAGGCCTCGTGGGAGGCTGCCCGCGGGCTGCGCCTCTTCGCCGACCTCCAGTACCGCTACGTCCACTACGAAGCGTGGGGCGTCAACGACAACTACGTCGACAGCTCGGTGGGCATGCAGCCCATCGACGTCGACGAACGCTACGATTTCTTCAACCCGCGCGCGGGCGTCAACTACACCGCCGGCCGCCACCAGCTCTACGCCTCGTTCGCCGTCGCGCAGCGCGAACCGACGCGCAGCGACTTCACCGACCGCTACCGCTTCGCCGCTGACGACAGCTACCCCACCTCCGAGCGGCTCTACGACTACGAGATCGGCTACCGCTACGAGGCGCCGCGCTTCACGGCCGGGGTCAACCTCTACTACATGAAGTACAAGGACCAGCTGGTGCCGACGGGCATGGTCAACGACGGCTCGGACGTGCTCAACGTCAACGTGCCCGACAGCTACCGCCGCGGCGTGGAGCTCACGGCGTCGTGGCGCGCGGCGCGCTGGCTGACGGCGAGCGCCAACGCCACCTTCTCGCAGAACCGCATCGAGGACTACGTCGACCTGCTCTCGGCGAGCCCCTCCTACGGCGAGAACCTCGGCGACCGCACGATCGCCTACTCGCCCTCGGCGATGGGTTCGCTGCTCCTCGACTTCCACTGGGGCGGCTTCCAGGCGGTGTTCCACACCCAGGCCGTGGGCAAGCAGTACTTCACCAACAACGAGAACGAGGCCCTCTCGCTGGGGCGCTACTGCGTGACGAACCTCGACCTGGCCTACACGCTGGGGATGAAGCGCGCGCGGTCGGTACGCTTCGGGGTGACGATCTACAACCTCTTCGACCAGGAGTATTGCAGCAACGGCTACGGCTACTCCTACATGGACACCTGGAGCGAGGCGACCCCGCGCCGCATCGACATGGCCTACTACTTCGCCCAGGCGCCGCTGCACGTGCTGGCCAACGTGACGGTAAAATTCTGAGGCGATGGAGTGGAAGCTCATCCTGCAACTCACGGGCGTCGCGCTCGGACTGCTCTACCTCTGGCTCGAATACCGGGCCGACATCCGGCTGTGGATCGTGGGGCTCGTGATGCCCGTCGTGCACGGCGCGCTCTACTTCAAGGCGGGGCTCTACGCCGACTGCTCGATGCAGCTCTACTACATCGCCGCGGGGCTCTACGGCTGGGCCGTGTGGCGCCGGGGCCGCGCCGGGAAGACGGCGGCAGCCGCTGCCGCGACGGGGGCCGACCGCGCGACGGCATCCGGCAGCCTGCCCATCCGCCGCACGCCATGGCGCTACGTGCCGGCCCTCACGGCGGCCTACGCGGCGCTGCACGGGGCGATCTACCTGCTGCTCACCCGCTTCACCGACAGCTCGGTCCCCTTCTGGGACAGCCTGACCACGGCGCTCTGCATCGTGGCCTACTGGATGCTCTCACGCAAGCTGGCCGAGCAGTGGCTCGTGTGGCTGGCGGTCGACCTTACGACCGTGGGACTCTATCTCTACAAGGGGATCCCGATCACGGCGGGGCTCTACGCCCTCTACTCGGCCCTCGCCGTCGCGGGCTATGTCCGCTGGCTGCGGCAGGCCGCGCCGGCACGGTAGGCCGCCGCGAACCCTGCATAAAAACGGAGGGGCGCCCTTTTCGGGCGTCCCTCCGTCGTTTTCCGTCAAGGGCGGATCAATAGAGCTCCAGCGTGCGCAGCTGCTCCTCGACCTGCCGCTCGACGGCCGGGTCGGGCGCCGAAGCAAGGTAGGAGAAGTAGAGCGTCACGAGCGAGAAGTCGTGCGCCACGTCGTAGAAGACATAGACGTAATCGGGCGCCGAGGCCACGCGGCCGCGGTGCTTCATCATCGCAATGCCGCCGATCTCCACCCGCTCGGGCTCGCCCAACAGGCCGCCGTCCAAGAACGCCTCGGCCTGCCCGCGCAGGTAATCGGTGATCTCGTCCACGACGACGACGCTGTCGGGACGCAGGATGCCCTCGATCCCCTCGACCGTGATGCCGCGCGAGGCGTTTGCGGCCGAAGCCCGGTGGATGGCGTAGGCCTCGTCGGTCTCGGGCGTCGACTCGTACTCGACGGCGGTATAGCCGGCCGGCACGGTCAGACGCAGGCGCAGCGCCGGAAGCTCAACGCGCTGCTCCTCGTCGAGCAGCACCGCCCGCTCCGGCGAGACCATCCGCACGGAGAACCAGAAAAGGCAGCCGATCGCCGTTGCCGCAACGATCGACAGAAGGGCCGTGCGGCGGAAAGCGGCGTGCTCGCCCCGCCGGCGGCGGAGCCGGAGCAGGGCGACCGCACCGCGCAGCGCCTGGATGGCTCCCCAGACGACGGCGCCCGTGGCGACCCAGTATTTGCCGCCCTCCGAGGCCAGAAAATAGGAGGCCAGCGAGAAGGCCACGCCGCCGAGGCACCACACGAGCCCCAAGCGCACGTCGCGGCGGGCGGCCTGCAACGCCCCCTCATCGGGATCTCCGGCCGACGGAGCCTCCGTGCCGCCGATGGCAGCCGCCGGCTCCTCTGACAGCGGCTCGAATACGTTCTGTTCGTTATCCTTCATGATACACAAGTATTATCCGGCGTCAGAGCCGGTGGTAATGGCAGTAGAGCAGTTCGCCGTCGTCGCCGTGCAGGTGCATGCCGCCCCCCAGGCAGTAGCGGAACATCCGGCAGTCGGCGCACACCCCGCGCCGGGCCCACTCGCGGTTGCGGAAAGGCTCGAAGCGGTTCTCCCACACCTCCCAGAACGAGTCGGTGTAGATGTTGCCCTGGTGGAAGTCGGCGCGCACCGACGTGCAGCCCGAGATGGCGCCGTCGACACGGATCGAGGCGATCGAGACCCCGGCGGCGCACTGGTAGAAGTGGTCGCGGACCTCGGCCTCGTAGCCGCCCAGAAACCCTTCGCAGGCATAGCTGACGTCGATGCGCCCTTCGCGGCGCGTGCGGCGGATGAAGTCGAGCATCTCGCGGAACTGGGCGTCGGTCATGCGCAGCGTGGGGTCGTCCTTGGCCCGCCCTACGGGAAAGATCGAGAAGAGCCGCCACGAGCGCACCCCCTCCGCGAGAAGCATGTCGCGGAAGGCCTCGAGCTGCGGCACCAGCGCCCCCGTGACGCAGGTCACTACGTCGTAGGTCAGCCCCGGCTCGCGGACGATGGCCCGAAGGGCGTCCAGCGCGCGGTCGTAGCTGCGCGGGTTGCGGCGGATGTAGTTGTGCTCGGCCTCGAAACCGTCGAGGCTGAGCGAGATGGTCCGCAGCCCCGCGCGGCGCAGGCTGCGCAGCCGCTCGGCGGTGAGTGCCAGCCCGTTGGTCACCATGCCCCACGGGTAGCCGCGGCGCGTGACCTCGGCACCCGCCTCCTCCAGATCGTCGCGCACCAGCACCTCCCCGCCCGAGAAGATGACGAGCACCTCGGCGGGGTCGACGTGGGGCGTGACCTCCTCGTCGAGGACCTTCAGGAAGTCGGCCAGAGGCATGTCCGCGACACCCGGATCGACGCGGCAGTCGCTGCCGCAATGGCGGCAGGCGAGGTTGCAGCGCAGGGTGCACTCCCAGAAAAGCGTGTCGAGCCGGTGCTCGGCGACCGTCGAGCGGTAGAGGTCGGAGAAGATATTGAGGGCCATGCGCTTGCGCAGCCCCAGGCGGCGGCCGTTCATCGCGCGTCGGGCGTCTCGTCCGACTGCTGCCGCTGCGTCGTGTCGGACTTCATTTCGCGCTCGATGCGCTCGGGGCGCGGCGCAGGCACGCCGTACATGACCCGGATCCGCACGCTGTCGCGCACCTCCGTGCGCACTTCGTCCGTCCCGGCGTCGCTCGGCTTGCGCGGGGTGTTCCTGACCGTCGAGCAGGCGGCGGAGAATCCCAGCAGGGCCGCCAGGGCGAGTTTCCATTTCCTTTTCATAGGCTTCCATCGGGGGCTTCTTCCCCGAAACAAAAGTAACTATTTTTCGCCGAAGTCGAAAAAATTAAGACGGAAAGTTTTGCAGGTCACGTATTTTTGCGTTACTTTGCCGGACACTTTAATACTATTTACTATGAAAGGTCAAGTCAAGTGGTTCGATAGCAAGAAAGGCTACGGATTCATCACGGGCGAGAACGGCAAGGAGATCTTCGTTCACTTCACGGGCATCGTCTCGGACGGTTTCAAGTCGCTCAACGAAGGACAGAAGGTCGAGTTCGAGGTAGGCAACGGTGCCAAGGGCGAACAGGCTGTGAACGTAACTGTAGTCGAATAAACTATAATTACCAATTCACGCAGGCGGGCATCCCACTCGGGACGCCCGCCTTTTCGTTCGTGCATTCCCCCGGCTATCTCAACGCCCGGAAACACCCGAGGAGGGCGTCGAGGCAGAAGACGAGCCCGAAGAGGAGGGCGAATCCCACGACCTGGCCGAGGCTCTTGCACCCTGCCGCCAAAGCGTCGGACCACGCCCAAAGATAGCCGGCGACGACGACCCCTTCGATCACAAGGGTCTGCAGGACGACCTTTCCGATCGACCTTAGGCCGTCGCCCTCCTGCCGCCGGACGCGACGGGGGCGGAAATTCAGCACGCCGTAGGAGAGCATCATGGCCAGCGCAAGGCCCGCGGCGCAATACCACCTGAGGCCCCAGGCGACGAAGGCCGTCACCCAGGTCAGGGCCCCGATCACGGCCAGGCCCAGCCACAGCCGTCGGTTCATACCGATCCTATTTTTCATATTATTCTCACTGCATACACGCCTCGGAATCTCCCGCAGCGCAGCGGCCCGCAGCCCCAAGGCACAATACGGGACGGCCGCTGTCGCAAGATAATAAAAAGAATTATTCCTTCACAATGTCGTTGCAAAAAAGCGCACTCGGCCCGCAGCCGGCTGCGGCGGCTTGTCGAGCACATGCGAAAAGAGCGGCCCTCCGCCCGGGGAGAGCTGCTCTCTGGCGACTCTCTTGGGACCGCTATTCGGAGACACACATTTCGGGGCGCAGCCTGCGAAGGGCGCACGAACGATAAGTGAGTTGCGGGCCTTCGCTGCCGGAGGCTGCGGCCCGCAGGCTCCGACGAGCCGCAATTTACAAGAAAGAGGAGGGGGGGGGCAGCCTTCCGTCGGAGGTGACTACGGCCCGCTCTGCGGGTTCGGTCGACGCTTCTCCCGCGGACTACGGCCGGGCCCCGTTTGCACGTTTGAAAAATAAATCGTAATTTCGGGGCGGAAAAATTCGACCTTACGGAAATATTCACATAAAAGCCAAAACCATGAAAGAAGCTATCGCAATTCTGACCGGCGGCGGACCGGCCCCCGGCATGAACACCGTGGTGGGCAGCGTCGCCAAGGCGTTCCTGCGCCAGGGTTACCGCGTCATCGGCCTGCACGAGGGCTACACGGGCCTGTTCAACCCCTCGCCCCGCACCGTGGACATCGACTATCCGATGGCCGACGGCATCTTCAACCAGGGCGGTTCATTCCTCCAGATGAGCCGTTTCAAGCCCACCGACGCCGATTTCGAGAACAACTTCAACCTCAAGCTCTTCACCGAGAACAACATCAAGCTGCTCGTGACGGTCGGCGGCGACGACACCGCCTCGACGGCCAACCGCATCGCCAAGTTCCTCGAGAAGAAGCAGTACCCGATCGCCAACATCCACGTGCCGAAGACCATCGACAACGACCTGCCCCTCCCGAAGGGTACGCCGACGTTCGGCTACGAGTCGGCCAAGGACAAGGGTGCCGTGATCGCCCGCGCCGTCTACGTCGACGCACGCACGAGCGGCAACTGGTTCGTGCTGGCCGCCATGGGTCGCTCGGCCGGTCACCTCGCATTCGGTATCGGCGAGGCTTGCCACTACCCGATGATCGTCATCCCCGAGATGTTCGACAAGACGGAGATCACCGTCGAGAAGATCGTCAACCTGGTCATCTCGTCGATCATCAAGCGCAAGATCATGGGCATGGACTACGGTGCAGCCGTCATCTCGGAGGGCGTGTTCCACTCGCTGTCCGACGAGGAGATCCGCAAGAGCGGCGTGCACTTCACCTACGACGACCACGGTCACCCCGAGCTGGGCAAGGTATCGAAGGCCCACATCTTCAACGAGATGATCGAGAAGAAGCTCAAGGAGCTGGGCATCAAGGTCAAGAGCCGTCCCGTGGAGCTCGGCTACGAGATCCGCTGCCAGACCCCCATCGCCTACGACCTGACCTACTGCTCGGAGCTGGGTATCGGCGTGCTGAAGCTCTTCAAGGAGGGCAAGACGGGCTGCATGGTCTACGTGGATTCGGAGGGCAACGTCGCTCCGCTCTACCTCAAGGACCTTCAGGATCCCACGACGGGCAAGATTCCGCCCCGTCTGGTCGACATCTCGTCGGACAAGTTCTCGTCGGTGGTGGACAACATCCTCAACGCCGTGACGGAGGCCGACTACGAGGCTGCCAAGAAGTATGTGGCCGATCCCGCCGCCTTCGACTTCTACAAGATCCTCAACTGGAAGTAAGCAGCCGCGCGCTTCCGCGAAAAAATCCCGCCCGGACTGCCCGGGCGGGATTTTCGCTAAAGGAGGGAGCCGCCCGCTGCACCGTCAGGCCGACCGCAATTTACTGTGCGATGCGCACCCTTTACCGGCCGAGGCGGTGATCTATTCGCTGCGCGGATTGTCCGAATTGCAGTCCGTAGCCGGCGGAGACGGTTTCGGAGCGACAGCCCTCCGCCCGGGGCGGCTACGGGCTGCTGCGGCTCAAAGAGCCGCTATTCCCTTCAAAAAATTCGATCGTTTGAATATTCGGGTCGCAGCCTGCGAAGAGCGCACGAACGATAAGTGAGTTGCGGGCCTTCGCTGCCGGAGGCTGCGGCCCTCACGGCTCCTCGGAGCCGCAATTTACAAGAAAAGAGTCATCCGCCGCCCAGGACGACTGCGGCCCGCACGGCTCCTCGGAGCCGCCGATCGCACGAAAACGCCGGATGGATGCAGGCCGCGACAAATGCCTCCGACCCGCCCCTACTCGGGCAGGCCGTGCCGCCCGACATAGTCCAGAATCTCGTCGCGCAGGGCGCGGGGCGTGACGTTGCGATGCAGAACCAGCAGATAGGAGCGGCGGATCTGCTCGCGCAGGAAGGCGTCGGGCAGGTCGCCGTCGGTCCGGATGCCGTTCCAGTGGCGCTTATTGAAGTGGTAGGCGGCCGTGACCTCGGGGTAGCGCTCGCGCAGGGCGATCGCCTCGTCGGGGTCGCACTTGACGGCCACGGTGGCGAAGTCGGTCATGTCGGCGCAGGCGTACATGCGCCCGCCGACCTTGTAGACGAGCGTCGTCTCGTCGAAAGGGGTCGACTCCTCGGTCATCGGCAGCGACAGACAGTAGTCGCGAAACGAAAGAAGATCCATACCCAACCGCCAATTTTTAATTTTTAATTCTTAATTTTTAATCCCCCCTTTCGCCCACCACCACGCGGATCGCGCGGTGGAGCACCTCGAATTCGACGGGCGATCCGCCCAGCATCTCGCCGTCGACCTCGAGCGGGATCTCGGGCGACGACTCGATGCGGATACGGCCGCCGCGCTGCTGGAGGATATGGCGGATGCGGTAGATGCCGCCGTTGAACAGGTAGCGGAAGCGGAAAAGGACGTGCCAGAAGTGGATCGGCCTGACCAGCGAGACGTCGAACATCCCATCGTCGGCCACGGCGGCCGGCAGCTGCTGCATGCCTCCGCCGTTGAATTTGCAGATGCCGATGGCCACCGACAGCAGCAGGTCGTTGTAGACCAACCGGTCGTCGACCCACACCTTGACGCCCGTCGACTTGTAGCGGAAGAACGAACGCACGAGACACAGGGTCCGGCGCAGCCGGCCCGAACGCCGCTTGTTCTGAAGATGGGTGAAACGTCCCAGCACGCAGGCCTCGAACCCGATACCGGCCGCATTGACCATATAGCGGCTCTGCCGGTAGTGGGCCTCCTCGTAGCTCACCACGCCGACATCCTGGAGAAACGACCGCTCCTCCGCGATGGCACGCACCGCCTCGCCGTAGCGGCCCGAGAGGCCGAACGAGCGGACCCACCCGTTTCCCGAGCCCACGGCCACGACGGCGAGCAACACCTCGTGGGGCTCGACCTCGCGCTGGATGAACAGCCCGTTGACCACCTCGTGCAGCGTGCCGTCGCCCCCCACGACGATGATCCGGCGGTAGCCCTGCCCCACGGCCCACACCGCGAGCTCCGTGGCGTGGCACTTGTGCTCGGTGAAGACCGGCTCATAGGCCACACCCGCCTCGCGCAGCAGGCGCGAGACGAGGGGGAAATCGTCGAGCCCGCGGCCCTCTCCGGCCGCGGGATTGACGATCATGAACCATTTGTTGTCGGCTGCTGTTTCCAACGCCGGCTACTTTTCGGGGACGTTGCGCAGCGTGTGGACCAGGAAGTCGTAGAACTTGGCCACCGAGGCGATCTCCACCTTCTCGTCGGGCGAGTGGGGGTAGCAGATCGTGGGGCCGAACGAGATCATGTCGAGCCCCGGATAGTTGCTGCCGATGATGCCGCACTCCAGCCCGGCGTGGATGGCCGTGACGAGCGGCTTCTTTCCGTAGAGCGCCTCGTAGGAGGCGGTCATCGCCTTCAGAATCGGCGACGCCATGTCGGGATTCCAGCCGTTGTAGGCCCCCGAGAGCTCGGTGCGGGCGCCGGCCAGATCCATCACCGCCGTGATCGCCTCGCCCAGGGCCTCCTTGGCCGAGTTGACCGAGCTGCGCAGCAGGCACTGCATGCGCACCTGCGCCCCGTCAGATACCACGCGCGCCAGGTTGGTCGAGGTCTCGACCAGTCCGGGCATCGCCTCCGACATGCGCACCACCCCGTCGGGGCACGCCACGACGGCCTTTATGAGCCGCGCGGCCGCCTCGCTGGCGATCACCTCGGCGGGCATGGCGCAAGGCTCGGCATAGATGCGGATCGCATCCTCCACCCCGGCATACTCGGCCTGCACGGTCTTCTCGTAGGCGGCTACGGCCTGCTCGAAGGCCCCGCCGTCGGCCACGACGACCGTGGCGACCGCCTCGCGCGGAATGGCGTTGCGCAGGCCTCCGCCGTCGACCGAAGCGAGGGCGAGCCCCCCGATGCGGTTCAGGAGGCGGAAGAGCAGCTTGTTGGCGTTGGCGCGCTGGGCCACGATCTGAATCCCCGAGTGGCCGCCCTTGAGCCCCTTGACGTGGAGCGCATAGGCCTTGCAGCCCGCCGGGGCGGGCTCGGTCGCGTAGTCGAGGGCGATGTTGGCGTCCAGACCGCCGGCGCAGCCCACGTAGAGCTCGCCCTCGGACTCCGAGTCGAGGTTGAGCAGGATCTCGCCCTGCAACACCCCGGCCTTCAGGCCGAAGGCGCCGTCCATGCCCGTCTCCTCGGTGGCGGTGAAGAGCGCCTCCAGCGGACCGTGGACCAGCGTCGTGTCCTCCAGCACGGCGAGGATCGCCGCGGCGCCGATACCGTTGTCGGCCCCCAGCGTCGTGCCGTCGGCCGTCACCCAGTCGCCGTCGACGTAGGCGTCGATCGGGTCGTTCTCGAAGTCGAAGGTCTTGTCGTTGTTTTTCTGCGGCACCATGTCGAGGTGGGCCTGCAACACCACGCCCTTGCGCCGCTCCATGCCCGGCGTGGCGGGCTTGCTCACGTAGACGTTGTGCGCCTCGTCCTCGCGGCATTCGAGCCCCAGCGAGCGGGCTACCTCCATGACGTAGGCGCGGATGCGCTCCTCGTGGCCCGAGGGGCGCGGGATGCGGGCGATGGCGGCGAAGTGCTTCCATACGAGCGTCGGCTTGAGAGCCGTCAGGTTTCTGTCCATAGTATTTGGGTTTTAAGGTTCCGTTTTTTCGGTTTCGTTTCGGCGGTCGAAGGCCTCGACGATGTATTTCACGAGCGGATGGCGCACGATGTCGCGCCGGTCGAACTCGACGATGCCGATCCCCTCCACTCCGCGCAGGTAGTCCATGGCGCGCACCAGCCCGCTGTCGGCCTTGTGCGGCAGGTCGATCTGCGTGACGTCGCCCGTGACGATGAAGCGCGCGTTGCGCCCCATGCGCGTGAGGAACATCTTGATCTGCGGGAGGGTCGTGTTCTGCGCCTCGTCGAGGATGACGAAGGCGTTGTCCAGCGTGCGGCCGCGCATGTAGGCCAGCGGCGCGATCTGCACGGTGCCCTCCTCGAGGAATTTCTGCAGCTTGGCGGGCGGGATCATGTCGTTGAGCGCGTCGTAGAGCGGCTGGAGATAGGGGTCGAGCTTCTCCTTCATGTCGCCGGGCAGGAAGCCCAGCTTCTCGCCCGCCTCGACGGCCGGGCGCGTGAGGATGATGCGCCGCACCTGCTTCTCCTTGAGCGCCCTGACGGCCAGGGCGATGGCCGTGTAGGTCTTGCCCGACCCGGCGGGCCCCACGGCGAAAAGCAGGTCGCAGGTGTCGTAGAGCCCGACCAGCCGCTGCTGGTTGACCGTGCGGGCGCGGACGATATTGCCGCCGTTGCCGTAGACGATCACGTCCTTGTCGACCGGCGCCTCGGGTTGCAGGGCGCTCTCGCCGGCGAAGCACTGGTCGACGACCTGCGACGAGATGTGTCCGTATTTGATATAGTAGGCTACCAGCCCCTCCAGCCGGCGGGCGAAACGCGCCACGTCGGCCTCGGCGCCCAGCACCTTGAGCGACGAACCGCGCGCCACGATCTTCAGCGTCGGGTGGAGCTCCCGGATGCGGTCGAGGTAGGCGTTGCGCGGGCCGTAGAGTTCGCGGGGATCGACCCCTTCGATCTCGATCTGTTTTCCTTCTGCTGCGGTCATGGGCTAAAACAGGTATCCGACGCTGAGCGCGACGTTGTGCTGGCGGAGTTTGTCGAGCTCGTACCCCGTGGGCAGCACGACGTTCTCCTTGCCCTTGAACTGGCCGTTGTAGCGCAGGTCGACGAGCAGGTGGCGCATGATGACCACGCCCGCACCCACCGTGAACGAGAGCGACGGACGCACGCGCCCGAAGTCGAGCAGGTCGCGGCCCGACTTCTGCTTGCAGTCGTTCATCACCGTGAAGACCGGACCGGCGTAGATGCGCACCGGATGGAGCAGGCGCAGCGAGACGAGCACCGGGATGTCGATCGAGCTCGACTTGAGGTTGATCTCGGGCGCATCGTCGGGACGAATGCGCAGCCCCTGGCGCACGTAGAGGATCTGCGGCTCGACGGCGAAGGCGCCGAAATTGACCGCCGTGACGATACCGGCCTGCCAGCCCAGTTTGTTGCGGACGGAGGTGGCGTCGTCCGAGGTCGAGAAGTCCACGATGTTCAGACCGGCCAGACCGCCCCACTCCACCGTCGTGCGGTGACGTTGCGCCGAGGCGGTCGAAGCGGCCGCCAGGAGCAGCACGAGCACAAGCAATTTACGCATATTCACATGTTTTTCAGTTTCTTACAATCACCGCCCGAAGCATCCCCGGCCGGTTCCTACAGCCGTCCGGCCGGCGCCACGGCGCATTTTCGCGCGGCCCGTCGGCGGCTTGTTCGTCCAAAGTTACGTCTTTTCCGGCAAATCCCCAAAAACGGAGCGCCGCATCGCAGGGGCATACGACGAAAAAAGCGAGAACCTTCCGATTCTCGCTTCGTACCCCCCCAGGGGCTCGAACCCTGGACCCCAACATTAAGAGTGTCGTGCTCTACCAACTGAGCTAGAGAGGCAGCAATCGTTTTCTTCGTACCCCCCCAGGGGCTCGAACCCTGGACCCCAACATTAAGAGTGTCGTGCTCTACCAACTGAGCTAGAGAGGCATCAATCATTTTCCGATTGCGAGTGCAAAGATAAGGCGGTTTTTTCGAATCTGCAAAATATTTTCGATTTTTTTCGCACCCCGCAGGAAACGACGCCGCGAAACGGCCGGTCCGCACCCGCCGCGCGCGCCGGAAAACGGCCGGACGGGAGCGGGGGAAACAACCCCGTGCGCATCGGGAAGGAGCGCGCCGGAGCAAGGCGCCGCATCCGGAACTTGGCCCCGCATCCGGAACTTGGCGGCGCGGCGGCGGCCGAAAAGTCCGCGCCCGCCGGCGTTCGGCCCTGTGCCGCGCACGGAGCCTCCGCCGGACACACGGGCCCGCACGGAGCCCTCTCGAAAAGATTTGCGCAAACCCTACCATATACCGTTATTTTTTCTTACCTTCGCGAAGATAAATCCCGATCTATCGCCAAACCTGAAAAATTACCGATCGATATGTACAGTTACGACAACCGGGTGGTCATCACCCTCGACGCCGGCGGCACGAACTTCGTCTTCGGAGCCATGCAGGCCAACAAATTCATCATCGACCCGATCACGATGCCCTCCAACGCCGCCGACCTGGACAAGTGCCTCCAGACGATGGTGACGGGCTTCCAGCAGGTCATCGACCGGCTCGAAGCGAAGCCCGTGGCGATTTCGTTCGCCTTCCCCGGCCCGGCCGACTACCCCAACGGCATCATCGGCGGATACCTTCCCAACTTCCCCTCGTTCCGCGACGGCGTGGCGCTGGGTCCCTACCTCGAGTACAAGTTCGGTCTGCCCGTGTTCATCAACAACGACGGCGACCTGTTCGCCTACGGCGAGGCGCTGGGCGGCGCGCTGCCCGAGGTCAACGCCCGGCTGGAGAAGCTGGGCAGCGCCAAGCGCTACCGCAACCTGCTGGGCTACACCTTCGGCACAGGCTTCGGCATCGGCATGGTCATCGACGGCCGCCTCAACCGCGGCGACAACTCGTGCGTGGAGACCTTCTGCCTGCGCCACAAGAAGATGCCCGAGGTGATCGTCGAGGAGGGCGTGGCCGTGCGCGCCGTCAAGCGCGTCTACGGCGAGCTGTCGGGCGACAAGAACCACACGCTCGAACCCAAGGATATCTGCGAGATCGCCGACGGCAAGCGCGAGGGCGACGCGGAGGCGGCCAAGCGGGCCTTCGCCGAGCTGGGCGAGATCGCCGGCGACGCCATGGCGACGGCCGTGACGCTGACCGACTCGCTGATCGTCATCGGCGGCGGCATCACCGCGGCCCGCAAGTACATCATGCCCGCGCTGCTCGGCGAGCTGCGCGCGAAGATGCACACCGTCGGCGGCGAGGAGCTCGACCGCGTGCAGATGAAGGTCTACGACCTGGACGACGACGAGGAGTTCCGCCTCTTCGCCAAGGGCGACCAGCAGGCGCTGAAGGTCTACGGCACCGACCGCTACGTGGCCTACGACCCGCAGAAGCGCATCGGCGTCACGATCTCGAAGCTGGGGGCCAGCAAGGCCATCTCGGTGGGCGCCTACGCCTTCGCGCTGAGCCAGCTCGACGCGGCGGCGAACAAGGCCTGACCGTTTCCGACAACCGAACAACCAAACGCAACGAACAGACGATGTATAAGTTCCAACCCATTCTGAAATCGACGATCTGGGGCGGCGAGAAGATCGCCCCCTACAAGGGAATCCAAACCGACCAGCACGCGATCGGCGAGAGCTGGGAGCTCTCGGGCGTGCGGGGCAACGAATCGGTGGTGGCCGAGGGGCCCGACGCCGGGAAGACGCTCCCCGAGCTGATCGCCCGCGACGGCGCCGCGCTGCTGGGCAAGGCCAACGCCGAGCGTTTCGGCTCCGAATTCCCGCTGCTCATCAAGTTCATCGACGCCCGCCAGGACCTCTCGATCCAGGTGCACCCCGACGACCGGCTGGCCGCCGAGCGCCACCAGTCGAAGGGCAAGACCGAGATGTGGTACGTCGTGGCGGCCGACGAGGGGGCCCACCTGCGCTCGGGCTTCGCCAAGCAGGTCACGCCGGCCGAGTACGCCGCCAGCGTCGAGGACAACACCATCACCGACCTTCTGGCCGACTACACGATCGCCCCGGGCGACGTCTTCTTCCTCCCCGCGGGCCGCATCCACGCCATCTGCACGGGGTGCTTCGTAGCCGAGATCCAGCAGACGTCGGACATCACCTACCGCATCTACGACTACGGCCGCAAGGGCGCCGACGGCAAGACGCGCGAGCTGCACACCGAGCTGGCCAAGGAGGCCATCGACTACACCGTGCTGCCCGACTACCGCACCCGCTACGAGGCGGCCAAGGACAGCGAGGTCGAACTCGTCTCGTGCCCCTACTTCACCACCTCGCTGCTCGACCTCACGCAGCCCAAGACGATCGACCTGGCGTCGCTCGACTCGTTCGTCGTGGTGATCTGCATGGAGGGCCGCGGCACGATCGCCGACGACCGGGGCGGCGTGCTGCCGATCCACCAGGGCGAGACGGTGCTCGTGCCCGCCACGGCCGCCTCGCTGCGCTTCGAGCCCGACGGAGCGATGAAACTGCTCACGAGCTGCATCCGATAAACGGGAATCCGCGCCGGAAGGCCCACAGGAGCGTGTGTCGAGAATCGATTTCGACACACGTTTTTTTTCGTGCGGGATGATTGCAGGTCTGCATTCTTTTATTTAATTTTGTGTAAACCTAAAACGTATTCCGATCCATGAAAGAAGCTCTGATGCGGATCGCATCGCAATTCGCCCTCGAAGGCACCGTCCGCTCCATCGACCCGCTGGGCGGAGGATTCATCAACGACACCTTCATCGTCCGCACGTCGGACGGGGCGCCCGACTACATCCTCCAGCGCAAGAACAAGAACATCTTCCCCGACGTGCCGGCCATGATGGAGAACATCCGCAAGGTATCGGAACACATCGGCCGCCGCGTGGCGGCCGAAGGGGGCGACCCGCGGCGCGAGGCCATGACCGTCGTCCCCACCCGCGACGGAGCGCTCTGCCACTGCGACGCCGCGGGCGAGTACTGGGCCGTGACGGAGTTCATCGCCGACACGGTGGCCTACGACAAGGCCGACTCGGAGGCGCTGGCCCGCAAGGGCGGCGAGGGCATCGGCCGCTTCCAGGCGCTGCTCGCCGACTTCGACGAGCCCCTGGCCGAGACGATCAAGGGCTTCCACAACATCCGCCACCGCTTCGCGCAGTGGGACGAGGCCCTCGGGCGCGACGCCGCGGGCCGCGTGAAGGATCTTGCGGAGGAGATCGGCTGGATCGAGTCGCGCCGCGAGGAGATGATGCGCTTCTGGGAGCTCGTCGAGCAGGGCACGATCCCCACGCGCGTGACCCACAACGACACCAAGATCAGCAACATCCTCTTCGACTGCACGGGCCGCGTGCTGTGCGTGATCGACCTCGACACGGTGATGAACTCCACGTCGCTCAACGACTTCGGCGACGCCATCCGCTCCTACTGCAACACGGGGGCCGAGGACGACCCCGACCTCGACCGCGTGGAGCTGTCGCTGCCGATGTTCCGCGCCTACACCGAGGGCTACCTCTCCGAGCGGGCCCGGCAGCTGGTGCCGGCCGAAATCGACCGCCTGGCCTTCTCGGCCCGCTACATCACCTACGAGCAGGTGCTGCGCTTCCTGATGGACTACATCGACGGCGACACCTATTATAAAACGGCTTACGCCGACCACAACCTCGTGCGCACGCGCGCCCAGTACAAGCTCCTGCAGAGCATGGAGCGCCAGGCGGAGGCCATGTGCGCCGTCGTCGGGGAGCTCGCCGCAAAATACCGATAGCCGACGATGAAGATCATCCCCAAATTCGCCCCCGTCGACCCGCGCGACGACGCGGTGCTGGACAGCGCCTTCGCCGCCGTCGAGGCGCAGCCGATCGCCTGCTGCAACTGGCCCGAGAGCTACCCCTACGCCCCGAAGGTCTCGTTCCGCATGTTCCACACGGGCGCGCTGCTCCTCCTGCGCTTCGATGTCGAGGAGCAGTGCACGGCGGCCCGCGTCGCCGAGGACAACGGCCGCGTGTGGACCGATTCGTGCGTGGAGTTCTTCCTCGCCCCGGGCGACGAGGAGGGCTACTACAACTTCGAGACCACCTGCATCGGGCGCATGCTGCTGGGCTACCGCCGCACGCACGCCGACGCCGTGCACGCCCCCGCAGCGATCATGGAGCGCATCGCGCGTACGCCGACGCTCGGTTCGGAACCCTTCGCCGAGCGCACGGGCGACAACCGCTGGCGCGTGACGCTGGCCATCCCGCCCGAGGCGCTCTTCCGCCACACGATCGCCGACTGGAGCGGGCTGGAGGCGCGCATGAACCTCTACAAGTGCGGCGACGAACTCTCGCAGCCCCACTTCCTCTCGTGGCAGCCCATCGCGACGCCCCGCCCCAACTTCCACGTGCCGGAATTCTTCGCCCGCATGAAATTCGAAGCATAGACACAATGCAACAACAGATAACCGATAAAACCATGAAAAGCAAGTACTCCTTACCCAAGGACGGCGGACTGATCGCCGAATCGACGCCGCGCGACATTCTTCATCGTTACGAGAAGATCATGACGACGGTCTACGAGACCGAGTCGGAGGGTGCACAGCACATCGCCGACAAGATCGTGGAGGCCATCAAGGCCCACCGGGGCTCCGAACCCTTCGCGCTGGGTCTGACGACGGGCCGCACGCCGCTGGGTCTCTACCGCGAGCTGGCCGAGCGCCACGCCGCCGGCAAAGTCTCGTTCCGCAACGTGGCCGTCTACAGCCTCGACGAGTTCTACCCCATCGCCTCGACCGAGCAGCAGAGCCGCAACTACCGCATCCACGAGGATTTCCTCAACAACATCGACATCCTGCCCGAGAACGTCCACATCCTCGACGGCACGCAGCCCAAGGAGCGTCTGGCCGAGTATTGCGACGCCTACGACCGCGCGGCCCGCAAGATCGACCTGATGATCATCGGCATCGGCGAGGACGGCCAGATCGGCTTCAACGAGCCGGGCTCCTACGCCAAGTCGCGCACGCGTCTGGTGCAGCTGTCGCACAACTCGCGCAAAACGCAGGCCGGAGCGTTCCACGGACTGGAGCAGACGCCCAAGATGGCCATCACGATGGGTATCGACACGGTGATGCACGCACAGCGCATCATCCTGATGGCCTGGGGCGAGAACAAGGCGCAGATCACGCGCGAGGTCGTCGAGGGCGAGATCTCGGCCCAGGTTCCCGCCTCGCACCTCCAGGCCCACGCCGACATCGAGGTGGTGATCGACGAGAACGCCGCCCAGCTGCTCACGCGCGAGGTCGCTCCCTGGCTCGTGGGTCCCTGCCGCTGGACACCCAAGTTCATCCGCAAGGCCGTCGTATGGCTCTGCGGCGTGGTCGACAAACCGATCCTCAAGCTCACCTACAAGGACTACATCGAGAATTCGCTGGGCGAGCTGCTCGAACAGGGCCGCACCTTCGACCAGATCAACATCGACGTCTTCAACGACCTCCAGCACACCATCTCGGGATGGCCCGGCGGCAAGCCCAACGCCGACGACACGACGCGTCCCGTGCCGTCGTCGCCCTTCCCCAAGCGCGTGGTGGTCTTCTCGCCCCACCCCGACGACGACGTGATCTCGATGGGCGGCACCTTCATCCGCCTCGTCCAGCAGGGCCACGACGTGCATGTGGCCTACGAGACGTCGGGCAACGTCGCCGTCCACGACGACGTCGTGCTCCAGCACATCGACGCGGCCCGCGAGCTGGGCTACGGCGACCGCTACGCCGAGGTCGAGAAGATCATCGCCGAGAAGAAGACGGGCGAGCCCGAGCCGCGCGCGCTGCTCGAACTCAAGGGTGCGATCCGCCGCTCGGAGGCACGCGCCGCCGTCCGCTCGTTCGGCCTCAACCCCGACACCAACGCCCACTTCCTCAACCTGCCCTTCTACGAGACGGGCGGCATCAAGAAGGGCCAGCTGTCGGATGCCGACACGGCGATCATCGTCGAGCTCCTGCGCAAGGTCAAGCCCCACCAGATCTACGCCGCCGGCGACCTGGCCGATCCCCACGGCACCCACCGCGTCTGCATGGAGGCCGTGCTCGAGGCGCTGGAGGTCGTCAAGAACGACGACTGGATGAAGGAGTGCCACCTGTGGCTCTACCGCGGCGCATGGATGGAGTGGGATCTGGGCATGGTCGACATGGCCGTACCCCTGTCGCCCGACGAGCTGATCATGAAGCGCCACGCCATCTACCGCCACCTCTCGCAGAAGGACATCATGCCCTTCCCGGGCGAGGACCCGCGCGAGTTCTGGCAGCGCGCCGAGGACCGCACGCAGAACACCGCGCGCCTCTACGACAAGCTCGGAATGGCCGAATACCAGGCCATCGAGGTCTTCGTCAGGATGTTCTGACGCACTCCCGAGCGTTCCGGCACGGAAGGCCCGGGGCCCTGTCGCCCCGGTGCCTGCCCCGGGCGGGAACAGCCGAGCCGGGAATAGCCGGGCCGGGAATAGCCGGGCTGCTGGGGTTTGCTCCAGGCTGAAACGGCCAGGCCACCATAAAGCGGTACGGCCGGAGCGGAGACGCCCGGAAACGCCCGACCGCCCGTTTTCAACTTTCAACTTTCAATTTTCAACTTCACAGTTATGCGTTTAATTATCGAACAGACGTCGGCACAGGTAGCCCAGTGGGCCGCCGACCATATCATCCGCCAGATCAACGCCAAGGCACAGCACACGGCATCGCCCTTCGTGCTGGGTCTGCCCACCGGCTCGACGCCGCTGGAGACCTACAAGGAGCTCATCCGCCGCCACAAGGCCGGCGACGTATCGTTCAAGAACGTCATCACGTTCAACATGGACGAGTACGTAGGCCTTCCGCAGGAGCACCCCGAGAGCTACCACTCGTTCATGTGGAACAACTTCTTCTCGCACATCGACATCAAGCCCGAGAACGTCAACATCCTCGACGGCAACGCCGAGGATCTGGCGAAGGAGTGCGCCGACTACGAGGCCCGCATCGTCGAGGCCGGCGGCATCGACCTCTTCATGGGCGGCGTCGGCGAGGACGGCCACATCGCCTTCAACGAGCCCTTCTCGTCGCTCAACTCGCGCACGCGCCAGAAGACCCTGACGCTCGACACGATCCAGGTCAATGCCCGCTTCTTCGGCGGCGACGTCGACCTGGTACCGAAGACCGCGCTCACGGTCGGCGTAGGCACGGTGCTCTCGTCGAAGCAGGTGCTGATCCTCGCCACGGGCCACAAGAAGGCCCGCGCCGTGCGTCACGGCGTCGAGGGATCGTACAACCACCAGTGGACCATCTCGGCCTTGCAGGTACACCCCAGCGGCATCCTCGTCTGCGACGACGCGGCCGCCGAGGAGCTGCGCGTCTCGACCTACCGCTACTTCAAGGACATCGAGCGCAACAACCTGATCTAAAAGGCCCCGCGGCCGAACCGATCCCCGCCCCCGCAACGGAGGCGGGGATCTTTCGTTTCAAGAACATCCGCCCGGCACGACCTCGCCTCCTCACCTCGCCACCCCGTCGCGCCCCTTCTCTCCCCCTCTCTCCCTTCCTCGCCCGCTCCTCTCCTCACTTCATCTCGCCCGCACCACTTCTCTCCTCACCGCCCCGTCACTCCTCGCCACCCCGTCACTCCTCGCACCTGCACTCTTCGCCTGCTCCTCGCGTCATCTCCCCCACCCCTTCTCTCCGCCCCTCGCCCACTCCGCCCTTCCGGCTTCCCGCCCGCTTCGCTCCTCGCGTCATCTCCCCCCACCACTTCTCTCCTCACCACCCCGTCGCTCCGCTCCTCGCCTACTCCTCGCCCGCTCCGCCCCTCCGGCTTCCCGGCTTTTTCCACATTTCATGGAAAAAAAACAACCGCCCTCTTGACTTCGCCTCTCCGGCGTCGTATCTTTGCATCGTCCTCCGGACCGCGTGTCGTCGAAAGCGCGCATCTCTTCATGAACGACGACCGCCGTGCACGGCAACGCGCCCGGACCGACCCACTATCCTACCGATATCGGTCTTCCGAGATTTCCCATCTGAAATCGAAGTCGCCTCGCTGCTGTCGAACCCGATCCGACGCAACGAACGCCGAGGCCCCCTGGCGTTGCGCCTGACGAACGGAAGTCATGCGCACGGTGAAACGCCCCGGGACCGCGCCGCTTAAGAAACGACGCACCGGCCGACCGCGCCGACGAAAAGGTCCGCCCCCAACGAATAGTCCGAACAAGGCCCGCCGGGATGTGATGGCATCCCTGCGAGCCTTGTTGCATACATACCTGCCCCACGAAAGCGGCCGCACCCCTCATCGGAGTGCGGCCGCAACCGTAGACGGATCCCCGCGCGCCTACTTCTCGTAGACGAGATTGTCGATCGCCAGGTAGTTGGGAGCCATGTAGTCGGTGGTCTCGGTGGCGAAGGTAAGCTTCGTCACGGTGCCCAGCGACGAGAGGTCGACGGTTCCCCACCCCTCGTGGACGAGACCCGAAGCGGCTTCGGCCAGCTTCACGCGCACCTCGCCCGTCTTGATGCCGCTGTTCCAGCCCGTGATGACCGCCTCGAAATCGACGACGGGAGCCGGAACCGAACCCTTGAAATAGAGGTAGAGGTAGGTGGTGTTGGCCAGCGCGATCGACAGCGGACGGACGGCGCCCGTGAAATTGATCGTCGGGATGCCCTCGTCGTCGGCCGTGAAGTTCGAGTAGAAAGCCACGGCGAACTGCTTCGAGCCGCCGTCGCCGCTGGGGGCGTAGACGCTCTTGTCGTTGGTGTAGCCCTCGGTCTTCTGATCCGTGCACGACGAGACGACGAAGCCGTTCCACGTATCGTACAGACCGCCGAAATCGTTGAAATAGGTCATCATCACGGCGTCGCCCTGGGCGTAGACGGGACCGTAGTAGTAGAGCGACTGGATGGGGTTGCCCTGCCAGTCGACGTCGTCGATCGCGTCGGCCAGGGGCTTGCCCCAGATGTAGCCCCCCTCGCCGAGGCGGGCCTCCTCGAAGTCGACGACATGGATCGTATCGATGTAGTAGTTGTCGTCGGAGCAGGCTGCGAACGCGGCGGCAGCCAACAAGGTGTAGAAGAGTTTTTTCATAGCGATTAGATTTATATAAAAAATAAAGTCCGTTTCCTTACCCGGAACCGGACCTCCCGCCGCCCGCACCACCGGACGACGCACGCCTCCGCCGACGCGCGCAGGCAATGTCATCGCTCCGTTCTCCGCAGAGGCGCAACAAGGATCCCGACCGGGAGTGCAAGGCAGGTCTTCTGGCTCGTTCCGGCCGCAGCGCCTTCCCGACCCTTCGCGGATCAGTGGCTACGTGCTACGGCCTCAAGCGGAACTTACAGCAGCGGGAACTGCTGCCGACTTTCACGGCATTCCCTCTTGTCGCACGGGCCATCGGACCCGGCGAACCTTGCGCTGCAAAGGTAGGAAATAAATCGAAGACTTCAAATACCGCGCCGCATTTCATACGCCGCAGTCCGGCGGATCCGGCTGCGCCGAAGACCCGGACCGGACAGCCGGCCGACGATCCCCGGAAAAGACGGCCGCCCGTATTCGGACTTCCGGACAAAGCGCATCCGGACTTTTGCGAAAACCCGCGACGGCAGGGGTTCCCCGTAACTTTGCGGTCTGTAAATCGAGGTATGCGGATGTCTTTCATAAAAGCGCAACGGCCGCCGGCCTCGTATCGGCGATTTCATGAGAGACCCGACCTGAACGAACAGATAACACAGCGATGAAAGATTTCGATTTTACACACCCACACAAGTCGTGTTCGGAGCGGATTCCGAGGCACAGACGGGCAAACTGGTAAAACGGCATGGAGGCACGAAATGGCCTGGCCCACGACGGCGATGTGTGGGATTTTTTCGCCGGCAGAGCCGAGGCGCGGGCGTGCTATCCCGTCGGCGTGGTGCCGACCATACCGGCAGCCGGCAACGAGATGAGCAACGGCTGCGTCATCACCGACAAGGACGGCAATCTCAAACGGGCATACGACAACGACCTCGCCCGCCCGAAGTTCGCGGTCATGAACCGCGAGCGGACCTTTTCGCTGCCGGCGTACCAGACGGCGTGCGGTGCCGTGGACATCATGATGCACACGATGGAGCGTTACTTCTCGCAGGAGGACGACATGACGCTGACGGACGAACTGGCGGAGGTTTGCTCCGCACCGTCAAGCAGAGCGCCCCGTTCTTGGAGCGGAACTACGCACAAGATCTGACGCTCGGACAACCCGCCCACTACACGGGCCGGAGCCTGTCGGCATTCAAACGCGATTTCGCGGCAGCGTTCGACGGCGAAACGCCGAGCCGCCGGATGGTAAAACGGCGTTTGGACGCAGCCTACGACCTGCTGAAACGCGGGGAGAGCACTCCCGCCGAGATTTATCTGAAGGTCGGCTTCAAGAACCTATCGCACTTCTCCACGACATTCAAGCGGCGGTTCGGGATCGTACCGTCGGCGCTCCGCCGCGATGCGTAACGGAGCCGTATCGGTCGGCGCGGGGCGGAAACACCCGGCATCCCAATGCTTGCGGCCGCTTATCCTCTGCATATAGAGCTCGTTGATCCCCGCGTCGGTCCGGCGTACCCGATGAAAGGTCTTCAGCGAGACGTCCATCGTCCGGCATATCGCTGTCAGCGTGTATCCTTCGCGCAACATCGCCATCACGTCATCGCGCCGCTTCAGCAGCGCCTGCTGCTTGACGCACGAGCCTTTCCGGCGCCCCAGCACCACGCCGTCGGCACGCCGTCCGGCCAAAGCTTCGCGCGTACGCACGGATATGAGGTTGCGCTCGATCTCCGCTACCAGTCCGAACGCGAAACAGAGCACCTTGCTGTTGATCGAGTCATCGAAGGCATAACCGTCTTTGGTGCTGTAGAGCACGATGCCTCGTTCGAGGCAACGACCCATAATGGACATGATCTCGGTGAGCGTGCGGCTCAGGCGCGACAGTTCGGTGACGATCAGGGTATCGCCCCGCTTCATGCGCCGGAGCAACGCCCCGAGTTTACGTTCCCGGCCGCTCTTACGGCCGCTGACGATCTCCGTGAGCCAGCGGTCGATCCTCAGATCGCGCCGGGCCGCAAAACGGAGGATCTCCTCTCGCTGGTTTTCCAGATGCTGCTTTTCGGTGCTGATGCGCAAATAAGCTACGGTCATAATCGGAGTCTTAATCGGAATTATGACGCGAAAGAAAGTAAAAAAGCGGAGTCGGAAGGCCCGTCCGGGCAGAAAAACGTTCGTTTGATATCCTGTGCTGCAGGCATTCGTCTTGTAAAACAAAAATAGACATTTTCCATCTGTTATCCAAGAAAAACTTGTAAAAAAGTACCGATCGGACCGATCGCGGGAAATAAACGAACCTTTCTTGACCGACCAGAATGAACGCCAATACGTTTAACGACTACTACGGCCAACACATTGCCCGCGTACAGCAAAACGCGCTGCGGAGAACGCTTCCCGCATGGCCCTATATCATCCCGAGATTGCCCGATGCCGGCATCGCGATCCAGGACTCCGGAATCAAAAGGCATTTCGTTCCGTGCGGAATCCACTACGACTGGTATCTCTCCGGCGTGATATACCGCGCGGGAATGATCACCTACGTGCCGTTGCCCTACTGGCCCTATGCAGCGATCAGCTTCGAGTTTTCGGGCTGTTACATGGCCAAGCTGTGTTTCCGAGGCGACTGGTACGCCTTCCACATCGCGACCAGCACGACGCCGGCCGACGATTGCAAACAGGTGTGGAAAGATTTTCTCGCCCTCCACAAGCAGGACATCACCACGTTCGTCATGTGCCGGCCGACCTCTGTCAAGGACCTTTTCGACAAGTATGCCGAACTGCATTACAAACGCTCGCGTTCCGTCATGCTGGCCGGCCTGATCGCCGAGGACAACCAATGCTACACGCTGGTCTACGATTACGATTCAGCGCAGGTCGCGAAGATGCAGCCGGACAACGTCCGTACGGATCTTATCCGGACGTGTTCTCCGGAATTGCTGTGCCACGAGGCCGACCGGAACTATTTCACGCAACTTATGAACAAAAACAAACTATGGGTGGATTCTGGAGCAGAGAAAAAAACAGCACGCAGACCCTGTCGGATCTGATCCGCGGACTGCAACACTCGGTCAATGCGGCCATGGAGATGGTCGAGACCCGCAATGTGGAGCTTCTGGGGCGCTATTTCTCGCCCGAAGGCGATGCGCTGACCAAACGGCTCAAAATCGATGAGCAGACGACCGTCGAGGTGCCGCTGATTTCGATCGTCAACCCCTCGACGATCAACATCAAGGAGGTAGAGATGGATTTTTCGGTACAGATCAATTCGTCGGACCTGCGCTGCAAACAGCCTCAAAAAGGGTTTCTGGCCGGGGAGGAAAGCGCCGATTTCGACAACCGGCTGAAACGGACGAGCCTCGAAATAGGCTTCGACGGACAGAAGGATCTCTCGCGCATGCAGGTACATATCAAGTTCGAGGCGAAAGCGATTCCCGAGGGGCTGTCGCGCGTGATCGACGAATACGACAAGACGATCGTGCCTTTCACGCACCGAAAAGAGTAGCGACTTCACTGATTCAATATTTACGACTATGGCAAACAACAACGACCCCGCGAGCAAATTCGCGGGACTTCCCATCGCGGAACTCATCGCCGCACCGCTCACAGCCGCCTGCGATTCGCAGAAGAAACTGGCGCAGTCGGCTTTCGAATTCATGACCGAAATCGGTTACAGCGACGCCGAAAAACAGACGCCTCGGCTGCTGAGCTTCAAGCTGGAACGCCCCATAGAGGGGGCTACCGAGACGCAGCGGATACAGGTCAACGCACCGTTTCTGGGTCTGGCACCGCTGCCGTCGCTGTTGATCGACGATGTGCAGATCGACTTCCAGATGGAGGTGACCACCACCGAAACCTCGAAGGAGACCGCCGACAGCGAGGCCTCGACGAACGTCAATTCGAGTTTCAAGTTCGGGTGCTTCGCCAAGGGGACGGTAAGCGTCAACGGCAAGGTCTCCTCCTCGCGCGAAAATACCCGTTCGACGAACCAGACGGCGAAATATCAGGTTCGTGTTTCGGCGCGCCAGCAGCCGCCCACCGAGGGGTTGAGCAAACTCATGGACATCATGGCCTCGTGCGTCGAACCGGTGAAACTGCAAGACAGCGCCGGCAACTGAATCGGACCCGACCGCCCCGCGAGGACCGCCCTGCACACAGGCGGTCCTCGTCTTTTTCGAAAGCGCAGCGCCCCGCACGGAGGAAACGGCGGAGGATGCGGCTGCGCCTTAGATACTCTCGCTCGGCAAACTGCAAACAAGTTTGCGCTTGCCCTCACTTATTCGTATCTTTGACTTCGGCTGCGCCTCGTCTTAGATACTCCGTCTCGGCATAATCAAGCGTTCCGCTTGCTTCTGCGCTCGACTTTTCGTATCTTTGCATCAATAAAGCAGCAAGCCATGGGTTTCGTACCTTTCTCCTTCATCGACGTAGTCGACATCTTCCTGGTCGCCGTCATCATGTACCTGATCTACCGCACGACCAAGGGAACCAACGCCCCCTACATCCTCTCGGGCATCATCGCCGTCTACCTGCTGTGGGTCGTGGTGCGCACGCTCAACATGGAGCTGCTGTCGACGATCCTCGGACAGCTGATCTCGGTGGGAACCATCGCGCTGATTATCGTCTTCCAGCCCGAGCTGCGGCGCTTCCTCCAGATGATCGGCATGCGGCAGAAGCAGTTCAACTTCATCACGCGCATCTTCTCGGCGGGCGAGGACCCCATCCAGACCAACGTGGCGCCGATCGTCACCGCCTGCCGCGAAATGGCCGAGACGAAGACCGGCGCCCTGATCATCATCGGCCAGCAGAGCGACCTGCGGCTCATCACCGAGGGGGGCATCGCCCTCGACGCCCGCGTCTCGACGTCGCTGCTCAAGAACATCTTCTTCAAGAACGCCCCGCTCCACGACGGCGCCGTGGTGATCGAGGGCGACCGCATCGTGGCGGCCAAGTGCATCCTGCCCGTCACGCAGAGCGACGTGCCGAAAGACTACGGCACGCGCCACCGCGCCGCCATCGGCATGAGCGAGATCTCGGACGCCATCATCGTCGTCGTCTCGGAGGAGACGGGCGGCATCTCGGTGGCCAAGGGGGGCGAGCTGCGCCGCAACCTCGATCCTGCGCGGCTGCAACAGACACTCCAGCGCTACCTGGCCATCGGCCACCGCAAGCGCACCAAACAGGAGATTGCCGAATAGCGCGATGCGACTCACTTTTCTGGGAACCGGAACCTCGCAGGGCGTGCCCGTCATCGGGTGCCGCTGCCCCGTGTGCACCTCGCCCGATGCGCGCGACCGACGGCTGCGCACGGCGGCGATGGTCGAGCGGGGCGACGTGCGCCTCATCATCGACGCCGGGCCCGACTTCCGCTACCAGATGCTCCGCACGGGCGTCCGCCGCATCGACGCCATCCTCCTGACCCACGAACACAAGGACCACACGGGCGGCATCGACGACGTGCGCGCCTTCAACTTCGTCGACTACCCGCCGACGATCCGCCGCGTCGACCTCTACGCCGCACCCGCGGCGGCCGCGGTCGTCCGCAAGGATTTCGACTACGCCTTCGCGCCGGACAAGTACCGCGGCGTCCCGGAGATCGCGCTCCACGAGATCGACACCGCCCGTACGTTCACGGTCCGGGGCGTGGAGATCGTCCCCATCCGGGGGCACCACTCCGACCGCTTCGCCGTCACGGGCTACCGCATCGGCCGCCTGGCCTACCTCACCGACTTCAAGACCATCGAGGAGGAGCAGATCGCCAAGCTCGACGGCGTGGACACCCTGGTGGTCAACGCCCTGCGCTACGCACCCCACCCCTCGCACTTCAACGTCGAGGAGGCCCTCGCGCTCATCCGCCGCGTCGCGCCGCGCCGCGCCTACCTCACCCACATGTCGCACGAGATCGGGCTCCACGCCCAAATCCCGGCCCGGCTGCCCGAAGGGGTGCTGCCGGCCTACGACACCCTGCGAATAGAAATCGAAGATTGAAACATACGTTATGAAATCGCTCAAGAACAAAACCGTCGTCATCACGGGCGCCTCGTCGGGCATCGGCGAGGCAATGGCCCGCGAATACGCCGCGGCCGGCGCCCGCGTGGTGCTCGGCGCGCGCAACGGCGCGAAACTCGAACAGATCGCCGCCGAAATCCGCGCGCAGGGCGGCCGGGCCGCCTGGTGCGCCGTCGACGTCACCCAGCCCGAGGAGTGCGCGGCGCTCGTCCGGACGGCCGTCGACACGTTCGGCTCGATCGACGTGCTGGTCTGCAACGCCGGCATCTCCATGCGCGCCTTATTCGACGACGTGGAGCTCGACGTGCTGCACCGCCTGATGGACGTCAACTTCTGGGGCACGGTCAACTGCTGCAAATACGCCCTGCCCCACCTCCAGGCCTCGAAGGGCTCGATCGTCGGCATCTCGTCGGTCGCAGGGCTCCACGGCCTGCCGGGCCGCACGGGCTACTCGGCCTCGAAATATGCCATGACGGGCTTCCTGGAGACGCTGCGCATCGAGAATCTCAAGAAGGGATTGCACGTGATGGTCGCCTGCCCGGGATTCACCGCCTCGAACGTCCGCTTCGCGGCCCTCACGGCCGACGGATCGCAGCAGGGCGAGACCCCGCGCGACGAGTCGAAGATGATGACGCCCGAAGAGGTCGCCCGCATCGTCGCCCGCGGCATCCGCCGCCGCAAGCGGCTCTGCCTGATGGAGGCCGAGGGGCGCGCCACGCACTTCGTCAAGAAGTTCGCCCCGGCGCTGCTCGACCGCCTTTTCTACTGGTTCATGGCCAAGGAGCCCGACAGCCCGTTCAAGTAGGCGCCCGGCCGCCCGCTCCTCCGGGATCGCTCCCGGCGCATGAAAAAGCCTGCACCCGAGAAGGTGCAGGCTTTTCCTTATCCGGCGAGAAGCCTCTACTTGAAGAAGATCGACGAGATCTCGCGGTAGTTGTAGACGCGCTCGATCACATCGGCGAAGATGTCGGCCACCGACAGCACCGTGAACTTGCGCAGGTCCTTGTCGGGGTTGAGCGGAATGGTGTCCGTCACGATCACCTCCTCCAGCGCGCTGTCGTTGATGCGCTCGTAGGCCGGGCCCGAGAGCACCGGGTGGGTGATGGCGGCACGCACGCTCTTCGCACCGCGCGACATGAGCATGTCGGCGGCCATGCAGATCGTGCCGGCCGTGTCGATCATGTCGTCGACGATGAGGATGTTACGCCCCTCGACGTCGCCGATGGCGGTCATCTTGCCCACGACGTTGGCCTTCGCGCGCTCCTTGTGCGAGATGATGATCGGCGTCCCGAGGTGCTTGGCATAGGAGTTGGCACGCTTGGCGCCGCCCATGTCGGGCGCGGCGATCGAGAGGTCCTCGATGGCGAGGCTCTTGATATAGGGGACGAAGATGCCGCTGGCGTAGAGCGCATCGACGGGAATGTCGAAGAAGCCCTGGATCTGGTCGGCGTGCAGGTCCATGGTCATCACGCGGTCGACACCCGCGGCGACCAGCATGTTGGCTACCAGCTTGGCGCCGATCGGCACGCGGGGACGGTCCTTGCGGTCCTGGCGCGCCCAGCCGAAGTAGGGCATCACGGCCACGACCTTGTAGGCCGACGCGCGGCGCGCGGCGTCGATCATCATCAGCAGCTCCATCAGATTGTCCGAGGGCGGGAAGGTCGACTGGACGATGAAGACCGTACAACCGCGGATCGACTCGTTGAAGCAGGGCTGGAACTCGCCGTCGCTGAAACGCAGCACCTCGACCTGCCCGAGGGTCGTGCCGAAGCTGGCGGCGATCTTCTCGGCCAGATACTCCGAGCCGCGGCCCGAGAAGATTTTGATTTTGTGGATAGCCATAATAGTAAGAGGGTTTTCGTTCGTGGCGCAAAGATAGAACAATACAAGAAAAAAAGCGGTCTTACCCAAGCTCTTTTTTCAACATTTCGTCAACGGGCGCCATGCCGCCGCGCGGAACACCGCACGGCCCTACGCTTCGAGCGCGGCCTCGATCAGCGCGAGCACCTCGTCGCGTCCCATCCCCCGCTCCGACGAGGTGACGGCCATGGGCGGCAGCTCCTCCCACTGCTCCGAGAGCACGGCGCAGTAGCGCTCGACGCTCTTCTGCCGCTGCGTCTTGGAGAGCTTGTCGGCCTTGGTGAAGAGGATGCCGAACGGCACGCCGTGCTCGCCCAGCATCTCGATGAAGCGCAGGTCGATCTTCTGCGGTTCGAGCCGGATGTCGACCAGTACGAACAGGTAGTGCATCTTCTCGCACCGCAGCACGTAATCGGTGATGATCTTCGAGAAATCCGACCGCATCGACTTCGACGTGCGGGCGTAGCCGTAACCCGGCAGGTCGACCAGGTACCAACGATCGTCGATACGGAAATGGTTGATAAGCCGCGTCTTGCCGGGCGTACCCGACACCTTGGCCAGCCCCTGGCGGCCGGTGAGCATGTTGATGAGCGACGACTTGCCGACGTTGCTCCGCCCGATGAAGGCGATGTCGCGCAGGTCGTCCTTGGGGACCTGCGAAATGCGCTCGGACGAACATTTGAATTCGGCGCGGGTGATCTGCATGGGTAGGTTGTTACGGAGTTCGGGCGTAAAGGTACGAATAAGCCGAGAGGAAACCAAAACTTGTTTTGATTTGCGCTCGCTTATTCGTATATTTGCACCCCCGGGCTCGGCCCGGACATTAACGCAAAAGCAAATCTATGAGCCTCGTAGCAATCGTCGGCCGCCCCAACGTGGGCAAATCGACCCTCTTCAACCGCCTCATCGGCGAGCGCAAAGCCATCGTCGACGCGACGGCGGGCACCACGCGCGACCGCCACTACGGCAAGACCGACTGGAACGGACGCGAATTTTCGGTAATCGACACGGGCGGTTACACGGTCAACTCCGACGATATTTTCGAAGACGAGATCCGCCGCCAGGTGATGCTGGCGATCGACGAAGCCGACGTGATCCTCTTCCTGGTGGAGGTATCGACCGGCATCACGGACCTCGACGCCATGATGGCCGACATCCTGCGCCGCTCGTCGAAAAAGGTGATCCTTGTGTGCAACAAGGTCGACAACAACGACCAGATCTACTCCTCGCACGAGTTCTACTCGCTGGGACTGGGCGCTCCCTACTGCATCTCGTCGATGTCGGGAAGCGGCACGGGCGAGATGATGGACGCCATCCTCGAGGCGCTGCCCGCCGACACGGCGTCGGACGAGCTGGACGAGCTGCCGCGCATCACCATCGTCGGGCGGCCCAACGTGGGCAAGTCGTCGATGACCAACGCCCTGCTGGGCGAGGAGCGCAACATCGTCACCTCGATCGCCGGCACCACGCGCGATTCGATCCACACGCGCTACAACAAGTTCGGCATGGACTTCTACCTGGTCGACACGGCCGGCATGCGCAAGAAGGGCAAGACGATGGAGGACCTCGAATTCTACTCGGTGATGCGCTCGATCCGCGCCATCGAGAACTCCGACGTCTGCATCCTGATGCTCGACGCCCAGCAGGGGCTCGAATCGCAGGACCTGAACATCCACAACCTGATCGTCCGCAACCGCAAGGGGTGCGTGATCGTGGTGAACAAGTGGGACCTCATCCAGAAGGACAACAACACGATGAAGGAGTGGACCGAGTTCCTCAAGAAGAAGCTCGCGCCGTTCAACGACATTCCGATCATCTTCACCTCGGTCCTCAACAAGCAGCGCATCCTCGACGTGTTGCAGACCGCGATCCGCGTACACCAGTCGCGCCGCCGCCGCATCGCCACCTCGGAACTCAACGAGGTGATGCTGCCTCTGATCGAGAACTACCCGCCCCCCGCGACGAAGGGCAAGTACATCAAGATCAAGTACATCACGCAGCTGCCGACCCCCACGCCGCAGTTCGCCTTCTTCGTCAACCTGCCCCAGTACATCAAGGAGCCCTACCGGCGTTTCCTCGAAAACAACATGCGCGAGCGCTGGGATTTCGCCGGCGTCCCGATGCAGATCTACTTCCGGCAGAAGTAGAGGCGGACGGCTCCCGGACTGCCGACCGATGAACGCCGGCCGGCGAAATCCCGGGCGGACAACCTCCCCAAACCCCTCCTTGATAGGAGGGGCTTTTTTTGCCGGCGTCCCGATGCAGATCTACTTCCGGCAGAAGTAGAGGCGAGCGGCTCCCGGGCTGCCGACCGATGGAAGCCGGCCGGCGAAATCCCGGGCCGACAACCTCCCCAAACCCCTCCTTGATAGGAGGGGATTTTTTTGCCGGCGTACCGACGCGGATCTGTTGCAGGCAAAAGTAGTGTGAGGAGCTATCGAGCGGAAGAAGATGCGGGCCGCAGTCTGCGGAGCTCGCGAGCGAAACGAGCGGGCCTCCGCCGCCGGAGGCTGCGGCCCGCGCGGCTCGAAGAGCCGCCACAATCGCCCTCCAAAAGCGATCGACCGGAACGACGTAAACGCATCATAATCACAGCAAAGTAACGGGTGGACACCCCGACCAGCCCGTCCGACAGCGAAGTATCGGGGAGTGTCGGGAAGCACCGGAAAGCGTCAAGAAAGTCGGGAAGCACCTCCGAAGCGTGGGAGGGAAGTGTTTTTCGGGAAAAAACCCGCGCGTTTGCGACAAAGGCGCTATCTTTGCATGCCGACGGAAAAAGCCTCGCCCGACGATGCGCCGCGCGAAGGCGCCCCCGATCCATGAAACCGAAACGCAAATTCATACCGCTCGTTCTGCTGCTGCTCACGGCGCTGCTCTACATCCTCGCGCTGCTCTGCCGCTTCTCGGTCTATGTCTCGCCCGAGCAGGGTGCGGCGTGGACGCTCCTCGGCCTGGCCACACCCGTCGTACTGGCGGCGAACCTCGCCGCGCTGGCGCTCTGGCTCGCGGCCCGGCGCTGGCTGACGGCGCTGCTTCCGCTGGCGGCGCTCGTCACCCACACCGGATACATCGCCTCGATGGTCCGCCTGCCCCACGCTCCGGCGGCGCCGCATGCGGGAGACATCCGGATCGCCACGCTCAACTGCTGCGGGCTGAAATACCGCGACGAAGTCGCGACGACAGCGCGCCGCGTGGCGGAGATCGTCCGCGACGAGCGGATCGACATCCTCTGTCTCCAGGAGTTCGGCACCTCGCCCGCCTTCCCGGCAGACAGCATCGCGAAGCTCCTCGCCCGCAGCGGACTGCGCTACATGGTTCACCGGGACGAGGGGGCCGTGGCGAGCCGCTATCCGATCCTCGGCCACCGCTACGACCGTTTCCCCGACTCGGATAACGACTGCCTGCAGGCCGACATCCGGGTGGGCGACGACACGCTGCGTCTCTTCTCGATACACCTCCAAACCTCGGGACTGCATCAGTTACAGGCCGCCTGTCACGACGTCAGCGACCGCACGCCGCCCCTACGCGAGGCGATCGACCGGCTGGCGCAAAACGGCGCGATCCGCGCCGGACAGGCCCGCACGCTCCGCGACCGGATCGAGGCCTCGCCCTATCCCGTCGTTCTGGCGGGCGACTTCAACGAGACACCGGCGTCGTATGTCTACCGCCTGCTGCGCCAGGGGCTCGTCGACGGATTCCGCCAGGCGGGCAGCGGCTACGGCGGCACGTTCCGCTACCTGGGCGTGTCGCTCCGCATCGATTTCATCCTCCACGACCCGCGGCTGCGCAGCATCGACTGCCGCCCGCTCCCCGACCCGGTCAGCGACCACCGCATGGTCGTATCGACGATACGCGGACCGATCGGGACGGGAGGCGTAGGAACGGCGTCGGGCGATCCGATCGAAAATTAGCGGAAATACAAACTTCGATTTGAAATTTATTGTATCTTTGTTCATGCAGCGGTCCTGCATGGATCGACCGCGCAATCGAATCGCAAGTCATTGATATCTCTGCCATGAACGCCTTACGCACTCTCCTGTCGCATACCGGTCGCCTCGCGGCGCTCGTTTTGGTCTGCGTGCTGTCCGCAGCGCCGCTGCACGCCGCCGAAGCCTCCTCCGACACGACCGGAGCCCCCGGTGCGATTCTCATCGTCTCGTCGTACAATCCCGACACGCGGCGCATGTCCAATTTCATCTCGGCCTTCGAGGAGCGAATCGTCGCCGAGGCATTTCCGGGCGAGATCTACATCGAGTCGCTCGAATGCAAGAACGTCGACGACGCTCCCCAGTGGATCGCCCGCCTCGACAAACTCCTCGACCGCTACGAGCCCAAGGGGCTGCGCGCCGTCGTGCTGCTCGGGCAGGAGGCCTGGGCGTCGTTCGTCTCGCTGGGGCGCATACCCGAAGGGGTGCTCTGTTTCGGATGCTTCGTCTCGTCGAACGGCATTCCGCTCCCGGTGCCCAAGGGCTCGGTGCGCAACTGGAAACCCGAGACGGTCGACTACCTCGAACGCTTCGCCGGCAACCCCGCAGTGGGCGGACTATTCAACAAATACGACATCCACCGCAACATCGAGATGATCCGGGCGATCTATCCCCGGCTCCAGTGCGTCGCCTTCGTGTCGGACAACACCTACGGCGGCATCTCGCTCCAGGCCCTCGTGCGCAAGGAGATGGAGCGCTACCCCGAATTGCAGCTGGTGCTGATCGACAGCCGCGCGGGCGAGGAGAAGGCCCAGGAGCTCTACGCCTCCCTGCCGCAACGCTCGGCCGTGCTGCTCGGCACCTGGCGCGTAGGCGGCGACGGCGATTACCTCATGCAGCGGTCGCTGTTCGATCTGGTGCAGACCAATCCGCGCATCCCCGTCTTCTCGATCACCGGCACGGGATTCGGCGAGGTGGCGGCGGGAGGTTACCAGCCCCGCTACGACAACGGCGCCGCGCAGGTGGCCGACGAGATCTGCGCCTACTACGCCTCGAACGGCGAGAAGAAGCCCACGCCGCGGCTGACCGACAGATATTACCGCTTCGACTCGCACAAGATCAAGGAGTGGAAGATCGCGGAATACGCCCTGCCCGAGGGGAGCGTCTTCGAGGATCCGCTCACGGCGAAGCTCTCGCGCTACTCCCACTACATCGAGCTGCTGGTCATGGGCATCCTGCTGCTGTTGTTGCTGCTGGCGGTGGTCGGATGGCTGCTCGTGCGCACGCAGCGGCTGCGCCGCCGGCTCGAAGAGCACGAAGCGCAGCTGATCGAAGCCCGCGAACGGGCCGAGGAGTCCGACCGGCTCAAGTCGGCCTTTCTGGCCAACATGAGCCACGAGATCCGCACGCCGCTCAACGCCGTGATCGGGTTCTCGTCGCTCATGCAGGAGGAGGAGCTCACCCCCGAGGAGCGGAACGAATATTGCGCGATCGTGGTCAACAACTCGGAGATGCTGCTCGTGCTGCTCAACGACATTCTCGACATCTCGTCGCTCGAATGCGGCAAGATCAAGTTCGACTACACCGACAACGACATCCTACCGATCTGCCAGCAGGCGATCCAGACCACGGCCCACACGCGGCAGGAGGGCGTAGAATGCCATCTGGAGTCTCCCGCAGAGCACTTCACGATGCAGACCGACGCCTATCGGCTCTCGCAGGTTCTCATCAACCTGCTGACCAACGCCGGGAAATTCACCTCCGAGGGGTCGATCACGCTCGGCGTGGAGCCCGACCCCGCACACGGCGAGGTGCGCTTCTCGGTAACGGATACCGGGCCCGGCATCCCGGCCGACAAGCAGGAGCGGGTCTTCGACCGTTTCGAGAAACTCGAAGGCAACCTCAAACACGGCACAGGGCTCGGCCTTGCGATCTGCCGCCAGATCGTCACCATCTTCGGAGGCCGCATCTGGGTCGACCCCGACTACACCGGCGGTGCCCGTTTCGTCTTCACGCTGCCGATCGTCCGACCGCCGAAGCGACGGAAATAGCATCCATCCGCCGACGCGCGGCCAGCGAAGGGCGTGTGCGAGCCTACGCGAACAAAGCAGCAGGCCGCAGCCAGCGGAGGGAGCTTTCGAGCAGATGCGAGAAGAGCAGCCCTCCGCCCGGGGTGGCTGCGGGCTGCCGCTCTTCGAAAACGAAGAGCGCCTTCTCAACAAAAATTCATACACGGGCCAGCCGGCGAAGGCTGCGGGTGAACTTAGGCGAACAATCAGCAGTCCTCCGCCCGGGGTGGCTACGGGCTGCCGCTCTTCGAAAACGAAGAGCGCCTTCTCAACAAAGGTTCATACACGGGCCAGCCGGCGAAGGGTGCAACGAGCCACAGGTAAAATTGCGGGTCTTCGCCAAAAAGAGGCTGCGGGCTGTGCGGCCCATAGAGCCCCAACTGCTTCCCGATTGGCTTCGTACTCGGAGCGCAGCCTGCGAAGGACGCAACACAGTTGCGGGCCTTCGCTGCCGGAGGCTGCGGCCCGCCGGCTCCGACGAGCCGCACGATACACAGAAAAATACGAATAAACAGCTGCTGCGCAGCGGTACTCCGACTGCGCACTCCTGAAAATAGCGGGACGCCGCTCGCGACCGCGAGCCCTGCCCCGGGAACCGCCCCTACCCCGCTTCCGCTCCGGAACCGCACGAACATCACGTCAACTCTGCCCCGGGACCGCACTAACTCCGCACCGGAATCGCTCCAACTCCGCTCCGGAACCGCTCCAACTCCGCTGCCGCCCCGGAACCGCACGAACACCACCCCAACTCCGCGCCGAAATCGCGTCAACTCCGCGCCGGAATAGCCCCAACTCCACGCCGGAATCGCTCCAACTCCGCTCCGGGACTGCTCCAACCTCGCTGCCGCCCTCGGAACCGCACGAACACCACACCGACTCCGCGCCGAAATCGCGTCAACTCCGCCCCGGGAACCGCCCCTACCTCGCTTCCGCCCCGAACCGCACCCTGGAACCGCCCCGAACCGACAAAAAAAGGGGCGAACAACGATTGTTCGCCCCGAAAGGTTCGCGCGGAAACTCCGCACGGAGTGATCGAAAATTTACTCGCCCAGCGCGAAACGCTTGTAGGCGATCACCGTGGCCTCCTTGTCGGCCTTGTGGATGAACTCGGCGATGGTCTCCTTCTCGCCTACAACCACCTGGTTGAGCAGCGTGTTCTCCTCGAAGAACTTGCGCATCTTACCCTCGGCGATCTTCTCCAAAATGGCCTCGGGCTTGTTGGCGTTCTTGGGATCCTGCTTCATGGCCTCGACGGCGATCTTGCGCTCGTGCTCGACGACCTCGGCGGGGCAGTCGGCCTCCGAGATCGAGACGGGTGCCATGGCCGTGGCCTGCATGGCGACGGCGTGGGCTACCTCGGCGGGAACCTCCTTGTTGAAGCCCAGGATCGTACCCAACTTCTTGTTGAAGTGGACGTAGCCGGCGCAGTAGGGAGCCTCGATGCGGGCGTAGTAGGCCAGCTCGATCTTCTCGCCGGTCTGACCCGACTTCTCGGTCACCATCTCCTCGACGGTGCGGCCCTCGGCGTTCTTCGTAGCCATCAGCGCGTCGCGGTCGGCGGCGTCGGCGGCGACGGCGATCTCCAGCATGGCGTTGGCCGAAGCGGTGTACTCGGCGTTCTGGGCCACGAAGTCGGTCTCGCAGGCCAGGCAGAGAATGTAGGCCTTGCCGCCCTCGATCTTCGTCACGACGACACCCTCGGTGGCGGTGCGGTCGGCACGCTTGGCGACGACCAGCTTACCCTTCTCGCGGATGATGTCCTGCGCGCGGGCATAGTCGCCCTCGGCCTCGATGAGCGCCTTCTTGCAGTCCATCATGCCGGCTCCGGTCATCTTGCGGAGCTTCATTACATCGGCTGCTTTGATTTCCATATCTTTCAGTGTTTTATTCGTTCAACAACTTTACTCGGCCTGGGCTGCGGGAGCCTCGGCTACGGGAGCCTCGACAGCGGCCACGACCTCCTTGACGGTCTCCTCCTCGGCATCCACCGAAGCCTTCACGGCCTTCTTGATGCGGGGCTTGGCCTCGCGCTTGGGTGCCTCGGTCTCGGCCTCCTGGGCCTCCTTCTCCTTCTCGAGCTTGCGCTCCTCCGAACCCTCGGCGATAGCGGCGCAAACGGCCTCTACGACCACGGCAATCGACTTGGCAGCATCGTCATTTGCAGGGATAACGTAATCAATGTCGGTCGGATCACAACAAGTGTCTACCATTGCAAATACGGGGATGCTCAGTCGCTTGGCCTCCTTGACGGCGTTGGCCT
>CANASP010000008.1 GCA_947364365.1 uncultured Alistipes sp.
TAGCCGAAATAGCCGTCGCAACCGTAGCGAATCGCCGCATGGGCGATCACTTCGTTGCCTTTCATCAGTTTAACCTCTTTCTCCATAGTCTATTCGAATTTTTGACGATACACCGTAATACAGCTGTCGGGGCAGATCACCGCGCACGAGGCACAGCCCGTGCAGGCCTCCGCATTCGCCATCCAGGCCGCAGGGTAGCCCTTGCTGTTGACCTCCGTCGAGAGGGCCAGCACGTCGCACGGACACGAAGCCACGCACACGCCGCAACCCTTGCAGCGCTCCTTGTCGACCACGATCGTTCCTTTGATTTTAGCCATAATGCCAATGTTTGTGAGTTTGCAAACAAATATACGGTTTTTTCAGCGAAATCGGGCATCCGCCGCCCCTTTATTTCGCAATTCGCACCTATCCCGCACGGGCAGAGAGGCTTCCCGCACACGAAAAAGCCGCGACCCGAGGGCCGCGGCCATCCGACGCAAGGTCGGCGTTTACTTTTCGAACGAGTGGATCACCACGCCCGAGCGCAGCTTGGGCTCGAACCACGTCGTCTTCGGTGGCATGATGTTGCCCGTGTCGGCGATGTCGATCAGTTGCTTCATCGAGACGGGGTAGAGGGCGAAAGCCGCCTGCATCTCGCCGCTGTCCACACGCCGCTTCAACTCGCCCAGACCGCGGATGCCGCCCACGAAATCGATACGCTTCGACGTGCGCAGGTCCTTGATGTCAAGCACCTTGTCCAACACCAGGTTCGACAGCACCGTCACGTCCAGCACCCCGATCGGGTCGTTGTCGTCGTAGGTTCCCGGCTTGGCCGTAAGGCTCCACCAGCGGCCGTCGAGATACATCGAGAAGTTATGCAGGCCCGAAGGCTGGTAGATCGCCTCGCCCTTCTCCTCGACCACGAAGTTCTCGCCGAGCCGCTCGACCAGCTCCGCGGGCGTCAGTCCGTTGAGATCCTTCACCACGCGGTTGTAGTCGATGATGCGCAACTGACCGGCCGGGAAGGTCACGGCCAGGAAGTAGCAGTACTCCTCGTCGCCGCGGTGGTCGGGGTTCTTGGCCTTGCACTCGGCACCCACGCGCGCTGCGGCCGCCGTGCGGTGGTGGCCGTCGGCAACGTAGAGCGCCGGAATCGAAGCGAAGATCTCGGTGATGCGGTCGTTGATCCGCTTATCGCGGATCACCCAGAAGTGGTGACCGAAGCCGTCCTCGGCCGTGAAGTCGTAGTCAGGCTCGTTGTTCTTCACCACGTCGGCCACCAGCGCGTCGATCTCGGCGTTGTCGGGATAGGCGAAGAAGACCGGCTCGATATTGGCCTGCTGGTTGCGCACGTGGATCATGCGGTCCTCCTCCTTGTCGGGGCGGGTGAGCTCGTGCTTCTTGATGGCCCCCGAGAGGTAATCCTCGAAGTGGCAGCACATGGCCAGGCCGTACTGCGTGCGGCCCTCCATCGTCTGGGCGTAGATGTAGTAGTACTCCTCGGGATCCTGCTCCAGCCAGCCGCGCTCGCGCCATGCCCGGAAATTCTCCATAGCCTTGGCATATACCTCTTTGGAATGCTCGTCGGCAATGGGATCGAAGTCGATCTCGGGTTTGATGATGTGGAGTAACGAACGCTCCGTGGCTTCGGCCTTGGCCTCGGCGGAGTTCAGCACGTCGTAGGGGCGCGAAGCCACCTCCGCCGCATGCTGCCGGGGAGGACGGATTCCGCAGAAAGGTTTGATGCGTACCATATTTATTTCCGTTTTTTTCGTGATATTATTTGTTGACCTGGAAGCGGGTGCACCCCGTGGCGAAGAACTCGGCGATCTGCCGCGCGGCGGCCAGGCCGGCGTTGACATTGGCTTCGCCCGTCTCGGCGCCCATCTTCTTGGGCGTGGCGAAGACGCGCTTGCCGAACTTCTCGTCGAGCTCCGCCTGCGTGGCGGCGGCGATGTCGGTCACGTACTTCAGATCCTCGCGCTCGGCCAGCGCACGCGCCAGCCCCTCTTCGTCGATCACCTCCTTGCGGGCGGTGTTGACCAGTGTCGCGCCCTTGGGCATCGACATCAGCCGCTCGTAGCCGATCGAGCCCTTCGTCTCGGCCGTCGCGGGGATGTGCAGCGAGAGATAGTCCGACTGGCCGTAGAGCTCCTCGACCGAAGCCACCGGCTCCACGCCGTCGGCCTCGAATACGGCCCGGTCGGTGATGAACGGGTCGTAGGCCACCACGCGCATGCCCAGCGCCTTGCCCTTGCGACCGACCAGACGGCCGACGTTGCCGTAGGCGTGGATACCCAGCGTCTTGCCCTGCAACTCCGATCCCGTGCCGGGCGTGAAACGGTTGCGCGCCATGAAGATCATCAGCGCCAGCGCCAACTCGGCCACGGCGTTGGAGTTCTGCCCCGGAGTGTTCATCACCACGATGCCGCGCTCGGTCGCCGCCGCGAGGTCGACGTTGTCGTAGCCGGCACCGGCCCGCACGACGATCCGCAGGCGGGGCGCCGCCGCGATCACCTCGGCCGTCACCTTGTCGCTGCGCACGATGAGCGCGTCGACGTCTGCCACAGCCTCCACGAGCTGCGCCTTGTCGGTATATTTTTCGAGCAGCGCCAGCGTATGGCCGGCCCCCTCCACGATCGAACGGATGCCGTCGACGGCCTTCTTGGCGAAGGGCTTCTCGGTTGCTACCAGTACTTTCATCGCTCCGGGCTTATTTCACGTGCAACTTCTCGAACTCGCGCATGCAGGCGACCAGCGCCTCGACGCTCTCCTTGGGCAGGGCGTTGTAGCACGACGCGCGGAAACCGCCCACCAGACGGTGGCCCTTGATGCCGACCATGCCGCGCTCCTTGGCGAACTCCAGGAACTCGGGCGCCAGCTCCTCGTACCCCTCGGCCATGACGAAGCAGATGTTCATGAGCGAGCGGTCGGCCTTCTCCACCGTGCCGCGGAAGAGCGGATTGCGGTCGATCTCGTCGTAGAGCAGCTGCGCCTTCTCCACGTTGCGGCGGTAGATCTCGGGCACGCCGCCGATCGACTTGAGCCACTTGAGCGTCTCCTTGAGCACGTAGATCGGGAAGACGGGCGGGGTGTTGAACATCGAGTTGTTCTCCACGTGGGTGCGGAACGAGACCATCGTGGGCAGGTCGCGCACGATCTTGTCGAGCATATCCTCGCGGATGATGGCGAAGACCACGCCCGCGGGCGCCAGGTTCTTCTGCGCGCCGCCGTAGATCATGGCGTATTTCGTCACGTCGACCGGACGCGACAGAATATCCGACGACATGTCGGCGATGAGAGGCACCGGCGACGAGAGATCCTCGTGGTATTCCGTGCCGTAGATCGTGTTGTTGGTCGTGATATGGAGGTAGTCCAGATCCTCGGGAATGGCGAATCCCTTGGGGATGTAGGTGAAGTTGCGGTCGTCCGAAGCGGCCAGCACCTCGACCTCGCCGTAACGCTTGGCCTCCTTGATGGCCTTCTTCGACCACACGCCCGTGTTGACGTAGCCGGCCTTCTTGCCCAGGAAATTGGCAGCCACCTCGTAAAACATCGTGCTGGCGCCGCCGCCGATATAGAAGATCTTGTAGTTGTCGGGGATATTGAGCAGTTCGCGGAACAACGAGTCGGCCTCGGCCATCACCTCGTCGAAATCCTTCGTGCGGTGGGAGATCGAGAGCAGGGAGAGTCCCGATCCGTTGAAGTCGACGATCGCCTCGGCGGCCTTGCGGATCACCTCGTCGGGCAGGATCGAGGGTCCGGCGTTGAAATTGTGCTTTTTCATAATAGTCCGTTTATTGAGTTTTAGGTTCCGGTTTCGCATTGTTATTAAACTAACACAAATATAACGAAATTTATTCATCCCGCAAACGGGAAACGAATTATTTTCATTCGCCCGCCGGAAGCGGCGGCTTTTTCATTTGTTTTTCGTAATTTTGCTCCGACAAATCCGACCGCCCACGACGCGGCCCTCGGGGTGCGATTCCGCCCCGGGCGGCGCAACGGTCCCAACCTCACAGACAAACCTATGGTCAGATCCATGACGGGCTTCGGCAAGGGAGAGGCCCTTTTCGGCAATAAGAAAATCACGGTGGAGATCCGCTCGCTCAACTCCAAGCAGCTCGACCTCAATCTGCGTCTTCCGGGCGCCTACCGCCAGACGGAATACGAACTGCGCAACCTCATTTCGCGCGCCGTGCAGCGCGGCAAGGTCGACGTCTTCGTCTCGGTGGAGAGCCAGGCGACGGAGACCTCGGCCCGCATAGACGGGGAGGTGCTCACGGCCTACGCCGCCCAGCTGCGCGAGGCCGCCGAGGCCGCCGGGCTCGACACCCGTTCGGCGGGATGGGACGCCGCGGCGCTGCAATGCGTCATGCGCCTGCCCGACGTCGTCGCTACCCAAAGCACCGCCGTCACCGACGACGAGTGCGCCGTCCTCGTCGCGGCCGCCCGCGAAGCCTGCGACCGCCTCGACGCCTTCCGCGCGCAGGAGGGGGCCACGCTCATCGCCGACCTGCTGCGCCGCGTCGACCTGATCGAGAGCTACAAGGAGCAGGTCGTCCCCTTCGAGCAGGCCCGCACCGAAACCGTGCGCGCCCGCATCCTCGACAACCTTTCGAAGCTGCGCGTCGACGTCGACACCAACCGCCTCGAACAGGAGATGATCTTCTATCTCGAAAAACTGGACATCACCGAGGAGAAAGTGCGCCTCAAGAACCACTGCCGCTACTTCCGCGAGGTGGCCGCCGAAGAGGAGGGCGCAGGGCGCAAGCTGGGCTTCATCGCCCAGGAGATGGGCCGCGAGATCAACACCATGGGATCGAAGGCCAACGAGACGAACATCCAGATCCTCGTCGTCAAGATGAAGGACGAGCTGGAAAAGATCAAGGAACAGGTATTGAACATATTGTAATGGGCAAGGTAGTCATATTTTCCGCTCCGAGCGGATCGGGCAAGACGACGATCGTACGGGCGCTGCTCGCGCGTTTTCCGCAACTCGAATTCTCCATCTCGGCCACCAGCCGGGCGCCGCGCGGCACGGAGCGCGACGGCGTCGACTACCACTTCCTCTCGCCCGAGGCCTTCCGCCGGGCCGTCGAGGAGAAACGGTTCGTTGAGTGGGAGGAGGTCTACGCCGGCACCTGCTACGGCACGCTGCGCAGCGAGGTCGAGCGCATCTGGGCCGCGGGCCACACGATCGTCTTCGACGTCGACGTGGTGGGCGGCATCAACCTCAAGCGCATTTTCGGCGACGACGCCCTCTCGGTCTTCATCATGCCGCCGTCGATCGACGAGCTGCGCCGCCGGCTCGTAGGGCGCGCCACCGATGCCCCCGAGGTCATCGAGCGCCGCGTGGCCAAGGCCGAATTCGAGCTGACCAAGGCCCCCGAGTTCGATCGCACCGTCATCAACGACGACCTCGACGCAGCGATCGACGAAACGACGCAGCTGCTCGACGCCTTCATCGCACGATAGCCCCGGCATGGAACGCACGATGCTCTACTTCGGGTCGTTCAACCCCATCCACCGGGGCCACATGGCCCTGGCCGAATGGGTCGTCGGACAAGACCTGTGCGACCGGCTCGTTCTGGTCGTCTCGCCCCAAAGCCCCTACAAGACCGACGCCGACCTCGCTCCCGAGCTCGACCGCTTCGAGATGGCCGAGGCGGCCTGCCGCGCATCGCGCCATCCCGACCGGATCCAGCCGTCGGCCATCGAGTTCCTGCTGCCCAAACCCTCCTACACGATCGAGACGCTGCGCTATCTCGAACAGGAATGCGGCGACCGGATGCGTTTCTCGATCCTGATGGGCGGCGACCAGGTCGAGCGGCTCGACGGGTGGCGGGAATACGAGCGCATCCTCGAATACCCGATCTACGTCTATCCCCGCCGCGGCGAGCGGGTCGGGCGCTTCGCCGACCGCATCACGCTGCTCGACGGCGCTCCGCTGCTCGACATCTCGTCGACCGAGGTCCGCCGCCGGTTGGAAGCGGGGGAGGAGACCTCGCAGCTCATCATCCCCGAGGTGGCCGACCACATCCGCCGCAAGGAGCTGTGGAGCCCCGCGAAGCGGCTCCGGCAACTCGACGGCCTCCTCGCCGAGCACCCCGACGACAAGGCCCTGCTGCTCGAACGGGGCCGGCTGCGCTACCGCCGCAGCGAGTGGGGCGCCGCGCTCAACGACTTCAACGCCGCCATCCGGCTCGACGCCTCCTGCACCGAAGCGCAGCAATACGCCGAGATGATCCGCGAAATACTGGAATTCAGATACAAAGACATATACAATCCCTGATGGAACGATTGAAAATTGCCCTGCTCGCCGGCGGAGACTCGTCCGAGCGGGAGATCGCGTTGCAAAGCGCCGCCCAGATCGAAGCGGCGCTCGACCGCGACAAATACGATGTCACGGTGATCGACCTGCACCGCCGCGACTGGCTCTACACGGCCCCCGACGGGAGCCGCTGGCAGATGGACAAGAACGACTTCTCGCTCACCGTCGCCGGCTGTCGCCGCGAATTCGACTACGCGCTGATCCTCATCCACGGCACTCCGGGCGAGGACGGCCGTCTGCAAGGCTACCTCGACATGATGGGCATTCCCTATTCGTCGTGCTCGATGACCTCCTCGGTCATCACCTTCGACAAGATCACCACCAAGCGCACGCTCGCGGGCCACGGCTTCAACCTCGCCCGCGAACGCTTCGTCCGCCGCGGCGAGGCGGTCGACCCCGCGGCCCTCGTCGCCGAGCTGGGGCTGCCGCTCTTCGTCAAGCCCAACGCCAGCGGCTCGTCGTTCGGCGTGACTAAGGTCCGCACGGCCGACGCGCTTCCCGCCGCCATCGACGCCGCATTGGCCGAGAGCGACGAGGTACTCGTCGAGGAGTGCATCGCGGGACAGGAGATCGGCTGCGGCATACTCGTCACCAAACAGAAGGAGTACATCTTCCCCGAAACGGAGATCGTCCCCAAGAACGACTTCTTCGACTACGAGGCCAAGTACACCAGCGGCCGGTCGGAGGAGATCACCCCGGCCCGCATCCCGCAGTCGGTGCGCGACGAGCTCAACCGCATGACGCGCGATGCCTACCGGCTGTGCCGCTGCTCGGGCGTCGTGCGCGTCGACTTCATCGTCACGCCCGAGGGCAAGCCCTATTTCATCGAGCTCAACTCCATCCCGGGCATGTCGGCCGGCAGCATCGTCCCCAAGCAGGCGGCCGCCATGGGCATGTCGCTCGGAGAGCTGTACGACCTGGTAATCGCCGACACCCGCCGCCCATGATCGAGATCGACGACAAAATCGTGAGCGCCGACCTGCTGCGCGAGTGCTTCGCCTGCGACATCGCGCAGTGCAAGGGTATCTGCTGCGTGGAGGGCAACGCCGGAGCCCCGCTCGAGATCGACGAGGTGGACGTACTCGAACAGGAGTACCCCGCCTACCGGCCCTACATGACCCCCGAGGGCATCGAGGCGGTCGAGCACCAGGGATTCATGGTCGTCGACGCCGACGGCGACTACACCACGCCACTGGTCGACGACGCCGAGTGCGCCTATGCCTATTCGGAGAACGGCATCACGCTCTGCGCCATCGAGAAGGCGTGGGCCGAGGGGAAGACCCCCTTCCGCAAGCCCATCTCGTGCCACCTCTATCCCATCCGCCTCGTGCCCTTCTCCAACGGCACCGTGGGGCTCAACTACCACCGCTGGTCGGTCTGCGCATCGGCCCGCCGGTGCGGCGCCAAACTGGGACTTCCGGTCTACAAGGCCCTCAAGGAACCTATCATCCGCCGCTTCGGCGAGGCGTTCTACGAAGCGCTCGAAGCGGCCGAACAATACCTCAAAAAACAATAAAAAACATGATACGACAGTTTCTGAATCTCACCGCCGTACTTGCATTGACCGCAGCCGTCGCGGCTCCGGCGACAGGTGCCCCCCGAAAACCCAAGCGCGCCCCGCAGGCCGAGCGCTCCGCCGAAGCCGACTCGCTGCGCACCCTGAACCAGCGCCTTCTCCAGCGCATGGATTCGCTCGAAACGATCCTCTGCGCCGCATCGGCCGCCGCGGAGGCGGAGGAGACCCGTCCGACGGTCCAGGCCGAGCCGATCGATCCCGAGCAGGCCGCCGCCGACTCCATCGCCAATCTGCAGGAGCGCCTCAAGCCGCGACGCATCGCTTCGACGAGTTTCGACACCCACGACCTGGCCATCCTCGACACGCTCGAATCGGGCAACGACGCCGTGCAGGTCGTACTCTTCAGCAACAACACCTGGAAATACGTCATCAACCGCGAAGTCTCGCGCGACAACACCATCTTCGAGAAGTACTGGGACACCAAGGGGCTCTTCCCTTACCGCGAGGTCGACATGTCGGCCATGCCGCAGTCGGTGGTGATCGACCTGCTCGACTCGGTCACGGGCTACCACTGCCCCTACCAGGGTTCGATCCACCCGCGCGGCAAATACGGACCGCGGCGCAACCGCCAGCACCAGGGTATCGACCTGCCGCTCAAGGTGGGCGATCCGATCTACGCCACCTTCTCGGGCCGCGTCCGCATCTCGCAGTATAACAAGGGCGGCTACGGCAACCTGGTCATCATCCGCCACGACAACGGGCTGGAGACCTACTACGGCCACCTCTCGGAGCGCATGGTCGAGCCCGACCAGTGGGTCGAGGCGGGACAGATCATCGGACTGGGCGGCTCGACAGGGCGCTCGACGGGTCCTCACCTCCACTTCGAGACCCGCTACTACGGCCAGTCGTTCGACCCCGAGCGCCTGATCGACTTCAAGACGGGCGAGCTGTGCCGCGAGACCTTCCTGCTGAAAAAATCCTTCTTCAGCATCTATTCCAAGGCCGGCCAGGATTTCGAAGACGAGATCGCCAACGAGGAGCAGGACAAGAAGGAGGCCGCAGAGAAGGCCGCCATGCGCTACCACAAGATCCGCTCGGGCGACACGCTGGGTGCCATCGCCCGCAAATACGGCACAACGGTCACCAACATCTGCCGCCTGAACGGCATCAAGTCGACCACCGTGCTGCGCATCGGCCGCTCGCTGCGCGTGAGATAGCCGCCGTCCTCCGGAAAAACGATCGCCGGACCTCCCGCAAGGGAAGTCCGGCGATCTCGTTCGGATCTATCCTGATAAAAGTCACGCATCGGACCGGTCCGATGCGTAGCGGCCCGCAACCCCCGGCGGAGGGCTGCTCGGCCCGCATACGCTCACCGGCGACCTCCGCTGGCTGCGAGCCTCAAACCTGCCCCTTCTACCGTCACTCGCCCTCGATCGCATCCACCGCAGCGATCACGGCGCTGCGCAGCCCGCGGTGCTCCAGCGCGGCCACGCCGCGGATGGTCGTGCCGCCGGGCGAGCACACGGCATCCTTCATCTGGCCGGGATGCTGTCCCGTCGCCAGCTGGAGCCGCCCCATGCCGACCACGGTCTGGCTCGCCATGCGGTAGGCATCGGCCCGCGCGATCCCGTGCTTTACGGCCGCGTCGGCCAGCGCCTCGACGAACAGCGCGACGAACGCAGGACCGCAGCCGCACACCGTCCCGGCCACCGAAAGCAGGGGAGTGTCCACCACCTGCACGATGCCCAGCCGGCCAAACAACCGTTCGAAAGCCCGCCACTGCGCCGCGTCGAGCGAATGGCGCCGCTCGCACACCACCACGCCCTCGCACACCGCCACCGGTGTATTGGGCACCGTACTCACATGGGCCGTTCCGGGCGCGAGCAGCGCCTCGTAGCGGTCGAAGGTCCATCCGGCAGCCACCGAGACGACGATCTTACCCACGAGCCGCTCCCGGAGGGGTTGCAGCACCTCCTCGACCTGGTGGGGCTTCACCGCCACGACCACCATGTCGGCGAAATCGACCAGCTCGGTCGCCGTATCGAACGCACGGATCCCGCACGCAGCCGTCGCGCGGCCCAATTTTTCCCGATCGCGGGCACAGGCGCCGATCGACGCGCCGTCCAGCGCCCGGCTGCCGACCAGCCCCTCGGCCAACGCCCGGGCCATATTGCCGAACCCTATGAATCCCAGTTTCATATCCGGATGATTTTATTTGAGCGAATAGTCGCGCGCGCCGAAGATCAGCGATCCCACGCGCACCATCGTCGATCCGCAGGCCACGGCCGTGGGGTAGTCGTCCGACATGCCCATCGACAACGTGTCGAACGCCTCGCCGAAGCGCGGCCGCAATGCCTCGAACCGGCTGCGCAGCGTCTCGAAATCACGCCGCACCACCGCCTCGTCGTCGGTGTGGGTCGCGATGCCCATCACGCCCCGTACCCTCACGTTGGGCATCGCGGCAAGGGGATCCCCCGCGAGCCACGCCCTGAGCTCGTCCCACGCCCAGCCGGTCTTGGTCTCCTCCTGCGCCACATGGATCTCGAGCAGGATATCGATCACGCGGCCGCACCGCGCGGCCTCCTTCTGGATCGTCTCGGCGAGCCGCGCGCTGTCGACCGAGTGGATCAGCGCGACGAACGGCGCGATCATCCGCACCTTGTTGGTCTGCAAGTGACCGATCATGTGCCACACGATGTCGCGCGGCAAGGTTTCGTACTTGACCCGCAGCTCCTGCGGACGGCTTTCACCGAAGAGACGCTGCCCGGCCCCGTAGGCCTCGGCGATCGCCTCCGCAAGGTGGGTTTTCGACACGGCGACGAGCTCGACGCCCGCGGGCAGTGTCGCCCGCACCGATTTCAATTGACTGACTATCGACATAACGAACCTTTTCTGCTGTTCCGCATCACTTCCCCGACGGCGCATACTCGACCGTCTGCCGGCATACGATCTCCTCGGCCGACTTTCCGAACATGAATTCGAACCCTCCGGGCTCGGTGACATAATCCATTCGGGCATTCCATAGGCCCAGCTCCCGGGGCGAGATCGTAAAGACGACGCGCTGCGATTCGCCGGGCTGCAACTCGATCTTTCGGAATCGCTTCAACGCCATCACGGGCGTCGTCACCGAGCTCACCGCATCGCGGACATAGAACTGCACGACCTCCTTCCCGCTCCGTTCGCCCGTGTTCTTCACCTCGACCGACACCTCGACCGGCTCGTCGCCGAAAAGCGGCGACGAAACCCGCATGTCCGAATAGTCGAACGTCGTATAGGAGAGTCCGAAGCCGAACGGGAAGAGGGGAGCGGGCGACGAGAAGACATAATCGCGGCCGGCACGCTCTTTCGTGCCGGGCTCGCGGTTGATCCCCTTGGCGGAGGGCTTGTAGTCGTAAGCCACGGGGATATGGCCCACCGACTGCGGGAAGGTGGCGTTGAGACGGCCCGAGGGATTGACCTTTCCGAACAGAATGTCGGCGACCGCCGCACCGCCCCGCTCGCCCGGGTACCAGGCTTCGAGGATGGCCGGCACGTGCTCCTTCTCCCACGAGATGCTCCAGGGACGGCCGTGTACCAGCACCAGAACGATCGGCTTGCCGGTCCCGACCAGCGCCCGGACCAGATCCCGTTGCACGCCGGGCGGGTCGATATCCGTCAGGTCGTATCCCTCGCCGCAGGTGAACGGGTCGCCCGCCTCGTTTTCGCCGGGACCCCGTCCCCAGCCCAATCCGGAAAGGATCACGCTGGTACCGCCCAGCACGACCACCACGGCATCGCTCTGCTCCGCAGCAGCCACCGCCTCCGCGAACCCGCTGCGATCCAGTCCCGAGATGCTGCAACCCTTCGCGTAGCGCACCTCGACATCCGGCCCGACCGAACGGCGGATACCCTCCAGAACGGTCACACCCGACTCGTTGTCGCGCGTATAGGAGTAATCGCCGTACTGCACCTGATCGGCGTTCGGACCGACAACGGCGATGCTCCGCAGCGTCTCGGCACGTAACGGCAACAATCCATTGTCGTTCTGCAACAATACGATCGACTCCTCGGCCACGCGCTGCGCCAACGCCACATGCTCGGCCGTATGCACCCGCCGGCGAACCTCCTCCATCGAGGCATCGGGCTTTTCGAAGAGCCCCGCGCGGAACTTGGCCGTCAGAATACGGCGCACCGCCCGGTCGATGAGCTCCTCGGGAATCCGGCCCGCACGGACCGACTCCACGAGCCGGATGAAGTTTTCGGGGACCGCCGCCTCAAGATCCACACCGGCCGACACGGCCGCTTCGGCCGCCTGGGTTCCGTCGACCGCAATCTTGTGGAACGAGGCGAGCTGACCGACTCCGCCGTAATCGGAAAAGACGTATCCCTGAAAATCCCATTCGTCGCGCAGCACCTCGGTCAGCAAAAACCGGCTCGCATGGGCCGGGACGCCGTCGATCTCGTTATAGGAGGGCATCACCGAATAGACGTTGGCCTCCTGCACGGCCATCCGGAACGGTTCCAGCCACAACGACCGGAGCTCGCGCTCGCCCAACGAAGCCGGAGCCAGGTTGATACCGGCCCAGGGAAGGCTGTATCCGGCGAAATGCTTGGCCGTGCACATCACCTTGCCCGCGGGAATCGCCTGCCGCGTCACGTCGGGCGCCCCTTGCATGCCTCGGACAAACGCCGCACCGATCGTCCCCGTCAGATAGGGGTCTTCGGCATAGCACTCCTCGTTACGGCCGTAACGGGCATCGCGGATCAGATCGAAAAGCGGCGACAGCGCCTGATCGACACCCACGGCCGAGGCTTCGTCCGCAATGGCTGCCGCCATCCGCTCGATCAGCTCCGGATTCCACGTGCTTCCCTGCGCAATCGCCTGGGGATAGATGGTCGCGCCGTAGGCCAGCAGTCCATGCAGACACTCCGCGATCTGAATCGGCGGAATGCCCAGCCGCGTATTCTCCCGCGCATGGCGTTTGGCCTCGACCGACTGCCCGACGATCTGCTCCAGGCTCTCGAACGGGCTCGCGCACACGCCGTAAGAAGCCTCCGAACGCGGATAGGCCCACAGGCTCGTCATCGACATCTGGTCGATCTTCTCCTCCAGCGTCATCCGCCGGAGCAGATCCTCCACGCGTTCCTCCACGGGAAGTTTCGGATCCTTATAGGGTTGTGCCTCCGCCATTCCGCCCAGCAGGAGGGCACACATCGAATACAGTAGCGTTTTCATACGAAAATCATTATATAAGCACAAAATTACGACGAAGCGAAGACAAAAACAAACCCGCCCGCATTTTCCAGGGCTGAACATACCCGAAAGGCCGACGAAGATACTTCGGCCTCGGCAATGCGCAAATAAATTTGGCATTGCCCTCGGCTCTTCGTATCTTTGATGCCAAACTCGCTTTTCCTATGAAAAAACTCACTCTGCTCATGGCAGGTTTTGCCCTGCTGTTCTGCGGTCGGACCGACGCCTGCACCAACTTCATCATCACGCGCGGCGCCTCTACCGACGGCTCGGCGATGGTCTCCTACGCCGCCGACTCGCATCAGCTCTACGGAACGCTCTACCACACCCCCGCGGGCCGCTACAAGGCCGGCGCGATGCTGCCCGTCTACGAATGGGACACGGGCCGCTACCTCACCGACATTCCGCAGGTGGCCCAGACCTACTCGACCGTCGGCAACATGAACGAGCACTCGCTCATCATCGGCGAGACGACCTACGGCGGCCGCCCGGAACTGGGCGACCCCACGGGCAAGATCGACTACGGCTCGCTGATCTACATCACGCTCCAGCGCGCCCGCACCGCCCGCGAAGCGATCGCGACGATCGCCGAGCTGGCCGACACCTACGGCTACGCCTCGTCGGGCGAGTCGTTCTCGATCGTCGACCGCGACGAGGCGTGGATCATGGAGCTCATCGGCAAGGGCTTCGAAGACGACGGCCAGGGCGGCAACAAGCGCAAGGGCATCGTCTGGGTCGCCCGCCGCATCCCCGACGGCTACGTATCGGCCCATGCCAACCAGGCGCGCATCACCACCTTCCCCTTAGACGATCCCGAGAACTGCCTCTACGCCCCCGACGTCATCACGTTCGCCCGCGAGAAGGGATATTTCTCGGGTAAGGATGCCGAGTTCTCGTTCTCCGACACCTACGCACCGCTCGATTTCAGCGGCATGCGCGGCTGCGAGGCGCGCGTGTGGGCCTTCTTCCGCACCGTCGCCGACGGCATGGACCGCTACACCGACTATGCTCTGGGACACAATCCCGAGAACCGGATGCCGCTGTGGGTCAAGCCCCGCACGAAGGTGTCGCCCAAGATGGTCTTCGACGGCATGCGCGACCACTACGAAGGCACGCCGATGGATCTCACGAAGGACCTCGGCGCCGGAGGCCACAACTGCCCCTACCGCTGGCGTCCGATGACCTTCGAGGTCGACGGCGTGGAGTACACCAACGAGCGTGCGACCGCTACGCAGCAGACCGGCTTCTGGTTCGTGGCGCAGGCCCGTCCCCAGCTGCCCGACGACATGGGTATCCTCTGGTTCGGCGTCGACGACGCGGCCACCTCGTGCCTCACGCCCATCTACTGTTCGACGACCGAGGTTCCCGAGTGCTTCAGCGAGGACAACGGCTCGATGCTCGACTATTCGCCCACCTCGGCGTTCTGGCTCTTCAACCGCGTGACCAACTTCGCCTACATGCGCTACGATATGATCGCCGCCGACATCCGCAAGGTCGTCGACGAGTGGGAGAACGGCATGTTCGGACGCGTGCAGCAGGCCGACGCTAGCGTCGCCCTCTCGCCCAAGGCACGCCGCAAGGCCCTCACGTCGTTCTCCGTCCGCACGGCGCAGGAGCTTTTCGACCGCTGGACGACGCTCGACCGCTACCTCGTGCTGAAGTATGTCGACGGCAACCTCAAGAGCGAGCACGGCACGGTACTCGACTACCTCGACAACCCCACGCCGGCCCACTTCGTCGACAACGGCAACGGCCGCGAGATCCCCGGCAAGATCCAGTACCCGGGCTACAACGAGAAATGGAAGCGCGCCGTGGCGGCCGACAACGGCGAGATCCTCAAAGTAGTGAAATAAGGAACCATGAAATACGACATCATCATCATCGGCAGCGGCCCGGGCGGTTACGTCGCGGCGATCCGCGCCTCGCAGCTGGGCCGCAAGGTGGCCCTCGTCGAGCGGGCCGAGGCGGGCGGCGTCTGCCTCAACTGGGGCTGCATCCCCACCAAGGCGCTGCTCAAGAGCGCCCAGGTCTACAACTACTGCAAGACCGCCGACCACTACGGCATCGAGCTCGCAGGCGACGTGACGCCCGATCTCGGGAAGATCGTCGACCGCTCGCGCACCGTGGCCGAGACCATGTCCAAGGGGGTGCAGTTCCTCCTCAAGAAAAACAACATCGACCTCATCGCGGGTTTCGGCCGCCTTGCGGCACCGGGATGCGTGGAGGTCGAGGGTGTGCGATACGAAGCCGATCACATCATCCTGGCCACGGGGGCCCGCCCGCGCGAGATGCCTTTCATTCCCGTCGACGGCGAGCGGGTCATCACGTCGAAGCAGGCCCTCGCGCTTCGCAAGCTCCCCGCGTCGATCGTCGTGGTCGGTTCGGGAGCCATCGGCAGCGAGCTGGCCTGGTTCTACGCCGCCCTGGGGTCGAAGGTCACCGTCGTGGAGTACCTTCCCCGCATGATGCCGCTCGAGGACGAGGAGGTGTCGAAGACCATGGAGCGCGCCTTCCGCAAGCTGCGGGCTACGGTGCTCACCTCCACCACGGTCAAATCCGTGCGTGTCAACGACGCGGGGATGTGCGAAGTCGATATCGAGGGCAAGAAGGGGGCCGAGACGCTCACTTCGGAGGTCGTGCTCTCGGCCGTCGGCATCCAGGCCAACATCGAGGGCATCGGGCTCGAAGAGCTGGGCGTCGCCGTCGAGCGCGGCAAGGTGACGGTCGACGCGTTCTACCGCACCAACGTCGCCGGCATCTACGCCATCGGCGACATCGTCCCGGGTCCGGCGCTGGCCCACGTCGCCTCAGCCGAGGCCGTGTGCTGCGTCGAGGCGATCTGCGGGCTCGATCCCGCGCCGGTCGACTACATGACCGTCCCCTCGTGCGTCTTCACCTCGCCCGAGGTGGCCTCGGTGGGCTACACCGAGCAGCAGTTGCAGGAGCGGGGCATCGCCTACAAGGTCGGGCGCTTCCCCTTCACCGCCTCGGGCAAGGCTACGGCCGCAGGCGACCGCGACGGCTTCGTCAAGCTGCTTTTCGGCGACGACGACCGCCTGCTGGGCGCCCACATGGTCGGCGCCAACGTCACCGAGATGCTCGGCGAGCCCACACTGGCCCGCACGCTGGGCGCCACGGCCCACCGGATCGCCCGCACGATCCACGCACACCCGACCCTGCACGAAGGAGTGATGGAGGCCGCCGAAGCGGCGACGGGGCAGGCCATCCACCTCTAAAACAAACCGTCAGAATGAAAAAAACACTGTTCATCGCACTCTTCGGTCTGCTCGCATCCTGCGCGGCACCCGACGGAATCACCGTCGTCGAACACATCCCGACGTCGGAACGCAACGCATCGTATGTCAGCAACATGCAGCCGTTGCAACCCCAGCGGTTCATCAAACTCCCCGTGGGCAGCATCCGCCCGGGCGGATGGCTTCTGCGTCAGCTCCAGCTGCAAAAGGAGGGTCTCAACGGCCATCTGGGCGAGATCAGCGCCTGGTTGCAGAAAGAGAACAACGCCTGGCTCACGACAGGCGGCGAATGGGGCTGGGAGGAGGTTCCCTACTGGCTGCGCGGCTACGCTTCGCTGGCCTACGTCATGCAGGACGAAGCGATGTTGAACGAGGCCCGGTTCTGGATCGAGGGTATCCTCGCCTCGCAGGACGAGACGGGCAACTTCGGCCCCGCCCGCACGGACTACCGCGCGTCGGGCCGACAGGATTTCTGGCCCAACATGGTGGCGCTGTGGATCCTCCAGGACTACTACGAATATTCGGGCGACGAGCGCGTGATCCCCTTCATGACGCGCTACTGCGAGTTCCTGCTCACCGTACCCGACGAGAATTTCCTCGCCAGCTACTGGGAGAACAGCCGCGGTGGCGACAACCTCTGGAGCGTCGCGTGGCTCTACAACCGCACGGGCGACGAGCGGCTGCTCCCCCTGGCCGAGAAGATCCACCGCAACACGGCCGACTGGACCCGCCCGACGCAGCTGCCCAACTGGCACAACGTCAACATCGCACAATGCTTCCGCGAGCCGGCGACCTACTACCTCTTCACGGGCGATCCGGCGATGCTCGCCGCGAGCTACAACGTCCAGAGCCTCGTCCGCCGCGCCTTCGGTCAGGTTCCGGGCGGCATGTTCGGCGCCGACGAGAACGCCCGCATCGGTTTCTTCGACCCGCGGCAGGGCACCGAGACCTGCGGCTTCGCCGAGCAGATGGCCTCCGACGAGATCATGCTCCTCATAACGGGCGATCCGACGTGGGCCGAGAACTGCGAGGACGTGGCGTTCAACAGCTACCCGGCGGCGCTGATGCCCGACTACAAGGCGTTGCGCTACATCACCTCGCCCAACCACACCGTGAGCGACTCGAAGAACCACCATCCGAGCATCGACAACCGGGGGCCCTTCCTGGAGATGAACCCCTTCAGCAGCCGCTGCTGCCAGCACAACCATGGTTTCGCCTGGCCCTACTACGTGCAGTACCTCGTCCTGGCCACGCCCGACAACGGTGCAGCCGTCGCGCTCTACAACGACTGCGAAGCCCGGATCGAGGTGGCCGACGGCCACCAGATCACGCTGCGCGAGCAGACCCGCTATCCCTTCGAGGAGCAGATCCGCTTCACCGTGGAGACTGACTCCGAGGTCGCTTTCCCGCTCTACCTGCGTATCCCGTCGTGGTGCCGCGATGCGTCGGCCTCGATCAACGGACGCCGCATCGGCACCCAGCTCACCCCCGGCCGCTACCTGCGCATCGACCGCACGTGGCACGACGGCGACGAGGTGACGCTCGACTTCCCGATGGAAATCTCGATGCGGACCTGGCAGGTCAACAAGAACAGTGTGAGCGTCGACTACGGACCGCTGACCCTCTCGCTCGAGATCGGCGAAGAGTACCGCCGATTCAACAGCCGCTCGTTCGCCATCTTCGACTCCAAATGGCAGGAGGGGGTCGACGACGAAGCCTGGCCCGCCTACGACATCCATCCTACCACGCCGTGGAATTACGCATTGGCCGTCGACGCGCCGATCAGCCTCCAGCGCGGCGCCTGGCCCGACGACGACAACCCCTTCACCCTGCAAAGCACGCCCCTGCGCTTCCGGGCCAAGGGCCGCCGCGTCCCGGGCTGGGACTACGACGCCACGGGGCTCACGGGCGTACTTCCCTACGAGGACGCCGCGAAGGCGGACAGCGTCGAGGAGATCACGCTCGTGCCGATGGGTGCCGCGCGCCTGCGCATCGCGGCATTTCCCACCTGCGAGCAATAGCCGCACGCCAACGGCCGCACGAAAAACCGAAGCTCCTTCGCGGGGCTTCGGTTTTTCATTGATTAACGCCGGAAAAAATCGCCGGAAGAAGAATCTCTTCCGGCGATCTGCGTATCGGTGACGGCGCTTATTTGAACCACTCGGTCAGATGGTCCTTCGCATAAAGCATGTAAACGATCAGCCCGACCCAGCTGGTCAGCAGCACGACTACGGCGGTGATGATTTTGCCCGCCGTCGAAATGTTCTTCTTGAAAATGTCGATCACGCACCACACGGAGCATACGACACCGATCAACCAAATGATAGTTCCCATAACAATACGTATTTAAAAAATCAATAAAACATAGTCCGTTCGAACACCTCCGGCGCATACCGCACGTCGCTCAGGAAAAGGCCCTGGGCCGGAGCGCCGCCGCTCGATCGCGCCAGATCGCGGCTCTCGACGATCGCCCGAAATTCGTCGGGCGTATAGCGACCGCGCCCCACATCGACCAGCGTACCGACCAGCGAACGCACCATATTCCGCAAAAACCGGTCCGCACGTATCGTAAATCGCATCACGCCCCGCTCGTCTTCGGTCCACGCAGCGTGCATGATCCGGCAGATATTGGTCTTGTTGTTGGAGTTGAGCTTGGCGAAGGAGGTGAAGTCGCTGTATTCCGCCAGCGCCGCCGCCGCTTCGTTCATTCGCTCCATGTCGAGCGGCACGTAGTACTGCCATGCGCTGCCGCGCGTGAAGGGGTTCTTGCGCGGTTCGATGAAATAGCGATATTCGCGTTCGCAGGCGCTGAAGCGGGCATGCGCCTCGTCGCCCACCGGCGTCATCGACCCCACGGCGATATCGCCCGGCAACAGGAAATTGAGTTTGTAGACCACCCGCCCGGGATCGGCCACCGGTTCCGTCGCATCGAAGTGGGCCACATAGTAGGAGGCGTTGACCCCCGTGTCCGTGCGTCCCGCTCCGGTCACCCGCACCTCCTCGCGCAGCAGCGTCGAGAGCGCCTGTTCAAGGGTCTGCTGCACCGACGGCTGGTCGGGCTGCCGCTGCCAGCCGCAATAGGCCGCCCCGTCGTATCGCAATTCGAGAAAGTAACGCATCGGAAAACAATTTCTACAGACAAAGGTACGAATAAGTGAGGGTAAACGCAAACTTGTTTGCAGTTTGCCGAACGTGAGTATCTAAGGCGAAGCCAAAGATACGAAGAGCCGAGTGCAATGCCAAATTTATTTGCGCATTGCCGGGGCCGAAGTATCTTCGACAAAGTCAAAGATACGAACTCCGCCGTCAGGCCAGATACATCTTCTCCTCCTCGCCTCCGGCCTGCACCGGAAAGAGCATGACGTAGCTGTTGCGGGGCAGCAGCTCCTCCAGATAGCCCGGTACGCGGCTCATCGCCGCCTGGTAGGAGATGCGGTCGCGGCGGCTCATCACCACCCACACGCAGTCGTCGGGACGCACCTCGCGCAACAGAGCCGGCAGCTCGTCCCAGCTCCACACCTCGTCGTGGACGACGTAGGAGGCGATGTCGGCCCCGCGGCGACGCCGGTGGCGGCGCAGGTGCTCGACGGTGGCGCCCGTGGCGTGGAAGATCAGTTTGGCGCCCGCGGTGTCGTGGGCCAGATGGCGGACGCGCAGCAGCCACGTGCGGAAGCCCGCTTCGAGCTCGGCGCGGCGCGGGACGAACACGAGGTGGCGCCGGACGGTGGAAAGCGGCTGGCGCGAAGCGTGGATGTAGGTGGTGACGTTGCTGCTTTCGAGCACGGCCGGAATGGTCTTGCCGAGCGGTGCCGTGCCGCCGCCCAGCACGTCGGGCAGCGTGAGCGCCGGGGTCTCCCCGACGTGGTGCATGCCCAGCACCAGGTCGCTGACGTTGCGCTCGCGCACGACGCTCACGATGGCGTTGACGATGTTGACATCGTAACGCAGCAGCCGGTGCATGTGGATGCCCGCCGCTGCGGCCGCCTCGGCCGCCCGGTCCAGAAGCCGCTGGCCGCTCTTCTGCATTTCGGGGTCGTCGAGCCGGTTGTCGATGGCCTTCAGCGCATAGAGGCTGCGGTACTTCTGCTTCGTGAGGGCGATGCCCAGCCCCACCAGCTCGCCGATGTGCTCCTCGTGCGCGACGGGGATGAGCACGTGTTCGCCCGGCGCCCCCTGCGTCCGGTTGTCGCGCCGGGCTCCCCGCAGGGCGATCTGGTGGGCGCCGCGCTGGGTGGCGAAGGTCGAGACGGTGCAGGTGGCCAGGATCATGAAGATCGTACCGTTGAGGACGCTCTCGCCCAGCAGGCGGATCGGTTCGCCTTCGGGCGTGTAGCCCAGGATGACGTTGTAGCCCACCATCACCGCCGCGAGCGTGGCGGCCACGTGGGCCGAGCTCAACCCGAAGAGCAGCGTCCGCTGGTCGGCCGAGAGGCGGAAGGCCTTCTGCGAGAGGTAGGCCGCCGCGTATTTGGCGGCCGTCACCAGCACGATCATCACCGCCGCCACCTCGAGGCTCTCCCAGTTGCGGAAGAAGGCGCGGTAGTCGATCAGCATGCCCACGCCGATCAGGAAGAAGGGGATGAAGACGGCGTTGCCCACGAATTCGATGCGGTTCATCAGCGGCGAAGTGCGGGGAATCAGGCGGTTGAGCGCCAGCCCCGCGAGGAAGGCGCCGATGATGGGCTCCAGCCCCGCCCATTGGGCAAGCCAGGCTCCCAGGAAGACCATGACCAGCACGAAGACATATTGCGAGACATTGTCGCTGCACCGTTTGAAGAACCAGCGGGCCGCGAGCGGAAAGAGCACGAGAATCGCGGCGATGCACCCGGCGACCGAGGCCGCGAGCCGCCACCAGAACCCTTCATCGACCGATCCGGTGGCCACGCCCACGACCACCGTCAGCAGCAGCAGCGCCAGCGTGTCGGTGATGACCGTCCCGCCCACGGCGATCGTCACAGCCTTGTCGCGGGCGATGCCCAGCTTGCTGACGATGGGGTAGGCGATGAGCGTCTGCGAGGCGAAGAGTCCCGCGAGCAGCACCGACGAGTGGAGCGGGAAGCCCAGCAGGTAGCGCCCCGCGAGGATGCCGAACAGGAGCGGCACGCCGAAGGTTAAGAGGCCGAACAGCAGGCTCTGGCGGCCGCTGCGCCTGAGGTCGGCCATCTCCAGGTCGAGACCCGAGAGGAACATGATGTAGAGCAGTCCGGCCGTGCCCGAGAGAATGATGCTGCTGTCGCGCAGCACGAGGTTGAGCCCGTGGGGCCCGATCACGGCTCCGGCGATGATGAGCCCCAGCAGGTAGGGCACCTTGAGCCGGTTGAGCAGGATCGGCGCAGCGAGGACGATGGCCATGATGAGCAGGAACTTGAGGATGGGATCCTCCAGCGGCAGGGTGATCTCGGGCCGGGCGAAGGAGGCTATGAAGGCGGTGAGCGGCGGCATGGGATGGCGGTTGTATGTTTGACAAAGTCAAATTTAGCGATTTTGGAACCGACATGCAATAGTTGCGCCCGAATATTTTTCCCGACCGGCGGATAGGCGGATGCCCGTCGCAGCGGGGTGGAAAAAGCGGCGCGCCGGACGATCGAACCGTCCGGCGCGCCGCGGTAGGGCGGTTCCCGCTTCGTTCAGTTTCCCAGCAGATGCGACGGCGAGCTTTCGCGGATGAAAATCAGGTAGTCGAAGCATCCGGAAACCTCTTTCCCGCAGAATATTTCCGGCGTAGAGCCTATCTCGCGGTATTCCAGGTCGTCGATCCAGCGCAGCGACCCGTCCTCGCGCATCCGTTTCAGATCGAGCACGAAAATCGGTTCGTCCAATTGTCCCAACAGGTATTCCAGCGTTCCGGGTGCCGGGGCAGGCAGTTTGAAAGCCTTCAGCCCGCCTTGCCCGTAGGCCGTATAGCTGCCTTCGTAGCAGGCGAAGCCTACGGCGAGGTAATCGTCTCCGAGTTCCTTTTTCAGCAATCCTCCCATCGGGAACTGCGATTCGTCGAGGTCGACGTGCTGGTCGTGTCCCCAGAACAGGACTTTCGTATCGGGATGCCGCTCCATGACCCACCGCAGGTTGGTCGCCATGCCGCGGTCGCGCCAGGCGATGGTTTTCGTCTTCTGCATCGACTGGCCCAGCATGGCGACATACTGCCGTGCGAGCGCCCGCCGCGATTCGGGAAGCGCGGCGATCTCCGGCGAGGCCGCCAGCTCCGCCAGCCCGGCCTCGACCGCTTGGGCGAGTTCGGGGTCGATGCGGTATCCGGCCGCGTGGCATTGCCGTATCTGCGGTGCGAGCCGCGTCACGATGCTGTCGGCCGCCGGGCATCCGGCCAGCAGCGCCTGCAATTCCGGCACGATGAGGACGCCGTACTGCATGTCGACGCCCGTGAATGCGATTTTTCGCTCGCCGGCGTTGCGGTTTTTCATCCACTCCACCATGGCCAGCATCTCCTCGGTCGCCCACGGCCAGAGATACAGCCCCCGGATCAGTTGCTTCGGATCGCCCTCGCCTCCGGACAGGTAGTCGTCGATGCGGTTGCACTCCGGCATGCCCGCCTCCATCGCCAGCAGGCCGAAGCCTGCGTTCTCGCACAGATAACGGACCAGCCGGTGTTTCATGCGGTGGATTTCGCTCGTGCCGTGGGTGCACTCGCCCAGCCCGACCGCGCGGCTGTCGCCGAGAAGCCGGCCGAAAACAGCGAGGTCCTCCGTATCGGCGTCTTCGGGGTCGACCGTGCGCAGCGGGCAGAGGTATTTGCGGATCCGGCGCTTCTCCTTTTCCGTCAGCGACGTCTTCGGCTCCGGGGCTTCGGGGTCTTCGAACAGACGGCCGTCGATGCGGATCTCCACGTTATCGAACCAGGCCGTGCCGCGACCTGTTACGACGCTCGACAAAGCGACGTTCGCGACATCGTCGCCGAGGCGCATCCTCGTCGTGAAGCGCGTCCACTCCGACGTGCCCCGCACCGCATGCAGCGTATCGGCCTGCTGGCGGACCGCGCCCGACGCGCTTTGCTCCATGATGATCATATTGGCATAGCCGCCCTCGTCGAATCCCTGCGTGCGGATCCAGCACGACACCTCCGCCTCCTTTCCGGCGAACGGCGCCCCCGGAAACATCTGCACGAACCCGCCGAAGCCGAGCATGCCGACCGTGTCCCATTGCACCCTGAGGCTGACACGCCCGTGCTGCGCGACCCGGCGGTCGAGCGCGCAGGAGTAGCCGGTGACCGTCGGATTTTTCACCACCCAGCCCGCCGGTGCGCCGTCCGGTTTCGCGTGCTCGAAGTCGAGGTTGTACTTCGTCGGCCGAAGGGGCGTGCGGCCGTAGGCGGCGACGGCGAACCCTGCGGCGGCGAGGGCGACGAATGTTTTGGTTTTGAGAATCCGAATATTCATTTTTCAGTGTGGTATAAGTTGTAAATCGCTTGTTGCCAGTGAAATGTTCCGCACGCGGATGGCTGCGGCCGTTTCCGAAGCAAAAATACGACATATTTTTCTTACTTTTGTCTTATGAATTTCAAACTCGTGTCGGATTACGCCCCGATGGGCGACCAGCCGGAGGCGATCGCGCAGCTGGTGGGCTCGATACGCCACGGCTCGAAGCACAACACGCTGCTGGGCGTCACGGGCTCGGGCAAGACCTTCACCGTGGCCAACGTCATCGCCGAGCTCCGGCGGCCGACGCTCGTGCTGAGCCACAACAAGACCCTCGCGGCGCAGCTCTACGGCGAGTTCCGCAACTTTTTCCCCGAGAACGCCGTCGAATATTTCGTCTCCTATTACGACTACTACCAGCCCGAGGCCTACCTGCCCTCCACGGATACCTACATCGAAAAGGACCTCTCGATCAACGCCGAGATCGAGAAGATGCGTCTGAACACCGTCGCCACGCTGCTCTCGGGCCGCCGCGACGTGGTGGTCGTCTCGAGCGTCTCGTGCCTCTACGGCTGCGGCAACCCCGCCGATTTCCACGCCACGGCCATCACGGTGAAGGTGGGGCAGGTGGTGAGCTACAAGCACTTCCTCTACAAGCTGGTCGAGGCGCTCTACACGCGCACCGAGCGCGAGCTGGAACCCGCGACCTTCCGTGTCAACGGCGACACGGTCGACATCATGGCCGCCTTCGGCGAGTTCGGCAACCAGTGTTTCCGCGTCGCCTTCTTCGACAACGAGATCGAGGCGATCTGGTCGATCGATCCCGCGACGGGCCAGCGCATCCAGACGCTCGACACGCTGACGCTCTATCCCACCAACCTCTTCGTCACCACCAAGGAGCGCATCAACAGCACCGTGCAGGAGATCTACCTCGACCTGGGCCGGCAGATCGAACACTTCGAGCGCGAGGGGCGCATGACCGAGGCGCAGCGCATCAAGCAGCGCGTGGAATACGACCTGGAGATGATCAAGGAGCTGGGTTACTGCCCCGGCATCGAGAACTACTCGCGCTATTTCGACGGCCGTGCCGCCGGCACGCGTCCCTTCTGCCTGATCGACTACTTTCCTGAGGACTACCTGCTGGTGGTCGACGAGAGCCACGTGACGCTGCCGCAGGTCCACGCCATGTTCGGCGGCGACCGCGCCCGCAAGGAGAACCTGGTGGAGTACGGCTTCCGTCTCCCCGCGGCCAAGGACAACCGTCCGGTGACCTTCGGCGAGTTCGAGCAGTTGCAGGGCACCTCGATCTACGTGAGCGCCACGCCCGCCGACTGGGAGCTGATGAAGAGCGAAGGGGTGGTCGTCGAGCAGCTGATCCGCCCCACGGGGCTCGTCGATCCGCCGCTGGAGGTGCGCGTCACCGAAAACCAAATCGACGACCTGATCGAGGAGATCGACCGCCGCGTGAAGCGCGACGACAAGATCCTCGTCACGACCATCACCAAGCGCATGGCCGAGGAGCTCTCGAAATATTTCGACCGCGTGGGCGTGCGCAACCGCTACATCCACTCCGACGTCGACACGCTCGAACGCATCCAGATCCTCGAGGACCTGCGCGCGGGGATGTTCGACGTGCTGGTGGGTGTCAACCTGCTGCGCGAGGGGCTGGACCTTCCGGAGGTGGCGCTGGTGGCGATCCTCGATGCCGACAAGGAGGGCTTCCTGCGCAACGTGCGGTCGCTCACGCAGATCGCCGGCCGTGCCGCGCGCCACGCCAACGGAAACGTGATCCTCTACGCCGACACCTGCACCGAGTCGATGCGCTACGCCATCGAGCAGAGCAACCGCCGCCGCGAGATCCAGGTGCGCTACAACATGGAACACGGCATGCTGCCCCGCCGGGCGCAGAAGAGCGGCACGGGGCAGAGCGCCCTGCTGGCCGGCCGCGGCGAGGCGGCGAAGGGCGACGCGGCGCTCTATCCGATCGGCGGAACGACGGGCGGTCTCGCGGCCGATGTCGCCGGCAGCTATTCGGCCGGGATTTCCGGCGCGGGCTCCGCGGCCCCTTCGTCGGCCCGTCACGACCTTTCCGGCCAGGGCCCCGGCGAGAACCTCGACGCCCTGATCGACCGGGCGCGCGAGGACATGGAGCGTGCGGCCAAGGCGCTCGACTTCCTCGCCGCGGCCCGCTACCGCGACCGCATGTACGAGTTGCAGAAGCTCCGCGACGACAACCGATACCGAAACACCAAATAAAACCCGTACCTATGAAAAAACTCCTCCTTTGCGCCGCCTTCGGGCTCGTCGCGGCAGGTGCCGCGGCCGCACAGCCCGTGAAGGTGACCTATGCGGCCCCGACGCCCGGCGGCCGCGGCATCGGCAACCTCCCCTCCATGCGTACCGTGCTGACGATCGACGGCGAGCAGTGCCGCATCGGCCGCGAGCTCGACACGCTGCGGCTTTTGAACGAACACCCCGAGTGGGCCGAATACCTCGAGGCGATGAAGCAGCGCTACGACGTGCGCGAGACGCAGTACGTCGACTACGGCGCGATGAAGTACTACGGCGCCGCGGAGCTTCCCGGCGGCGAACTGATCGCCACCGAGGAGCCGTTCCGCCTCGACGAGGGGCTGCGCATCGAGCCCAGCGACTCGGTCGTCTGCGGCTACAGGTGCAAGGTCGCCACCACGACGATCAACTCCAACACCATCCAGTACTGGTTCACCGACGAAGCCGGTGTCGTGGGCACGGTGCAGCCGGCGGCCGTCGTGCCGCGCGGACTGGTGCTCATGACCGCGCGCAACGGCCGTGTGGGCCTCCGGGCACTCTCGGTCGAGAAGACGACGGTCGACGGGCCGCTGATCCCCGACTTCCCGACGCTGGTCGACGCCTCGATGTACCGCTACCGCATCAACAACGCCGGGGTGATCTCCGTCCCGGTCTTCGAGGGCGAGTATATCGGCCTGCGCGAGAGCGACGCCCCGGCTACGGTGGGCGAGTTGCAGCCCGACGTGGTCTACCGCGTCAGCGGCGGCACGATCCTGCTGAAGAAGGTCCGCCTGCCCGAGAGCTCCGAGGGGTGGGACATCTTCGCCAAGGTGGTGCAGCAGGCCGAGAAGGACGCCTACGACCGCACCGGCTCGATCTTCGTCATCCCCACTGGCAAGGAGCGTTCGTTCCTCGAGGCGCTGGTCGGCGGCGGGCTCAAGACGCTGCCTGCCTTCGATGCCCATAACGGCAAGAGCTACCCGGCCATCGTCTCCACGCCCGACTACGACACCCCCGTCGAGCTGCTGCGCTTCTTCACCCCCTTCGGTGTCCACGGCTACGGCCATATCCGCGTGCCGGGCCAGACGTGGGCCGACTCGATCACCTACCACCAGGACGTGACCCATCTGGCCCCGATGCTTCAGGGCGAGGTGTGGATCGGCGCCTACATCGGCAACTGGGTCGACAAGGGCCACAAGCTCTCGCTCACGCTCAAGTACCACCCGGGCGGCGGCGAGCAGGGGCGCCGCGTGGTCATCCCCGCCTTCAACTCCGTGAACCTCATGGAGCAGGGCGGGCAGGACTATCCCGACTTCATGGCCGCCGACTCGCTGCGCGCCACCGTCGAGGTGGCCCGCCCGATCCGCGGGGCGCAGCTCGTCTACCTCACCACGGGCCACGGCGGCTGGGGCGGCGGCGACGAGTTCAACCAGAAACTCAACACGATCTTCCTCGACGGCGAGAAGATCTTCTCGGTCATCCCCTGGCGCGAGGACTGCTCGTCGTACCGCTACCGCAACCCCGCCTCGGGCAACTTCAACAACGGTCTCTCGTCGAGCGACCTGAGCCGTTCGAACTGGTGCCCGGGCACGGTGACCAACCCGATCTACGTGCCGCTGGGCGACCTGCCCGCAGGCCGCCACACGATCGCCATCACCATCCCGCAGGGCGCACCCGAGGGATCGAGCTTCAGCTACTGGTGCCTGTCGGGCGTCATCGTGGGCGAGGAGGTCGACTCGCTGCCCGCGGCGGAGGCACAGCCTGCCGCGGAGCCGGCGCCCGCCGAAAAGGCCCCGAAGGCCGCAAAGGGCCGCAAAGGCCCGAAGCGCCGGTAGGTTTCGACGCGCCGGTGGTAGACCGGCGGTCGGATAACGAATGCCCCGGGCACCTGCGAAGGTGTCCGGGGTTTTTCGTCGGGAATGTTGTCGCAAGAGCAGGCACGCTTCGGATCCGTCCGAAGCGTGGCGGCCCGCAGCCACCCCCGGCGGAGGGCCGCTCGGCTCGCATGAGGCTCGCCGGCATCCTCCGCTGGCTGCGGACCGATCGTTCCTGCCGGTTGCCTCCTCGCCGGCTCGATAAAACGAACACCCCGGACACCTTCACAGGTGTCCGGGGCGTTTCGCCGTACCGGAGGCGCTGTCAGAACGTCACGCCCGCCTTGATCTGGATGGCGCCCATCGTGACGCTCACGCCCGATTCGGAGAGGCACTGCGCGTTGTAGCCGATCTGTACCTTGAAACGGTCGATCTTCACGCCGACGGCCGGGGTGTAGGTGGCGCCCGACAGCCCGCTCATGCCCGTGGTCGCGCCGATGCCCGCACCGACGTCCAGCGAGAAGTAGGGGCTGATCTTCTCCGTCACGGGCAGGTAGCCCTTCAGGTTGAGGTAGATCGGGATCATCAGCTCGGGACCTTCGTGGTAGTAGTCCAGTCCCAGGCCGATACCCGTCGAGAAGTATTTGCCCACCTGGATACCCTGGATCGTGTGGAGGTTGACACGGCCTGTGGCGAACGTGCCCACACCGATCGAATAGCCGAGGTCGACCTCTCCGTGATACTTCACCGGCGTCTGGGCGTTCGCCGCGCCGAACGACATCGTGGCCATAGCCACCAGCAACAGAAATTTCTTCATAACCGCTTGTATTAGTTGGTTCCGGCTGCAAAGATAGCAATTACCCCCCCCCGACCAAATTCAGCGGATAAAAAGTGGTATTTCAGCCGAAAAAAAACGTTTTCTACCGGTCGTCGGCCTGCCAGCTTCCGCTCTCCGCCCGTCTTCTCCTCCGGCCGCCGGCCCTCCGAACCTCTGCCCTCCGGCTGCTTCTCCTCGGCCGCCTACTCTCCGGCGGTCGGGGCGGCCGGGGCGGCCGGGGCGGCCGTGCCGCTCTTTCCGCCGGGTCCTTCGCCCGATGTTCGGCCGATCTCCGTGCCGGGCTCCCCGTCCGCTCCGGCCATCTCGAGCGTGCGGGCCGTGTGCTGCCGCTTGGTTTGCAGGCGCGCCGTGCGCTTGAGCCGTTCGCCCACGCGCACGATGTTGTCGTTGCCCGTGCAGAGGCGCTTGAAGGCGTCGTCGTAGGCGTCGCGCGCCTTGCCCAGCGCTGCGCCCACCCCTTCGAGCGACGAGGTGAAGGCCACCAGCTGCTCGTAGAGCTTCAGCCCGCACGTGGCGATCTCCTTCGTATTGCGGTCCTGGTCGGCGTATTTCCACAGATCGGCCACCAGCCGCAGCAGCGCGAAGAGGTTCGTCGGCGACGAGATGACCACCTTGCGGTCGTAGGCGTCCGACCAGATCGTACGGTCGGCCTTCAACGCCTCGAGGAAGGCCGGTTCATTGGGCACGAACATGATGACGAAGTCGGGCGAGTCGAGCAGCCGCTGGTACTCCTTGCTCCCCAGCTCGCGCACGTGCTGCCGCACCGAGGCGACGTGGGCGGCCAGCAGCCGCGCGCGGTCGGCCTCGCTGTCGGCGGCCGTGTAGTCGACGAAGGCCGTCAGCGAGACCTTCGAGTCGATTACGATCTGCTTCTTCTCCGGGAGGTGCAGCACCACGTCGGGCCGCAGGTTGCGCCCCTCGGCGTCCTTGATGTTGTACTGCGTCTCATAGTGGATGCCGCGGATCAGCGCCGAGCCTTCGAGGATCGTGTCGAGCAGCATCTCTCCCCAGTCGCCCTGCACCTTCGAGTTGCCCTTCAGCGCGTTGGTCAGGTTCGTCGTCTCGGCCGTGATCTTGCGGTTGAGCTCCATGAGGTTGCGCAGCTCGTTCTTCAGGTAGCCGCGCTGCTCGTTCTCGTGCGAGTAGATGCGCTCGACGCGCTCGCGGAAGTCGGCGATGTTGTCGCGGAAGGGCTTGAGCAGGATGTCGAGCGCCTCCTTGTTGGTCTGCTTGAACTGGCGCGACTGCTCGCCCAGCACCTCGCCCGCCAGGTCGCGGAACTGCAACCGCAGCGTCTCCTCCATCCGCTTGCGCTCGGTGCGCTCCGCTTCGCGCTGCTCGGCGCTCTTTTCGCGCAGCGCCGCCAGCTCGGCGGCCGCCGAGGCGCGTGCGGCCGCGAGCTCCTTCTCGGTTTCGAGGTGCTGTGCCGCGAGTGCGTCGAGCGCCGCCCGGGTCTTGTCGCGTGCCTCCTCGGCCGCCGCCTTTTCGGCCGCCAGGCGTGCCGTTTCGCGCCGCCCGGCCATTAGGAGCGCCGTGAGCGCCGCCGCCAGCAGCGCGAGCGCAACGGAAACAATGCAAAGAATCGTCGTCATGTCGATAGGTGTTGAAGGTCGTTCGTGGGTCAGTCGCCGATCCGGCGCAGCGTGAAGCAGTCGATGTCGGGGCACCAGGCGTAGGGGCTGCCGATGCGCACCGTGTTGTCGCCCGGCAGGAGCCGCACCTCCACGCGCGCCTCGGCCGGAGCGGGGGCCTCGTCTTCGGTGTGGGTCTCGATCGTGGCCGCCCGTTCGCCGTTCACGTCCAGACAGATCCGGCTGTAGCGCCGCGGCGTGTAGCGCAGCGTCAGCTCGTAGCGCCCGCCCCGGCGGCTGTATACGTCGTCCCACAGCGCGCAGTTCTCCTCGCTCCCGCCGATCGAGGCGACGACGGCGCCGCACGAGGCCTCCTCCATGCGCTTGTGGGTCACCTTCTTGCCCGGGCGGATGTCGTCGTAGAGCGGCAGGTAGGCCCACTCGGCCTCGTAGCGCGCGGGTTCGAGCCGCTCGGTGCCCCGCACTTCGAGAATCTCCGTGCCGTGGGGCGCTACCGTGCGGCCGATCCGTCGGCCGTTCTCCTCACGGCGCACCAGGTCGCGCACCGCGATCCGCCCGCCCAGCTCCAGCTCCTCGGCCGCGATCTCGATGCGCAGGGCGCTGTCCGTCGGGTTGTATAGCGCCACGGCACGCCGCAGCCCGCGCCGCTCGCCCAGATCCTTCGTCAGCACGTAGCCCCCGTCGCGGTGCTGCACCACGCGGGCCTGCTGCGCGAGCGGGTCCTGATCGAGGGCGATGAGCTCCTCGTTCCGGAGCAGCGCGAGCGAGCGCTCCGGAATCGTCGTCAGGTCGCAGCCGATGAGCAGCGGCGAGGCCATCATGCACCACAGGCCGAAGTGGGTCACCTCCTCCGTCTCGGCGAGGCCGCGTCCGATCTCGAGCATGTCCATGTCGTTGAACCGCCCGTCGCGGGCGAAGGCCGAGAGGTAGAGGTTTTTGTCGACGATCGCGCGCACGGAGTGCCAGTCGGGCGTGATGTCGGGGCTTATGCGCCACGACGAGGCGATCGCCCGGGCCCACGTGCCGGGAAAGGCCCAGCGGCAGATGTTGATCGCCACGGGGCGGCGGGCCACCCGTTCGATCGTGCGGCATATCTCGGTGTAGCGCCGCTCCTCGTCGAGAGCCAGCTCCTGCCCGGCGCCGCAGTAGTCGATCTTGATGAAATCGAATCCCCAGCGGTTGAAGAACAGCTCGGCGTCCTGCTCCTCATGGCCGTAGAGCCCCGCGCCTACGCCGTGGGGGTCGGCGTCCCAGATCGAACCGCAGGTGTTGGCCCCGGCGTCGGAGTAGATGCCCGCGCGCAGCCCCAGCGCGTGGATGTGGTCCACCACCGGCCGCATGCCCCGCGGGAAGCGTTCGGCGTGGCACACGAGCTCGCCCGTTTCGTCGCGGTGGCCGAAAAATCCGTCGTCGACGTGGATGTTGGTGTAGCCGCAGCGGTCGAGCCCCGTGGCGACGAGCGCGTCGGCCTGCCGCATGATCAGGCTGTCGCTGATATGGATGCGGTAGGTGTTCCACGAGCTCCAACCCATGACGGGCGTCTGCGCCTCGGCGACGGCGAAAGCCGCCAGAGCGGCCAGCGATGCGAGGATTCTTTTCATCTCGGAAGGTTTAGCACGCAAAGCTACGGAAAAGCTGCGGAAAATCGGCATGCGTCGGGCCGCGGGATGCAAATAAATTTGGCCAAGCCTCGGGGTTGTACTATCTTTGTGAGATCAAAATCCCGGATTATGCAGCGAATCGTAGCCCCCTCGATGCTCTCGGCCGATTTCGGCCACCTCGACCGCGACACCCGCATGGTCGACCGCAGCGCGGCCCAGTGGGTCCATATCGACGTGATGGACGGCGTCTTCGTCCCCAACATCTCGTTCGGCTTCCCCGTGATGAAGCCCATCCGACAGGCGACCTCCAAGCTGCTCGACGTCCACCTGATGATCGTCGAGCCCGAGAAGTACGTCGGGCGCTTCGTCGAGGCGGGCGCCGACCTGGTGACCTTCCATCTGGAGGCCACGGCCGATCCGGCCGCCTGCGCCGCCCTCGTCCGCCGTGCCGGCGCCAAGGTCGGCGTCTCGATCAAGCCCGCGACGCCCGTCGAGGCGCTGCGACAGCTGCTTCCCGAAGTCGACCTCGTGCTGGTCATGAGCGTCGAGCCCGGCTTCGGCGGGCAGTCGTTCATCGCAGGATCGCTCGACAAGGTCCGCGCGCTGCGGGCGCTCTGCGATGAGCTGGGCGTGCGGCCGATCATCGAGATCGACGGCGGCATCTCGGCCGCCAACGCCGCCGAGGTCTTCGCCGCGGGCGTCGACGCCGTGGTGGCGGGCAGCGCCGTCTTCAAGGCGGCCGATCCCGAGGCCGAGGTGCTGCGGATCCTCAACGCCCGATAATTTCTTTTTTCGCATGATTTCACTCGACAACCTGACGGTCAGCTACGGAGGCTGGACCCTTTTCGACAACATATCGTTCCTGATCAACCCCAAGGACCGCATCGGCCTGGTGGGGCGCAACGGCGCGGGCAAGACCACGCTGCTGAAGCTCATCACCGGCGAGCAGCAGCCCACCTCGGGCGCCGTGACGATCAACGGCGCCTGCACGATCGGCTACCTCCCCCAGACGATGCGCGTGGCCGACACCACCTCGCTCGCCGAGGAGACGGCCAAGGCCTTCGACGAGGTGCTGCGCCTCGAAGCCGAGATCGACCGCCTGACGCGCGAGATCGCCGAGCGCACCGACTACGAGAGCGCCTCCTACGAGCAGCTGCTCCACCGCCTCACCGACGCGCAGGACCGCTACCACATCCTCGGCGGCGAGACGCGCGACGCCGACATCGAGAAGACGCTGCTGGGTCTGGGCTTCAAGCGCGAGGACTTCGGCCGCGCCACGAGCGAGTTCTCGGGCGGCTGGCGCATGCGCATCGAGCTGGCCAAGCTGCTCCTGCGCCGCCCCTCGATCTTCCTTTTGGACGAGCCGACCAACCACCTCGACATCGAGTCGATCCAGTGGCTCGAGGAGTACCTGAAAAACTACAACGGCGCCGTGCTGCTCATCTCGCACGACCGCGCCTTCTTGGACAACGTCACCAACCGCACCGTCGAACTCTCGCTGGGCAAGGTGACCGACTACAAGGTCTCCTATTCCAAATACGTCGTCCTGCGCGCCGAGCGGCGTGCCCAGCAGCTGGCCGCCTACGAGAACCAGCAGCGGATGATCGAGAAGACCGAGGAGTTCATCGAGAAGTTCCGCTACAAGCCCACCAAGTCCAACCAGGTGCAGTCGCGCATCAAACAGCTCGAGCGCCTCGAGCGGCTCGAGATCGAGGAGGAGGACCTCGCGACGCTCAACATCAAGTTCCCGCCCGCGCCGCGCTCGGGACAGATCGTCGCCGAGATCCGCGAGGCGGGCATGTCGTTCGGCTCGAAACACGTATTCAGCGGCGCCGACTTTACGATCGAGAAGGGCGACCGGATCGCGCTGGTGGGGCGCAACGGCGAGGGCAAGACGACCCTCGCGCGCATGCTCATCGGCCAGCTCGCCCCCACCGAGGGGTCGATCCGTCTGGGCGCCAACGTCAACATCGGCTACTACGCCCAGAACCAGGACGACCTGATGGACGGCGAGTTCACCGTCTACGACACGTTGGACCGCGTCGCCGTGGGCGACATCCGCACGCGTCTGCGCGACATCCTGGGCGCCTTCCTCTTCCGCGGCGAGGACATCGACAAGAAGGTCAAGGTGCTCTCGGGCGGCGAACGCGCCCGTCTGGCGATGGCCCGCATGATGCTCGAACCGCGCAACCTGCTGGTGCTGGACGAGCCCACCAACCACATGGACATGCGCTCGAAGGATATCCTCAAGGAGGCGATCCTCCGCTACGACGGCACGGTGGTGGTCGTGTCGCACGACCGCGAGTTCCTCGACGGGATGGTCGACAAGGTCTACGAGTTCCGCGACGGCGGGGTGAAGGAGTACCTCGGCGGCATCTACTACTTCCTCGAGAAACGCAAGCTGGAGTCGTTGCAGGAGATCGAGCGGCGCGACGCTCCGGCCAAGGCTGCTCCGGCCAAATCCGCCCCGGCCAAGGCCTCCAAGACGGCTTCGGCCCAATCCGACACCGATGCCGCGCAGGCGGCCCCCGCACTTTCGGGCAAAGCCTCCTACGAGCAGCGCAAGGAGCAGGAGAAGCTCGTGCGCAAGCTGCGCCGGGCGGTCGAGACGATCGAGGCCGACCTGGCCTCGATCGAGCGGCAGATCGCCGAATACGATGCGAAGTTCGCGGCCGCCACCGCCTACGACGAGGCCGACTATGCCGCCTACAACGACCTGAAGACCCGCTACGACCACCAGATGCACGAGTGGGAGAAGGCCTCCTACGAGCTGGAGATCGTCGAGGAGGGCTGAACGAACCCTGAAACGTAACGAACGATGGATAACAACCTTATTTTCGGAATCCGCCCCGTGGCCGAGGCTATCGAGGCGGGCAAACAGATCGAGAAACTCTACCTGCGCAAGGGTGCCGAGGGGCAGCTCATGCAGGAGCTCAAGGACCTTTGCGTACGCCACCGCCTGCGCTGGCAGGAGGTGCCCGTCGAGAAGCTCAACCGCCTCACGCGCGGCAACCACCAGGGCGTCGTGGCGCAGATCGCCGCCATCGAATATGTCGGCTTGCAGGACATCCTCGACCGCGTGCCCGACGACGAGACGCCGCTCATCGTCCTCTTCGACGGCGTGACCGACGTGCGCAACTTCGGCGCCATCGCCCGCTCGGCCGAGTGCGCCGGGGCCCACGGGCTCATCACGCCGCTCAAGAACTCGGCGCCGGTCAATGCCGAGGCGATCCGCTCGTCGGCCGGGGCGCTCGCCGCGATCCCCGTCTGCCGCGTGGGGTCGGTCCGCAACACGCTCAAGACCCTCCAGACCGAGGGTTTCCAGGTCGTCGCCGCCACCGAGAAGAGCCGCAAGCTGCTCTACGACGCCGACCTGCGCAAACCTACCGTGCTGGTCATGGGGGCCGAGGACACGGGCATCTCCAAGGAGGTGCTCAAGCTCTGCGACGAGCAGCTGGCCATTCCGCTGATCGGCCATGTCGAGTCACTCAACGTCTCGGCCGCCGCCGCCGTCATGCTCTTCGAGGTCGTGCGGCAGCGCATCGGCACCGAGGCGTAAAGTCTTCGGGCCCTCGCGCCGCTCCGTCGCCTCTTTCCGTTCGAAAACCTTTTCCATTATGTTGAAACTGCGACCTTCCGAATACGTGCGCCTCCTGCGCGCCGGACTGGCCGGCGTCGTGCGCCTGCACCCCGTCGAGTTCGTCCTGATTCTTTTCGTCAGCCTGGGCCTTGTCCTCCAGCGCGAGTTTTTCGAGGATACGTGGGCCACCGCCGGGCCGCGGCTGGCCGCCGCTGCGTGGTACGCCCTGCTCGTCTTCGCCGCGGGGCTGGCGGCGGGGCGCGGTCCGTGGCGCCGTCTCTACTACGTCGCCTGGGCGCCCTTGGTGCCGCTCGTCGTCTGGACGGGGCTCCCGGAGTGGCTGGAGAGCGTGCAGTTCGGTCTGACGACGCTGGTCCTCACGCCGCTCGCCGTGCTGCTGTGCCGTGCGGCCCGCGACAACCGGCGTTTCGTCGCCGATACGATCATCTATCTCCGTTCGGCCGTGCTGGCGATCTTCTTCTCCAACGTCGCCCTGGCGTTGTTTCAGGCCATCCTGTGGTCCACGGCCTACATCTTCGGCTTCAGCGACATGGAGTGGGTGAGCCGCCTGGCCGTCGACACGGCGATTCTCTCCGAGACGCTGGCCGTGCCGCTGCTCTTTCTGGTGTTTTTCGACCGCTGGGCCGGGAGCGAGTGCCGCAGCGAGCGTCTCCAGACCGTGCTGGTCGACTACCTCCTCACTCCGGCGCTCGTCGTCTATGCGGCGATCCTCTACCTCTATGCCGCCAAGATCCTCCTCACGTGGTCGCTGCCGCGCGGCGGCGTGGCCTGGATGGTCTTCCTCTTCGGCATCATGACGCTGGCGGTCAAGGCGCTGCGCGAGATCATGGACAAACGCACCGCCGAGTGGTTCTACGGCCGCTTCCCGCTGGTCATGCTCCCCGCCACGGTGCTCTTCTGGGCCGGCGTCGCCCGTCGTATCGGCGAATACGGCCTGACCACGATGCGTGTCTACCTGCTCGTGTGCGGCGCCGTGATGACCCTGGCGGTCGTGCTCTTCGCCGCGCGCCGCACGGGGCGCTACCTCTACGTCGTCGCCGCGGCCTTCGTGCTTTTCGCCGCTCTGGCCTATGTTCCGAGGCTCGATCCCGAGCGCACGGCCCTCGACTCGCAGCTCCGCCGCGCGCAGCGCATCGCCCGTGCGCTCGATAGGCTCGACGCCGAGGGGCGCCTCGTGCTCGCACCCGTGCCTCCCTCCGACTCGCTCCGCAAGGAGGAGTACCGCCGGCTCTACGCCTCGCTGGAGTACCTCTGGCTCAGCCGCCGCGATACGCTCTACATGCGGCAGCTGGGGATCGAGCGGCCCCAGCAGCTGGCCGAGCTGATTCCCGGCAGCTTCTCCGACTACGTCCGTTTCGGCATCGAGGCGGAGGATACGGTCGTGATCGAAGATACGCGCACGGTCTACTGCTACTGGCCTCACGGCGCCGTCGTCGGGCTCGATCCCTCGTTCGGCCGCGTCCTCTTCCCCGACTCGCAGGGCTCCTGCCTGGTCGACGACTCGCTCCGTATCGCCGCAGCGCCCGACGTCGACATCCGTATCGCCGCGGCCGACCTGCTCGAACGCCAGCGGCGGCAGCTCGGCATCGATGCGTGGAGCCACCTGTCGCAGAGCGAAGCGCATCTCGCGGGGCTGCTCGATTACCGCGACCCCGAGGGCCGCTACCGCATCCTCTTCTCCAACATCGACCTGCGCGGCTGCGACGCCTCGGGCTGGCTCGTTTCCTACGCCGCGGTCGAGGCCGTGTTCCTGCCGTGAGCGACTGCGAAACGGTGATCCACCCCCTCCTGGGCTCCGTCGCGCTGGTCCGCTCCCCGCGTGCGCGCCGCATCGCGATCTCGGTGCGCGCCTCGGGTGACGTGCGCGTTACGTTCCCGCCGGGAGTCGCCGCGCGGCGTGCCCTGGCCTTCCTCGACGAGAAGGCGGCCTGGGTCTGCCGTACGCGCGAACGGCTGGCCGCGCGACGGGCCGAATTGCAGTTGCCGCCTCCGCTCCCGCCCGACGAGGAGCGCCTCCGCGTCGAGGCGCTGCGCCGTGCGGCCCGCGAGGACCTTCCCCAGCGCATCGCCCGCATCGCCGCGGCCACGGGACTTCGCTACGAGCGCATGACCATCCGTGCGGCACGCACGAAGTGGGGGAGTTGCACCGGTCGCAACACCATTTCGTTGAGTCTTTTTCTGATGATTCTTCCCGAACACCTGCGCGACTACGTGATCCTCCACGAGCTCTGCCACACGGTGCACCACGACCATTCGCCGCGCTTCCACGCGCTGGTCGACCGCCTCACGGGCGGCCGCGAACGCGAGCTGGCCGCCGAGCTGCGCCGCTATTCGGCGCGGTGAGCCGTCGCCTCGCCCGTGATCTGCAGCAGGCGGTCGGGACGGTCGGTGGTGATGTAGTCCGCTCCGGCGTCGATGAAGCGCCGCATCGCATCGTCGTCGTTGACCGTCCACACGTTGACTTCGAGCCCCAGAGCATGCGCCTCGGCGATCCATTCGGGGTGTTTGTCCAGCGCTCCCGACCAATAGTCGATTCCCGACAGTCCGAGACGGGCGATCCGCTGCGGCGCGATGTCGCCGCCCAGGTAGAATACCTTCGTGTCGGGCAGCAGCTCGCGCGTCGCGAGGCAGGCGCCGATCGAGAACGAGATCACGTCGGTGCGCTCCACCAGTCCGCGGCGCCGGAGCATGCCGACGATCTTCCGCACGGCCTGCCGCTCCCTGACCGAATCCGACAGCGCCTTGATTTCCAGCACGAGCCGTGTCGCAGGACAACGGCGCGCACAGCGCAGGTAGGCCCGGAGCGAGGGGATCCGCTCGCCGTTGGCCGTGCGTATGCGGCGTATCGCGCGCGAGGACGCCTCCTCCATGCAGAGCCCCGTTTCGCGGTCGGTGCGGTCGTGTGTCACCACCAGACGTCCGTCGCCGGCCATCCACACGTCGAATTCCGCTCCGTAGCAGCCTATCGAGTCGGCCTTGCGCAGCGACGCGAGGCTATTCTGCGCCGATCCGGCGGTGCGCCAAAAGCCGCGGTGGGCGATGGTGCGGGGTTGTGCGGAGAGGGGACAAGCGGCTGCGAGCAGCAGCCAAAGCAGCAAGGTGCGGATCATAACGAATCGATTTTCAACAAATGTAGTGAAAATTCGGAAAATAATTCCTATCTTCGTAAGGATGTTGTGCCGCCGTCGTGCGGTGCGGCACCGACCGACCCGAATAGGAACCTTAAAATTCATACCTTATGCAAACGAAAGTCAGCGAGAAATTCCAGCAGCTCTACGGCGAAGGCGCCATCCTCTTCGCCTCGCCCGGCCGTATCAACCTCATCGGCGAGCACACCGACTACAACGGAGGCTTCGTCTTCCCCGGAGCCGTCGACAAGGGCATCGTGGCGGCCATCCGCCTCAACGGCACCGACAAGGTGCGTGCCTACGCCCTCGACCTGGGGGAGGAGGCCGAGTTCGGCCTCAACGAGGAGGACAAGCCCACCCAGTCATGGGCCCACTACCTCTTCGGCGTCTGCCGCGAGGTGCAGAAGCGCGGCGGCAAGATCGGCGGTTTCGACACGGTCTTCGCCGGCGACGTTCCCCTGGGTGCCGGCATGTCGTCGTCGGCCGCGCTGGAGTCGACCTACGCCTTCGCACTCAACGACCTCTACGGCTGCGGCATCGACAAGTTCGAGCTGGCGCGTATCGGCCAGTCGACCGAGCACAACTACTGCGGCGTCAACTGCGGCATCATGGACCAGTTCGCCTCGGTCTTCGGCAAGAAGGGGTGCCTGATGCGCCTCGACTGCCGCTCGATGGAGTTCGAGTACTTCCCCTTCGATCCCCAGGGCTACAAGCTCGTGCTGGTCGACTCGCGTGTGAAGCACGCGCTGGTGGGCTCGCCCTACAACGACCGCCGCGCCTCGTGCGAGCGCGTGTCGAAGGTGCTGGGGCAGGAGTTCCTGCGCGGCGCCACGATGGAGCAGCTCGATGCGATCAAGGACCGGATCTCCGAGGAGGACTACAAGCGCGCCCGCTATGTCATCGGCGAGGAGCGCCGCGTGCTCGACGTGTGCGACGCCTTGCAGAAGGGCGACTACGAGACCGTCGGCAAGCGCATGTACGAGACCCACTGGGGCATGTCCAAGGATTACGAAGTGTCGTGCGAGGAGCTCGACTTCCTGGCCGAGGTGGCCGAGGAGTGCGGCGTGACGGGTTCGCGCATCATGGGCGGTGGCTTCGGCGGCTGCACGATCAACCTGGTCAAGGACGCGCTCTACGACCACTTCATCGCCGAGGCCAAGCGGCGCTTCAACGAGAAGTACGGCCACGAGCCCAAGATCTACGACGTGGTGATCTCCGACGGTTCGCGCCGGCTCTGACCACGATAAGGATCCGCATGAAAAAAGCCCCGAAATTCGGGGCTTTTTTTCATCTGAATGCAGCGGCGCGGAGCCGAACTGCCGTCAAGGAAAAGTCCCGAAAATCGGGGCTTTCGCTTTGTATGTCCACGGCGGGATCGACCGTTCTTCGCTTTCCGGGGCCTTCGCGTCTTCCGGCTGTCGCCTTCCGCTCCTTTTCCGGGTTCCGGCTCACCGCCCGCTCCGGCATCTTGTCCTTCCTGATTGTCCGCCTGCCCCGGCTTCCCGACCTTTTCGAGTTTCTGCTCGCTCCGGTTCCGTCCACCCCGGTCTTCTGCCCGCCCCGGCGTTCTGTCCTTTCCGGTTGTCTGCTCTTCCCGGCATTCCGTCCTTCCCGATTGTCCGCTCGCCCCGGTTTCTTCTCCTTTCCGGTTGTCCGCCCGTCCCGACTCTCGGTCCTTTCCGGCCTTCTTCGGGCCCCCGGAGTCCTCGGGTCAGCCTTCGTCCGCCGTGTCGAGCGGCAGCTGGAGCAGCAGTTCGTCCTCGTATCCTCGCGGCGTGAGGTTCCATTCCCGCCGGATGCCCGTGGTCTTGTAGCCGGCCTTGCGGAACAGCGCGAGGCTCGCTCCGTTGCAGGCGCCTACGGTGCACCACAGCTGGTGCAGATCCAGCGTCTCGCGCGCATAGGCGGCCACCAGCCGCAGCGCCTCCGAGGCATAACCGCGGTTGCGGTGCTGCGGATCGTAGATCAGAATGCCGATCCCCGCGCGGCGGTTTCGGGCATCGAACTCGAACAGATCGACCGTACCCACGGTCTCGCCCGCAGCCGTGTCGATCATCAGGCGCTGCTGCCCCGTGCGGTAGATGTCCGCGCGCTGCTCCTCTACGAAGCGGGCGAAGTCGTGCCGCGAGAAGGGCGCCAGCGTGCCGCTGACCTCCCACACCGCAGGGTCGTTCTCCCACATGTAGAGCCGCTCTGCGTCGTCGGGCTCCACGGCGCGCAGTCGCACGAGTCTGCCTTCGAGCTTCATCCGTCCCTTACAATCCGATCACCTTGTTGCGGATCAACATCGCCACACCCCAGGCATTGGCGTTCTCCGACATCTTCGACACGCGGAATTTCGTATCCTTGTAGACCAGGTTGAGCGAATATTTGTTGGTCGCCGACTTGAGCGGCAGCATCACGTAGTCGCCCGCCGCCGACAGGTTGCCGCCGACGATCACCGTCTCGGGGTTGAACGTGTTGATGAGGAACGCCACGGCCTTGCCCACCTTCTCGCCCGCCTCCTCGATCAGCTCGATCGAGAGCGTGTCGTCGTGCTTGGCGGCGTCGATGATGTCGTCGATGTGGATGGTCTTCTGGCGGGCGTACTGCTCGCGCAGGATGGTATTCACGCCCTTCTCGATCTGGCTGCGCATCTTGTCCTCGATGGCGATACCCGACACCTCGGTCTCCAGGCACCCCTTCTTGCCGCACGAGCAGATGATCTCGTTGTCGAAGAAGGGGATGTGGCCGAACTCGCCCGCGAAGCCGCTCTTGCCGTAGTAGAGTTTGCCGTCGACGACGATGCCGATCGCCACGCCGCGGCCCATGTGGAGGTAGAGGACGTTGCTCTCCTCCTTCGATTTGCCGCAGGTGTACTCGGCGTAGCAACGCGAGCGGGTGTCGTTCTCCAGCAGCACGCGGATGCCCGTGCGCGCCTCGATCAACTCGCGCAGCGACTGCTCCGACGAGGTGAAGTATTTGTAGCTGCGGCCCGTGTCGGGGTTCACGCGGCCGGTCATGCAGACGCCGATGCCCAGGATCTTGGCACGGTCGATGCCGCACGAGGCGATGAACTCCTCGATCGAGGCGAGGATGCGTTCGAGACACTGCGGACGGTCCTGCAATTCGAAGGTCGGATCCGTCTCCTCCTTGATGATGTTGTTCTGCAGGTCGGTGATGAGGAAGGTCATGCCGTCGCGGCCGACGTTGATGCCCGCGAAGTAGATCGCCGACGACGCCAGTCCGAAGATGTTGGGACGGCGTCCGCCCGGGGTTTCGACCTTGCCGAGATCCGAGACGATGTTCTCGTCGACGAGCTCCTGTACAAGCTTGGTCATCGTCGGCACGCTGATGTGCAGTTCGCGGGTCAGCTCCGAGAGGGTCGACTCGCCGTTCACCGCCATGTGGGCGATGATGCTGCGCTTGATCAGGCTGTTTTTGTGGGTGATGCCCTTCATCGCATCATCCTCGTGCATATTGAAAAATTCGGTCAGTGATGTCATTGGTTCAATCTTATTCGTTCCTCTCCCGCAAATATACTATCTATCTTTAAAAATCGCAATAATTATTTAACAAATTTTAATATACTCTATTCCCGGCCGAATACAAAAAGCGGGAATACACTGTCAATCAGCATATTCCCGCTTTGTAAAAAGTTTTCGGGGATCAGAGCGTCGATTTCGACTCCACGGCTACGTCGCCGCTCACCTTCTTGATAAGACCCTGCAACACGGCGCCGGGGCCCAGCTCGGTGAATTCGCCCACGCCGTCGGCGATCATCTGCTTGACGATGTAGGTCCAGCGCACCGGAGCCGTCAGCTGCGCGATCAGGTTGGCCTTGATGGCCGCCGGATCGGTATAGGGCTTGGCGTCGACGTTCTGGTAGATGGGGCAGGTCGGGGTCCGGAACGGAGCCTCCTCGATCGCCTTCTCGAGCTCCTGCTTGGCGGGCTCCATCAGCGGCGAGTGGAACGCACCGCCCACGGGCAGGCGCAGCGCGCGGCGCGCACCGGCCTCCTTGGCCTTGGCGCAGGCGGCATCCACCGCCTCGACGGCACCCGAGATCACCAGCTGACCCGGGCAGTTGTAGTTAGCCGCCACGACCACGCCGTCGATCGACGCGCAGATCTCCTCGACCTTCGCATCCTCCAGACCGAGGATCGCGGCCATCGTGCCGGGCTGCTGCTCGCAGGCGGCCTGCATGGCCATCGCGCGCTTCGATACGAGCTTCAGACCGTCCTCGAACGAGAGGGCGCCGGCGACGACCAGTGCCGAGAACTCGCCCAGCGAGTGGCCCGCTACGGCGTCGGGGTTCACGCCCAGCGCCTTGGCCATGACGACCGAGTGGAGGAAGACGGCCGGCTGCGTGACCTTGGTCTGCTTGAGCTCCTCGTCCGTGCCGGCGAACATGATGTCGGTGATGCGGAAGCCGAGGATCTCGTTGGCCTGCTCGAAGAGTGCCTTGGCCTCGGGAACGTTTTCGTAGAGGTCTTTGCCCATGCCGACGGCCTGAGCTCCCTGACCCGGGAATACGTATGCGTGTTTCATCGCTTTCGTGTTTTAGCGTTTACGGTCGCAAAGTTACTATAAAAAAGCGAAAAGCGGAAAGATATAGTGATAGAATTGAGTCACAAGTGTTTCGGCTGAATTGCCGATTCGCATCACGGTGAACGGCCCTGCAACGCAAAGGCAGGCCGGCGAAAACGACGGGGCCGATTACAAATCCGACCTCTCAAGCCACGATCGCACCGCCTTTCGGGCTTCGTCCCGTTTGTTCTGGGCCGTAGCGCCGCGCAGGGCGAGCCCACGGCCTACGGTCGCGCCCTTGCAGGCATCGGCGATCTTGCGTTCCATCCCCGACAGTCCGCTGCCCTCGTGGGTGCAGAACGGCAGGAGCGTCTTGCCGCTCCAATCGTGCTTTTCGAGGAACGTGTAGACCGCCATCGGCATGTCGCTCCACCAGTTGGGATAGCCGAGGAACACGACGTCGTACTCCTCCGCGGCGATGTCGCCCCGGACAGCCGGACGTGCGTTGCGCTCCTTTTCTTGTTTAGCAACCTCGACGCACTCCTGATACGTCTCGGGATATGCCTTTTCAGGCACGATCTCGAAGAGACGGCCGCCCGTCGCCTCGGCGATCATCTCGGCCACGATATGGGTGTTTCCCTTCGTGTTGTTGCCCACGGCGTAGTTCTCGCCCGTGTGCGAGAAAAACACCACCAATACTTTTACTTTCTTGTCTGTTTTCATTTCGGTGTTTTGCATGGAATCGTTTTTGGGTTCGCGGCCCCGGGCTTGCAGGGTCACCGGCGAAACGGTTATCTTATCTTTATCGGTTGTCCGGATTCAGCGGTCCATAAAAATAGGAGGCCGTGGCGCCGCCGTCGATGAGGAAATCCGCTCCGGTGATGAACGCCCCTGCGGTCGCATCAGCAGTTCGGCCACACCCGCCACTTCGTCGGCCGTGCCGGGACGACCGGCCGGGCACCTCTTTCATTCCTATCCCTATATTTTTCGATAAAACAACCGGCAATCCCGTCGTCCGCCCCCGCGGCGGTCCGACGTTTCGTTGCATGCCGCAAAATTAGACGATAACAAAGAGACGAACCGTATACAAATCACGGATTGAATTACCAATATTCACTCCGCATCGCCTCCAATCCGCACGGAAACAATAATATCCGCCACGCTCCGTTTGTCCGAAAAACATCCCGCGTTTTTTATTTCGCGGCGAAATGCCTATCTTTGGAGGTTAAATATCGAAAATATGAAAGCAGCAATCATCGGATACGGCAAGATGGGGCGCGAGATCGAACGCATCCTCTCGGAGCGGGGCCACAGCGTGGCGCTCGTCATCGACGCCGACAACGCCTCGGACCTCGACGCCGAACACCTCGCCGGGGTCGACGTCGCCCTCGAATTCTCCACTCCCGCCACGGCCTATGCCAACATCCGCACCTGCCTCGAATGCGGCACCGCCGTCGTGAGCGGCACGACGGGCTGGACCGAGCGGCTCGCCGAGTTGCAGGCGCTGTGTCGCGAGCGGCAGGGAGCGATGTTCTATGCCTCCAACTTCAGCCTGGGCGTCAACCTGCTCTTCCGCCTCAACCGCCGGCTGGCCGAGCTCGTGGGGCGCATGGGCGGCTACGACGTGCGCATCGAGGAGACCCACCACACCCAGAAGAAAGACTCGCCGAGCGGCACGGCCATCACGCTGGCCGAGGAGGCGATCGCCGGCCTTCCCGGCAAAAGCGCATGGGTCAACTACGCCCCGGGGCTCGACCACGCCGCCCACCGCATCGACACGCCCGCCGAGGCACCGGCCGACGCCGTGGTGATCGAATCGGTGCGCGAAGGCGCCGTCCCGGGCATCCACACGGTCGTCTACGAGGCCGAAGACGACCGGCTCGAATTGCGTCACGAGATCAAGAACCGCCGCACGCTGGCCCTGGGTGCCGTCGTCGCGGCCGAATACCTCTGCGGCCGCCAGGGTATCTACACGATGGACGACCTGCTCCGCTAAAATACCGCCGAGAAGATGAACAAACTGAAAACGATACTGCGCAACAAATGGACCGGCTTCGCCCTGGCGACGCTCCTCTATACGCTCTGGTTCGTAGTCTGGACCGGCAACCTGTGGCTGCTGCTGGGCATCCCCGTCCTCTACGACCTCTACATCTCGAAATACCTCTACCGCTGGATCGGCAGCCGCAACGAGCGGCTGTGCCAGCGCAGCAGAAGCTATAAGGTAATCTACGAATGGGTCAACGCCATCGTTTTCGCCACGGTCGTGGCGTCGCTGGTCCACCTGTTCGTCTTCCAGATGTACGTGATCCCCACCTCGTCGATGGAAAAGTCGCTGCTCGTGGGCGACTACCTCTACGTGAGCAAGGTGGCCTACGGCCCCCAGATGCCCAACACGCCGCTCTCGTTCCCCTTCGTCCACCACACGATGCCCTTCTCGCAGACCCGCAAGTCGTTCTCCGAGGCGATCCGCTGGCCCTACCACCGCCTGAAGGGGCTGGGCCGCATCCGGCGCGACGACGTGGTGGTCTTCAACTTCCCGGCGGGCGACACCGTGCTGCTCGAAAACCAGGCGGCGACCTACTACGACGTCGTGCGCAGCTACCAGGCCGCCCTGGGCGAACGGGAGGGCCGCGAGGAGCTGGAGCGCACCTTCACGATCGTCGCACGCCCGGTCGACAAGCGCGAGAACTACATCAAGCGCTGCGTGGCCATCCCCGGCGACACGCTCGCGATCCGCGACGGCGACGTATGGGTCAACGGCACGCAGCAGCAGCCGATCGCCGGCATCGAGCGCACCTACACGGTCTATGTCAAGTCGCCCCTGACGCAATATGCGCTCGACAAGCTGGGCATCACCGAATACAGCGGCAACGGCTCGGTCTACCACATGAACCTCACCGACGGAGCGGCCGACGAGCTGCGCCGCCTCGACAACGTCACTTCGGTCTTCCGCTACCTCTTCCCGGCCAACGACGAGGTCTTCCCGCAATGGCCCGAGACGCGCTGGAGCCAGGACAACTACGGCCCCGTATGGATTCCGCAGCGGGGCGCCACCGTGGCGCTCACCACGGAGAACCTGCCGCTCTACCGCCGCATCATCGAGGCCTACGAAGGCCACACGCTCGCGGTCGACGGCGAACGGATCCTCATCGACGGCGCCCCGGCCACCGAGTATACCTTCGCCATGGACTACTACTGGATGATGGGCGACAACCGCCACAACTCGGCCGACTCGCGCTTCTGGGGCTTCGTCCCCGAGGACCACATCGTCGGCAAGGCTTCGTTCGTCTGGCTGTCGCTCGAAGAGGGGAAGTCGTTCCCGTCGAACGTGCGCTGGGAGCGTCTGTTCAAAAAGGTCCGATAGGGTGGAGGAGGACCGTTACCTGACCGTCGCCGCCCCGGCCGAGGCCTCCTGCCGCGAGCGGAGCAGCAAGTTCCTCGCCTTCATCTATCCGGTGACGGGCGAGGAGGAGATCCGCGAACGGCTGGAGGCCCTGCGCAAGCGCTACTACGACGCCACGCACCACTGCTACGCCTGGCGGCTGGGCCCCCGCGGCGAGCAGTTCCGCGCCAACGACGACGGCGAGCCCTCGGGCACGGCCGGCAAGCCGATCCTCGGCCAGATGCTCTCGACCGACATCACCGACTGCCTGGTGGTGGTCGTCCGCTACTTCGGCGGCACGAAGCTCGGCGTCCCGGGGCTGATCGCCGCCTACAAGGAGTCGGCCGCCGAGGCGATCGCCGCCGCCGAGATCGTCGACCGCACGGTCGACCGCACGGTCAGGGTCGAGTTTCCCTACGTGGCGATGAACGACATCATGCGCACGGTCAAGGAGCTCCAGCCGCGCATCGAAGCGCAGGAGTTCGACAACCTCTGCTCGATGCGGCTCACGATCCGCGAGAGTCTGGCCGACCGGCTCGTCGACAAGCTCCGCAAGGCGGGCGGCAGCATCGCCGATCCCGATCCGAAACCCTAATCCATAAGCGGGCCGATGGGCCTGCGACCTGCAATGAAACACGAAAATTCCATCTATATAAAAGGAGCGAGGGTTCACAACCTCAAGAACATCGAGGTCCGCATCCCGCACGACCGGCTGGTGGTCGTAACGGGTCTTTCGGGCTCGGGCAAATCCACACTGGCCTTCGACACGATCTTCGCCGAGGGGCAGCGCCGCTACGTCGAGAGCCTCTCGGCCTACGCCCGCCAGTTCCTGGGCAAGATCGAGAAACCCGACGTCGACCTGATCACGGGCATCGCCCCGGCCATCGCCATCGAGCAGAAGGTCAACACGCGCAACCCGCGTTCGACCGTCGGCACGACCACCGAGATCTACGACTACCTCAAGCTGCTCTTCGCCCGCATCGGCCGCACCTACTCGCCCGTATCGGGACGGCAGGTGCGCTGTTACAGCGTCGACGACGTGGCGGCCCGCATCCTCCGGCGCGAGGGCCAGCGCATGGAGATCGCCGCGCCGCTCCTGCTCGCCCCGGGGCAGGGCCTGATCGAAAAACTCACGCTGCTCGTCGCCGACGGCCTGATGCGCGTGCGCATCGACGGCCGCACGCAGCTCATCGAGGAGGTGCTGCCCACGCTCGATCCCGCGGCCGACCCGACGTCGATCGCCGTGGTCGTCGACCGCATGCGCGTTTCGGTCGACGACGACATGCAGACCCGCATCCGCGACTCGGTGGCCCGTGCCTTCTCCTACGGCGAGGGGGTCTGCCGCCTCTTCACCGAGGAGGGCGACGAGGAGTACTCGTCGCGCTTCGAGGCCGACGGCATCCGCTTCGAACCGCCCACCGAACACCTCTTCTCGTTCAACAACCCGCTGGGCGCCTGCCCCCGCTGCGAGGGCTACGGCAAGGTCGTGGGCATCGACGAGGATCTGGTGATTCCCGACAAGAGCCGCACGATCTACGACGACGCCGTAGCCTGCTGGCGCGGCGAAACCATGCGCCGCTGGAAGGAGCAGCTCGTGGCCAACGCCTCGAAGTTCGACTTCCCGATCCACACCCCCTTCCACGCCCTCACCGCCGAGCAGAAACGGCTGCTGTGGCGCGGCAACGAATATTTCCACGGACTCGACGACTTCTTCGCCTATATCGACTCCGAGCGGCGCAAAATCCAGTTCCGCGTGATGAAGGCCCGCTACACGGGCAAAACCCTCTGCCCCGAGTGCGGCGGTTCGCGCCTGCGTCGCGAGGCGCTCTACGTCCGCGTGGGCGACCGCACCATCGCCGAGCTGGTCGCGATGCCCGTCGACCGGCTCATCGCGTTCTTCGACGCGCTGGAGCTCGACGACCACGACACGACGACCGCCGCGCGCATCCTCACCGAGATCCGCAACCGCCTGCGCTACCTCGCCGACGTGGGGCTGGGCTACCTCACGCTCGACCGCCTCTCGTCGACCCTCTCGGGCGGCGAGAGCCAGCGCATCAACCTCGCGACGTCGCTGGGCAGCAACCTCACCGGCTCGCTCTACATCCTCGACGAACCCTCGATCGGCCTCCACCCGCGCGACACGGCACGCCTCATCGGCGTGTTGAAGCAGCTGCGCGACCTGGGCAACACGGTCATCGTCGTCGAACACGAGGAGGAGGTGATCCGCGCCGCCGACTGGATCGTCGACATCGGCCCCGAGGCGGGCGAACACGGCGGCGAAGTGGTCTTCAGCGGTCCGCTCGACGAACTGCTCGGCTGCCGCCGCAGCCTCACGGCCGACTACCTCACCGGCCGCCGGCGGATCGCGCCTCCCGCCTCGGAGAGGGGATGGAACCGTTCGATCGTCGTGCGCGGCGCCCGCGAGAACAACCTGCGCAACATCGACGTCCGCATCCCGCTCGGCGCCATGACCTGCATCACGGGCGTCAGCGGCTCGGGCAAGTCGTCGCTCGCCAAGGGAATCCTCTACCCGGCCCTGCGGCGCATGCTCTGCGAGACGGGCGCCAAGCCCGGCGACTTCGACGCGATCGAGGGCGACGCGTCGCTGCTGCGCGGCGTCGAGATGGTCGACCAGAACCCCATCGGCAAATCGTCGCGCTCCAACCCGGTCACCTACATCAAGGCCTACGACGAGATCCGCAAGCTCTTCTCCGACCAGCCTTACGCAAAACATACGGGCCTCACGCCCGCCCACTTCTCGTTCAACGTCGCCGGAGGCCGCTGCGAGGAGTGCCAGGGCGAAGGGGTCATCAAGGTCTCGATGCAGTTCATGGCCGACGTCACGCTCACCTGCGAGGCGTGCGGCGGCCGCCGTTTCCGCGACGAGGTGCTCGAAGTCCGCTACCGCGACCGCTCGATCAGCGACGTGTTGGCCATGACCGTCGACGAAGCGATCGACTTCTTCGGCGCCGACACCGGCAACGCCACCTGCCGCCGCATCGTCGACCGCCTGCAACCGCTCCAGGACGTCGGGCTGGGCTACATCCGCCTCGGACAGTCGTCGTCGACCCTCTCGGGCGGCGAGAGCCAGCGCGTCAAGCTCGCCTCGTTCCTCACGCGCGAAGGGACCGACAACGGAAGCCTGCTCTTCATCTTCGACGAGCCGACCACGGGGCTCCACTTCCACGACATCTCCAAGCTGCTCGCCGCCTTCGACGCCCTGATCGCCCGCGGCCACACGATCGTGGTCGTCGAGCACAACATGGACATCATCAAATGCGCCGACTGGGTCGTCGACCTCGGTCCCGAGGCCGGAAGCGGGGGAGGGCAGGTCGTCTCCGAGGGCACGCCCCGCCAGCTGGAGCAGTGCCCCGCGAGCCACACAGGCGCCTTCCTGCGCGAGCGGGCGAAACTGGAGGCGCCGGAAAACGACGAATAAATGGAATTCTACACCTATACGCTCCCCAACGGCATCCGCGGCATCCACCGCCAGGTGCGCGGCTCCGTGGCCCACTGCGCGCTGACCATCGGCGCGGGCAGCCGCGACGAGCAGCCCGACCAGTACGGCCTGGCGCATCTGACCGAACACGCCTTCTTCAAGGGTACCGAACGCCGCCGTGCCTGGCAGGTCAACTGCCGGCTGGAGAACCTCGGCGGCGAGCTCAACGCCTTCACCACCAAGGAGGACACGACGATCCACGCCACGACGCTGCGCGGCGATTTCGCCAAAGCGGCCGAACTGATCGCCGACGTGGCCTTCCGCTCGACCTTTCCCGAGCGTGAAATCGAGCGCGAGAAGGAGGTGATCGTCGACGAGATCAACACCTACAAGGATTCACCCGCCGACCTGATCTACGACACCTTCGAGGAGTTGCTCTTCGAGGGATCGGAGTTGAGCCACAACATCCTGGGGACCAAGCGGTCGCTCATGCGCCACGACGGCAACGCCATCCGCCGCTTCATCGGCCGCACGCACACCACCGACCGCATGGTCTTCTCCACCATCGGCAGCTTCTCGGCCCGCACGGCCGAGACGGTCGCCGCACGTTATTTCGGCTCCCGCCCCGCTACGGTGCGCGATTTCGAACGGATCGCACCTGCTCCGCAAGCCCCCTTCGAGCGGGAGATAGTCAAACACACCCACCAGACCCACTGCATCATCGGCTGCCGCGCCTACGGCAGCGACGACAGCCGGCGCCTGCCGCTGGCGCTGCTTATCAATCTGCTGGGCGGCCCCTCGGCCAATTCGCTGCTCAACGTCGAGGTGCGCGAGCGGCACGGCCTCTCCTACAACATCGAAGCGACCTACACGCCCTATTGCGACACGGGGCTGGTGGCGATCTACTTCAGCAGCGAACATGCCAACGCCGCGCAATGCGTGGAGCTCATCATGGGCCAGCTCCGCCGCCTGCGCACCGAGCCGCTCACGTCGCGCCGCCTCTCAATGGCCAAGAAGCAGTTCATCGCCCAGCTGGCCATTGCCGGCGAGAGCAACGAGAGCTACATGCTCGGCGCGGGCAAGAGCCTGCTGACCCACGGCGCGATGGACACCATGGAGGAGGTCTGCGCCAAGATCCGCGCGCTGACCGCACAGCAGCTCACCGCCGTCGCCGAGGAGCTGTTCTCCGGCATGTCCCGCCTGACCTACAAATAACGCATTTCCAGACAACACCATGAAAGAGATCGTCTTCGTCCTGCTCGACCGGTTCGCCGACTGGGAGGCAGCCTTCCTCGCCCCGGCGCTCTGCGGCGGGGTAGCCCCGGGCCGCCCGGGCTCCTACGCCGTCCGCTACCTCACGCCCGACGGAGCCCCCGTCCGCTCTTTGGGCGGCCTTCGCGTCACCCCCGACTACGACGCCAGCGCGCTGCCCGAGGCCTGCGCCGCACTGATCCTCGTCGGCGGCCTCGGTTGGCAGTCGCCCGAGGCCGCGACCGTCGCACCGCTCGTCGACGAGGCCCGCCGCCGCGGGCTTCCGCTCGGCGCCATCTGCAACGCCTGCGCGTTCCTCGCGGCCCACGGCCACCTCAACGATGTCCGCCACACGGGCAACACCTGCGCGATGCTGCGCGAGTGGGGTGGCGACCGCTACACGGGCGAGGCGCTCTTCGAGGAGCGCCAGGCCGTCTCCGACGGCGGCATCATCACGGCCAACGGCTCGGCCTGCCTCGAATTCACGCGCGCCTGCCTGCTGGCCCTCGACGCCGACACGCCGGAGGCCATCGAGGCGTCGTACCGCTTCAACAAGGAGGGATTCTACAAGGTCTGACACCATGGACGCACTCGAACGCTACGTACACGACCACACCGAAGCCGAGGAGGAGCTCCTGCGCGAACTCGACCGCGAGACCCACTGCCGCACCGTGGCGCCGCGCATGCTCTCGGGCCACCTCCAGGGCAAGCTGCTCAAGCTGCTCGTCCGCATGCACCGCCCGCGGCGCATGCTCGAGATCGGCACCTTCACCGGCTACTCGGCCCTCTCGATGGCCGCGGGGCTCACGCCGGGTGCCGAGCTCCACACCATCGAGGTCGACGACGAGCTGGAGGAGCTGGCCCGCTCCTACTTCGACCGCTCGCCCCACGGCTCGAAAATCCGCCTGCACATCGGCTCGGCGCTCGACATCGCCCCCTCGCTCGGCTATCCGTTCGACCTGGTATTCATCGACGGCGACAAGCGCGAATACCCCGACTACTACCGCATGCTCATGGGCGACCGCGACGGGCAGCCGCTCGTCGGGCCCGGCTCGGTGCTCGTCGCCGACAACATCCTCTGGTCGGGCAAGGTCGTCGAGCCCGTCGCCGCCCGCGACCGCCACACGCAGGCGCTCATCGAATTCAACCGCATGGTCATGGAAGATCCCCGGGTGGAGAACGTCATCGTCCCGCTGCGCGACGGCCTCAACCTGATCTACGTGAAATAACCCCCGCGCGCGGACGGCGCCACGGTCTCCGCCGTCCGCCCCGACGATCAACTTACTGCATTATGGAAATCAAGGAATTGCAACAGCGCGTCGACGACTGGATCCACCGCTACGGCGTGCGTTACTTCAGCGAACTGACCAACCTGGCCATCCTCACCGAGGAGGTGGGGGAGCTGGCCCGCGTCATGGCCCGCCGCTACGGCGACCAGTCGTTCAAAGCGGGCGAAAAGGACAACCTCGACGAGGAGCTGGCCGACATCCTATGGGTTGTCGTCTGCCTGGCCAACCAGACCGGCACCGACCTCACGGCCGCCCTCGAAGCCTCCTTCGCCAAGAAAACCGCCCGCGACAAGGACCGCCACCGCTCCAACCCCAAACTGACCGCAAACAAAAACGGTTGAGGCTATGCCTCAACCGTTTTTACTTTTCACTTACAGATCATCATTTCGACACGATCTCCCAAAACGTCCTGAAAATAAGCCCGATGTCATATATAAACGAATGATTGGCAACATATTCCAGATCGATCCGCAACTTATCCTGCATCACGACCTCCACATAACATCGGTCGGGATCTTCCGCTTGATCCAACAACTCGTTCTCATTGCGGTAGCGAATCGATGCCAAACTCGTGATTCCGGGACGGACATCCAATACGTGCATTTGTTCAGGCGTATAGAGGTCGACATACTTCCGCACCTCGGGCCTCGGACCGACCAGGCTCATGTCTCCGACAAATACGTTGATTAACTGCGGCAGCTCATCCAGTTTGTATTTGCGGATAAAATAGCCCGATCGTGTAACGCGGGGATCGTGCCCGCCAACAGTTATCAGCCCCTTCTTGTCCGATCCGACACGCATGGACCGGAATTTGAACAGTCTGAAATCCAGATTATTGCGCCCCACGCGGATTTGCCGGTAAAAGACCGGACCGTCGGAATCGAGCTTGATCCAGACGGCCAACAGAAGAAAAACGGGAGAGAGGACGAGCAGTCCGAAACCGCTCGACACGACATCGAAAATACGTTTCACGGAATAGAATTATTTCGAAATGATATCGACGAAATTGGAAATGACGTACTCTACATCATCATCCGAAAGACGCGTATGCAGCGGCAGCGTCACTTCGTTGCGATATTGGTCGTAGGCATGGGGGTAATCCGCAATATCGAATCCCAACGCCTTATAGGCAGTCATCATCGGCAGCGGCTTGTAATGGACGTTGCACGCAATACCCCGTTCGGCCATCCGTTCGATCACCCGGTTGCGATCCTCCACATCCCTGCCCAGCAAGCGAACCAGATAAAGGTGCCCGCTCGACGCATGATCGCAGCCATAATGATCCAGAACCTGTACATCGCAATTTTTCAACGCCTCGTCATAACGTTCGATAATCCGACGGCGGCGAGCCAGGAGTTCAGGGTACCGCTCGAACTGCACCAGTCCGATCGCTGCCATAATATCGGTCATATTGCACTTGTAGTCAGGCGCAATGATATCGTACTCCCAGGCTCCGAGTTTCGTCTTGGCCAGCGCATCCTTATTTTGACCATGCAACGACAACAACTGGAACTGCTTGTAAAGCCATTCGTCGTCTACGCCGGGAATCGGCCTCCAGGTCAATGCACCGCCCTCTGCCGTCGTAAGGTTCTTGACGGCATGGAAAGAAAACGAGGTGAAATCGGCAATCTCGCCGCACATTCGGCCGTGCCATTGCGCGCCAAATGCGTGGGCGGCATCGGCCATCACGATCACTCGACCGAAAGCTTTCTGCATCTCGTTCGCAGGACGGAACAACGCCTTTTTCGCCTCTACTGCCGCAAACACACGATCATAGTCGCACACGACACCGGCCAGATCCACAGGGATAACCACCTTTGTCCGCTCCGTGATCGCTTCGGCCAACTTATCGTAATCCATCTCGAACGAGCCGGGCTGCGTATCGACCATAACCACCCGCGCTCCGACATGACACGTAACGCTTGCCGTTGCCGTATAGGTATACGCCGACGTAATGACCTCATCACCCGGGCCGACTCCCAACACACGGAGAATAAGTTCCATACATGCCGTCGCCGAATTCAGGCACACAGCCTTTTCCGTATGGCAATATGCAGCGATTCGCCGCTCGAATTCTTTCGTCCGCGGACCGGTCGTGATCCAGCCCGACCGCAGGGCCTCGCATACTTCTTGAATCTCCGCCTCCGATATATCCGGCGGCGAGAAGGGTATATTCTGCCTTTTCATATCAAACTTAATAACTATTAAAATTTATTTTCGCCTTATTATACCCACCAGTGTTCCTATGCCATAGGATATATGGATGACAAAAAACAGCCAAGGAAGAACGAGCAGGTGTTTAAAGCCGAATTTAACACAAGCATGAACCGCCGCAATCACAGCTACAGCAAAATAGAGTAACAGAATGCCACCGGCCAACCACCACATTAGCGGCCAAATAAATCCTGTCGCGAACAAGAACAGCAAAGAAGAGACAAAACACAATGGAATCAAATGGCGCAAACCGACCGAAGCGGAATCAATGTAAAGCAATCTTCCTATCGATTTTCCATTCGCATACATCTGTTTGGCGCTCTCGCCAACCGTACCTCTTGCATAATAAGTACATTCGATTTGAGGATCGAGAAATATTTTATATCCTGCTTTTCTGATTCTCGAATTATATTCATTATCCTCTCCTCGTGGCAAATCCTCGCGCATCCCCCCGATCTGCTCGATCACAGTCCGGGGAAAAGCGCCGAACGGTACAGTATCAACGCATGCCGCATCTTTACTTACTCGAAACGCGGCACCTCCAATGCCAAATGAAACCTGATTGAGGATCGCATTGGATTCAGCAATAATATGAGGACTTTGAGATTGAATATTCCAGATTCCCCCCACATTCCCGAATTCCGGATGATCCGTAAGATGTTTGACACATAACTCTATATAACGGTCACTATAAATAGCATGCGCATCCAAACGGACCAAATAGGGTGCATCGGAATTGTCATATCCGATATTAAAAGCTATGGACTGTATTCTTCCAGGATTATCCAGTAACCGGATGTTATCGTATTGCCGCCCAAATTCTGCAACAATTTCACGCGTCCGATCCCCGCTTCCGCCATCTACCACCATTATATCCATTTGATCAAACGGATACGTCTGTCGAATAACGGAATCAAGACAACCGGCAATAAAGCGCTCTTCATTCAACGTCGGAATGACAACAGCAACCTTGTATTGAGTCATATCGATTATAAATTTCGTCTATAATGCGTTCACGCCTCTCTAAAAGATCAGGCCATCACCATCTCAAACCATCTTCAGCGATCGGAGTACAAGCAGTGTTCGCTCCAAACCACGCCGTATATCATATGCAGGATACCAACCAAGCGATCTCAATTTTGCACCATTCAACCGGGCCTTCGTAGCCTTGCTGTAACCCACTCGTTCAACTTCATCAGGCAGTTCGAATATCACCTTCCGACCGGATATATCCGCGATTATTCCCGCCAAATCCTTAAGCCGAATGTCTGAACTCCCATCTGCCACATTGTAAGCCTCACCATCCTGGCCATTCAGCAGAATCGTTAATAATCCAGAGACCGCATCCGCGACATAGGTATACGAATAGTATTGCGTTCCTGCGCTTTTCAATACAATATCCTCTCCCCGCACTCCTTTTAGAATAAACTGAGATATGGCTTTGGTATCCGACGCCAACATGGTGGGACCATAGGAGCGAGTGAGTCGCGGTATAACAACTTCCAACCCCTTCTGTCGCCGATATGCTTGACATAATGCCTCTCCACATCGTTTGCTTTCTGGGTAACCAGCGCGCAACGTATTGGAATCTATATAACCGCAGTATGATTCGTCAAACAGTTCTTCATCGCCTCGATTTTCCCCATATATTTCATTCGACGATGCAAAAACAAAACGCCGGGCCTCTTTTTCGGCAGCAAATTCAAGCAAATTATAAGTACCTATGATATTAGCAGTTATTGTTCCAATAGGATCGGTTGCATAAGCCACAGGATGGGTGTTGCTTGCCAAATGAATTACATAATCGACAGATCCGAACTGACCAGGATTCAGCGGTTTATTGATATCCTGACTGACAAATTCGAACCATTTTGAATCGTAATAACTGCCGAATCGCGATTTTGCTTTTTCTATGCTGCGACCAAGAGCATATACTTTACAACACAATCCGTTAACCGAATTTGCATACATGATAACATCCACCAAGAAACTCCCGATCAATCCAGTAGATCCTGCAATAACCAGGCTCCGATTTTTCAATTTTTCCCATGGCAAATCGACAGAGCCAACAGTCTCTACATCCTCTCTGTATAATGCACTATCAAGCATATTCACTTATTTTAACCATTTATCCTTATCGGCTTTCAGATATGCCTTGAACATCTCCAGATCATCTTTCGTCGTAAGTTTGATATTCTTATCAGACCCGGCCGCAAAATAAAGCCGTTCGCCCAACTCCACCATCATCGTGTTCGTATAGGACGAACCGTATATACCGATCTTCTTCTCAAAAGCCTCATGGTACGCCTCGTCGAGTTTCTTAAATTTATAAGCCTGAGGCGTTGAAACACGGCGCAATGTTTCACGAGGAATATATTTCACAGTAGATATCTCATCATCCACGACAAAGATTTGCTCGTTATAAGGAAGCGACGTTACTGCATTACCATGTTTTTGGCAGGTCACAATGACATCCGACAAGACAGCGTCGTCCACTAATGGCCTAATACCATCATGAATTATCACCACATCATCGGAGCTACAGATCCCTTCAAGATTATACACACCATTCCGAATCGATTCTTGGCCTGTAGCACCACCCGAAACAACCCATTTCAACTTCGTTATACCAAATTGTTTGGCATACGCCCACAATATATCATGCCAGCCATCGATACACACGACTTCGATGGCATCGATTTGCGGATGGTTCTGAAACCCCGAAAGCGTATATAACAATATGGGTTTATCGTAAACATTGATAAACTGCTTGGGGATATCTTGTCCCATACGGTGTCCGGATCCGCCAGCAATAATTATAGCTACGTTCATATTCTATATTTTTTTAGGTAAATCGATACAACAATAAGCCGAAAAAGCAGAACACACGCTTCAGTTATGGACGTCGCAATACATACACTTACCAGATTCAGCATATCAGACATCCACAATATTAGCAACGAAACTATCTGGACTATTGCTCCAAAAAGAATCGAAAGATTTGCATATCGAGCAATCCCCAGAGGGGTCATCATGGGAAATCCAAGGATATAACTAGGAAGGACAAAAATCATTACAGGGACAAGACATCTCAAAGGTAGCATTGCGGCCTCGTAATCGCGACCGAATACGAAAATACAGATCTCCGGAGCATAAATATATAAGATCACTGCACCGATCACAATAATCGGCATGGCTATAAATAAAATGGTCCGAACCAGTTTAAAGTTTTTATTTCTAATCAAATAGGGGTATAGACTGTCCGATATAGGAGACGCTCCAGATCTGGCGAGTGTAACAACCTTATCTGCCGAGGTATAATAACCCAGAACATTTTCTCCGGAATACAACAGGCCTAATATCATCGTATTAGTAGCGCCGTATACTGTCGAAGCGATTCTCGATACAAAAAATGGGAAAGAACCTGCCATTCTGAACCATATATCCCGGAAATCGATTTTGACGGCAGTCAGATCAAATCGTTTTTTAGCATCCCAAAAAGAAATAATAACCGCCAATGCAGATCCGAATAAATAGAGAACCGGTACTAATATATAATCATCAGGGGCTTTAACAAAAACAAATATACCTATTGTAAATATCAATTTGACGAATAAAGTTCTATACGTAATCGGTTTCATGTCCTCCATCCCTCGATAGAGATAATCGGGAATCAGAGAATTCATAAAAGTATAAGCCCAGCAAATCCAGAACACCGAACGACCCAACGCAAACTGAGGAAATGAATTGCACAAAATATATAAGACTCCCGCACACAAGAGCCCCAAAATAATCTTCCCGATAGATACCGACTCACAAATCCGTGCAATCTTCTCCTTATCACCTTTCGCACTTGCGATTTCAGCTGTTGCAGATAACATAAACCCGAAATCCATTACCAGTTGAAAGTATATCATAGTTGCAAATGCAAATCCCAAAAGACCATAAATCTCCGGCCCTAATACTCTCGTCTGATAAGGGACAGTCATGAACGAAAAGAAATAATTGGAAAAGGTCAACACATATAACATAACTGTGTTGATCGCCAAATTTCGTTTTCCCTCACCTCTATTTTCCATCTCCAATCACAGAGATTATACGATCTACAACCTGTTCCGATGCATGCCCTCCGTTAACATAGCCGCAATAGCGGAAATAGAAATCAGTTACTTTGCTTTTGTATTCCTTCTCGTCAAAATGCTCAATACATTCCAATAACTCATCGTCGCTCGTTGCCACAGAAAAAGGCAACTCCTCAAAATGGAGTGTAAAATCCCGTTGTTTAATATAATCCTGAATATCCTTGGCCAAAATAAACGACGGTTTGGCCATAACTCCGAAATCGAAAATCGTACTCGAATAATCCGTTATCAAACAATCACTAATCAATAACAGCTCTTGTACATCCGGATACATTGTAACGTTCTGAACATTATCATCCAACGACAAACCATCGACCAAAGCCGCTATATTGGGATGCAAACGAATCATCCCTCTCCATTTCCCTCCGAATTTAGTCTCCATGGCCGATAAGATACGCCTCCAAGGAATATCGTAGATCGAAAGATCAAACGATTGCATATCGCGCCTGAAAGTGGGCGCATACAGCAACAGATGCTCGCCCTTCGTAATACCCAGCGACTGCCGAATCTGATCAATCTGCCGAGAGTCCGAACGCCACAATATATCTTGACGAGGAGCACCACAAATCATTATCTCTCCATTGTACCAAAATACCCTCTTATACAAATCAAACGTCCATCGTGATTCCGCTAAAAAAAGATTCGCCATTTTCGAATCATTTTTTGCGGCCCGCACATACTCTATTGGAAGATTATCTTGCGCATCTTTCTCAATCTGTTTGATTGCTATGCCACCGTGCCATGTCATTATATAATATTGGCCCGCACGTTTTCTGACATATTCCCTTTTTCGCTTATTGTCTATCCAGATTTTAGCCGTTACCAATTCGTAGATAGCTCGGAGGGAGCGATACTGGACATGACGAACGTTTTCAGGAAACGAGGCATCATCTCGTGAGCTCAACCAAACAATGTCTGCATCTACGTTGCGTCGGAGAAGCTCCAATACAATGTATTTTCCGTTATCTCCGAAGCCGGCACCTGAATAACTGCTTATGACGATTTTATTCTTTTTAATCGGAAAAAATCGAAAAAAGTAAAACAAACATTTATACGCCCAATGTTTAATAGACATAATCATCTATAATTAAATAAGATAAATATCTTTGATCAAGCAGACAACCGGACTTGTAGTCAGAATAGAATAGATCCAATCAGATATATTGAAATATTGCAATCGGTATAACCACAAACAAAGGCATATAGGGGCTAATCCCATAATATATGTCAACGAGACTTTTTCCCATACCGATTTCAACGGCTTTTGCATACTCATCAAAAGCAGAGCGGAACTGCACACAAATGCGACAGCCGTAAAACGCCAGTACTCCGGCCTTAACATCGGGAAACAAGAGATAGCCATCAGCGACAATAAAAATACGAATTGCTGATAGTTTAAAAGATTCTCTCTTTTAGTTTTTTGTATTGTATTATATTGCAGCGCCAGAATGCAGAATGCTGCCATCAAACTTATATACAGAAATTTATGTACGCCAAAATATGCGCTATTACTTACCTCTATTCCCCAATCGGTACCTCTATCAAAAAAATAGTTATACGATTTGATCATCAGAAAATTTACAAAGACATTCGATGTATAATAGGGAATTGTAAAATAGAGCAACTCGACAAAAGGGCCAATAAAAGCCGCCAATATCAATAACAGACATCTTGATTTTTGAGTAATCTTTACGACTGCTCGTAACAAAATCAAAATAATAGACGTAGGGTGAATTGTTATCGGCAATATATATAAAAGCAGGGTATACAATCCTCTTTTTCTCTGATATACATCTCGAAATACAGCTAATCCGACCAAGCTGAAAGCCAATATGTTTCTGACATTATTGGCAATAGCATACCAATCAATAAAGCAAACTAATAACAGCAAATAAATTCGTAAGAATCGATAGCTGATCTTTTCATTCTGAAATATAACAAAGGTTATATACAGCCCAATATAATAAACGAAGAACGTGCTGACAGCCGGAAGAAGATGATAGTCATGAGAATGAGCGGCAATCCATGCAACTGCATTGAATATGTATAATCCAGGCTGCCCTTCATATATATGCATGACACCATCCCAGAAACTCAAAAAAACAAAATTATCTATATAATCGAAATACCGGCTTAGATCAGTCTCGTCCAAAGGGACATAACTATACGACATGACTGCAAAGAACAAACTTATGACAAAGATATGTTCTTTCCAGCATTTTGCAGATCGAGCCAAACAACATAAAGATAATATGAACGCCAGAGGCGGAAAAACGATAGCTAATAATATAATTATAATGCCATTTCTATTCATTTAATCTTAAATATTTCGCACAATAGATTCTCGAAATAAATTTATAGACAGGAAAGCTCACACACAATGCGATGGCAGACAACTTCCGCGTCCATCTTAAAAATCTGCACCTCAGGATATTCAGTATATTTTCTCTCAAAAACGCAATGATGTCTTCCGCTTCTTTGGAAAACTCCTTTTCTGCTTTCGAGAGCAGCATTCTGTCCAATGTTATAAAATAGGCCCAACAAAGACGCCCGAATGCCATTTGTTGCAATTCGGGATAAGCCGTCTTAACCAGGTCGTAATTGATACGATACGCTTCGATAACGTCAAACTGAGTTTTCGTAAACCGTGAGGTAGTAATACTATCGGATCTATGGATATAATAATATTTCTGCTCTGAAGAAATAACAACTCGGTCTGTATTCATCAATAATCGAACAATGACAAATGCATCTTCAGATGTTTTTCCTTCAGGATATCTTATGTTGTTAAATATTTCCGCCTTATACAACTTATTGCATGCACTCGCTCCGGATATCTTTCCTTCAAAGACTGCACATAGAGCATCCGTAGGATTCAATATTGCATAATACGGCTCATTTTTTTTAATAGGTCTGCCACAGTAACAATCATAATAACCGCAGATCGCCAGATCCGCATTTTCCTTTTCGATGATTCCAGACAGATATTCATACATATCATGGTCGATGTAATCATCGCTATCCACGAAACCCAGATATTTTCCTGCTGCAACGTCAATCCCCGCATTTCTTGCAGAACTTAACCCGCCGTTTTCTTTGTGGATAACACGGATTCGCTTGTCTTTCGCAGCATATTCCTCACACAATCGACCGCTATTGTCCGTCGAGCCGTCATCTACCAGTATAAGTTCAAAATCAGAAAAAGTTTGAGATAGGATCGAATCAACGCATCTACCCAAATATTTCTCTACATTATATACCGGAACAATAATGGAGATCATTTCGTTTACTTTTTTACAAGATATTTTACACCTTTGTATTTACAAGCAGGTTGTTTCAGATCCATAAAAACAACATCATGCGACGGAACCTGTTTGTCTTCGGAGGGTAATTGCATATAATCGCCAAATGCTATTTTCAGATATTGATCATAACCGACAGGAACGGGCATCATCGTATTCTCAAACGGCAACGACAAACTGTATGCGAATGCCTCCTTCGGATATTTGTTTTTCATATATCCTGGTCCCGAGCACAATTCGGTAATCCCGTCGCAGTCCTGGATTTTATGCTTGGACATCTGCTTTTCTGCATAAACAGATATTTTATACCTTATCGAAGGGCTTGGAATAACAAATAATAATCCTTTACCTATGGCACGAATAAATTTGCCATGTTTTTTGGGAACAATCTGAGCACGATACAACGAATATATTAAGGCCCAAAAACATTGCAAGACACGAGCAATCCGCGAATTCGGATATCCATCCAATGGCAATACGTCAAGTACTATACCTTGAGTAATATCCATATCGGCTTGATACGGTTTGATATAAGTGGTCTGGCTATCTCTAATAACAAAAAACAGATTGCCGTCGATATGCTTTTCATCGGATTTTTCCAGCTTATATCTTCCTGTTTGCATTTCTTCCCGCCAAAGACAAATAGCCCTTTCATAATCTGCCCTCGGCATAAAAAAATCCAGATCATCATCCCATGGAATCCACCCTTTATGTCGTATTGCACCTATACATCCACCGCCACACAAATAGCAGAGAAGATTGTGTCTCTTACAGAACGAAACAAATTCTTCTGCCATTTTAAGATTCAGATCATGCAATAAAGCCAATTCATCTGTGGTAATCCGCCCCATATCTCAATCACATTCAGATATATCTATAGCCGTCCCGATTTTATTTTATAATCATAACTTTCCAGTCCGAAATCGTGCGGAGAATCTTGATAACGAGCAATAACGTTTCGAAAAACGTCATCATACTGCGGAATGTACAACAACTCCTTATCCATCATGCGCTTAACAATTTCATTAGAGAGTTCTCTCGTCTGAGATAAATCCGTTTCGCCTCCGGAAAAGCTCGTACCTGTGATTGATCCGGGCGAAACCTCCAATATACGATTCTTAGCACCGCCCTTTTCCAGTTCGACATTCACACTTTCTATAAAACGATGCAAAGCAGCTTTGGAAGCGCTGTATATCGAGAAAAACGGCGACGATATCATTCCCGCAATACTGACCATTACAGCACAATGGAAATCACATGTCGAGGATTGCAATTTCGAGTAAAAATGTTTCAAGATGCGAATCACTCCAACCGTATTCACTAAAAACAAAGGCTCAATTTCAGTTTCATCAATATCCTGGAACAACCCCAATTTACCATATCCAGCAGTTATCACCAAAGTCGAGATCGATTCATCCAACCTATCGAATATCGAGTAATCCTTATTTAAAAGGTCAAAGGGAATATATTGAACACTCTTCGGGACACATACAGGCTTGCATTTATCAATTATATAAATTTTATCATATCCCTTTAAGACATGCGTGATAGACAATCCAATCCCATTGCCACCACCGACTATTAACGCAGATTTCATATATCAAATCAGAATGACCGACTCCTTATTCATATACTTTTCTATAATATCTGCAATAACGCAGCTCTCGCTCCGACGTAACCGGTGCGAACTCAAACGACCTCCGATAATCATAGAAATGAATTCCTGAAGTTCATAGCGCAATCCTTCCCCTTCATAGGTATAAAAATATTTCTTGTTATGATTCTGATCTTCGTAACGTACTTCAAAGAAGTCGGTTTTCCACCACGGAGCCGGAACATACACATATCCTTTTGTACCTGATACGACGAGATTTCCCTCCGTCTTGACTCCCAATCCAAGAGTTATGGTCGATACGGCATGCGGATAATTGATGATCCCCTTCGTAAATATGTCAACACCGTTTTCCATCTTGGAATAGAACTGAATATCCTTATATTCTTTTCCTAATAACTTGATAATCGATAATAAAGGAAACGGAGACAGTTCAGTCATACAACCACCTGCCTGCAAAACATCCAACTCGCGCAATTGTTGTCCGACCACCAATTTCGATAATGAGGCCCGCACATCTATGACATCGCCGATCACACCGCTTTTTACCAAAGTAACCAGATGGGTAAACGCCGGACAATAGGCGGTTTTACTGGCTTCGAGCAAAACCAGACCTTTCGATTCCGCCAAGGCATACAACTCCCTGGCCTCGACGCCGCTCAACACCATCGGAATTTCACATAAAACATGTTTTCCGGCCAATAGGCTCTTTTTGACATATTCATAATGCGTCAGATGAGGGGACGCCACATATACGACATCCACATTCTGCAAAAAATCCGCAAGTGACGAATAACTCGCACCGATAGCATTTTCTTTGGCAAAAGTATGCGCCCGCTCAATATCCGGATCCAATATCGCCGTTATTTCCACACCGCTTACAAATCGACTTTCCGGAACAAAACGTCGCGCAATCCGCCCGGTCCCGATCATCCCCAGACGATAATTGAATTGTGACTCGGAACGAAGCATCGTCGAAGATATTCCTTCCGTTCGTGGTAAATACACCACCTTGCAGAATTCATTAAGATAATCGAATTTTCCTTCCCAATCCGATCCTATAGCCAATATGTCAACGTCATAACGTTGTATGTCATCTATTTTCTGCCCGACATAATCTTCTATGATAATCTCGTCAGCATAGCCGGTTCTACGAACAGCCTCAACTCGTTCCAGGACATTATTGCGCACATTTAGTTTTCCTCGTTCACGATCAAAACTGTCACTCGTAACACCTACAATCAAATAATCACCCAATTCTTTTGCTCGGCGCAGTAAGTTAATATGCCCCTGATGCAACAAATCATAAGTGCCATAGGTTATAACCTTAACCCGCTTATTCGGATTATGCATATTATCGTTTTATTTTCTGCTTTCTCTTATATCGTATCAACTTCCGATCGTAGTAGACATGGTCGCCATCCTCGTTGTAGTATTTGCGGTTATTCTCCTCGATGGCGGCCCAGTCGACACGCTTGAGGAACAGACGCACGAGAAGGAGCAGAAAGGCAATGCTGACAATGATCTTCAATACCATAGCTCAATTATCATTTGCAATCGGCGCAGACCGCATGCGAAAAGAAGGGTAGGGTGTCTAGCGCCCTTGCGCGCCGAAAGGCTCGAAACGGGACCGCTTCAGCAAGGATGCACACGCATGCCTAAACAAAGTCATCGAAATTGTTGCGACGAGAACCGGCGAAATTACATGCTGTCGTAGGCCTCGAAGCGCGAGTTTTTGGAGATGAACTCCGGCACGACCTTCTTCATAAGCCGCACCATGTCGGGGATGTTCACCTCGCGCGAAAGCGCCTCGAAACGCTCCGATTCGGCGCAGATCTCCGCATAGTCGTATTCGCGCACTTTGGCGATACGGATCCTATCGTGCGTCGTGGGCAGCGTGTTCTCCTCGTTCGACAGCACCTCCTCGTAGAGTTTCTCACCCGGCCGCAATCCCGTGTATTCGATCTTGATCTCCTTGCCGGGCGTGAATCCCGCCAGCTCGATCATCCGTTCGGCCAGGTGGGCGATCTTCACCGACGCGCCCATGTCGAAGACGAAGATCTGGTTTCCGGTCGACATCGTCGCCGCCTCCATCACCAGGCGGCACGCCTCGGGAATCGTCATGAAGAAGCGCGTGATCTCGGGATGCGTCACCGTCACCGGGCCTCCGTGGGCGATCTGTTCGCGGAACCGGGGAATCACCGATCCGTTCGATCCCAGCACGTTGCCGAAGCGCGTAGTCACGAAGCGCGTGCGTCCCTGCCGCTCGCCACGCTCGATGGTCAGTCCCAGCGACTGCACGTAGATCTCGGCCAGACGCTTCGTGCACCCCATGATGTTGGTGGGATTCACCGCCTTGTCCGTCGATATCATCACCATCTTGTCGACATCGTAGGCGATACACATGTCGGCCACATTGCGCGAACCCACGACATTGACCAGCACGGCCTCGCAGGGATTCTCCTCCATCAGCGGCACGTGCTTGTAAGCCGCCGCATGAAACACCACCTGCGGATGGTAGGTGCGGAACACGAAATCAAGCCGCGGCGTCTGCCGCACGTCGCCGATCACCGGCACGAACTTCAGATCGGGAAACCGCTCCTCGAGTTCGAGACGGATGTTGTGCATCGGCGTCTCGGCATTGTCGAACAAGATAAGCCGCTCTATGCCGAACGTCGCCAACTGGCGACACAGCTCCGAGCCGATCGACCCGGCAGCTCCCGTCACCAGAATCGTCTTGCCGCGGAAGTTAGCGACGATCTCGTCCATCGAAATCTTGATTTCCGAACGGCCCAACAGGTCCTCGATCTTTATTTCGCGGATCGGCGCCTTCTTCAGCACGCCGTCGACCACTTCGTCGATCGGCGGGGCGATGAGCACCTTCAGCCCCTCTTCGCTGCAATAACGGATCAATCGCTCCTGTTCCGTCTGCGCATCGTTGTAGAGCGCGAAAAGCAGCCCGTCGATCTCCATTCGATCTCGCAAATAAGCCACACTGCGCTCCGACTCGAAGTAGTAGACCGGCAGATCGGCAATCGTGTGGCCCGGCATGGCCGACCCGTGAATCACGAATCCGACCACCTGGTAGTGGGGCGAATTCTGCAAACGCGTGACGAGCGCCACCGACTTGTCGCCCGTCCCGTAAACCAGCACCCGCTGACAACTCTTGCGACGTTTGTCGTTCTTCACCAGCAAGTCGTATACGACGATCATACAGATCCGCATCACCAGCAGCGCACTGAACGTCAGAAGCATATCGAAAAACAGCGTGCTCGCCAACGACAAATCGGCATGCGGCGGACCGACCATCAGCCGTAACTGCAACCAGAGCAACGCTCCCTTGCCCAGTACGGCGAGACACACGCCCGATACCCCACGCAACGTGGCGTGGCGGATCACCGTGCGGTTGGTTCCCGACACGATGAAAAAAAGCAACGACCACACCAGCGCGCCGGCCAGCCACAGACCCGTCGTTCGCAGCGGAAGGGCCGCACCCGTCACGGCGACATGCAGGGCGATAGCCAGCAGCGTGGCCGCTCCCGACACCAACACGTCGAGGAGCAGAATGATCTTGGAACTCAGATAACGGTCGTAACGAATACGCATCAGAAAGCGGTGTATCATGTTCTTACGGCTTTACTATTCAACGAATCATCAGGTTGTCCAGCGCATCGCGCATCTCGCGCTGTTCGGACGACAGCGGGGTAGGGGAAGCCTCCCAGGAGCGGAGTATCGAGAGCGCCTCGGCCGCCAGCCGTTCGTCGAACAGCTCGCCGTAGGCGTATACCAGCAGCCGGCATTTGAGCAGCGACGGTTCCAGCGCGGGCAATATCTCCCGGATCCGATCGAGCACGGCTGCGCGGCGCCGGGCCTTGTCGCCGTTGTCGTAGATCGTCGCCGCGTAGCCCATCACGAGGGCCAGGCAACGCGCCCCCTCCTCGTCGGGCGTCGCTCCCCGCTCGGGATAGAGCGCGTCGGCCAGGCGGAGTACTTCGGCATGTTGCGCACGGAAATCCTCCAGAAAGCACTCCTGCGTGCAATCCGGATAGAGCAGTCCGTGCGCCAACTCGTAGAGTTTCTGCGTCGGGTTCATAATCGACCTCTTGTTAGAAGATATGGAGCGGACGGCACAGCGCGAAACGGCAGGCCGTCGTGGGGCGCACGAGCGCCCGGCCGCAAAGAGTTGCGGCGTCTTTACTTGACGATACGCAGGTATCGCCGCGGGATGCGCACCGCGGCGGAGAGGATCTGCGGGATACGGACCATCACGCAGCTGCGGTTGGCCATGCGGATCAGCTCGCCCTCGATGCCGCACAGCTCGCCTTCGGTGACGACCACGCGTTGCCCGGGCACGAGCGGACATTCGTCGATGCTGACCTCTTCCGAAAAGGCCATCATCCGCATGAAGTCCTCCATCTGCTTGTCGGGAATGACCAACATCGAGCGCGTCTCGCAGTCGCGGATATACCACAGCGGCACGCCGAATTCGTTGGCGGCGCGGCAGGCGCACTCCTTGGTGGCACGCACAAAGACGAGGTTGCGGATCACGGGAACCTCGACCCGCAGGCGGCGGGTGCGCAGTTCGCGCACGACCGTGCGCAAAGGGACGTAGGAGGTGATGTCGAGTTTGAGCAGCATGTTGCGCACGGCCAACTCCTGGCAATGCTTCACACGAGCCACAAACCACTGAATATCAACTTCTGTCGACATGCCTCGCTCGATCATTCGCTTGAATCCGGATACGCTTCGCGGTTTGGAGAAAGCCTGCCGCTTCGACCAAACCCGGCGGAGAAACCCGCCTATCGATGGAAACGAGAGCCGTTTCCGAAGACAAATATACGAATAAGGCGGGAATAAACCAAATCTTTTCGAGGCGAACGGGCCGTCGCTCTCCGGGAGCACCCGAAGAGCGGTTGTTCACAACGATACCTAACGGAATAATTCCAAAAGGCGGAACGTCCCGACAACGAAAACGCCGGAACCCGTGACGGGTTCCGGCGCAGACGACAGGCGTCGCAACGAATCAGCCGATGCGACGCGGCTCCTCTTCGAAAATTTTCAGCGGCACGGCACGCAGGACGACGGCCCGCTCGGCTTCGGTCAGCTCGCCGGCCGGTCGCCCGAACCACTCCTGCGCCACCTCTTCGCGGATGCGGTCGAACGCCTCGGTCAGCGCCCGCTGCACGGCCACGTAGGAGCGATAGGAGGTCGTACCGGCGACCTGCACCGACACCACGCCGCGGCTCACGGGCCAGCTTACCGAGCGGCCGTCGGGCAGCGTGAACTCCCGCTCCTCGCACTCGGCCGCATCGGTCCGGCCCGCGGCATTGCGCGCGAAGGCCTCCACCTCGTCCGCCAACGCCGCCGGATCGGTCCCCACCGACCGGTTGCCGGCCAGGATCTCCCCGCTGTCGTTGACCCGCACCTGCAGAAGATTGCGCCGGGAGAGCTCCACCGCGGCGGTCTTTCCATCGGCCGGCGCATCCTCCGATAGGGGCATCAGCACCTTCACCGGACCCTCCGTCGCGGTCGCTGCCGCCGGCGGCAACATGCGCAGGATCGCCATCCGCCCGCCCGCGAGTTCATACCGCACCCGCAGCCAGGGGACGCGGCGCAAAACCTGCCGCACGTCGTCGATCCTCCCCATCCGTTCGTCGCCCTCGGCAACGATCCGCAGCTCCATCTGCCCGAACACTTCGGGCGACAGTTTCCCGCGCCGATCGCGGAGCTCGGTTTCGAGCTCCTCGAGCGTCACCGCCTCGCCGTCGAGCCGCAGCTCGCCGCCGGCAACCGACACCGTCGGCATCGCCGCCGCACGATCGATTGTCAGCCGCAGTTCCATCCGTCCCCGGTCCGCCTCCGGGAGTTTCGCGCGCTCCTCGGCCACGAAATCGCGCACCTCCTGCAACGAACGCGGCTCGCCGTTCATCGTAATCCGGCCGTCGGGGCCGATATGCACCGTCGAAACGATCTCGGCGGGCTCCTCCGCCACGGCCTCGCGCGTCGTGAAACTGCAAAGCATCGTCATTGCGGCCACCACGGGCACCACGGCACCGAGCCGCACGAAAGCGTAACGGCCTCTTTTGAATTGTGTCATCATAACAAATCGGTTTTTAGTGAGTGAATGATTCAACCCGCAGGCTATATCCGGATTATAACCGAAGAGTTGACGAAAGATCACGGTTCTGTACTCGGTCAGGTCGTAGCCCGCATCCAGCACGTCGCGGTCGGCCTCCCACTCCTGCACCTCGGCCAGGTCGCGCTGCGCGATCCACACGAAGGGATTGAACCAGAAGAGGCAGCGGACGATCTCGACCAGGATGCGTTCTAGCGAATGATGCCGCCGCACGTGGCTCGCCTCGTGGCACAGCACGATCTCACGGCGGCGCCCCTCGAACCCTTCGCCGAGAAATACCGTGCGCAGAAACGAAAAGGGCGACTCGACCGCAGGGTGCTCCGCCAGCACGTAGCAGCCGCAGTCGGTGAGGCGCGCACGCCGCCGCAGACGGACGATCCGCCGGAGGCGCAACGCAAAGAGCGACAGCAGCAGCGCCGAAACCACGGCATAGAGCGCCGCACCCGCACGACGAACCCGGCGCGTCCCCTCGCCGCCGCCGACCGCGGGAGCCGCAGCGGGCAGCCGGTCGGCGGGGACAGCCGCCACGACAGGCCATTCGGCCGCCGGCTCCGCATCCGCCGCCGGCACGACAGCCGGAGGGGAAACCTCCGAGCGGGCAGGGTAGACCGGGATATCGAGCGCCGGCAACAACACGGGCAACAATACGGCAGCCAGCAGAAACCAGCGGCAGGCGGCCAGCGACACCTTGCGCACCAGCAGCAGCCGGTAGACAGCCGTCATCAGGCCGCTGCAAAAGAGCACTTCGAGCAGGTAGAGGAGGGGCGATTTCATGGCCGTCAGCGTTTGTCGCGCAGGAGCGTGAGAATCTCGTCGGTCTCCTCCACCGAGATCGCCTTGTGCTCGGAGAAGAACGACACCAGACGGCTCACCGAGCCGCCGAAGAAGTCGTTGAGCACCGTCGTCATGTAACGGCGCGCATAGGCCTCCTTCGTGATCGCGGGGTAGTACTCGTGGGTCTTGCCATAGGCCTTGTGGTCGACGAATCCCTTCTTTTCGAGAATGCGGACGATGGTCGACACGGTGTTGTAGGCGGGGCGAGGCTCCTCCATCGCGTCGAGAATGCCGTGCACGACCGCTGCTTCCTTGTCCCAAAGGATCTGCATGATCTCCAGCTCGGCACGCGTCAGCTCCTGGGGTCGGTTTTTCGATACGGATACCATAACTATCGTTTTAGTTGATTGTCGTACCGCAAACATACAACTATTATTTTAGTTATACAACTAAAAATGCAGTTATTTTCTAAAAAGATAGTAACAGACGAACCGACCGGCTCTTTTCGCGGGTCACAGCACCGGCCCGACCGCAGCCGGCGAAGGGGGGGGGCGTGCGGCCCCCGTGCTCACCACGCGGCCCTCCGCTCGGGGTGGCTACGGGTCGCCACGCCTCGGACTTGCCCGAAGCACGCACTTCCAGCGACACGAAAAAAGCGCCCCTCGGCGGAGGGACGCTTTCGAAAGGCGGCGCACGGAGGCTACTCCGCCGCATCGATCCGGATCGCGCCGTAGCGGCCCGCCTCGCCGTACTTTTTCACGGCCTCGACCGGCACCTCGTAGCGGTAGTACATCGGCACGTCGGCCCGCGTGTCGAACAGACCCGCGCGGCACATCTCCAGCCACTGCGCGACCGTGATCCGCTCGCCGCCCAGCACCACGAGCGGCGAGCGCCCGGGGTAGGTGTCGCCCACCACGCAACGGCGGACCGCGTCGTTGTCGACCACCTGCAGCGTGCGGAGAATCAACCCGTCGATAAACTGGAAGATCGCCGACGACACCTCCACGCCGTCGAGCACATAGGGCGTGTCGCGCGGGAGGGTATGCCGGAACGCCTCGGGCACTCCGCCGCGCACGTCGACCGCTCCCGCCTCACGCAGCGAATCGACCTCCTCGCGCAGCGTATAGACCGAGATGAACGCCGGCACCTCGCGCCAGCGGCCCCCTTCGCGGATCTCCGAAACCCAGCTGTAGCCGGCCACGTTGCCCAGCAGATGGGGACGCATGCCCTTGCGGCGGTCGCGCTCGATGAAGAACTTCACGAGCCGCACCTTCTCGCGGCCGAGCGAATCGGCCAGCCGCATGCGACGCCGCTTGACCCGTACGCGCCTAACGTTCCACAACGTCGCCGCATCGTATACGGCCTCCTCCGTCGCGCGGCGGCGGTTGAGCTTGAAAGCGAAGGGACGGCCGTCGGCCGCCGCAACGGTATCGACGGCGGAGCGAAGATCGGCAAGCTCCTCGCTTCGCGCCTCGTCGAAGCGCAGCACGGCACGGGGCGTCTGCACGCTTTTTTGCGGTTCGGGTTGCTGCGCACGGGCAGCGGCGAGTGCGACGAAGGTCGCACAGAACGAGAGAAGAAGATTTCGGAAAAGCGGATTCATGGCTGCGACATAATTATGCCGCAAGATAAGACTAAATATTTAGTATTACAAATTTAGAACATATTTTTTGTCTATCGAGAGGGGCGGGGCAGACGGGCAGACGAGTAAGTAGGCGGAAGGACGAGCGGCGACGGGACGGGCAAGCAGGCAGACGGGCGGACAAGCAGGCGGATGGACAAGCAGACAGACGGGCGGACAAGCAGGCGGATGGACAAGCAGACAGACAGCGACGGGATGGGCAAGCGGGCGGACAACGACGGGACGGGCGGGCGGACAAGCAGGCAGGATCGGGTCGCGGCGGGACCGAACACAAAAAAAGCCCGCTCCGGGGCGCCATTACACCGCGGAGTGGGCTGGGGTACGATTATCGTTTCGGTCAAACCTGACGGACGAGTGTCGGCGGGCAGTTGCGGGCTCTTACTCCGCAAGGGTCGCACGGGGGATTTCACCGAGCCGCCCGCTTCCGTTCGAGGGCGGCAATCCCGGGGTTGAGCCCGAGGAGTCAGTCGATCAGCGATACCTGAAACCGTTTCCTTTACGTCGGATCCTCAGAATGGGAGGAGAGAGGGGAAAGGGACCGATCGGTCGGATAAAAGGGCCTCCGCAGGGTCGCTGCCGTGCACGGCGGTCGTCGGTCCATGAGGATGAGTTTGCGCGCTTCCGACGACGCGGCCCGGGGAGGATGGGACAAAGGTAAGCGGGGGAGAGCCGGATCGGTTTCCACGTTTCGTGGAAAAAATGCGGGTTTGGCGTAGGGAAGGGTCGTGCCCGAGGCGCGAGAGAGGACAGAGAGGACGAGAAAGAGGCGGAGAGAGAGGCACAAGAGAGGCGAGGGAATGGCGCCGGCGGAATCTGTCCGCCATCGTGTGATGCAGTCCGCAGCCGGCGGAGGCGGCTTTTGAGCGATAGCGAAAAGAGCAGCCCTCCGCGCCGGGTGGCTGCGGGCTGCCGGCTCCGCAAGGAGCCGAACCAAGAGAATTATGAATTCTGCCAAAATCCAGTAAAATACATTTTGCCGCGCAGCTGCACCGAAATTGCGCACTTCTGAAAATGGCGGAAAAAGAGGACGCGCGGCGACGAGTGCCCGGAGCAGGCATGCGAAACAGCGCAAGTCGTTCGTGCCTGCTCAGCGAGACGCCGCGCGGAATCCTGCCATCAAGCACATAGCCGGCGGAGGGGCAACGGAGGCGCAGCCTGCGAAGGACAGCACGAACGATAAGTGAGTTGCGGGCCTTCGCCGCCGGAGGCTGCGGCCCGCACGGCTCCAATGAGCCGAATCTACAACAAAAGAAAGCGGCTCTTCACCAAAAAGAGATGCGGCCCGCTCGGCTCTAATGAGCCGAACATGTAAAGAAAAACACCCTCAGCCAGGAGGCCGCGGGCTGTGCGATTCAAAGAGCCGCCTTTTGTCGCGGGATCGCACCGCTGCCAGCGGAGGCTGCGGTGCGCGCAGCCACCGGAGAAGCAATAAGTACGTAAAAAGCCGCCTTCGGAAACGAAGACGGCTTGGAGCGGTAGGCTGCCGACGAGGAAGGCGCGGCACCGGACCGCGGCTGCGCCCGCAGGCGGCTTGCCGGAATCAGACGAGCTTGAGATCCTGCTTGATACCCTCGATCTTGGCGTCGAGCTCGGCCAGCACGCGGTCGTAGTCGGCGACCGAGGCCAGCGGCGCCTTCACGCCGAAGTAGAACTTGATCTTGGGCTCGGTGCCCGACGGACGCACCGAAACGATGGTGCCGTCCTCGGTGAACCACTGGAGCACGTTGCTCTTCTCCTCGGCGATGGGCGTCTTCGCCCCCGTCAGCGTGTCGAGCGTCTCCGACGTCAGGAAATCGTTGATCTTCACCACGGGCGATCCGAGAATCGTCTTGGGCAGATTTTCGCGGAAATCGACCATCATCTTCTGGATCTCCTCGGCGCCCTCCTTGCCCTTGCGGACCACCGACACGAGCCCCTCGCGGAAGAAGCCGTACTTGACGTAGAGCTCCTGCAACCACTCGAAAAGCGTGAGGCCCATCGTCTCGCGGGCCCAGGCCGCAGCCTCGGCCGCCAGCGAGCAGGCCGACACGGCATCCTTGTCGCGCACGTAGTCGCCGGCCAGGTAACCGAACGACTCCTCGCCGCCGCCGATGTACTTGGCGACGCCCTCGTTCTCGCGGATGATCTTGGCGATGTACTTGAAGCCCGTGAGGCAGTCGTAGCACTTCACCTTGAAGTGGTCGGCCACGGCATTGGCCATCTGCGACGTCACGATGGTCTTCACGACGTACTGGTTGCCGTCGAGCTTGCCCAGCTCGGCCCAGCGCGTGAGCTGGTAGCTCATGATGAGCGCCAGGGTCTGGTTGCCGTTGAGCAGCACGTACTCGCCCTTCTTGTTGCGCAGCGCCACGCCGATGCGGTCGGCGTCGGGATCGGTGGCCAGCACCAGGTCGGCACCCTCCTTCGCCGCGAGGTCGATCGCCATCGACATGGTCTTGCGCTCCTCGGGATTGGGCGACTCGACGGTGGGGAAGTCGCCGTCGACGACGGCCTGCTCGGGCACGAGCACGACGTTCTTGAAACCGAACTTTTTGAGCGAAGCGGGAACCAGCCGCACGCCCGAGCCGTGGATCGGGGTGTAGACGATCTTCATGTCGCTGTGTTTGGCGACGCACTCGGGCGAGAGCGAGAGCTCGTGTACCTTATTTAAATAGATTTCGTCGAAATCCTCGCCGAGGATGGTGATGTTCTCGGGGTTCTTGCCCGTGAGGACCATGTCGACGTCGGTGATCTTCGCCACCTCGGCGATGATGTTCTTGTCGTGGGGAGCGGTCACCTGCGCGCCGTCGGTCCAGTAGGCCTTGTAGCCGTTGTACTCCTTGGGGTTGTGCGAGGCGGTGACCACCACGCCCGAATGGCACTTGAGCTCGCGGATGGCGAAGCTCAGCTCGGGCGTCGGGCGCAGCGCGTCGAAGAGAAATACGGTGAAGCCGTTGGAGGCGAAGATGTCGGCCACGCGCTCGGAGAACATACGCGAGTTGTTGCGGCTGTCGTGGCCGATGGCCACGCGGATCTGCTCGCCGGCGAAGTTCTTCTTCAGGTAGTTGGCCAGCCCCTGCGTAGCGGCGCCCACCGTGTAGACGTTCATGCGGTTGGAGCCCACGCCCATGATGCCGCGCAGACCGCCCGTGCCGAATTCGAGGTCCTTGTAGAAACTTTCGACGAGTTCCTTGGTGTCGTTTTCCATCAGGTATTTGACCCGAGCCTTCGTCTCGGCGTCGTAGTTGCCGTCGAGCCAGGCCTGCGCCTTTTTCAGAACGACCTGTTCCAATTCGTTTGCCATAATCGATTTGTTTTGCTTATAGTTTAAGATTGATTCTGCCCAAAATATTTATATGCAAATATAAGAAATTTTATCCGATTATTCACTATCAACAAGTTAAATTTTCGGCAGCCGAAAACGTGCTTTTTCGTATAGAATAAAAAAGAGATTTTGCAAGGCGAAACGGGAAATATTTTCGGTAAATTATTCACAACTTTGTGCTGTCGAAATACGAGCATCACCCCGATTATGTTGAGTAACACGCAGACATACAGCGACATGTGGCAACACTGTCTCGACCGCATCAAGGCGCAGACCTCCGCCGAGGAGTTCGCCAAGTGGTTCGAGCCGATCGTCCCGCTGGAGTTCGACGGAACGACCCTGCGGCTGCGTGTTCCCAACGAGAGTTACGTGCGCCAGATCGAGAAGAACTACATCCCGTTTCTGCGTCCGATCATCTCGCAGCTCTACGGCCAGCAGACGCGGCTCCATTACGCCGTGCCCCGCCCGGTCGCGACCGCCGCTCCGGTGGCTTCGGAAGTGGACACCACAGCCATCACGCGGTTCAACACGCAGACGAACACCGCAAATATAAAGAATCCCTTCGTAATTCCGGGACTCAAGAAGATCATCATCGATCCGCAGCTCAACCCCAACCTCACCTTCGCGACCTTCATCGAGGGCGAATGCAACCGGCTGGCGCGTTCGGCGGGCATGTCGGTGGCGGTGGATCCGGGACACACGCCCTTCAACCCGCTCTACATCTACGGCGACTCGGGACTGGGCAAGACCCACATCGTGCAGTCGATCGGCCACGAGGTACGGCAGCGTCATCCCGAATTGCAGGTGCTCTACGTCTCGATGAACAAGTTCCAGGCGCAGTTCCAGACCGCCTACAAGAACGGCGAGATCCCCGATTTCATCCACTTCTACCAGATGATCGACGTGCTGATCATCGACGACATCCAGGAGCTGACGGGAAAGACCGGTACGCAGAACGCCTTCTTCAACATATTCAACCACCTGCAACTGGCCGGCAAGCAGCTGATCCTCACCTCGGACAAGCCGCCCGTGGAGCTGAAGGACATCGAGCAGCGCCTGCTCACGCGATTCAAGTGGGGGCTCTCGGCGCAGCTCGCCTCGCCCGACCACGAGACCAAGCTCAAGATCATCCGCGCCAAGGCGAAGAAGCTCGGAGCGCAGATCTCGGACGAGGTGATCGCTTACCTGGCCGACAACATCTCGGCCAACGTGCGCGAGATCGAAGGGGCGCTTTCGTCGCTGGTGGCCAACGCTTCGTTCCTCGGGCGCAAAATCACCCCGGCGCTGGCCAAGGAGATCCTGAAGGTCTACGTGAAGCTCTACCAGAAGGAGATCACCATCGACCGCATCATATCGGTCGTATGCGAACACCTGGAGCTGGATTTCGAGCGCTTCAACTCGACGGAGCGCACGCGTGAAATCGCCCAGGCGCGACAGATCGCCATGTACCTGGCCAAGCAGCACACCAAAGCGCCGCTGACGACCATCGGCGCCGCGATCGGCGGCCGCAACCACGCCACGGTGCTCCACTCGTGCAAGGCGGTGACGAACCTCATCGAGACCGACAAGGCGTTCCGCCGGCAGGTCGAGGAGATCGAGAAAAAGGTATTGGCATAACGGGAATTATCCCGAAACGACCCGGCGGCCGGAGGTTTTCTCCGGCCGTTTTGTTATCTTTACCCCCGCAAACGCCCCGAAACGTGAAATTCGCCCTGTCATACAGCTGCGGCAAGGAGAGTTCGCTCGCGCTCCACCGCCTCGTCGCCGAAGGGCACGAGCCGGTATGCCTCATCACGGTGATCAACGCCGCGCAGCGACGCTCCTACTTCCACGGCGCCGACCCGGCGATGCTCCGGCGGTATGCCGAGGCGCTCGGGTCGCCGATCGTTCTCTGTCCGACCGACGGAAGCGACTATGCCGAAGCCTTCGAGCGGGGACTGGAGCGGGCCCGCGAACTGGGGGCCGAGGCGGTGGCTTTCGGCGACATCGACATCGAGGAGCACCGCCGCTGGGAGGAGGAGCGCTGCGCGAACACGGGATTGCAGCCGCTCTTCCCGCTGTGGGGGCAGCCCCGACAGAAGGTCGTCGAGGAGTTGCTGGAGCTGGGATTCCGCTGCATCGTCAAGTGCATCGATACGGAGCGGCTGCCCCGAACGCTGCTCGGAAAACCCCTCACGCGGGAGCGGGTCCGGCAGATCGCCGCATGCGGGGCCGACCCGTGCGGCGAGAACGGCGAATACCACACGCTGGTTACCGACGGGCCCCCGTTCATCCGGCCGCTGGAGCTGCGGATCGGCTCCGTCGTGGAGCTGGGGCGCTACGCCGCGGCCGACATCCGGCTCGCCGACGAAGGGGCAACGGCCGGCATCGCACTCGAAACGAAAACCATAACGATCATACGATGAAACATCTTTTCTGCCGTTCGCTGGTGGGCATCGCGCTCATCGCAGGTCTCGCGGGATGCCGCACGACCGGAAAACGCGAAGGCGGCCGGGCGGGCGTCATGCTCGATTCGCTCTATGCCCGCTACGCCGCCCCGAAGACGAAGCTCCTCCGGGAGAACTATCCCTACGACACGTCGTACGAGGCGACCTACCTGGCCGAGACGGCCCAAGGCAACGCCTACTCCTATCTGTGGCCCTTCTCGGGCACGCTCTCGGCCGCGGCCGCGCTGGTGGAGACCCGCGGATGGGAGGCCTACGGCCCGCTCGTAGACACGGCGGTGCTGCCGGGGCTGGAGGAGTATGCCGACACGCGGCGCGCACCGCGCGCCTACGCCTCCTATGTCCAGACGGCCGCGCCGTCGGACCGTTTCTACGACGACAACATCTGGCTGGGAATCGATTTCGTCGATCTCTATGCCGCGACGGGCCAGCCGCGCTTCCTCGAAGGTGCCGAAGGCATCTGGCGCTTCGTGGAGAGCGGCACCGACGAGCTGCTCGGCGACGGCATCTACTGGTGCGAGCAACGGAAGGAGTCGAAGCACGCCTGCTCGAACGCCCCGGGCGCCGTGCTGGCACTGAAGCTCCACGCGGCGACGGGTGAGAAAAAATACCTCGAGCGGGGACGGGCGCTCTACGAGTGGACGCGCGCGAAGCTCCTCGACACCACCGACTGCCTCTATTTCGACAACATGCGGCTGGACGGCTCGCTGGGCCGGGCCAAATTCTCGTACAACAGCGGCCAGATGATCCAGGCCGGGGCGCTGCTCCACCGCCTCACGGGCGAGCGGCGCTACCTCGACGAGGCGCGGGCGACGGCCCTCGCCTGCCTCGACCGCTTCTTCGAAGAGGCGCAGACGCCCGAAGGGGAGACCATAAGGCTGCTGCGCGGCGAGATGATCTGGTTCGACGCCGTGATGCTGCGCGGGATGATCGAGCTCCAGCGCGAAGACCCCGCGGCGGACTACCTGACGCCGTTCCGCCAATCGCTCGACTACGCCTGGCGCTATGCCCGCGACGAGCGGGGCCTTGTGGCCGACTGGAAGGGAGCCAAGCGCGACGCGCGCAAATGGCTGCTCGCGCAGGCGGCCTTCGCCGAAATGCTCGCCCGGCTGGATGCCATAGAGAACGACGAACGATAAAACGATACGAAAATGATGAAACGCATCCTCGCACTCGTGGCCGCAGCGGCCGCCTGGTGCACCGCGACGGGCAAGACCGTGGAGATCGTCTCGCCCGGCGGAAACCTCGCCGTGCAGATCGAAATCGGCGAACGGATCGGTTACACCCTCCGGTCGAACGGCCGGACGGTGATCGAAAACGGCACGCTGGCCCTCGCGCTCGCCGACCGGACCCTGGGCGAACAGCCGCGGCTGCGCCGCACGCGGCGGCTCGCGGCCGACGAATGGCTCGACCGGCCCAACCCGACCAAGAACGCCCGGGTACACAACCGCTACAACGGCCTGCGGCTCGACTTCGCGGGCTACTACGCCGTGGAGTTCCGCGTGTTCGACAACGGCGCGGCCTACCGGTTCATAACGGCGCTTCCGGGCCGGATCGAGATCGGGGAGGAGATCTGCCGGATGGATTTCCCGACCGGCAGCGAGGCCTGGCTCTCGCTCACGTCGGGCTTCCGCACGATGTACGAGCAGCCCTACACCCGCATGCCCCTGGCCGACTACGGCGCCGGACATCCGATGAGCTACCTGCCCGTGCTGACGGCGCTGCCCGAAGGCACCAAGGTCCTGCTGGCCGAGGCCGACGTGAGGGACTATCCCTGCATGTTCGTCGAGAGCGACGGCGCGAAGGGGCTGCGGGCGCTCTTTCCCCGACAACCGGCGAAGTACGCACCCGACGGCGACCGCAGCCTGAAGATCGTGGAGGAGGAGCCCTGGATCGCCCGCACGGAAGGCACGCGCCCGTTCCCGTGGCGCGTGGCCGTCGTGGCCGAACGCGACGCCGACCTGGTGGAGAACGAGCTGGTGTGGCTGTTGGCCCGGCCGACCGCCGAGGGCGACTGGTCGTGGGTGAAGCCGGGGCAGGTGAGCTGGGACTGGTGGAACGGCATGCGGCTGACGGGCGTGGATTTCCGCGCCGGATGCAACACCGAATCGTACCGCTACTACATCGACTTCGCCGCACGCCACAAGATCCCCTACATCATCATGGACGAGGGGTGGTCGGCCTCGACGACCAACGTGCTGCATCCCAACCGGGATCTCGACCTACGGGAGCTCATCGCTTACGGCCGCGAGCGCGGCGTGAGGATCATCCTCTGGCTCACGTGGCTCGCGGCGGAACGCGACATGGAACGCATCTTCGCGACCTACGAGCGCTGGGGCATCGCCGGCGTGAAGATCGACTTCATGGACCGCAGCGACCAGTGGATGGTCGACTACTACGAGCGCGTCATGCGCAGCGCGGCCGCGCACCGGCTGCTGGTCGACATGCACGGTTCGTACACGCCCAAGGGGCTCTACCGCACGTGGCCCAACCTGCTGACCTACGAAGGGGTGCTCGGCCTGGAGCAGGGCCCGCGCTGCACGCCGCAGAACAGCCTCTACCTGCCCTTCATACGCAACGCCGTGGGACCGATGGACTTCACACCCGGGTCGATGTTCTCGGCCCAGCCCGAGGAGAACCGCTCGACGGGCACCAACCCGATGGGATCGGGCACGCGGGCCTACCAGATGGCGCTCTACATCGTATTCGAGAGCCCATTGCAGATGCTCGCCGACAACCCCGTGCTCTACGAGCGCGAGCGCGAATGCACGGAGTTCATCGCCTCGGTGCCGACGACCTGGGACGAGCTGCGCGTGCTGCACGCCGCGTGCGGCCAGACGCTCGTCGTGGCGCGCCGCAAGGGCGACAAATGGTACGTCGGCGCCATCACGAACGACACGCCCCGAAAACTGGAGATCGACCTCGGTTTTCTCGATGCGGGACGCAGCTACCGGATGACCGCGTTCGAGGACGGCGTGAACGCCGACCAGCAGGCCATCGACTACCGGAAGCGCACGCGCGAGGTCGACGCCGCGACGCACCTCACCCTCGACATGGTGCGCAACGGCGGCTGGGCGGCCGTGATCGAATAACCGAACGGGGCCGGCCGAAACTTTTTCGACCGGCCCCGGATCGAAACGGACAACGATGGACCAACCCAAACTCGAACGGCTGCTGCGGATGATGAAGCTGCTGACGGCCAACACGACCTACAACGTCGACCAGCTGGCCGAGCGGCTCGCCATGTCGCGGCGCACGGTCTACCGCTACATCGACACCTTCCGCGAGGCGGGATTCGTCATCAAGAAGACGGGCGACTGCATCCGTCTGGACAAGGAGTCGCCCCACTTCAAGGACATCTCGCAACTGGTGCACTTCACCGAGGAGGAGGCCGTGATCCTGAAGAGCGCCATCGAGAACATCGACGACACGAACCTGCTGAAACAGAACCTCAAGCGCAAGCTCTACTCGGTCTACGACAACCGCACACTGGCCGACACGGTCGTGCGCGGCCGCAACGCCCCCAACATCCGCACGCTCGTCGAGGCGATCGAGCAGGGGCGGCAGGCGGTGCTGCACGGCTACCGCTCGGCCCACGGAGCGCGCGTGCGCGACCGGCGGGTGGAGCCCTTCGCCTTCACGACCAACTACGTGAACGTGTGGTGCTACGACCCCGACGACGGCGCGTCGAAGCTCTTCAAGACGGCCCGCATCGGGTCGGTGGAGCTGCTCGACGCGGCGTGGGAGCACACGGCGGAGCACCGCGAGGGATTCATCGACCCGTTCCGCATGCACGGCGGCGAGCGGCAGCGCGTGCGGCTGGAGCTGGGGGTGCTGGCCTACAACCTGCTGTGCGAGGAGTATCCGCTGGCCGAGCGCGACACGCGCCCGCTGGGCGAGGGGCGCTGGCTGCTCGACACCGAGGTGGCGGGGATGGCCGGCGTGGGGCGCTTCGCGGCGGGGCTGCTCGACGACATACGGATCGTGGAGACACCCGCACTGAAAAGCTATCTGCAACAATATATCGCCGACAACCTGAAAAAGATCGAATAAAATGGAATTCAACACATTGGACGGCATCGGATTCGATGAGCTGGCCGAAGCGTTCGCCCGGGCATTCGCCGATTACGACACGCAATGGGACAAGGAGGAGCTGCGCCGCATGCTCCAGCGAAGGGGATTCGATCCGGCACTGTCGTTCGGTGCGTTCGACGAGGGGCGGATCGTCGCCTTCACCTTCAACGGAATCGGCCGATACGACGGCTGTGCGACAGCCTACGATACGGGGACGGGAACCTGCGCCGAATGGCGGGGCCGAGGCCTCGCGGGCCGGATTTTCGAATATGCGGCAACGCATCTCAAGGCGGCGGGAATCGAACGCTACCTGCTGGAGGTGCTGCAACACAACGCCCCGGCGGTGGCCGTATACCGGAACGCCGGATTCGAGACCCGACGCGCATTCTCCTATTTCAGAGCCGACCGGGATCGGGTGGTCGGACGGCTGGCTACTGCTCGGAAACCGGCCGTCTGCGGGTTGCGGAGCGTCTCGCCCGGAGAGCTGGCCGCCGCCGCGGAGTTCCGCGACTTCGAACCCTCGTGGCAGAACGGATCGGCATCCGTCGAGCGGGCTGCGGGGGATCTGGTCCTCACGGGAGCCTACGACGGCTCCCGGCTGGTAGGGTACTGCATCGCGGAGCCGGCATCGGGCGACATCGCCCAGATCGCCGTAGCCCCCGACCGGCGGCGGGAAGGGATCGGGTCGCAGCTGTTGGCGCAGGCCGCAGCGACGACGACCGCTCCCGTCATAAAGATCATAAACACCGAGGTCGGTTGCCAATCGATCGAAGGATTTCTGGCGGCACTGGGAATCGAAGAGCAGGGACGGCAGTTCGAAATGGCGAAGGCGCTGTAAATCCGCCGGAGCCGATTTCCATCGGCAACCGGCTGAAATATTTTCCGAGTGTGTCACAAATTGACACAAAAGGGTTGTTCCTTTGCATCGTGAACCTAAAAAACGACGACGATGGGAACAGCCTACAAGATCCGATGCAAACATTGCGGCGCGCAGTTCGAACACTCGGCCGACACCTCCTACGGCATGCTGCCGCCGTGTATCGGCTGCGGCGAGTACGTAGAGACCGAAACGGCGATCCGCTGCCCGGCCTGCCTCCGAAGACTCAACAACACGCAGAAGGAGTTCAACGAGCAGGTGGAGGTGACCTACACCTGGGATTGAGACACAAAAAATCGGTCGCGGAATGCGGAAGATTCGGGGAAATTGATTAACTTCGAGACGTAAATTCACTTTTTGGAAACATGGCGAAACTGCAAGTGGGGGATATGGCTCCCAATTTCAGGGCAACGACCCAGGAGGGCGAAACGCTGACGCTGGCCGATCTGCGTGGACAACGCACGATACTCTACTTCTACCCCAAGGACAACACCTCGGGCTGCACGCTGGAGGCCAAGAGCCTGCGCGACGGCAAGGAGGCGCTCGCGGCGATGGGATTCCGCATCGTGGGCGTGAGCCCCGACAGCGAAAAGTCGCACCGGAACTTCTGCGCCAAACACGAACTGAACTTCACGCTGCTGGCCGACACCGACCACGCGATGTGCGAGGCCTACGGCGTGTGGGCCGAGAAGTCGATGTACGGACGCAAATACATGGGCGTCGTGCGCACGACCTTCGTGATCGACGCCGAGGGGCGCATCGAGCGGATTTTCGACAAGGTGAAGACCGCCTCGCACTACGAGCAGATCGCCGAAGCCTATCGGTAGCGCTATGAGACGACGCGCCATAGGAGCGATCGCAGCCGGGATGCTGCTCTGGGTGGGCGCAACGTCGGCCCAGGAGCCGCAGGGCATGGACGCGACACAGCTGCCGGCGACGCGGCCGGCCTATGCCGAAAGGCCCGTGCCTCCGGGCGCCGCGGGTTTTGCCGCGACGGATTTCGACGCGGCGCTGCGCATGCCCGACTTCCCGCGGTTTTCGGACGGGAAAGGGGCGTGGAGCCTGCCGTCGGCCTTCGACATGTCATGGCTGCGGCTGGAGGCCAAGCCCTTCAAGCGCGAAAAATTCGCGACACAACTCCGCGTAAGGGAGCGCATCAGCGAATCGCTGCCCGTCGAGCGTCCGAAAAAGCGGCGCGACATACAGATCGAGTTCAAGGTGTGGAGCGGCCGCGGAATCGGCAACACTCCGGGCAACTGGAGCCCCTATCCCGACCGGGCGCTCGACGCGCGGACGATCCACTATCCGCTGCCGCGAAAGTAGAGGCGAGGGGCCGAGGGTCGGAAGGCTGACGGGAAAGAGGACGAGAAGACAACGGAAGGAGAGACCGGACGAAAGGAGGGTCGGACGAAAGGAAAGACCGGACGAAAAGAAACGGGACGGGGACCGAAGTTGCGGGCAAACGGAGCAGGAATGAAGCCCGACCGAAACCGCAGGACAGACAATGCGGCGAACCGGGATGCGGGAAATAGACGCGAAGCCAACGGCTTCGGCGGCCCGTAGCCACCCCCGGCGGAGGGCCGCACGTCGGGCTACGCCTCACCGGCGGCCTCCGCTGGCTACGGTCCTGAAACGGGAGGCGGGGCAGGCGAACACGAATAACACCCGGCACGCAGCCTCCGCTGGCTACGGTACGGGAAACAGGAGGCAGGACAAAAACTCCCGGCGCACAGCCGTTACCGACTACGGTCCGGAAACGGGAGGCGTGGCAGGCGAACACGAATAACGCCCGGCACGCAGCCTCACGGACTACGATCCGGGAACGGGAGGCAGGGCAGGCGAACGAATAACTCCCGGCACACAGCCGTCACGGACTACGGCCCGGAAAACGGGCAGCAGGCAAGCGGACGAAAAGAACAAAGACACCGCCGATCACGGAAAAGGCAACGCAAACGAAATGAAAAAAGAACAAATAAAAAGATAAGAAAATGGCAGAAAAAGCACAGGTGAACGCAGACAAACTCAAGGTCTTGAATGCGGTGATGGAGAAGATCGAGAAAGACTTCGGCAAGGGGTCGATCATGCGGATGAACAGTTCGGAAGTGAACGACATCCCGGTGATTCCGACCGGCTCGGTGACGCTCGACATGGCGCTCGGCGTGGGCGGATACCCCAAGGGCCGCGTGATCGAGATCTACGGTCCCGAGTCGTCGGGTAAGACCACGCTGGCGATCCACGCCATCGCCGAGGCGCAGAAGACGGGCGGCATCGCGGCCTTCATCGACGCCGAGCACGCCTTCGACAGCTTCTATGCCCAGAAACTGGGCGTGGACGTCGACAACCTGCTCATCTCGCAGCCCGACAACGGCGAGCAGGCGCTCGAGATCGCCGATTCGCTGATCCGTTCGAGCGCCATCGACATCATCGTCATCGACTCGGTGGCGGCGCTGACGCCCAAGGCCGAGATCGAGGGCGAGATGGGCGACTCGAAGATGGGTTTGCAGGCCCGCCTCATGTCGCAGGCGCTGCGCAAGCTCACGTCGAGCATCTCGAAAACGAAGACCGTCTGCATCTTCATCAACCAGCTGCGCGACAAGATCGGCGTCGTATACGGCAACCCCGAGACGACGACCGGCGGTAACGCGCTGAAATTCTACGCCTCGGTGCGTATCGACATCCGCCGCGTGTCGGTGATCAAGGACGGCGACGAGCAGCTCGGAACGCGCACCCGCGTGAAGGTGGTGAAAAACAAGGTGGCGCCCCCGTTCAAGCGCGCCGAGTTCGACATCATGTTCGGCGAGGGCATCTCGAAGATCGGCGAGATCATCGACCTGGGCGTCGACTTCGGCGTGCTGAAGAAAGCCGGATCGTGGTTCTCCTACGGAGACCGCAAGATCGGCCAGGGCCGCGACGCCGTCAAGGAGCTGCTCAGGAACGACGCCGCATTGGCCGAGGAGGTCGAAGCCAAGGTGCGCGAGGCCATGAAGACCCCCAAAGAGTAAGCCCGAATCCCATCCCCGCACCCCTCCGGAACCCCGGAGGGGCTTGCGGCGTTAAACAGACAGCCTATGGATTACACTGCCGAGGACGAGATCATCATTCAGGAGAAGTGGGAGGATCTGCTGCGTTCGTGCGACAAGATATGCAGGAACGAGGAGGACCGCAACCTGATAAAACGTGCCTTTTTCCTTGCCAAGGAGGCCCACCAGGGGGTGCGGCGACGCTCGGGCGAGCCCTACCTGCTGCACCCGATCGCCGTGGCGAAAATCGCCGTGGAGGAGATCGGACTGGGCGTGAAATCGGTCGTGGCGGCATTGCTGCACGACGTGGTGGAGGACACGGAGTACACGGTCGAGGACATGGAACGCATCTTCGGCCCCAAGATCGCCTCGATGGTCGACGGACTGACGAAGATGTCGGGCGTGTTCAACGCCGACACCTCGGAGCAGGCCGAATATTTCCGCAAGGTGCTGCTGACGCTATCGGACGACGTGCGGGTGATCCTCATCAAGATCGCCGACCGCCTGCACAACATGCGCACGCTGGGATCGATGCCCATGAACAAGCAGATCAAGATCACGGGCGAGACGATCTACCTCTTCGCTCCGCTGGCGCACCGCCTGGGGCTCTACGCGATCAAGAGCGAACTGGAGGACCTCTGCATGAAATACCGCTTCCCGCAGCAATACGCCGAGCTGACGCAGAAGCTGCGCGAGAGCGAGGCGTCGCGCCGCGAGTTCATCGACAAGTTCAACGCCCCGATCATCGAGGCGCTCGACCGCGACCACATCGACTACGAGATCTCGGGACGGCTCAAGAGCGTCTACTCGATCTGGAACAAGATGCAGCGCAAGCAGATCCCCTTCGAGGAGGTCTACGACCTGTTCGCCATCCGCATCGTCTTCAAGCCGCTACCGTTCCCCTCGGAGAAGACCCAATGCTGGCAGATCTACTCGACGATCACCGACATCTACACCCCCAAGCCCGACCGCATGCGCGACTGGATCTCGATGCCCAAGGCCAACGGCTACGAGGCGCTGCACTCGACGGTGATGGGACCCGACGGCGTATGGGTCGAGGTGCAGATCCGCACGCAGCGCATGGAGGAGATCGCTGAACGGGGATTCGCCGCCCACTGGAAATACAAGAAAGCGACCATCTCGCAGGACGAGGACGAATTCGACAAGTGGCTCAAACAGATCCGTGCGGCGCTGAACAGCCCGACGGAGAACGCCGTGGACTTCCTGGACAACTTCAAGTTATCGCTCTACACCTCGGAGATCGTGGTGTTTACACCCAAGGGAGAATCGCGCAAAATGCCCTACGGCGCCACGGCGCTCGACTTCGCCTACGACATCCACTCGAAGATCGGCAACAGCGCCATCAGCGCCAAGATCAACCACAAGCTCGAACCGATCACCACGCAGATCAACAACGGCGACCAGATCGAGATCATCACGGCCGACACGGCGCGCCCGAAGGCCGAATGGCTCGACGTGGTGACGACGACCAAGGCCAAGGCGGCGATCAAGAGCTATCTGAAACGCGAGCGGCAGAACAACATCGAACGCGGCATGCAGCTGCTCGACGAAAAGATGAAGTCGCTCAATATCAAGCTCAGCGGCCGCGTGCTGCGCAAGATCGTCCCGATCTACGGCAGCAATAACAAAGAGGAGCTCTACAGCAAGATCGGAGCGGGCATCATCTCGCTCGACGAGCTGGAGAAGGCGCTGAAAACCAACTCGAAGAACAAGATACTGAAGTTCTGGACGCTCTTCATCCCGCAAAAGGAGGAGGAAGAGGGCGAGGAGACGGACGGCGACAAGGGACAGAAAGCGCCCGCAGCGCCGCAGGCGTCGCCGCAATTCGAGATCGCCGAGTGCTGCAAGCCCATACCCGGCGACAAGGTCGTCGGCTATCGCGACCCGGCATCGGGCAACATCGTGGTGCACAAGGCGACGTGCGACGAGCTGAACCGTCTGGCGGCGCAATACGGACGGAACATCGTCAAGGAGGAGATCAAATGGTCGCAGCACAAGGCGATGTCCTACCTGGTGACCGTGGAGCTGCGGGGTATCGACCGCATGGGGATTCTGCTGGACCTGGCGAAGGTCGTAAGCGGCGATTTCAGCATCAACATCCGCGAGGTGAACATCCAGAGTCACGACGGAATTTTCGAAGGCAATATCAGCCTTTACGTAAAGGACGCCGACGGATTGCACGCCGTGATGGACAAGCTGCGGAAAATAAAAGGAATCGAGACCGTGAAACGGCTCATAAACTAACGCTGCAATGGAAGATTTTTCGTCGATCGTCTGGGTCGTTTTCGTCATTTTCTCCATCGTGGTCAGCTACGCAGGCCGCAAGCAGGAGAAGACGAAGCAACCGCAACACGAGGAAACCCGGCCCGACCGGATGCAGGGGGAGACGCCGGCAGAGACCGTGCATCCCGCCATGACGGAGAGACAGCCGTCGGCCGCAACGCGGGAGGCCACCCGGAAAACGACCGCAGAGACGCAACGGCACCGGCAGACCGGCCACAGGAAAGCTCCGGGCGACGTGCAGAGCCGCCTGGCAGGCTCTCCGACGACCGACGCCGCACAGGAGGAAGCCGAACAGACCAAGATACCCGCAGCAACGTTCGATCTGCGGCAGGCGGTCGTCTATGCCGAGATCCTGAAACCCAAGTTCGAAGAGGAATAACAAAATCCAAAGAATATGGCATCCATCTTTTCACGCATCATCTCCGGCGAGATCCCTTCGTATAAGGTCGCCGAAAACGAAAACTACTACGCATTTCTGGATATCAACCCGCTGGCGAAAGGGCACACGCTGGTCGTTCCCAAGAAGGAAGTAGACTATATTTTCGACCTCGACGACCCGACGCTCGCGGGCCTTATACTCTTCGCCAAGCAGGTTGCGGCACGAATCAAGCGGGAAATAGCCTGCAAAAGGGTAGCAGTAGTCGTTTTAGGGCTGGAAATAGCCCATGCGCACATCCATCTGATCCCCATAAACAGTGAAAATGATGTCGATTTCCATCGGGAAAAGCTCCATTTGCTCCCCGAAGAGTTCCAGGAAATAGCGGCGAAGCTGTCGAAATAGACATACACAATAACACGCTGTTTATTAAGCGTATCTTGGTTTTATATCAAGGTACGCTTTTCTGTTATTTAACATAATATAGTCGATTGTCGACGTTTTGTTCAAAACGAACGTAAGCAGTTACGGCAGATCGAAAAATCGCATGAAATTTACCGGGGTAGGGTAGCATGTTTACAAATGTAAAGATTCAATCCTTCATGAATTCTTCGTCTTATTTACTTTTGTAAACCACCAAAGCTGTTAACAGTTGTTGATTTATTACATTTGTAATATCACAGCACTGGGATGGAAACTATCACTCCGACACAAAAAATCGCCGGGTACAAAATATTGACTATACGCAAATACATATTATATACCAGTGATTTATTAGATTTATATAAACACAATCGACAGCTATTCATTCGGTTTCAAGGGGCAAATACGGGTATCTCATCTCCGAATAGATAAATATGCGATTAACTATTTGAAATCCAATGATAAACATATTTTATCATGAAGAATCAATGCAGATAAGGAACTTTCGCGGATTTAACCGTATTCGAATATTGACAGTTGTAAACTTTATTCACACAAATTAACATTTCACAAATGTAAATCTTCATTGCTTTACAAAAGAAAAATGTTTATTTTTGTAAAAATTTACGACCATGAGGGAAAAATTGCTCGATCTGATGAAAAACGAAGGATTGAAACCGGGACAGCTCGCCGAACTGCTCGGAGTCAACCCGGCCGGAATTTCCCATATTCTCGCAGGACGCAACAAACCCGGATTCGATTTGCTGCAAAAGATTCTCCGGCGGTTCCCGCAGATCGATCCCGACTGGCTGCTGCTCGACGGCGAGACGATGTATCGCAGCGGACACGGGCCGGGCAATGGCGCCGGCTCAGACACGTCGTCCCTCCGAGTAGCCGGAACGCCGGCCGGCGACAATGCCCGCACGACGAATGGTGCCACGCCGTATGGCGGCGGGCTTTTCGATCCGCAACCGACGGGGGAATGGACGGTCGGCATGGACAGTCGGCAGACGCAACCGACCGGAACCTCGGCAACACCGAACGGAACGGATACGACGACGGAACGACTGGCGATGCCGGGAACCGGCAAAGCGATCGCACGCATCGTGGTGTTCTACGCCGACGGGACCTTCGAGCATTATGCGCCGACAATGCGATAAAAAATCCGGCACGGACATCGGTTCGGAATATGCGATTCTCGAAGGGTTAGAATTTCACGACGATTCCGAGGATTCCGGGACAATCGAATAAGATACACACCGCCGCCGCAGTTGCCGACAGCGCAATCGGGGAGCTGCCGATCGTTTCCGATCGATGAGCCACAGCCGGCAGCGCAATCGGGGATCGGCTTGCGCGGTGGCAAAAGCCGCATCGCGCAATGCCGGAAGTCACCGCACCGACCGAGAGCAGCGGGTCGCGCTTCCCCCACGAAGGACTTTCGACAACACCTGCCTGCGGTTGCGCGGCGCAGCCCGCCAGACTCCATGCCACGAGACATGCCAGTCGACGGCAATCGGATCGAGAAGGGAAAAATCGAGCCGGAAGAAGCGTACGTCGGGCAGATCCCGGAAGAAGTGTGCGTCCCGGCAGATCTCCGCACCGAAAGTCCGGATCGACGAATTTTGCCGGACAACCAGCACAAGAACACCGGGCAGGATCGGTACGAGCAATCCCGTCACCACCAAGAAACGCCACGAACATGCGAGCCCCCTTGGTGACCCCAACCGCGTCGTCGTCGGCCGAAAAAACGGGTCGGGGCAGTCGCCGCATGCCGAAATCGGGACCGACATAATAATGGTGTTAACATAAACAAATCGTGTGCGGCACAATCCGCCAGGCGGCCCATGTCGACGCGGTGCGCGGCCCGCTTCTCCAGCGGTTATTTTGCGCATAAGTGTCGGGGAGGGCCGGACTATCGAAATCCGGCAAGAAGTTCGACACCGCGATCACCGAATCCTCTGCTACGCGACGCATCCCGGCAACTGCCGCGAGGCATGCCAGCCACGTGCCACCACGACAATCGCCTTGAGACATGCCAGCCAGCGTGCCGCAGAAAGGATTGTCCCGACAACTGCTGCAAGACATGCCAACCAATGTGCCGCCGAAAAGATTGTCCCGGCAGACCCCTCGAGGCATGCCAGCCACGTGCCGCAGAACGGATTGTCCCGGCAGGCCCCGCGAGGCATGCCAACCAACGTGCCGCAGAACGGATTGTCCCGGCAACTGCCGCAAGACATGTCAGTCAACGTGCCGCAGAACGGATTGTCCCGGCAACTGCTGCAAGACATGCCAGCCCGCGTGCCGCCGAACGGATTGTCCTGGCAGGTCCGCGAGGCATGCCAACCAACGTGTCGCCGAAAAGATTGTCCCGGCAACTGCCTTGGTCCGGGCCGTTCCGGTCGCGACGTCAGAGCCGTTTGCTCGCACAACAGTCCGTCGAGCACCGTATCGGTCGTTTGTTCCATGGCCCGGATGTGCGATCCCGCGCCGGCCAAACCGACCAACCGACGTTTGTGCACGGCCCGCAGTGCGCCAAATGCCCCCTGTATGATTTCAACGAACGCAACCACACGACGACACGGCAAGAGTTTCATCGGAGGAATTTGATATTGAACGGCGGTTGTCGTATCTTTGTGAACTCTATAATAAGGTAATCACAATTTGAAGTAATATTGATATTATGTTAAATCACGGGGAGGTGAAAATAAAAACGACCAAACGAACCGATACGGTGTTCGACGGACTGTTGTGCAAGCAAACGGCTCTGATGTCGACCGGAACGGCCCGGACCAAGGCAGTTGCCGGGACAATCCGTTCGGCGGCACGCTGGCTGGTATGCCTCGCGGCATGGAGCCTGGCGGGATGCGCCGCGCAACCGCAGGCAGACGGCCGGACGCTCTATGTATCGATCCAGCCGCTGCGGAGCCTCGTCGGCGCGATCGTCGGCAATGATTTCGACATCGAGGTGCTCGTACCGTCGGGCGCCAGTCCCGAAACGTTCGAACCGACGGCCCGACAGATCGGCGAGCTGAACCGTTCGGCGTTGATTTTCAATGTGGGGCTGATCGATTTCGAGACGACGCTCATCCCCAAAATCGCCGCGCCGGAGAAGATCGTGAACCTGAGCGAAGGAATCGAGCTGCTGGAGGGAAGTTGTGCCCACGCCCACTCGGGAATCCACGGAAGGCACGAGGAACAACATGCGGAACACACTCACACACACGAACATGCGCACGGCATCGACCCGCATGTCTGGACCTCGCCCAGAGCATTGCAGCGCATGGCGGCCAACGCCTACGAGGCGATCCGCCGCATGTGGCCCGATTCGGCGAACTATGCGGCGAACTATGAGCTGTTGCGCGACAAGCTGGAGGCACTGGACCGACGCACGGAAGCGAAGCTCGCCGCGAGCGGCACCGATTACTTCATCATCTACCACCCTGCCTATACGTATTATGCGCGCGATTACGGGCTGCGCCAGGAGGCGATCGAAGCCGACGGCAAGGAACCTTCGGCCCGCAGGCTCGCCGCGATGATCCGCGAGGCGCGCGACAAAGGCGTGCGGCGGATTTTCCGGCAACGGCAGTTCCCGGCGTCGACCGCCGAGACGATCGCCCGCGACATCGACGCCGAGGTGATCGAAGTGGACCCGTTGCAGGAGGATGTGATCGGAGGGATCGATGCGTTCACCGACCAGCTGGTAAAACGTTAAGGGAATGGCTCTGGTTTCGTTACACGACGTAAGCGTCGCCTACGACGGCTACGAGGCGCTGCACGGAGTCGATCTGGAGATCGATCCGCAGGACTTCCTGGGGGTAATCGGCCCCAACGGCGGCGGCAAGACGACGCTCGTAAAGGCGATTCTCGGCACCGTCCCCCACACGGGCGAAATACGGCTGGCTCCGGAGCTTTACAGAGGAAAGGAGCGGCTGATCGGCTACATGCCCCAGATCTCGGAGTTCGACCGGGCCTTCCCGATCTCGCTGCTCGAAGTCGTGCTGTCGGGATTGCAGGGCCGCCGGGGATTCTTCTCGCGCTATACGCGCGACGACCGCGCGAAGGCGATGGAGCTGCTGGAGACGGCCGGCATCGCCGAGGCGGCCCGCTCCCCTATCGGCGCCGTATCGGGCGGACAGTTGCAGCGGGCGCTGCTGTGCCGGGCCGTGATCGCCGATCCGCGGCTGCTGATCCTCGACGAACCGGCCAACTTCGTGGACAACAAGTTCGAGAACGAACTCTACCGCATGTTGCGCACACTCAACGAACGGATGGCGATCGTCATGGTATCGCACGACGTGGGGACGATATCGAGCGTCGTGAAGGAGATCGTATGCGTCAACCGCCGGGTCCACCGTCATCGGTCGAACAGGCTCACCGAGGAGCAGTTACGCAACTACGACTGCCCGATCCAGTTGCTCTCGCACGGCCATGTCCCCCACACGGTGCTGGAGCACCACCCCGGCGACTGCTGCCGCGACCACGAATAGGCCATGACCGATTCGCCCCTTCGGAAAAAGATAGAATCGCCCCAGGAGATTTCCCGGATCGAACCAGCGAAAAACGGAGGTAACGAGCGGAGACGGGGACCGAAAAAGCGACCTTCCCAGCGTAAAACGGTGAAAACCAGCAAAAAAAACGGAGGCAACGAGCGGAGACGGGAACCGAAAAAGCGGCCTGCTTCAGCGTAAAACAAAGCGGCTGGTAGGTAGGTGCGAAATCGGGTATGCCGTCGGAAGCAGCGCAGGAAAAAGGAGGCGTCCGCTCTTCGAGAGCGGACGCCTCCTTTTATAAAAAGAACCCGACAAACTTTTATATTATGACGTGCAGAGTTATAATTAGGGTTTGGCGGCTTAGGATAATACCGTAACGGTAAGACCATTCTAAACGCCGGGAGGTTGCGAAAGCATTAAAGCGGCTGCGCCGCGCCTCTCATCGGGGTTCTTTAAAACAGAGCGGGCACTACCCTACTTCGCGCCGTTGATCGCGCTCAGCTTCTCGAACAGCGCGCCGAACGACTCGGCGACCTCGCGACGCAGCGCTGCGTAGTGCTTGCGCACGAGCGAGGGGTTGTGCGGCTCGGCAGGATTCATTGCCTTGACGAACAAAGCGTTGCGGATCGCCACACCCTCCTGCATGACCTCGAAGATCTCCTTCTCCTTGGAAGGCTGGAAACAGATCGCCATATCGCAGTCGAAGACCACCTCCTCAAGGCAGTAGTCGATCTCTTTTTTCAGCGTTCTCAGATTTGCCATATCTATCTCGTTTTTTGAGTTTCTATAGGACAAAGATACGAAAGGTTTTCGTAACCGCAAAAAAATCGGCCGCAGAGGACGAGAAATCGCCGAAAAGTGCGGCTTCCCGGGGATGCCGGGCCGGAAAGCCCGGCAACACGGTATAAAACGGGAAAGCCGGAAGGATTTATTTGGCGGGTAACCGAAAATGAGCTATCTTTGTATTTTACAAGGTTCCGTGCGAATTTTCCATCGAAACCGCCGGAACCCCCAAACGAAACGCGACGAAACACAAACAGAGAATAGAGCAATGAAAATCAAACTTTCGATTTGCAGCCTGGTGCTGTCTCTGCTGTCGCTCGCGGCGACGGCGCAGATGACCGACCAGCAGGTCGTGAGCTATGTGCAGGCCGGGCTGAAGAGCGGCAAAACCGAGCAGCAGCTGGGCAGCGAACTCATCGCGCGCGGCGTGACCCGCTCGCAGCTCGAACGGCTGAAAAGCCAGTACGACGCGGGGGCATACGGCAACACGGCCGGTACGGACCGGCTCTCGTCCGGCAACGACCGCCGCCGGGCCGCGACGGAGGAGAGCGGGCCGGATCGCAACAATCCGCGCAATCCGCGCCGGCAGGGCGAGCAGACCGACAAGCAGAACGGCCAAACGGCCGGAAAACCGACCGGAAAACCGACGGACAAACAGATCGGCAATACGACCGATCCGAACGCCGTCGGCACGGAGCTCCAAATCGAAGAGGAGGGCTACTACCCCGAAGGGACGCCCTGGGCCGATTTCTTCGACACGATGTACGAAGCCGCCCCGCAGTTCCCCGAGCGCAGGATCTACGGACACGATCTGTTCACGGGCAGTGCGCTGACGTTCGAACCCAACGAGAACCTGGCCACCCCCTCGAACTACAAGCTCGGGCCGGGCGACGAGGTGATCATCGACATCTGGGGCGCCAACGAGGACAACCTGCGCGAGCGCATCTCGCCCGAGGGCAACATCATCGTTTCGCAGCTGGGCCCCGTCTATCTCAACGGCCTGACCATCGACGAGGCCAACGCCAGGTTGCGCCAGGTATTCGCCTACAAGTACGCAGGCGTGGGCGGCGACGAGCCCGAATCGGACATCAGCATCACGCTGGGCCAGCTGCGCACCAACCAGATCAACGTGCTGGGCGAAGTGGCCGTGCCGGGCAGCTACCGGCTGTCGCCCTTCGCAACGCTGTTCCATGCGCTCTACCAGGCCGGCGGCGTAACGCCGATCGGCAGTCTGCGCGCCGTGGAGATCCACCGCGACGGCAAACTGTTCAAGCAGGTGGACGTCTACGACTACCTGTTCAACGGCAAACTCAAGGACGACATCCGCCTCGAAGAGGGCGACGTGGTGATCGTACCGCCCTACAAGCAGCTCGTGGAGATCGAGGGCAACGTCAAGCGCCCGATGTGCTACGAAACGATCGAGGGCGAGACGCTGGCCGACCTGCTGGGCTACGCCGGAGGGTTCTCGGGCGACGCCTACACGGAGGAGGTGCGCCTGGTACGCCAGACGGGCCGCGAGCAGCAACTGGCGAGCGTCCGCGAAGAGGGGTATGCCGGATTCGCGCTCGCCGACGGCGACAAGGTGAGTGTCGGCGCTTCGCTCGACCGCTTCGCCAACCGCGTGGAGATCCACGGAGCGGTGTTCCGTCCGGGCATGTACGAGCTGGGCAAGGAGATCCGCACCGTGGGCGACCTGGTCCGTCGCGCCGACGGCGTCATGGAGGACGCCTTCCTTCAGCGTGCGCTGCTGAGCCGTGAAGGCGACGATCTGACCCCCGAAACGCTCGCCGTGGATCTGCGCGGCATCCTGCTCGGCACGACGGCCGACATCGAACTGCGCCGCAACGACGTGCTGACCGTCCCCAGCCAGCTCGAACTCAAGGAGCTGGGCGAGCTGACGATCTACGGCGAGGTCGCCAGCCCCGGAGCGTATCCCTATGCGCGGAACACCACGATCGAGGACCTGATCGTGCAGGCCGGAGGATTGCGCGACGGCGCATCGGTGGTCCGCGTCGACGTATCGCGCCGCATGAACGACGCCGCGAGCCAGCACGTATCGCGCGAGATGGCGCAGGTATACTCCTTCGCCATCAAGGACGGTCTGGTCGTGGACGGCGACTCCCGGTTCACGCTGGAGCCGTTCGACGTGGTGATCGTGCGTCGTTCGCCGGGCTATCTGGAGCAGCGCACGGTGCAGATCGAGGGCGAGGTGCCGTTCCAGGGCGCCTACACGCTCGTACACAAGAACGAACGGCTGTCGGACCTGGTGAACCGGGCCGGCGGCGTGACCGAATACGCCTACCTGCGCGGTGCGCGGCTGCTGCGCCGGATGAACGACGAGGAGAAAGCCATGCGCGACGAGACGTTGCAACTGGCGATGCGCAACAGCGGGTCGGATTCGCTGGCGATGGACAAACTCGCCCTGTCCGACACCTATCCGGTCGGCATCGAGCTGGACAAGGCGCTGCTGAACCCCGGCACGGCGAGCGACATGGTGCTACGCGAGGGCGACAGGCTGATCATCCCCGAGCAGGTGAGCACGGTGTCGATCCAGGGCGACGTCATGCGTGCCAATACGGTGCTCTACCAGCCGGGCAAGAAGTATAAATATTACATCTCGCAGGCCGGAGGGTTCGGCGACCGCGCGAAGAAGGGCTCGGTGTATATCATCTACATGAACGGCATGATCGCCAAGGCTTCGAGCAGCAAAGCCCGGATCGAACCGGGATGCACGATCATCGTGCCCTCGAAGCGGGCTCGCAACGGGCAGTTCCTCTCGCAGATACTGGGTGTAGCGACTACGGCGGCATCGCTCGGTACGATGGCCGCATCGATCGCCAATCTCGCCAAATAACGCAAGACCATGGAAGAGAACAACAAGAGTCTGGCCGCCCCGTCGACGGGGGCCGAGGAGGAGATCGATCTGCTGGAGCTGGCGCAGAAGCTCTGGGCCGAGCGCCGGATGATCCTCAAGTGGTGCGGCATCGCCGTGATCGTGGGGTTGGTCGTCGCATTCAGCATCCCCAAGGAGTACACCACCACCGTGAAACTCGCCCCCGAAAGCGCCGACGGCAAAAGCATGGGCGGCAACCTGGGCGCACTGGCCTCGATGGCGGGAATCAACCTCGGAGCGGGAGGCGGCGCCGATGCGGTGAACCCCGATCTCTACCCCGACGTCGTGGCTTCGGTCCCCTTCGCCGTGCGGCTTTTCGAGGTCGAGGTGACGGACAAGAAGGGCACGTTGCACACCGATGTCTACCACTATGTAGACGAAGCGTTGCGCGCACCGTGGTGGAGCGCCGTGATCGGACTGCCTTTCAAAGCGTTGGGTTGGGTCATGTCGCTGCTGCGCGACGACGATGAGGGGTCCGGGCAGCAGGGTACGGACCTCTTCCGGCTCACGAAGGACGAGACCCGGATCGTGGAGACGCTCCGCGAGCGCATCAGCGTCGCCGTGGACAAGAAAACCTCGGTGGTGACGCTCTCGGTGACGATGCAGGATCCGCTCGTGTCGGCGACGCTGACCGACACGGTGATGCACAACCTCCAGGAGTATATCACCCAGTATCGCACCAACAAGGCGCGTCACGACCTGGAGTACATGCAGCAACTCTACGACGAGGCGCAGCAGCAGTACTACGAGGCGCAGCAGAGCTACGCCCGCTACATGGACGCCAACCAGAACATCGTGCTGCGCAGCGTGCGCATCGAGCAGGAGCGCTTGCAGAACGAGATGAACCTCTACTACAACGTCTACAACCAGATGGCGCAGCAGTTGCAGGTAGCCAAGGCCAAGGTGCAGGAGTCGACGCCGGTATACGCCGTCGTACAGCCCGCCACGGTGCCCATCAGGGCCTCGAAACCGTCGAAGGCGATGATTCTGGTGGGATTCGTCTTCCTGGCCGCCGTAGCCGCTTCGGGATGGATCCTTTTCGGACGGGACATCCTCGCCGGATTCAGGAAATAGACGATAGCGCATGGCTATAAAGAACGCCCTTCGGTTGACCGAAGGGCGTTTTCCGTATGATATCGGACGCGTCGTCCGGCATTCCCGAGAGCGGACTCCCCCCACCGCAACCCGTCCGGGCCGGAACCGTCGGCCGCTACCGTCGGCCGAAATTGGGCCGGATACCGGCGACCGGCGGGGCATTGGGACGGGGCGACCGGACTCGGACACGTCGTCCGGCATCTCCGAGAGCGGACTCCCCCACCGCAACCCGTCCGGGCCGGAACCATCGGCCGAAACCGCCGGCCGAAAGCGGCACGAATACCGGCGATCGGACGGGACGACCGGACGGGGAGACCGGACGGGACATCCGGACTCGGACGCGATGTCCGGCATTCCCGAGAGCGGACTACCCCACCGCAACCCGTCCGGGCCGGAACCATCGGCCGCTACCGTCGGCCAAAATTGGGCCGGATACCGGCGACAGGCGGGGCGACCGGACAGGGAGACCAGCACGAATACCGGCGACCGGACGGGACGACCGGACAGGGCGACAGGACGTGGCGACCGGACTCGGACACGTCGTCCGGCATCCCCAAGAGCGGACTCCCCCACCGCAACCCGTCCGGGCCGGAACCATCGACTGGAACCATCGGCCGGAACCGGCTCGAATACCGACGACCGGCGGGGGAGACCAGACGGGACGACTAGACGGAGCATCCGGACGGGCATCCGGATGCGGTCTACTCCCAGTCAACCCCGGGGAAGGGCATCTCGACGATCAGGCCCGTCGAGCCGTCGTCGATCACCTCGCAGCAGCATTTCCGGCGAGGAGCCGGCGCCGGAGCGGGCTGGGGCTTGGGGCGCGGGAGACGCGTGCGGAGCTCCACGATGCGATCCTGGGCATATTCGATGGCGAGGTCGACGCGGCGCATCGACGGCAACACATCGGCCGCCAGGTAGTTCCACACGGCGCCCTGCCGCTTGAGCGCCGCCTGCTTGGCCGCATCGGAACGGTCGCTGTCGAGCACCTTCAGCACGGCATCGCGCTGGGGAGCGTCGGAAGCGGCCACCGCCTCGCGCACGTCGTCCCACGAAGCGACCTGCGCCTCGACGGCGATGCCGTAGCTCTTCGAAAGCTCGTATTTGTTGTCGAGGTAGGCGACGAGATCCTCGGCACGCTCGCGCGCCAGCCGCTCGTTGAGCCGCTGCGGACCATCGGGCGAGGCATAGCCCGTGACGACGATACGGCGGATGCTGCGCAGTTCGTCGTTGGGCAGGCTGCCGATGAACGAATCGAGATCGGAGAGATCCTGCGAATTGTCGGCATAGTCGGAGGCGAGCTGCGCGGCGTCGATCCGGTAGCGGACCTCGTAGGAGGCATCGCCCGCGTTGCGGACCAGGTATTTGCGGACCAGGTGGGAGCCTTCGACGGCCTCCGTCAGCAGAATGGAGCCCACGCCGGGCGTCGGATCGGCGGCCCGGGCGACTCCCGCCGCACCGCAGAGGGTGCAGCCGAGAACGAAAGAGGTAAGAAGTGTTTTCACGCGATTGAATGTATTGGTTGTCTGCCCTGCCGTCGCAAGATTCGTACCAACACGGCAGAGCGGCGCCCCGGGAAGGGACGCCGCTCCGTACAATCGCACAACGCGCGGGAGGCGCTTATCGCATCGACGCGCGGCTACATGCGCTCGGGCACGTCGATCCCGAGCAGCTTCATGCCGCTGCGGATGACGCGCGCGACCTGCGCCGCCAGCTGGAGACGCATGCGACGCACCTCGGCGTCGTCCTCGCGCAGGATCGAGTGGTCGTGGTAGTAGCCGTTGAAGGTCTTGGCCAGTTCGTAAACATAGGCGCCGATGATCGACGGCGCGAAATTGTCGCCCGCGGCACGCACCGTGGCCGGGTAATCGGCGAGCATCTTCACCAGCTCGATCTCCTCGGGGAGATAGGCGGCGGCCGACGGGCCCGAAAAGTCGATACCCGCCTCGGTAGCCTTGCGAAGCACCGAACGGATACGCGCGTGGGTATACTGGATGAAGGGGCCCGTATTGCCGTTGAAGTCGATCGACTCGCGCGGATCGAACAGCATGGTCTTCTTGGGGTCGACCTTGAGGATGAAGTACTTGAGCGCACCCAGGCCCACCATCGTCGAGACGGCCTCGGCCTCCTCCTCCGAGCAGCCGTCCAGCTTGCCCAGCTCGGCCGACATCTCGCGGGCGGTCCTGACCATGGCGGCGATCAGGTCGTCGGCGTCGACCACCGTGCCCTCGCGCGACTTCATCTTGCCCTCGGGAAGCTCGACCATGCCGTAGGAGAGGTGGGTGATGTGGTCGCTCCACTCGGCGTAGCCCAGCTTCTTGAGCACCAGCTTGAGGACCTGGAAGTGGTAGTTCTGCTCGTTGCCCACGACATAGATCATGTCGTCGAGGCGGTTGTCCTCGAAGCGGCGGAAGGCCGTGCCGAGGTCCTGCGTCATGTAGACCGACGTGCCGTCGCCGCGCAACAGCAGCTTCTCGTCGAGCCCGTCGCCCGTCAGATCGATCCACACCGAGTTGTCGTCGCGACGGTAGAAGACCCCCTTCGCGAGCCCCTCCTCGACGAGCGACTTGCCCAGCAGGTAGGTCTGCGACTCGTAGTAGACCTTGTCGAAGTCGACGCCCAGGGCCTTGTAGGTCACGTCGAAGCCCTCGTAGACCCAGCCGTTCATCGTCTCCCACAGCCCGTAGACCTCGGGATCCTTGGCCTCCCAGCGGCGCAGCATCTCCTGCGCCTCGCGCATGATCGGGGCGTTCTTCTTCGCCTCCTCCTCGCTCTGGCCCGCGGCCACGAGCTCCTTGATCTGGGCCTTGTAGTGCTTGTCGAACTCGACGTAGTATTTGCCCACCAGATGGTCGCCCTTCATGCCCGACGACGCGGGGGTCTCGCCACCGCCGTAGAGCTTCCACGCCAACATCGACTTGCAGATGTGGATGCCGCGGTCGTTCACCAGGTTGGCCTTGATGACGCGGTGGCCGTTGGCCGCCAGGATCTGCGCCACGGAGTAGCCCAGCAGGTTGTTGCGGATATGGCCCAGGTGGAGCGGCTTGTTGGTATTGGGCGACGAGTACTCGATCATGATCGTGCGACCCGAAGGGGCTGCCTGGCCGTAATCCGCGTCGGCGGCGATCTCGGCGAAGCGAGCGGCCCAGAACGAGGCGTCGAGCTCGAGGTTGAGGAAGCCCTTCACGACGTTGAAGGCGCGGATCTCGGCCACGTCGGCCGTGAGGCGCTCGCCGATCTCCGTCGCGGTGGCCTCGGGGCCCTTGCGGCTCGCCTTGAGCAGCGGGAAGACCACCAGCGTATAGTCGCCCGCGAACTCCTTGCGGGTTTTCTGTATCTGAAGCGGGGCGTTCACGTCGCCGTAGAGCGCCTTAACGGCATCGCCGACCGCTTGTGCGAGAAACTGTTCGATGTTCATGTCATTGGAAATTTGGACAAAGTTACGACAAGCTCTCGGCAAATCCAAATCGGCATTGCCATATTGCGAAAAGAAAGGCCCGACTTTTTCCGCCGGGCCCTTCGATTTTCAATCAGACGCTCATCAGCGGATCGGAACGATCTGCCAAACGTAGGGAGCCTCGTCGATTGCTTCATAGCGGTAACCCGCCTCGACGAGCAGGTCCTCGTACGAGGGGAGGTTGGTCTGCGGCTTGGAGCTGAACCGGCCGCCCTTGAGACGGAACGAACCGAGCGGATCGCCCGTCTGGTCGTTGTCCGATGCCAGGCAGCAGGGCGTACGGTCGGAATAGAACGATCCGTCGAGCACCTCGATGACACCCTCCTGTGCGGCATAGAGCGCATAGAACGCGTCCTGAAGCCCGGGCTCCGAGTTCCGGGCTTCGACGGTCACGCCGTCGACCGTCACGTAGGAACCGCGCACCGAGGCAATGCCGCCCTGGACACCCCGGACCTCCGAGCCGCGGAGCGTCATCCGGCAGCCGTCCTGCGCCGAAACGCAATAGGCCCACGATCCGTTCTTGTTGGATGCCGTCGACTCGATCACGCTCTGCTCGATCTCGATCGTACCGTTGCCGGCGACGGCATAGAACGAAGCGTGCACCTCGACGTCGCGGAGCTTCATCACGGCGTTTTCATCGTTGTTCCAGAATGCCGTACCGCCGTTGTTGACCGATGTGGAGTAGACGCCGCCCTCGACGACCAGCGTGCCGTGGTTCTCGACGATGCGGCGCGGCAGATCGACCCGGCCGTCGCCCTTGATGGTCAACTCGCTGTTGTTGCGTATCTGCCACTCCTCGGAAGCCGTGACATGACCGTCGATAACGATCGTCGTGGGTTTCTCGACCGAGAGGCCGGGCAACTGGGTCAGGTCGAGCTCGGCCGCACGCGGGATGCGGATCTCCCCGCCCTGCGCCGCGATCTGCGGAAGCAGGGTCAGCAACTCCTCGGTGGTGTTGGCCGTCAGCCCCTCGACGACCTCGTAGATATCGGGATTCGAAGCGACCTTGGCGGCCGAATGGCCCTCGGCGACGAAACTCTCGGCAGGCGATTCGGTTCCTCCGGCCGCGGGGTTGAAGCCGACGAACCGGCCGCCGTAGACCGTGATCGAAGCGGCCGAACCGTCCTTCTTATTGAGCACCCAGTATTTACCGTCGTAAAGCGCTTCGGAGCGGAACGTGCCGCCGTAGATCTCGACCGACGCGCGATCCCACGCCTCGATGCAGGCGTTGCCCTCGCCCGAAGCATCGGGACCGACGGAGAACTCGCCGCCGCGGACGACGAACCGGCCGTCGCCCACGACCTGCACGGCCTTGTTGTTGCCGCCGCGGCCGCCGTCGACCGAGCCCTCGCCCCCGACGGTCAGTTCGCCCTCGACACGCAGCGCTGCGCCCCCGCCGAGGTTGGAAAGCGTGTGGCCGCCGAGATCGATCGTCAGCGACTGTCCCGCCGCGACGACGAGCGGCTCGACGAGTTCGTAATCGCGTTCGAGCGTGAATGCGCCGCCCGTCTTGCGGGCCGCCAGCGACAGATCGCTGCGATAGAGCTCCAGCACGCGCGACGAGGAGATCTCGTTGCCCTCGCTGTCGATCAGCGTCACCTTGAGCACGGCGAGCGAGCCGTCGGCCGCCGTGTGGTTGGTGATCACGGCCGCGTCGTCGTTGTAGTTGCCCTCGTCGTCGAAGGTGGGTTTGACGATCCGCACGCCCCCGTCGGCACGCGTCGCGATGCCGGTGCCCGTCGTGCCGTCATCGGCCTTGAGTTCGGCGACGATCGCCGTAAAGTCTTCGGCCCGGAGCGTGGAGGGCAGGACGATGCGGATCGGGGTATCGGGCAGCACATCGAGCGGTTCGTAGCTCTCGAACGCCACCTTCAGCGCACGGGCGCGCGGAAGCGTCAGCCGGTTGCCGTCGGCCAGCGTAAAGGTAACGTTATCGGGATCGGAAAGATCGACGCCGTCCTTGCGGAACACCGCATCGCCCTGCTCGCCGGTGGCCGGGACCTTCTCGCCGTCGCAGAGCAGCCACTGTCCGTCGATCTTCCAATAGAGAGTACCTTCGAACGCCTCGACGCTCAGCTGGGGCGTATGACCGGGAGCGCCGGGCTGGCCCGGATCGCCCTTGTCGCCTTGGTCGCCCTTGTCGCCTTGATCGCCTTTATCTCCTTTGTCACCCTGGTCGCCCTTGTCACCCGGATCGCCCTTGTCGCCGGCGGCACCTGCCGCGCCGGTAACCGGGATCTTGTTGCCGTCGGCATCGGTCAGAAATTCGGGCCGGCCGTCGCCGACACGCACCGTCCAATAATAGGTCTCGTCGGCGGGATCGTCGGAATCCTTGGCCACACCCACGACCGGGGTATTGCCCGCAGCGCCGGGTTCGCCGTCGCGGCCGTGACGGATGGAGATGGAACTGCCCTTAAGGAACGAAATGGTATACCCCACCTCCTCGGCACCCTCCACGATAGGAACGATGTCGGTGATGCAATCCCTGTTTTCGAGCGCGGCGACCAGCCCCTGCAACGAACCGATCTGGACGTCGGCCTCCCGGCACCACTCCTCAAGCGCCGTCACCCGGCTTTTCAGGTCGTCGATCTCCGAGCGGATCTCCGTGTCGTCGTAATCGCTGCAACCGCCGCCGGCGATCGTCGCGACACAGAGGCACAAAAATAGTAACAAACTGTTCTTCATATAAAGTTGGGTTTATGCGGCTCCCAGCCGGCCGCACGACCGACAAAAAGCACGCTGGTTTATTACAAATATAAATATTTTTTATTTAAAAATACCCCCCCTAATTTTTTCGCAAAAAGAGTTGAAATCATTGATTATGAATACAATTTAAATACTATTTTTTATTGTATATTTTCGTATCGGAACGAAAACCCGAAAAGATTGCCTATCTTTACGGGCCGAAAAAACATCTTGCGATGAAGATAGCCGACATAGATCTCGGGGAACGCCCCCTGCTGCTTGCCCCCATGGAGGATGTCACCGACCCCTCGTTCCGCTACATGTGCAAGCGGTTCGGAGCCGACGTGGTCTACACCGAGTTCATTTCGTCGGACGGACTGATACGCGACGCGGCCAAATCGCTCAAGAAGCTGGCGATCGACGACGCGGAGCGTCCCGTGGGGATCCAGATCTACGGCCATCTGGTCGAGCCGATGGTCGAAGCGGCCCGCATGGCCGAGGCCGCCGGCCCCGACATCATCGACATCAACTTCGGCTGCCCGGTCAAGAAGATCGCCGGGCGCGGCGCCGGGTCGGGGATGATGCGCGACGTGCCGCTGATGGTCGAGATGACGCGGCGGATCGTCGAGGCGGTGAAGACGCCCGTGACGGTCAAGACCCGACTGGGCTGGGACGACGATTCGAAGAATATCGAGGAGATCGCCCTGCGGTTGCAGGACGTGGGGATCGCCGCGCTGACGATCCACGGGCGCACCCGCGCGCAGATGTACCGCGGCGAGGCCGACTGGACACTCATCGGCGCGGTGAAGAACAACCCGCAGATCCGCATCCCGATCATCGGCAACGGCGACGTCGATTCGGGTCCGAAGGCGGCCGCGATGTTCGACCGCTACGGCGTCGACGGGGTGATGATCGGCCGCGCGACCTACGGGCGGCCCTGGATCTTCCGCGAGGTGAAGCACTTCCTCGCGACGGGCGAGCTGCTGCCGCAGCCGTCGGTCGCCGAACGCGTGGCGATCGCCCGCGAGCACCTCGCCAAGTCGCTCGAAATCAAGGGCGAGCGCGTAGGCATCCTGGAGATGCGGCGCCACCTGACCAACTACTTCAAGGGGCTGCCGGACTTCAAGTCGACGCGCATGACGCTCGTCACATCGCTCGACGTCGACGAACTGTTCGCCACACTCGATCGGATCGGCGAGCAGTGGGGCGATTTCGACCTGAGCGGCGCCGTGCCCCCTCCCCTCTCGCACGAGATCTGAGACCGCAAGACAGGCACCGGCGTCCTGGGCACGATTATCGCACAATATTCGGCCGCAGGACCCGTTCTACTGGGCGAACTACGAACCGTCCATCCATGAAAACCATCCTACTCGCGCTCGCGCTGCTCGCAAGCATCGCGGGCACCGGCCGCGCGCAGAGCACCTCCGCGATCGACAGCGTGCACCGGCCCGCCGGCCGCACGGTCCGCATCCCCGACCGGCGCATCGCCATCGTCGACTACCTGACTCCCCGCTCGCGCGTCGGCCTCGAAAAGAACCTCCACCGCGTAGGTCGTCACCCGGGACTCGACACGCCCCTCACATCCGACGAGAAGGCCGCCATCCTGACCGAGATCGAGGCCCGCTGCGAGGCGCTGGGCAAGGATTCGCTGCTCACCTCCGACCTTTTCTGGGTCATGCGCCCCTGGTACGACCGGCTGCACCACGAAGACCCCCACTACCGGATCGCAACGGTGGCCACGTTCGACAGCACGGTCTACCCCCGCCCCTCCGACCGGCGCAAGGCCCGCAAAAAGGTGCGCATGCCGGGATTCAGCCTCCTGCGGATCAATGACACGCTGGTGATCGACCGCTCGCTCGACCCTTCGTTCCGGCCAGGCGACCGCATCACGGCGATCAACGGCCGCCCGACCGCCGAATACCTGCGCTACGTCTACGACGACCGCTATACGGAGCCCTCCACCCTGCTCGCCTGCTGCTTCTACGAGATCATGGCACCCCGCTGGCGGATCGACCTGTGCCGCGACGGCGCCCCGCTGGCCGTCGACACCGAAGGGCTCCCCTATCGCGATGCGCTCTTCCGGCTCTCGAAAGCCGAGGAGACCGACGCCAACATCCGCACCTACGACAGCTGCGGCTACATCGCCATCCCCGAGTTCTTCCCCGACAACAGCCGCCTGATCCGCATCGTCCGCCGGGCGATCGTCGGCTTCAGGAAACGGGGCATCGTCGACGTGGTGCTCGACCTGCGGCGCAACCCCGGCGGAAGCGGCCACGCATTCGACGAACTGCTGTCGATCTTCATCGACAAACCCGTGGTCGAATACTGCACGGGGCAGCGCGTGAAGGCGTCGCGCGAAGCGATGCGCTACTACGGCTTTCTCACCGAAGAGCAGCTCGGCGAGGTCGTAGAACTTCCCGAGGATCAATACGTACGCTCGTTCGAGACCGACCCGGAGATGTACGTCGGGGATATGCGCTACTACGTGCTCGTCAGTCGCGACACGGGGTCGATCGCCGCATCGTTCGCTAACATGCTGCAATACCACGGCGGCGCCCTGCTCGCCGGCGAGCCGCTGCGACACAACGCACTGAAATACGGCGAGGTGCTCGATGGCTGGTGGTTCTCCCCCGTGCAACTCGCCGAATCGGCCGTTTCGATGGTCGAGATCGACGAGTGCACGCGCCGCGACGACGGCTATGTCCTCCCCGACATTCCGATTCCGGCCATAGCGGCCGAATACCTCACAGGCGCGACGGGGTGCTCGACCGTCTGCTGGCGACGCTCCGCGACAGCAACGGCCGATAACGCCGAAGGCCCGCGCCGAAGACGCAGGCCCGGGTTCCGTGCGGAGGCAGGATCAATGAAGCACCCGCTCGACGTAGGAGGAGTAATCCTTGACGGCCGGTTCGTACTCCTCCTCGAAGAAGAGCGGCGACGAGATGAGGTAGTCGGCCGAGGCGCGGTTGATCGCCGTGGGGACGTTGTAGAGCGAGGCCAGGCGCAGCAGCGCCTTGACATCGACGTCGTGGGGCTGCGCCGCCATCGGGTCGCAGAAGAAGATCAGGGCGCTAATGCGTCCGTCGACGATGAGCGCCCCCAGCTGCTGGTCGCCGCCCAGAGGACCCGAACGCAGCAGGCGGATGTCCAGCCCCTCGGCCGCGCACTCCGCCCCGCCGTGGGCGCGCAGCGTGCGTTCGACCATGCGGCCCGTCGTGCCGGTGCACACCAGCGGGTGGAGCGCCAACAGGGCGCTGTTCCACTCGACCCACTCCGCGAGATCCTTTTTCATGTTGTCGTGCGCCACGAGCGCCACCATTTTCCGTTTGTCCATCGGCTGTCGTTTTTCGGTTGTTAGCCTTCATTCCGGCAAACCGGATGCCAAACGGAGAACGCTCCATCGGAATTATCTCCTTTTCATGAGGTAAATTCTCGGTCCGCAGCCTGCGAAGGACGCACGAACGAGAGTGAGTTGCTTTCCTTCGCCGCCGGAGGCTGCGGCCCGCACGGCTCGATGAGCCGGTTATATCGCATTGTTTGAGCTTCGCCGAATATACTCCCGCTCGGCAAAATGCGGGCGAGCTTGCTTTTGCCCTCGCTTATTCAGATATTTGGCTTCGCCGAATATACTCCCGCTCGACAAAATGCAAGCAAGCTTGCTTTTGCCCTCGCTTATTCTGATATTTGGCTTCGCCGAACATACTCCCGCTCGGCAAAATGCAAGCAAGCTTGCTTTTGCCCTCGCTTATTCTGATATTTGGCTTCGCCGAATATACTCCCGCTCGGCAAAATGCAAGCAAGCTTGCTTTTGCCCTCGCTTATTCGTATATTTGCACTTTGATTACGCACGCAAACTTCCGACACGATACGCTATGAAAAACATACGCAACTTCTGCATCATCGCCCACATCGACCACGGCAAGTCGACGCTCGCCGACCGCCTGCTGGAGAAGACCAACACACTCAACCAGCGCGAAATGCAGGCGCAGGTGCTCGACGACATGGACCTCGAGCGCGAGAAGGGCATCACGATCAAGAGCCACGCCATCCAGATGGAGTACAAGGCCCGCGACGGCCAAAGCTACACGCTCAACCTGATCGACACGCCGGGACACGTCGACTTCTCCTACGAAGTCTCGCGCGCCATCGCCTCGTGCGAGGGGGCGCTGCTGGTCGTCGACGCCACGCAGGGCATCCAGGCCCAGACCATCTCCAACCTCTATCTGGCCGTGGGCCACGATCTGGAGATCGTCCCCGTGTTGAACAAGATCGACATGGACTCGGCGATGATCGACGAGGTGAAGGACCAGGTGATCGACCTGATCGGCTGCAAGGAGGAGGATATCCTGCTCGCCTCGGGCAAGACGGGTCTGGGCGTCGAGGAGGTGCTCGAAGCGATCGTGCAGCGGATTCCGGCTCCGCAGGGCGACGAGAACGCCCCGTTGCAGGCGCTGATCTTCGACTCGGTGTTCAACCCCTTCCGCGGCATCATCGCCTACTTCCGCGTCTTCAACGGCACATTGCGCAAGGGCGACCACGTGAAGTTCTTCAACGCCGGCAGCGACTACGACGCCGACGAGGTGGGCGTGCTGAAGCTCAAGATGCAGCCCCGCCAGGAGATCAAGGCCGGCGACGTGGGCTACATCTGCTCGGGCATCAAGACCTCGTCGGAGGTGAAGGTGGGCGACACGATCACCTCGGTGGCACGGCCCGCCGAGGAGGCGATCGCCGGATTCGAGGAGGTGAAGCCCATGGTCTTCGCCGGCGTCTACCCCGTCGAGGCCGACCAGTACGAGGACCTGCGCGCCTCGCTGGAGAAGTTGCAGCTCAACGACGCCTCGCTGACCTTCGAGCCCGAGAGCTCGCTGGCCCTGGGCTTCGGCTTCCGCTGCGGCTTCCTCGGCCTGCTCCACATGGAGATCATCCAGGAGCGTCTCTACCGCGAGTTCGACATGGACGTCATCACCACCGTACCCAACGTCTCGTACCGCATCACCACCACGCAGGGCGACACGCTGGAGGTGCACAACCCCTCGGGGCTGCCCGAGATCACCAAGATCGCCAAGATCGAGGAGCCCTACATCCTGGCGCAGATCATCACCAAGGCCGAGTTTCTGGGCAACGTCATCAAGCTCTGCATCGACAAGCGCGGTGTGATGAAGAACCAGACCTTCATCACGCAGGACCGCGTGGAGGTCAATTTCGACATGCCGCTGTCGGAGATCGTCTTCGACTTCTACGACAAGCTCAAGAGCATCTCGAAGGGCTACGCCTCGTTCGACTACCACCGCACGGGCTACCAGCTCTCGAAGCTCGTCAAGCTCGACATCCTGCTCAACTCTGAGCCCGTCGACGCCCTCTCGTCGCTCATCTACGCCGACCACGCCTACGACTTCGGCCGCAAGATGTGCGAGAAGCTCAAGGAGCTGATCCCGCGACAGCAGTTCGACATCGCCATTCAGGCTGCCATCGGCGCCAAGATCATCGCCCGCGAGACGGTGAAGGCCGTGCGCAAGGACGTGACGGCCAAGTGCTACGGCGGCGACATCTCGCGCAAGCGCAAGCTGCTCGAAAAGCAGAAG